>CAVOWZ010000016.1:0-203305 GCA_963700275.1 uncultured Bacteroidales bacterium | reverse complement strand
GCGATCTTGGTCGAGATAGATTCGTTAAGTAAACTGGATGAAATCTCTATACGATTAAACTCAGGACCATTAGCTAATTTAAGGTTAGACATAGACAATCAACTATTTGTTGTAAGATACCAAAATGATACTTTAATTGTTAAAAGTGTCACTTATTTTTATGCAAATCGGTAGTTACAGAGTATAAAATTTATAAGAAAACTAACCATAATGCATTCAATATTTGACTGTTAATTTTAATTATTACCTGCCTGCGCGATTAACCCTTCCTAATATTCTGTTTTAAAATATTGTTTATTAACCTTTATTGAGATCAATGAAAAACCTGACTGTCCTGGCTATTTGTCATATGATTATCTCCGCCGTTTTAGGTCAGGATATGATCGAAAGAATGAGTACTTCGATTTGCAGTTGCATGGATACCATAGAAAATATTGATTCTCTGCAAATAAAGCTAGATAGATATTTCCCGGAATCAATGATTATATTTTTTAATTCTGATGAAGTGTCCGATCAGGATTATATTTCTAACGCCGATACTATTAAGAAAACCATTAATAAAGTAATGGAAAGTTTAACTTACTATTGTCCAAAGATCCGGGAATTTATATTATTAGATAAGGAAGCACAAAATTATAAAATGTCAGATTCGGAAACAGCAAACCAACTGTATTCGGCTGGCAGCAAAGCACTGGAATCAGAAGATTACAAAACTGCAAAAAAGAATTTAATTAAAGCAATTAAAGCCGATCAGGATTGGGTACTTCCATATGATGATTTAGGGTTAACTTACAAAGATGGGAGACTATAAGAAAGCAGTAAAATACTATAATAAATCACTGGAGATCTATCCCGAAGGAGCATTTGCTATCCAAAATCAGGCAGTCGCGCTTACATTCTTAAAGATTATGTAAGTGCGGATGAAAACTATAATATGTTAATCAATTTATACCCAAAAAATCCTGAAGGCTATTTTGGGAAAGGCAAAACTTATTTCCTGATGGAAGATTATGAAAATGCTATTGATTATATCTTTTATTGTCATAAGATGTATGCATCACAAGATTCAGACTATACCAAAGATACAGAAAGTATAGTTGCATTGATCCATGATAAATTGAAAGAACAAAACAAACTGGACATCTTTTTCAAAAAAGCAGAAACTCACGGGATTAAAATCAATTAAAACTACTGCTATGAACCAGGCAAAGGAATCCGTACAGTACCCGATACTGTTGTCGGCCAACTCAACCACACTTTGTTGCAGGACCAGCTTAACTGTTGCAAACATTTGCATGATATTGTTTGACGGAGGACTCAAAATACTAAAATCAAAAGAAGAGTTCAATCATTGGGGATATCTGCCTGATAATAAATAAAAATATAAAGAATAATATGCCTTCACATAATGATTTGCATAATATGACCCTTGATGAACTTGGTCAATTGTTAGAAGCATATACAAAAGCAAAAACAGCCCTCATTTTAAAAGTAAATAAATTGGCAGGAAGAAAATAAATAAAAAGGTTAGCTGATACATATCATTTTACTAATCTCGGCCGTCAAAGCTTATGCATTTTATTAGCAGGCAATTAACTAAAATATTAACGACGAAAAAATAAATTACTATCATGAAGATCAAATTATACCAGGCAGATGCGTTTACTGACAGATTATTTTCCGGGAATCCTGCAGCAGTTTGTATCCTTGATGAATGGATAAGTGATGAATTGATGCAATCCATCGCAAATGAGAATAATCTGGCAGAAACTTCATTTGTCGTACCTGAGGGAAAGGATTTTAAAATCAGATGGTTCACTCCGGCTGTAGAAGTTGATTTGTGTGGTCATGCCACTTTAGCATCGGCATTTGTGATATTCAATATACTTGAATATCCCGGTAATCTTATCAGATTTCATTCACGCGTAAGCGGTTTGTTACCCGTGGAAAAAGCCGGTGACATGCTGTATCTGGATTTTCCGACTGATAAGCTGGAAAGGCTACCGGAAGACCAAAACATTGTAATAGAGAAGTGTATTGGAATTAAGCCACTTGAGTTATTTAAAGGAAAGTCAGACTATTTGGCTTTAATTGATAGTGAAAGATCATTAAAGGATCTTAAACCCGATCTGAAAGAAATATCTGAATTGGATGCAAGAGGGTTGATTGTTACATCAAAGGGAGATAGTGTAGATTTTGTTTCCCGGTTTTTTGCTCCTCAATTGGGGGTAAATGAAGATCCGGTAACAGGTTCTGCACATACATCCTTACTGCCCTTTTGGTCAGAAAGACTGGGTAAGAACAGGTTGATTGCAAATCAACTGTCAAAGCGGGGAGGGCAGCTTGCATGTGAATTTAAAAATGACAGATGCAGGATTGGCGGAAAAGCACGGTTATATTTAACAGGAGAAATTAATATTACCACTTAATGGATAAAAGTTTTTTCGAAGGTCTGACTTTCAATCATTTGATGAAGCCTGAACCCGGAGCATATGATAACTGCAGATTTTTAAATTGTGACTTTTCCAATGCAGATCTGTCCGATATTAAGTTTCTCGAATGTGAATTTAGAGGATGTAATTTTGGTCTTGCCAAACTGATTAAAACATCATTCCGGGATGTCAGATTCATTAATTGTAAGTTGCTGGGATTGCATTTCGAAGATTGTGATCATTTAATTATCTCTTTCGAATTTGATGGTTGTACCCTTGACCTCTCCTCGTTCTGTAAACTAAAACTTAAAAAGACAAAATTCAAAAATTCAAAAATCACAGAGGCTGACTTTACAGATTCTGATCTCAGTAATTCAGTATTCGATAATTGTGATCTGCAAAGGACACTTTTCAGAAACACAAATCTGGAAAATGTCGACTTCAGAACATCATATAATTATTCAATTGATCCGGAATTAAACCGCATTAAGAAAGCAAAATTCTCCCTGCTCTCGGTCTCCGGGTTGCTTGACAAATATGACATCGAAATTGAAAAATAAATCAGGTAAAAACACAGATATGAAAATAAAATTTTTAATCAAATTATTAATTACATCAATTATTTTCTCAGCTGTCTTATTCGTTAGTGCAGGGAGAATTAAATACTTCCAGGGTTGGATATTTTTTGGTACAAACATAATATCAACCCTTATGACTTTTTGGTCTAATAGAAATGACCCGGAACTTATTAAAGAACGATCCAGGATCGGAGAAGGCACAAAATCATGGGACAAATTAATTTTAGGACTATCCGGTTTAACCTACCTGATTTATTTGGTAATTGCAGGACTGGACTCTGGCCGTTATCACTGGTCGCCGGATTTTCATTGGAGCATTTACGTTTCAGGGATTATCCTGACAATAACAGGACAAATAATTTTCCTGACAGCAAAAAAGGAGAATAAGTATTTTTCCACCGTGGTACGTATACAAACAGACCGGGGGCATAAAGTTTGTAATACAGGTGTTTATAAAATTATAAGACATCCGGGATATGCGGGAATGATGATTTCACTTGCTGCACTGCCTTTACTCACGGGTTCAGTCTGGAGCATAATTCCTACAGCAGCAGGAATTATTCTTTTATTCATCAGGACCTGTCTTGAAGACGAAACTTTGAAAAAGGAGCTTCCCGGGTATGTTGAATATACACAAATGACGAAATGGCGACTTATACCGAAAATATGGTAATCTGATTATGTCTGAGGACTCAGCCGCCGTTCAGACTTTGCCAAAGTAAACCACATCCCGGAATTAGCGTGAATTAAAGTAAAATGAGACGCATTCATACAAAATATTATCCAATTTCAAGATGAAGCCATCCTTTAGTTATCAGCAAATACCTCGCTCAAGAATAGCAACCTTTGATACAACTGCACTCGGATTATTAAAACACCATGTAAGTGCCTTGCTCGAATTTGATGTTACAGAAAGCAAAAGAAAACTGCAGGAGTTACGAAGAGAAGGTACTAAAATATCTTTTAATGCCTGGCTTATTAAGGTGATCAGTAATGTATTACAACAGCATAAAGAAGCCTCGGCATTTTTATATTCTAAAAAGAAGCTTATAATTTTTGATGATATAAATATTTCGATAATTGTTGAGAAAAAAATCGGTGACAAAGCTGTCCCCATTCCATTAATTATTGAAAGGTCAAATTTAAAGAGTGCCCTGGAAATTACCGCTGAAATAGAAAATGCAAAAAATCAGGAAATAACCGGCGATGATATAGTTCTGAACAGAACATCTTCCTTTTATGAAAACCTTTATTATAATTTGCCGGGATTTATCAGAAGAGGTATATGGAAAATAATGCTGAGAAATCCGAAATTTATTTTTCGGAAAATGGGAAATGCCATAATAACCTCAGTAGGGATGATGGGAAAGATAAATGGCTGGTTTATTCATAAATCAATACACCCGATTTCCTTTGGTATTGGGTCAGTTTTAAAGAAGCCTTGCGTAATCGATAATGAAGTAAAAATCCGGGATATATTGAATATGACTATCCTGGTTGATCATGATGTTATTGATGGTGCACCAATGGTGAGGTTTCTTAATGATTTAACCCGCTCAATAGAATACGGATACAAAATGATTTAAAATACCTCATGAACCCGATTATGAAATTAAAATAAGAGACAACACATAAAGTCGGATAATGAGTATACTTGTTTAAAATTGACTAAGATAATGAGACGTGTACAACAGGAAATAAAAGACAAATCTATAATTGATAAAATACTATCAACCTCTGAAATATGCCGCCTGGGCTTCATTGACAATGACAGAGCTTACATTTTGCCATTTAATTACGGGTACCAGGATGGGTTTATTTATATACATTGTGCCAGAGAGGGGAAAAAGATTGATTTAATAAGGAAGAACAATCTGGTTTGCATTGAGATTGAACAAATTGCTAAGATTGAACGATATGAGAAAGCCTGTAAATGGGAGACTAGATATCGCTCGTTAACAGGGTACGGTAAAATTGAGATAATAACAGATTATGAGCAAAAACGGAAGGGATTAGATGTGATAATGAAGCACAATGGAGCAGATGCTTCTCACGATCTGAACTACGAGAAAAGCAAGGTTGATTCGATATTAATTCTGAAAGTTGAGATTACAGAGCTTACCGGCAAACAATCGGGTAACTGGAACGAAAAAATGCCTGATGAATAAATGGTTTTCCTGATCTCCAAATGGTTTCAGTTCAGCTCCGGTAAAAACAGTAATAAGATAAACCGCGAAAGGGAAGATATTGACAATGTGCAAAAGAAAGGATTCTGATGGCCGGCGCTCAGTAACACAAACGATCTGAACTGCCCGGCATTTGCAAGAGAACCTGACATAAGAAATGTTATGGAACAAAAGGACTATTTACTTAGAGAAATAGAAAAGATCGGAATTATTATAAGTTCTTTCCGGCAAAAACTTTTTGGAGGTAAAGGAAATCTTGCCATAACTCCTGAAAAGCAAATAGAAGACCTGAAAGGAATGTTGTCAGAGGCGACAAATTTTGACCTGGATAAGTTCTTATCCCTTAAGGTCGAAGATTCAAATGAGTATATTTTAAGCTTTAAAGGATTCAGTATTGAAAACATAGAACTTTTAGCTGATTGTATTGCTCAGGCGGGTTTTAGAGATAAATCCACCAGTTCAAAAGAGAATCTTCAAAAAGCTCTGCAACTTTATGAACTATGCAATTTGAAAAGCAGGACTTATTCCTTTACACGGGAGGCAAACATACTTAAAATTAAAAATGCCCTGTATTAAAAATAGTAAGCCAATAATTCATTAATAAATACTCTGGTATGAAAAACCCGTTCCATAAAAAATCTATCTGCAAAATCTCATGTATAATGCTGATTTGTATATTGTTTCAAAGTTGCTTCACTTTAAACAGGATCTACTCCGAAAATGATATCGTATACTCAGTAGAAAGGTTTGAACTAAAATATTCAGTTAAGGATCTGGATCGCAGATCCCCCCTCTTTTACTACACTCAGTCAATCATCAAAGAGATTAACTTAGAAAATGAGATATCCTATACAGCTTATGATGTCTTATCATTATCCGGTGCCAGTTTTAAAATGGATGAAAAAGTAATACTTATTATTGATAATGAGGCATTCCCGATGAAAATTAAAAAAATTGAACTTGAAAATGTTACAAGCATTTCAGAAAACACAGAGGATATTATGACCTCTGATTCAACAACTGTATCAGTTGTTTCAGGATACTCAGAGAATAACAGAAAATTAACAAGATTCATTTACAATATTCCTGCTGCTACAATGGAGAAAATCAAAGAGTCAAAACAATTAAGCCTTCGATACTATTCCGGTCCCAGTATGATAACTGTTAAGCCAAAGAAGAAGAGCATTAAAAAGTTGAAACAACTGATCAATATGGTATAGATATGTTACATTAGCAAACAGATCGGCAGTTGCAACTTACGCCGTTGTTTCCGGCTGTCCCGGATCAGAATAAAACACCCTGGCAATGGTTTTTAATATAATTGCCATGATCTTATCGAACAGATACGAGACAAAAAATAGAAAAAATAAAAAATGATTGAGAAGTTTAATTCAAAGAAAAGCGCTGGATTGGGAGCTTTGTTTTTTATAGTCAGTTTCCTGATTCTGTTTCTGGGTTTTGGTTTACAGCTGATCTTAAAGCAACCTTTGGGCCTCTCTGAATTTCTTATTAAGGCTCTTATATCCATCTTAGTAATTGGATTGTTTATCTGGTGCTGGACCGGAACCTGTTATATTATAGATAAAGAAAAACTGTCAGCCAGGTGTGGACCTTTCAGATTTCTGGTCCCAGTTCAAAGCATTAAAATAATCAGGACTGAGCAAAAAACAATTAATGGAATAATAAAGCCCACTCTGTCATGGGAGTGCATTGAGATTGAATACGGGAACGGTAAAATTCTATCAATTTCACCGGAAAATCAGGATAGATTTATAAAAACCCTGACTGATTTGAATAAAGAAATTAAAATAAAATACCCCGGATAAAATTTCAGAATTAAAATTATGTAAGCATGAAACCTTCATCCCGTCTTAGCCGGGACAAACGATCATGAAATAATTTTTGCAAACATGTACCTGCTTTAAGTATGGGAGAAGAAAATCTGAAAAAGTCAGCAATACAATCAAAACGATACCCATTTATTGCAGAACACCGTGGAGGTCCGCTTACAAAGGAGAATCATCGTAAGTTGATCAGGTGGGCAAGAGAATGCTCTGAACATGTATTGTTACTAATTGGGAATGACGTTGACAAAAGATTGTTATATGCCTTGGACGTAGCTAAACAATGGGAGAATGATGCAATCCCGACCGGTATTGCCATGAAAGCTTCACTGGGAGCACATGCGGTTGCAAGAGAAGCAGAAGACCCTGTATATAAGGCGGTAGCCCGTTCTATCGGACAGACTGTTGCAACGGCTCATATGGCAGACCATTCGCCCGGGGGAGCATTTTATGCACTTAAAGCGGTAAAGCTTGCAAATAAGGATATTGAGAAAGAAAGAGAATGGCAGATCGAAAAATTAAACGAATTGCCATTAGAATTGATAGAAATTATTCAGACTGTATGGATAATGAAGGAATTAGACAAAAGGATATAAGAATAAAAACTTGGTTTGTATGGACATGCACAAAGTCGGGGCTCCCATCACTGGGGAAATTCCTGAAGTTTGAACAGAGAAACATCTTAATTGTTTAATTAATGTGTGATTACTATTATCTTAATATCTGTTATGTCAGACATGAAAACAATAAAGGAATTACCCCCGGAAAAACGCGAAGAATTGCTCAGGGTACTGAAAGCCCGTTTTGAGAAAAACATGAATCGCCATACAGGTCTTAAGTGGTCTGAAGTTCAGGTAAGGCTGGAAGCTGACTCCAGTAAAACTATGGTCACTTAATGAAATGGAAAGAACGGGTGGAGAACCGGATGTTGTTGGTCAGGATATAAAGACCGGGGAATATATTTTTTATGATTGTTCCGCGGAAAGTCCTGAAGGCCGAAGAAATGTATGTTACGACCGCAAAGGACTGGAATCAAGGAAGGAACATAAACCGGAAAATAATGCAATGGATATGGCAGCTTCCATGGGCATTATACTCCTGACGGAACAACAATATCGGGACTTACAGCAACTTGGAAATTTCGATACAAGAACATCCAGCTGGGTAAAGACACCTGATGAGATCAGAAAACTCGGCGGTGCACTCTTCTGTGATCGTCGTTATGGCCATGTCTTCGTGTATCACAATGGTGCAGGATCTTACTATGGTGTCAGGGGATTCCGCGGCGCACTATCGGTATGAATCTGAATACTAAATTTCAACTTCCTGAAGTAATTTTCATGTTGGCCGGAACAATTCCTGAATAGATTCCTGTATTATTTTTGGCATTGCTTTTGTGACTGAATCTTCATTGCCACTAAAAGCAAATTATTATGAAAGCACATAGAAATTTAAATCCGTTAATATTTCCGGTCCTCATAGTGGGATTATCCCTGCCTGACTCCGTATTAATATTAAAGACATATACCAAAACCGGAAGTCATAATTCCGTTGCAGTGCTTCCTGACGGACAAAGGTTCATATCTGGCAGTACAGGATCTCTTAATCTTTGGGATGTTGAATCCGGGGAAAAGATAAGAACCTATACCAAAACCGGCAGCCATGATGCCATAGCTGTGCTTCCCGGCGGACAAAGATTTATTGCCGGAGGTTCAGGATATCTGGATCTCTGGGATGTTGAATCCGGGAATAAGGTCAGAACATTTACAAAAGCCGGCAGTCATGATGCGATTGCTGTCCTTCCTGATGGTAAAAGATTTATTTCTGCAAGCACCGGATACCGCGCTCTTTGGGACGTTGAATCCGGACAAAAGTTGATGACATATACCAAAACCGGCTTTCATGATGCTATTGCAGTCCTTCCTGATGGTAAAAGATTTATTGCAGGCAGTACAGGATATCTCGATCTATGGGACGTTGAATCCGGGGAAAAGATCAGAACCTATACCAAAACCGGCAGCCATGATGCCATTGCGGTCCTTCCTGATGGTAAAAGATTTATTGCAGGCAGTACAGGATATCTCGATCTATGGGACGTTGAATCCGGGGAAAAGATCAGAACATATACCAAAACCGGCAGTCATGATGCCATTGCTGTCCTGCCTGACGGTAAAAGATTTATTGCTGCCAGTGCAGGTTATCTGGATCTATGGGATGTTGAGACAGGAGATAAGATCAGGACATTTACCAAAACCGGAAGTCACAATGCAATAGACATTCTCCCGGATGGTAATAGATTTATTGCTGCAGGTTCAGGGTTTATAAATCTATGGAGAATAGATTAAGAATAAATATTAAAACCAGACTGCTGAAGTTTATTGTTTCAGATGCCGGTAAATAAATATTATTTTCTTAGGGGATTTAATTTCAACTGGTATAATTTTTGATGCTATTGATTGTATTCGAATGTTTTCTAACCCAATTCACAATCGATGAAAAAAGCCAATATTTATCTCGTTATTCTGCTGTTTGCGGGATTCTCTTCCTGCAATAAGGAAAGCACTGAAATAGATTTCTCC
This sequence comes from uncultured Bacteroidales bacterium, assembly GCA_963700275.1. Taxonomy (GTDB): domain Bacteria; phylum Bacteroidota; class Bacteroidia; order Bacteroidales; family VadinHA17; genus LD21. Next base: position 193,686 of record CAVOWZ010000016.1, on the reverse strand, counting down.
GGCCGTGATCTTATCAGCCGGATTATGACTGACGGAGAGGTTTATAAGGAGTACACATATGATAGATCTTTTCTCCTTAATGAGGAAAAATCAAAATTCTTCTATACTAAACATCACTATAACAAGGATGGTCAGCTTACAGAAAGTGAATTTTATCTGGATCCCGGAATATTCAGCAGCAGTTCTTATATCCTGGAGCAAACCATGAGCAGAAAAGAGTGGGTTAATCCGGGTAACTCAGAAAAAGGCCTGACCCAGAAATTTGATTATGATGAAGATGGAAATCTTGCCAGGAAAACATATATAAGACCATCTGCAGATAACACTGATTATTCTGTTTTTACATGGGAAGATGGAAGGATAATTAAAGAGACAATGTATTACAATGCCAGAATTTCCGGCTATATAAACTACTATTATGATGATAAAGGAAACGTGATAAAGACGGACAAATATCTTGTCCCGGCAGATGGTTCTGGAGAATTAACGACGACAACAGAATATGAATTTGATGATATGAAGAATCCGTTCCAGGCATTCAGTAAGTTATTGACACCGGGTGTAAATACAAATGCAAACAATATTACCAAAGAAACCTATACAATTCATTTTGAAGTCGATGCGTTCATAGAGAAAGTTCAGGTAACCGAAAATTCATACCAGTATAACAGAAGGGGCTACCCGGTAAGGGTAAACGGGGTGAATGAATATATTTACAACTGACAGGATTTATCAGACCTGGTTAGTAATTGAACCTGGTATAACCCGGTTTATTCCATTCAAAAAATTTCTATACTGGCCCTGTAAGGATCTGCTTTACCTATAAACTTCAGACATATGAAAGAAAAAACCGCAACCATATTAGGATCCTCCGGATTGATCGGAGGTAAATGTCTGGAATTACTCCTCAATGATAACTATTACAATGAGATCCGGGTAATTGTCCGACGGGCGGTTGAATTCAATAATCCTTCAGTCCGGACTGTGGTAGTCGATTTTTCCGATAAAGAATCATTTAAATCAGCCATAGCCGGCAGTGATGCTATCTTTTGTGCTGTAGGAACAACTCAGAAGAAAGTAAAAGGTGACAGTGCGGCTTATTATAAGGTTGATCATGATATCCCGGTTAATGCAGCACGGTTTTGTGAGGAGACGGGATGTCCTGTTTTTTTACTTGTCTCTTCAGTGGGGGCGGACAGTAAAAGCAAAAACTTCTACTTAAAGCTCAAAGGTGAGGTGGAAGATAAGCTTCGGGAAATGAAAATCGCATCGGTATCTGTTTTTCGGCCCTCGATGCTCCTGGGCAAACGCAAGGAATTCCGTTTTGGTGAAGAAGTTGCAAAAGCCATTTCAGCGCCTCTCTCTTTTCTTTTTCCTTCAAAATACAAACCCGTTAAAGCAGAAAATGTTGCCATGGCAATGATAGCAGCTTCAAAGAAGAAAGCCCCGGGTTTTAATGTCTATCATTATCAGGAGATGATTAACATTATTGAAATATCTTAGTTTATTTTACATAACCACAAAGGACACGAAGGAAATCACAAAGAGCACGAAGGTATAATTTAATCCTGTGAAAAGACCTTTGAGTACCTTTGTGTGAACTTAGTGCTCTTTGTGCCTGCCTGCCGTCAGGCAGGGTTAAATGAATTGATTTTCTTAAGCTATTATCTCCTCTTAGAAAGATATTCCCACGGTAATGTATAAATTCTCACTTTCCGGATTAAAAATGATCTGGCCGTTCAAATGAAAGGAAAATTTTTCTGTTACCTCAATGATTTCTTCAGTTCCCAGCCCTAAATTGCATAAATTAAAATTTCCGTCCGTAGTCAGCCATCCGTTTCCTGCACCTGCAAACAGATTGAACCTGCTAAACTCATAACCGATCTGGAAATATAAATCCCCGCCCTCTGATCCTGCTCCCCCGGCCTCATTCAGGATATAATTTGCACTCAGGCCAAGGCCGCCGGTCGAATAATTACAGTTAATTTCAAAAGCATGACTGCCGTTGGTGGGAGAGGTATTAAAAAATGGAAGACCGGGGTAATAATAATCAGTCATACCCAGACTTAAACCGAACGGGAAAGAATATGATATGTACGGATCAGCTTCCGAATAACCATTAAAATCAACAGACCCCCAAATACCTATTGCCAATCCTCCGGCTGTAAACTCCAGGTCAGGCTGAAAATGCGGACCATTTCCGTAAGCTGTACCTCTCCATACATAGGTTGAATAGAAATCAAGACCAGGGTTAAAATCATACTTTTTCGTCTCAGCCTGGCCCTCTGACTCTCCTGTGGCTGTCAAAAATAAAATGGTTATCAGGCCGGGGATCACAGAAGTATTTTTCATATTTCAGTTTTTAGGAGTATTTTGTCGTAAAAATATATATTTTCAGGAATACCCCTTTCTTTTTTGGGGATAAATATTTAAATATATATGATTTATTAAAGTAATGGTATTAATTTAAGGGGGGTACTCTTAATTTAATGATAATAACCTAAGCTTCTCACGGAAGGTGGCTTTCTGAAAGGAGATAAGAAAGAAGAGGTCATCCAAGTGGAAACAGTAACCGAAATCAAAGGGATGAACAGAAATCTATGCCCCTTCTGCGGTTCCGGTAATATATCTGCTCAAAAGAAGCCAAACATTTTTTCAGTAGTATTATCCTCCATATTTGGATTGTTTTTTACTGCTGCAATCTTCCCTTCATTTAAATCGACATACAAGTGTTTTGATTGTGAGAAGGAGTGGAAGTATAAAAAACAACAGGGATCAGGGCAACCCGGTGGGTGATTAAAATTAAAAACTATTAATGCATTTAGCAGGAAAGATTAAATTTGCACTGATAAAGAAACCGGTCAGTATGAAGAAAATATTTTTATCAGGATTATTTGCAGTTGTTATGTTAAATATTTGTTCATCAATTCCTAAGGGAGCATCTCCCGTGAAACCTTTCGATAAGGATAAGTATCTTGGCAAATGGTACGAAATAGCCCGTTTGGATTTCCGCTTTGAAAGAAATCTTAATAATACCACGGCAGAGTATTCACTCAATGATAATGGTACAATTAAGGTTGTGAACCGTGGTTACAATTATGTTGAGAAGAAGTGGACTGAAGCTGTCGGCAAGGCAAAATTTGCAGGAGATACGAATGTCGGAATGCTCAAAGTATCATTCTTCGGACCCTTCTATGCAGGTTATAATGTTATTGCCCTGGATAAAGATTATAAATATGCCCTTGTAGCCGGAGATAACCTTAAGTACCTCTGGATACTGGCCCGTGAAAAAGTAATTCCGGAAGATGTTAAAAAAAACTATCTCGGGATAGCAGAAAAAATAGGATTTGATATATCCGCACTGGTATGGGTCGAACACGATAATAAATAACAGGTGAATCAGTCCTGAATATTTTAACTACGTATTATAATATGTATTAAGAAACGTATTAAAAGACATAGATCCCAGAATTATTAAATTAATTAACTATGCTTGAAATACCCGAATCAGCAACAGTCAGCCGGCAGGCAGGTATTTTACTTGTAAACAAAACAATCTCAGAGGTCTTTACTGCCACAAGTCCTCATAAATTCGCATTTTACAACGGTGATCCTGCCGGATACGGAAAAATACTCACGGGTAAACTGGTAATTTCAGCAAAAGGACATGGCATGTTCGTAGATCTTATCTGCAGTGATAATATCTGCATCACAATCGGCGAGGGAATAAATATGCGTTACCACGAACCGGGTTCGGGAATTCCTGATAAATACCAGCTGCTGATAGCATTCACTGATAATGCCTTCCTTTCTTTCAATGTAGCAATGTATGGCGGAATATGGGCATATAAAGGTGTTTTCGAAAATAAATATCACCAACTAAGCCTTAAGAGTATTTCGCCTCTGACGGATGAATTTGACGAAGACCATTTTGACAATATCATTAAAAATACTGCGAAAGATCTTTCTGCCAAAGCACTACTTGCTACGGAACAACGTATACCCGGACTCGGAAACGGGGTTTTGCAGGATATCCTCTTTAATGCCCGGATTCATCCAAAGCGTAAAAAATCCACTTTGAACGATTCTGCAAAAGCTGAATTGTACAAAAGCCTGAAAACAACTCTTAAAACCATGACCGGCATGGGAGGAAGAGACACTGAAAAAGATTTGTCCGGAAATAACGGAGGTTACAAAACATTACTATCAAAGAATACCGTAAATAATCCCTGTGTCGTTTGTGGTAACAGGATTATCAAGGAGGCTTACCTGGGTGGTGCCGTATACTATTGTCCGACCTGCCAGAGGCTGTAAATTGTTGTTATCTTCATAGCGTTATCCGATATCAATTCAATACAATGCGAATTATAACCTTTTTATCTGCTGTCATTTTAATGATGGCAAGTTGCAACCGCAGCGAGACTGAAACCAGTGATCCTGTTACGGCTGAAATGCTTATTGAGGGTTTTATTGCTCCCCCTGATTCTGTTAAGCCGTGGGTGTACTGGTACTGGATCAGCGACAATAATTCAAAGGAAGGAATTACAAAGGACCTTGAAGCCATGGCCAGGGTAGGGATAGGTGAAGCCCTCATAGGTAATATAGGTAACGAGGGTATGTCATACGGTGAACCTTCAACTCTGAGCGAGGAGTGGTGGAAGCTGATTGTTCATGCAGTAAGCGAAGGGAAAAGGGTGGGTGTTAACATTGGCTTTTTCAACTCCCCCGGATGGAGCCAGTCGGGAGGCCCATGGGTCCGTCCATCCGAATCCATGAGGCACCTGGTAACCACTGAAATTCAGGTTGAAGGGGGTAGAGAGATCATTCATCATCTGCCCGGACCGCAAGGCTTTTTTCAGGATGTTAAAGTTCTTGCTTATCCGGTTCCTGAAAACGATGATCTGACTATTGCATCTCTTGATCCGGAAATAACCACAATTCCTGACCTGGGAACCCATAATCTGCTTGCCGATGGTGATACGGGTACCGTCTGTTTTTTTACACGGGCAGGGACCAAAAGTGAAATCACTGTAGACTTTAAAACCGCAAGTCATTTTACCGCACGCTCACTCATCCTATATCCTTCAGTAATACCTTTTGCTGCCGATATGGAACTTCAGGCGGAAGAGGCTGGCAAATTTGTGAGTATTAGGAAATTTCGCTATGATCGTAGTAACAGGGCATTGAATGTCGGTCCAATTCCATCAGGACCTGTTTCTATAGGTATTCCTGAAGTTACTTCTACCGGTTTCAGGCTTATTATGAGCAATTTCAATCTGAGCAATTATCTTACAAACCGTGATAATATCGCCGCCAATGCCGGACTCGCGGAAATAACTATTTCTTCGTCTCCGCGTATCGAAAACTACATCGAAAAACAACTCGGCAAAATGTGCCAGACCCCTTTCCCGATGTGGGATGCATATTTATGGGAATCAAGTCCTGAAACAGGAACTCTTGCAATGATCACTGATCCGGACAAAGTGATAGATATTACAGGCAAGCTGGCAGGGGATTCAATTAACTGGGAAGCTCCCCGGGGCAAATGGCTTATAACACGGATATGTGCTGTACCAACCGGTACCAGGAATGCTGCTGCCGCTCCTCATGCAATGGGCTGGGAGGTTGATAAGATGAATAAAGACCATCTGAAGAGCCATTTCAATGCATATGTTGGGGAACTCCTGAAAAGAATACCTGAACAAGACCGTTCTGCACTGAAACATATTGTACTTGACAGCTATGAACAGGGTTCACAGAACTGGACTGATGGTATGCTTGAAGATTTCAAAGGGAGATTCGGGTATGATCCTGTTCCATGGTTACCTGTTCTTACAGGACGAATAGTTGGTTCTGCTGATATGTCCGATAGATTTCTGTGGGACCTTCGAAGGCTTGTTGCAGACAGGATCGCCTATGATTATGTGGGGGGATTCCGTGAACTTTGTCAGGAGAAGGGACTAAGGATATGGCTCGAAAATTACGGCCACTGGGGATTCCCTTCGGAATTTCTTATGTATGGTGGTCAGAGCCATAATATAGCAGGTGAATTCTGGAATGAAGGTTCACTGGGAAATATTGAATGCCGGGCAGCTTCATCGGCAGCACATATCTATGGCAAAAGATCAGTATCAGCTGAATCATATACTTCTGCAGGGATGTCTTACCAGCGTTATCCTGCCATGCTGAAGAAACGGGGTGACTGGAGCTATACCGAAGGAATTAACCAGGTAATACTTCACCTTTATATACATCAGCCTTATGAAGATAAAACACCGGGAATAAATGCATGGTTCGGGACCGAATTCAACAGGAAGAATACCTGGTTTGAACAATCGAAGACCTGGATCGATTACCAGAGGCGATGCATGTTCATGCTCAGAAGAGGATTACCTGTAAATGATGTTTGCTATTTCATCGGGGAGGATGTACCCAAAATGACAGGAGCAAGGATACCAGAACTCCCTGAAGGATATTCATTCGATTATATTAATGCAGAAGTCATTATAAACAGGTTATCAGTTAAAAACGGCAGACTTGTACTTCCCGACGGGATGAGTTATGAACTGATGGTTCTCCCGCCTCTCGATAATATGAGGCCGGAAGTGCTGAGCAGGATCAGGGACCTTGTTTCACAGGGAGCGTCTGTTTTTGGTCCGCCTCCAAAAAAATCCCCGGGTCTTCAGAATTATCCGCAGGCAGATAAAGATGTTGAAAAAATTGCCTCTGAATTGTGGGGTGATGCTGAAGGGACCGGAGTGAAAAAAAGCAAATCCTTCAGTGGTAATATTTTTAACGGAGGTGACCTTCAGTCAGCTTTAAATGAGCTGGAAGTTTTACCAGACGTGTCCTTTAAGGGAAATGTACCGGTACTCTGGATACACCGTAGGCTGGATGATATTGATATTTACTTCCTTACAAACCAGAGTGATACTGTAGCAAATTTTAGTGCTACTTTCAGGACGGTTGGTAAACAACCAGAGCTGTGGGATGCGGTTAATGGGGCGATTAGAGACCTCCCTGCCTTCAGCGCGGATGCCAGAACTACAACTGTACCCCTGAAGCTTGAGTCTAATGAAAGTGCTTTTATAGTTTTCGGAAAAAAAGGGGATGCTGATTCAGGTAAAACTGAAACCAACTTCCCGGAGCCTGAGTTAGTGGTAAATATTAACACACCCTGGGAGGTGAGTTTTGATAATGCAATGAGGGGACCGGATGAACCTTTAAAGATGATTCCTCCCGATGACTGGTCGCAGAGTACGGATGAACGGGTGAAATATTATTCCGGTACGGCTGTTTACAGGAATTCTTTCAGATCGGGAAAGCCGGAGCCGGGAGAGACAATCTGCCTGAATCTGGGAAGGGTAGGGGTCATGGCGGAAGTGAGGATCAACGGGCAGATGGCCGGAGGTGTATGGAGTTCACCATGGAGAGTGGATATTACAAAATTCATCAGGGATGGTGAGAACGAAGTTGAGATCAGTGTTGTGAACAACTGGGTGAACAGACTGATAGGCGACAGCAGGCTGCCTGAAAAAGATAGACAGACCTGGATCAACGTGAATGAGATCAGACCTGGTGATGCGTTACAGCCGTCGGGGTTGCTGGGGGAGGTAACTGTAGAGAGGGTGAGGTATTGAAAAGCCATGGGAAGACTCGGTACGGATTGCTTCGTCCCGAGGTTAGCTTTACAGTTTCTTAGATATTTTTGACCGGGACTCGCAATGACTGTACCTTTGACGCTAGTTACAAATGATCGAACAATTAAACAGTTTGAAGATGAACAGACTAAAAATTTCGACCGCCCAGTTTGAGAATCGTAGTGGTGATAAAGAATACAACCTTGGTGTGATTGAAGATCTTGCAGGGAAAGCTGCAGGTCAGGGATCACAGGTGATAGCATTTCACGAGTGCTCTGTGACGGGTTATACTTTTGCGAGAAACCTCTCAAAGCAACAGATGCTTGATCTTGCGGAATTCATACCGGGAGGAGAGACTATTTCAAGACTTACCCGGATTGCCGAAAAAAATGAAATAGTGGTGCTGGCCGGTCTTTTTGAAAAAGATGAAAATGATAACATCTTTAAGGCATATGTCTGTGTTGATAAGAATGGGCTTGATTGCAAAACACAGGAAATTACATCCTTTTATAAATAAGCACATTACGCCTGGCAACAGCTATACTGTCTTTGATCTTCTTGGCTGGAAGTGCGGGATCCTTATTTGTTACGATAATAATATTATTGAAAATGTGAGGGCAACAAAGCTGCTGGGTGCAGATATAATATTTATGCCTCATGTGACAATGTGTACGCCATCAACCCGTCCGGGTGCCGGTTTTGTTGATCCGAAACTCTGGCATAACCGGGAAAATGATCCGACATCCCTGAGGCTTGAGTTTGATGGTATGAAGGGGAGGAGCTGGCTTATGAAATGGCTTCCTTCAAGAGCATATGACAATGCTGTATATGTTGTCTTTTCAAATCCCATAGGTATGGATGATGACCAGCTCAAAAACGGCTGTTCAATGATAATTGATCCTTTCGGAGATATAATTGCCGAATGCCGCTCATTCGACGACAGCTTTGAAACTGCATCAATAATTCCTGAAAATCTTACTCAGGCAGGTGGTCACCGATATGTAATGGCACGACGGCCTGATTTGTACAAAGATATAATAGGGCAACCTCATGATCCGGAACAGAAGGTCATCTGGCTGGATGCCAACCCTAAACCCTAAACCCTAAACCCAAACCCTACTGATGAATACGGGTATGCAGGAAGACATTCGTATGTTCATATTAATTCCCGATTTGTCTTTTGCATTAATTAAAATATGAATGTTATGTTAATTCAAGTAATGGAATTAATCAGGCAAAACTTAAATGCTTTTATCGCTGCTTCTATTCCACTTTCCAACCCCGAACCTGTGGTATTGGGAAATATAGCTTTTCCCACACCTGATAATCCAGGAACTCCAGGAGTTGATGAATCAGGCCAGATTTATATGTCGCTTGTAAACGTGGAGGAAGAACAAACCTTTAGAAATCTGGATTCGGTAAGGCAAAGTGAAATCCGGCCATTAGCAAATGTTAATCCGCCTTTGTATATCAATCTTTTTCTATTATTCTCTGCAAATCATAAGGATTACACTATGGCAATTAAGCACCTGGGTTTGGTATTGCTTTTTTTCCAGGCGAACCGCAGCTTCTCAATTGCTCGTACACCGGTTGCTGCTTCAGGTATATTTGCAAAATCCGGGGGAAAGGAAAATAATATTTTAATCAATGTGGATCTGATGAGTCTCACATTTGAACAGTTGAATCACCTTTGGGGATCATTAGGAGGGAAACAACAGCCGTTTTTACTGTTTAAAGTGCGCCAGGTGGAAATTGATGCCAATCGAATGTTTGTGGGTGGCGATCTGATAACAGAACCAAAATAATTTAAAAACAGGTTATGCAAATTGTCTATCAGAAATTAAGGCCCAAATTTCATTTCATTGTGGAATGGGGCCCCGGTACAAAAATGTTTTTTACAGAAGTAACGGGATTAACTATGGAATCAGATGTGATTGAATACCGCGAAGACATCAGTCCTGAGTTTCATAAGATAAAACGACCCGGTTTACAAAAACTGGGCAATATCACTCTCAAGCGAGGGACTTTCCAGGGTGACATCGGCTTTGATAACTGGATGGAAACCATTTCCATGAATACAGTAAAACGCCGGGATGTGACCATTAAACTGCTTAATGAAAAGCATGAGCCGGTATTCACCTGGCAGGTTTTAAATGCCTGGCCTGTGAAAGTACAGTCATCCGATCTGAAAGCAGATGGCAATGAGGTAGCTATTGAAACCATGGAAATTGCTCATGAAGGCATTAAGATATCAAAGCAATAAGTGCCAGCATCACTCGGGCGGTTTTTGGCACCCAGTGAAGACCTTGTCGACAGATCCCCGCGTTGCGTTGAAAATCGCGTCCCACGATGCATTCGCCTGTTCGGATTGGTCCATGAACTCATGGCTGCACCCGTAGGCTGAGTAGTCGACGGCCCGCGTACTCAGCAAATCCTCCGTGGTTATCCAGCATCGGGAGTAACCGGGTGCGATTCTCCTCCGACAACTCGCCCGCTCGCTCACCAATCGTCGAGTAGTGGTCGTATGCGCTCTGCATCACCGCTGAATAGGCCGCCAGCGCGCGACCGGTCGCTGCATGATCACCAAGTAGCAACGTCGAGTAGATCCGGAGCTGGATCTGGGCCACATAGAGCGGTAGGCAGTCGATCGGGCCAGTTTGGCCGGCTCCGACGAGCTTTTCCAGCGTTCGCGACATCTCCCGGAGCCGCGTGAGATCCCCGCTCTGGACTGAGGGATAAAACTCGAAGTCGAGCCAAGTCTCCCGTTCGCCAGGTTTGAGTTCGGCATTGTTTCCGTCGATGCGGCTCTTGATGTCTTCGATGTTCGCCTCGAATTCGTCGGGGGTCATCACCGTGAACACCTCGGCCAGGCCGTCGCGCACCTGCGCTGCCGTCAACGACGGCGGACCACCCTGCTTCGTCCAGATAGCCTTTCCCAACCGCCCAACCAGATCAGTCTGGGTCGCCAGCTGCGACTCTTTCTTGGCGATCGCGTCTTCGTCGAACACGACCGTCACCCGACTGCGGCGTTGATCAGTGTTCAGTTGGTCGAGCTCCCATAGAGCGCTTTCGGTGAGTGATGACACGTAGACGATGTAATGATCCATCCGCGGGATCAGCTCGAGAACCCCTTGCTTCCAGCTCAGTGCGTTGAGGTACACGGCGGCTGGGCGTCGATTAATCCATCGAATCAGCGCGTCAAAGTTGTCGTAGTACCGTTCCGCGGTCACCGTCTCCCAGTCGACCTCCTTAGGGCTGAGCACTTTGAACAGCCGACGCTGCAGGAGCGAGGGCAGTTTCAGAGTGAACCCTTCTGTATCCATAGTCGAGAGGCCTGCCGCAATTCCGCCGCTGATCAAGAAGGCCGCCTCGAAGTCGTAGCCCCGCAGGTAAAGCACCTGCTTCGCTTCGTAACGCTGAACTAATCGCCAGTTCGCGTTCTTGTGACACGAGAGCACGTACATGTACACACCGATAATCTCGATCAATACATCATAGTCGAGCGCCCGGAAATCGAAGAGCATCCCGCGCCCGCGCGCTGTCGGCCGGGTCAGTCCTTCGCTGAGACCGTCTTGATATTGCTGGTGAAGTGTAGCCGTGATCGAAGCGAGGTAGGCGCGGAACTTGCGATAGACATAATACCCCAGCAGCTTCTTCGCGGCCTCGTCGAGCAACATGAAGTCGATCGGTTCGTTTGAGTCCTGCTCGGTCATTCCACTTCCTATCTGTTAGCTTCAGGCAACATTAGTCCAACCGCCGCGCTCCAAGACGGCAACCCGGATCTGCGTTCCATGTTGAGTCGGCTCGGCCGACCGATGTCGAGCAGAAGGTGCGTGGCCGGTTTTATTGCGTCGATAATACGTTTGGTGTTCACGTGGTCTGGTTTTACGAAATCATCAATATCACCTGTAAGACGTGGTGCACCATGAAAAGCCGAAGCGTAGCCCCCGGCTATTATGAATTTTACTTCATGTGTGTTCAACAATTCGAGAAACTCTCTGAAATCTTCCTGAACTCCCATAATATTGACGTCTTAGTATTTCGACGACAGAAATTCGCTCTTCAGGTGAACGTTTTTGCCAGTAAGTCAGATCGCCCAGGATAGAACTGTCGTCTATTTTTCGATTTGTTATTACCTTTTGTATCATATGTCCAATACAAGATTTTATGACGAACTTTAAACTATTTATCCAGCAGAATATTGACTCTACTGCCAAAATCTTGCTATTATCAAATTTATGAAATATTATGCAGAATCAAATTGATATTACAAAAGAGCACTGTGGAAGCTTCAAAATATGAATATAGATGAATTACTCAATCTCTTCCCGATGTATTTTGCCTAACCTTTTGGTTTCATAACTGGTAGGAGAGATCATACTTTTTCTAAGTATTGAAGCATTAATGAAAAATCTGAAGCATGCACTGTTTCAGATTTTTTATTCCCCTACTTCAGATTGGCTATTTATTTCTCGTCAAGCATCGCGAATGACATAGGTGAAGGCTCAGCGTAAAACCTCCGGGGTTCGTTCAGCCAGCTCGCGTGCCCGGATCTTGTCGGCGTGGTTATAAGAAATAAAAGCGTCGTATCCGTTGCGAAGCCTGCTTCTCATTTTCATCTGGTTTACTGTAGTTCAGGATAAATGGATGAATATTGAACCTAAATGCGAGGTAATTCCTTGAAAGGAACAATAGACTGCCTTTTAGCGTACGGCTTTGTCATACAAAAGTGAGCAAGCATATTGTTCCAGGTATAATAACCACGACACCCGCAGCTAAGCTTTACGGTTTCATATGCATATCGTGTTAAAGGTCAATTCGTCTCGGTCGCGAAACTTGAGAACAATCAAGGGAATTATTAACCTGGTGGAGACACACCCTTAAGCGCTTGGAAAATCGCCTTGTTAGGCAGCGACGGCTGGTGGCTATTCACCTGTTACGATGGGCAGGAATTGGTGAGCCGGAATTTGACACTTGCGTCGAGTGAAATTCCTCAACGGCCTTTCAGCATGCTGTAGTATTGGTCCAGCACCATGTCCCATGTTAAGCCCAGGTCTGAGCTACGCATCCACAGATCTGGCCCCTCGAGAAGTGGCTTCCATAGCGCCAGCGCACCTTGTAAGCCGACCCGTCGCCTGGCTTCATTGCAAGGTCTGCAGCACCGCCGTTGCCGCCACCTGCATCGCTGTGCAGCGTGCCGTCTCTGCGTCGGTATTCGATCCGCCAGCGAAGCGATTCACGGCGTGATCCGTTCTCGAATGACCATTCGAACGCCACCACGAAGCCAGCATCGGACACAAAGTCGTCATAGCCGATCGTCGTGCCCTTTGACACGGGTGCCTCGCGTGACAAAGAAGCCAGCCATGCACGCCTGGGCTGTCGCTTGAAGACAGCGGCGTACAACTCCTCGTTGAGGCCATTGCTCCACCAAATTCCGTTGCAGTCGATCACTGTGCAGACATCGCTTAGCTGAGGGGGAATCGGCACATCACGTAGCTTGAGAAGTATAAGGTGAAACGCCGGCCGGCTCTGCCCAGTTCATGTGCCCATTTGAACTCCTGTCCAACCCAGGCCGAATACGCCGCGTGTTCGGTCCAAAGGATAACAAATCCATTGGTCGCACTGATCGAATGCTGCAGCCGATCGACGATGGCCGAGTCATCTTTCGGTATCTCCTGTACCGGTTGCGCCAAATCGAACCAGATGTCGGCATTCGCATCGTTCTTCAGATCCTCGAAGATCCGCCGCGCGAGTAGGGTGTCTTCGGCTGCATGGCTGAGAAAGAAGCTGGCGACTGCCCGGGGCCGGTCATACCGAGAATCTTCAAACGCCAGCGCAAGGGTCGCCCACCCCTCGGCCAGTACCTTCTCCGCAGCATCACCCGCCCCAGTGCTGGTGATGCGCAAGGGTCACCTCGGGATTTGTAGATCTCACGCGCAATGTCGATGTAGATCGAGTCGGATTCGGCACCCTGCCACCTTTCGATCCAGCGACGGTTTTCAAGCACCCGGGCGACGGCGTCCTTGAGATCGGCTGCGGACTGACCTGCCGACTGCACCCAGATGCCGGTGGTATCTTCCAAGCGCAGATAGATGACCCTATCACCAAGCGTGATCTGCGGATCGATCCCGATGTCCGAGCCATAGTCCCGAGCGATGGTTCGATGAGGATCGCCCTCGATCGCCATCGCAAATGCCGGTGTTTTATCGGCCAGCTCCCACCAGCAGTCGCTGACGGTGCCTGACTCGCCATGGAAGTAGTTGATAATACCGCTCATTTTTTGTTACCTCCTCCAAGAAATGCGTCTGCTTTGCGCGTTTCGGCAATAGACAACCTGTCTGGGAGCTCCACTCCCGTTCACCAGACATCTAATATATCTTATACTGTTAGTATCGTCATTAAATGCAAGTTAAAGAATATTATAATGAACTACAACATTAAAAATCAAGAAATAATAAAATACTACAGCGAAAATTGTGAAAACTGGCAGTATAATACACGAAATTTGTATTATTATACAACAATAACTAAAACCGGTCGTGCTGGGCTCTGATGAATTGCATAAGATGAACTAACTACGATTTAATCTGACAGTTAGGGATTAACTTAGAGTAATTAAGCATATTCCCAATGAACTCATTGTACGGTTTTATCCTTACTCCCGATAATCTGTATGTTCAAAATAATAAACCTCAAACAAATCTCCAGTTAAGCTTTAAAGTTTATTTCAGTCCGTAATTAGAACATATCTGATTAAATAAAGCACCTATATTAAAAAGAACCGTTTCCCGAGTTGATGTTCCTAACCATTTAACCCTTACATCCACATCAAAATGAGCCTTCATACTCTCATCGTCGATTGGGAATCGGGTTTGATATGCCTCGTGGCAATTAATTTTTATTCTTGCAGGATTAGCCTCAAATTTATTAGCACAAATAATTAGAAGATAATCACTAAGCGATTTATCTTCATCAATTTCAAGATATTCTTTAGTGACAAATTCATTTCCGCGAAATACAAATTGCGTTAGAATACTAAATGTTTCTTCTGTATCAAATGAAACTACGTCAATCTGTAAGAAATACCTTCCATTAATTTGTCCTTCCTCACGGGCAAAGTCAATGTAATACGTAGAGGCACCCTTCATCCTTCCTACATTGCCTATATTATACTTATTTTCAACAACTTTGAGAATTTGTTTAAGGCCATCGTTGAAATCTTTCCTGAAATCAACATATATTTTATGAGCTACAGGACTGGGAATTTCGCTATCATCCAAAAGTAAAGGGAGTATAATATATTGATCCTGTTTGGATTCTTCTTCCAATGCAAACCTAAGTTCCTCATTGACCCATTTTGAATTCAATGAATTCCTTGATAAGACAATACAAAAATAACTGGCTCTTTCAATGCCTTATTTTAGTTTTGATACAAATGAATCACCTGCCAGTGTCTTCCATTTGTCTTTCCAAACTTTTATATTTTTCTCTATCAGGCATGTAGAAAGTTTATTCACAAACCTTTCGTCTTTGTGACTGTAACTTATAAATACTGACATAATCTGCCTTATTATTTCAATTCTACCTATCCAACCAAAGTTTTATATAATCACATCATCACCCAAATTGATCTGGCTTCAGAGGCCTCTTCTGAGATGTGACTTAAGAAGACATTTTTTCCCATTCTTGATTAGATTTAGAACTGGAGATTACTTTCATGAAACTATTTTAACCCTTCCATTTCCTGGGTTTCATTAGTGGCTTTGAGAATTAAAAATCCATTAAGGATTTAAGCAGCTGGCCTTTCTAACAAGGGATCAGGTTAAAGAATGAAATCGTTCAGCAATTCTGTTGCCATCTCTTTCAACTGACTTGTTGCTGCAGATTTCTTCATCACAGGCCACCAGACTATGTAACGCTCAAATTGTCTGTGAGTAGATTCGCGTGCGAAAGCAATCTCGTCTTGTAACTTTGGACCTGCGGTTGGGAAGGATGATTTTGCATTTGCGACAAGGGTAATGTAATTCAAAGCTTCTTTCATTGCCAGTCTTTTACCTTTGTTAAAATCGGGATTTTTGAAAGGTTTTAATAAATAAAGTTCTGCCAGTGAACCCCAGGCCCATACTTTCCTCACAGCGTCCTCAGACTGGTCCATATCCTCTTCTGCAAATACCTTTGCAACTATCCATATATCATTGTCTTCCTCACGGATTAAAGATCCATGAATGATTGTTTGCAGGGATAAATATTGTACCGCTGTCCAATGGTTTTTTTGGCCTTTGTAACCGATTAAATAACATTCCCGCGACGATTTCAGGGCTTCCACCGATTCCTTGATCAAGGATTCAGAGTTTACTATATCCAGGTCTGCCATCCTGAAAAGATGTTCGGCTTTTCTTTTAAATGCACTTCCCAGTTGACCATATTGTTCTGCAAAGCGTTTCTTTTCTTCCTTTGACCATGCTTCAGTCAGATCTTTAAGATCCTGAATGGATTTATCCAGGCGATCATTTATTTCCTCAATATAGGTTTTTCTTACTACCGGATCAATCTCATTTTTATGCTTCAGCACATGTTCAGTCCATTGATTTGCAGTTTTCATGAAATGAAGGATAATCTTAAGCCGGTTATCCTTAAGTTGTTCATCAATATCTTCCGGGAATCTGACATGAGCTACAAGGCTTGCCCAGTCGTGCACCCCGCTTTCTTCAATGTCTTTTCTCGTATAATAAAGGGCTTTCCGGGGATCATCACCCTCCAGTAATAGCTTTTTGTACAAAGTGTACACCAGCCTGACTGAACCTTCAACGGTAAGCGGGAACTGAGAGGCAAATACACACGGTATTCCGGATGCATGAAGATGATGTGCCAGGCTGCCCGCAGGAAGCGATATACTCCCTATGTTACTGCTGTCACAAGCCATCAGGGATACGACAGCAGGAATATAGGTTTTATTGTTCTCAGTTTCTACAATTGCATTAGCCAGATCCTCACCGTCTGCATAATATGCTTGTCCGGGATCATAGTTATTGTGCAGGACAAGTTTGTACTCTTCATATGTAGCACTCTCATCTTTAATGCCATGAGCCAGCAAATGGATATGGGTATAAGGGTTGCCTTCTCTTACGGCTGATTTAACGGCATCATTTATTGACTTAAGGCTGGCCTCTTTTAATGGAGTAATAAATTTGCCAATATCCGGTACAGGTTTAGCGCTACCCTTAATCGGGTTTGCAAAATATTTGACAATATTAATAAGCATATTAAGATGATCTTCATGTGGTACTGTATCCATCGGTTCAGCCCACGCAAAAAGGATCCGGGGTATGTGAGGCCATACGTATCGGGAAGAACCTACCTGCTTAACTTCTCTTGTAAGTGTTGTCAGACGTTGCGGATTTATAAGAAACCGTTTCAGGTGCTCGCCCTGAAATCCTTTGGGTGTGAGGGCCAGTTCAAAAGGCAACTGGGCAAGTTCCCTGGATTTCGTCAACAGACGCAGATGAAGCCAGTCATCGGTCTGACCATAAATGCGTAAAGGGTCTATATCATCCAGCAATTTTGTAATCAGGTTCTCAAAAAAAGCAATCCCTTCCTTTCTTGATTTTTCATCGGCGTCTAGGTATCTCAGCTTTTCCTTGTATTTGCTGAAGGTGCTCTGGTTACAATTAATTGTAAGGTCCGCCTGCGGGTAATTTCCGCATAAGGCTATATATTTTGTCTTTTCCGAAAGGGCCTGTCCGGTGGATTCACCCGTACGCAATAATTCTATTGTTACAGTATGCATAGCAGTATTTTTTAAGATTTTTGTACAATAAATTAAGAACTACAGAACCTCTTCTTCCCTTGATTGGTTATCAGGTATATCAATTAAGATTAATTTTCAACCTAACGTTGTTCCATTTGATCAGGATTTTAAACGACTATTAAAGTTAGGCAATTTAATTGATAGCATTATTGGATTTTAGATATTTGTTGGTCGGGTTCTATTTTTATTCTCCGGATCCAAAGTCCGGGATTTTTTTATAAATTCTTCTTGACACGAACAGGTTTATTGATTAAATTTGATATGATTCTGTTTGGCAAGGGATTTTTGTTACGTTCCTGACTTAATATCTGAGAGACAGAGGTGTGGTTACATGGGCGGATTTCAAGGCGAAAAAAAATCAGTTAAAGATAATTTTTAAGTATTAACAAAAAATTTAGAACTATGAAACGTGAAGTATTAACATCAAAAGACATTAAAAGCGGCAGTTCCCCCAAGGTTCTTGGCGGAGACACTGTTCCTACCGGTAAGGATCAATATGTCGACAGGTTATTAAAATATATACCGGCCGAGATTGTAACCCTTTATATATTTGTACTGGGTATTATCCAGAATCTGGGAGGATCCGGAGAAAAAGAAGTTATTCACTGGATTGTGTTTGCAGTCTTTTGTATTTTAACATACTTCTATTTACGTAATATCATGCATGTTACTAAGATCCAGCAGCTTATCATATCTGTTCTTGCCTATGCGGTCTGGGTTTTTGCTCTGGGCGGACCTTTTGCACTTTATGCTGACTCCTGGTATAATCCTATTTACGGTCAAATAATGTTGCCGATCTTTACTTTTGCAATTGCTTTGGTGGAAGCCGATAAATAGATCAAATCCTGCAGATATCAAAAACCAATCTGTAAATCAGACCAATAATAATCTGATATTGCTAATTCTTTTGTGAATTTGGGATAATAATGAACGAAAGATGGATTTCAGGCAAAATAGTATTTCAACATTAATAATAGCTCACAGAGGAGGAGGGGGATTAGCTCCTGAAAATACCCTGGCAAGTATTGAAGCCGGTATAAAGTTCAATTCGGATATTATCGAAATTGATGTTCATCAGACTAAAGATAAAAAACTCATAGTAATTCATGATAACTCAATTGACAGGACTACCGACGGGAAAGGTTTGGTCAGGGAAATGACTTATGATCAGATTCTTCAATATAATATTGTTTCAGCATTTGCAGACAATAATTCAAATATGAAGATCCCGTCACTTGAACAAGTCCTGGAATTTGTAAAAGGTAAATCAGGACTGATGATCGAATTGAAGTATGGAAATCCGTATTATCCCGGCATTGAAGAAAGGCTTGTCGAAATAATCAGGGAAAACCATGCTGAAGGCTGGTGCAGCGTGCAGTCATTTGATATTGATATTCTTAAGAGAATACACTTTCTTGAAAAGGATCTGGAACTATATTTTTTATGTTACGTGAAATTGCCCTTAATACCCGTCTGGATAGGTAAAAAGATCATAATCGATATCTCTCATAAATATGAATTTCTGAAAGGGATAAATATATACCGGAAATTTGCTGACCTGCGAACTTTGAAAGTATGTCATCACGAAAATAGAAAGATGATGGTCTGGACAGTGGATTCAAAGGACAGGATGACCGAACTACTCAAGATAGGAGTTGACGGTATAATTACGAATTACCCCAATTATATGAGAAGTTTATTGAATAATTAGAAATAACAATTAAATATCATTATTGAATTATGTCTAAGAAGTCAGTAAAATGATAACCTGTCCGAAATGTCAATCTTCTGAGGTTACTTTTAGAAGCAAAAAGCAGACTTATATTTGTGATAACTGCGATTTTGAATTCACTCCGGTTCAGGAATTTCAGCCGCTGCGCATTTTTGTCAGTTATGGCCATGATGAGCATGCTGCTTTTGCACAACGACTTGCTGATGATTTAAAGGAGAGGGGACATGAAACCTGGTACGACCTGGAGAGATTAAAACCGGGCGGAGACTGGGAACGATATATCGAAGAAGGATTACTATGGGCTTCTGAGAAACCGGGTATTGGCCGGTTCATCCTTATCATGACCCCTCATTCGGTCCGTAGACCGGATGGCTATTGTCTGAATGAGATTTCCCGTGCACTTGACCTTCATTTGCCAGTCATCCCAATTATGTTGGGCTGGAGCTCACCTCCCTTGTCAATAAGCCGGGTCCAATGGCTTGATATGCAGTTTTGCTCAAAAATGCCAATTCCTGAAGGTCGTTATGTCACAGCATTGAAGCGGTTATCTGAAGCAGTGGAAAATCAGAATCTTGCCTTTGAAGGGCAGGCTTCATTATTACGGGCCAACCTGAATCCGTTGAGCTTTGAAGCCGATGTTATTCATTACCAGAAATGGTTTACGGGGCGGAAATGGGTATTCAATAAGATTAAGAAATGGCTTGATGCGCCCAATGTACCGCGATTATTCTGGATTACCGGTTTGCCGGGGATTGGTAAAACGGCGATTGCAATTAAACTGGTTCAACAGTTGGAAAATGTTGCAGCCTTTCATTTATGCCGCAGGGGTGTAAGTGAGAAGGCCAAGCCAGAAAGGACCGTCATGTCAATTGCTTATCAGTTGAGCACACAATTACCCGACTATGCCGAAAAGCTTGCCGGAATTAATCTGGCCCAGCTTTCTGGTGTAACAGCCGCTTCCCTGTTCGATTCCCTGATTGTCCAGCCACTGGCAAGTGATATTCAAAGGCCGGAAGGTCCAAGGGTTATCCTTATCGATGGTCTGGATGAAGCAACACATGATGGAAGAAACCTGCTTGCAGAGTTCATTGCCCTGGAGTTTACAAAACTTCCCGACTGGTTACGGATTATTATAACCAGTCGTCCCGATCCGGAGGTTCTTGTGCCCTTACAGGGATGGAAACGGTGGGAATTAGATACAGAAGATCCGTTGAACAGGGACGACCTGGAGACATATATACAGGAAAGGTTATCAGCTGATACTCGGGTACGTGTTTCAGAGGAAACGCTGAAAACTATTGTCGATAACAGTGAAGGCATTTTTCTTTATGCTGAATGGGTCTGCCGTGAAATAAAAGAGGGACATCTGGCAATTAATTCTCCTGAAGGATTCCCGAAAGGACTCGGAGGCATTTATGATGGTTTTTTCAAGCATAAGCTGACGCGTGAGGATAAATACCAGGAAGATTTAAATATATATAAACAAAAGATACTTCCGGTTCTTGAATTGATACTGGCAGCCAGGGAGCCTTTAAAACTGTCACAATTATCACTTGGGCTTGGATGGAACCGTTATGATGAAATATCTTTCTTTAAAAAGCTGGGCTCTCTCTTTTTCCAGGATTCAAATGAATGTATCCGGCCTTTTCATACATCGGTTTTGGACTGGCTTGGTAAACCGAAGAAAGCCGGTGATTTTTTCGTTGATGAACAGTCCGGCCATCAACAGTTAACCGATTACCTCTGGAAGGAATATCAGCAGAAAGGAGCTCAGCTTCTTTCAGGTTATGGTTTGCGCCATCTTCCTTCCCATCTTACAAAAGCTGAACGTTGGGACGATGTAGTAAACCTGTTGTGCGATCTTGATTTTATACAGGCCAAAGCTGCTGCCAGGATGACTTTTGACCTTATGCATGATTTTAATGATGCCATGGATGCCATTCCCGATAATGCAGAAAATATCCGGAAGGAGCAGGAAAGGCAGAAACGTCTGGAAAAATATTCTGATGACCTGATTTCATACGCAAAAGGAGAAATAAGTGTACTGGAGGTTCCCAAAAGCGTCAAACCCTGGAGCCGGGAAAGAATTGAAGCTGAGGTGGAAAGGATACGAACCAATCCCACCCGCCTGGACAAATTGAGGAGTTTTTACAATTTTCTTGGGCAGGAGGCTAATATTTTGCAGGAGTATACGCATAATATACCGGGTTTAGCCATCCAGCAGGCCTGGAACAATTACGATAACGGGCCGGTGGGTAAAGCTGCCGAAAAAATATCTCCGGCTGTTCTGGCAAAACAGATGCTGCGTAAATCCTTCAATCGTTCATCATGGAATCCATTGCCACTTTCACTAAAAACCTTAAAGGGGCATACAAGCAGAGTCGATGCCGTAGCGATCACCCCGGATGGGAAACGGGCAGCATCGTGTTCAGGGGATAAAACCTGTATCCTCTGGGACCTTGAAAGCGGTAATGCGATAAAAACCTTAAAGGGGCATAAAGGTAGTGTTAATGCCGTAGCGATCGTCCCGGATGGGAAACGAGCAGTATCGGGTTCAGGGGATAAAACCTGTATCCTCTGGGACCTGGAAAGCGGTAATGCGATAAAAACCTTAAAAAGGCATACAGAGAGTGTCAATACCGTAGCGATCACCGCGGATGGGAAACAGGCCGTATCGGGTTCAAGGGATAATACCTGTATCCTCTGGGACCTGGAAAGCGGTAATGCGATAAAAACCTTAAAGGGGCATACAGAGAGTGTCAATGCTGTAGCGATCACCCCGGATGGGAAAAAGGCCGTATCGGGTTCATTGGATCATACCTGTTTCCTCTGGGATCTTGAAAGCGGTAATGCGATAAAAACCTTAATGGGGCATACCTACAGGGTCTATGCCGTAGCGATCACCCCGGATGGGAAACAGGCCGTCTCGGGTTCAGGGGATAATACCTGTATCCTCTGGGACCTGGAAAGCGGTAATGCGATAAAAACCTTAAAAGGGCATACAAAGAGTGTCTATGCTGTATCGATCACCCCGGATGGGAAACAGGCCGTATCAGGTTCATGGGATAATACCTGTATCCTCTGGGACTTGGAAAGCGGTAATGCGATAAAAACCTTAAAAGGGCATACAGAGAGTGTCAATGCCGTAGCGGTCACCCCGGATGGGAAACAAGCCGTATCGGGTTCTGATGATAATACCGGTATCCTCTGGGACCTGGAAAGCGGTAATGCGATAAAAACCTTAAAGGAGTATACAAGCTGGGTCAATGCAGTAGCGATCACCCCGGATGGGAAACAGGCCGTATCGGGTTCCGAAGATAATACCTGTATCCTCTGGGATCTGGAAGGCGGTAATGCGATAAAAACCTTAAAGGGGCATACAAGCAGAGTCAATGCCGTTGCGATAACCCCGGATGGGAAACAGGCCGTATCGGGTTCCGAAGATAATACCTGTATCCTCTGGGACCTTGAAAGCGGTAATGCGATAAAAACCTTAAAGGGGACAGACATTGTCAATGCCGTAGCGATCACACCTGATGGAAAACAGGCCGTATCGGGTTCATGGGATAATACCTGTATCCTCTGGGACCTTGAAAGCGGTAATGCGATAAAAACCTTAAAGGGGCATACATTCTGGGTCAATTCCGTTGCGATAACCCCGGATGGGAAACAGGCCGTATCGGGTTCATGGGATAAAACCTGTATCCTCTGGGACCTGGGAAGCGGTAATGCGATAAAAACCTTAAAGGGGCATACAGACATTGTCAATGCCGTAACGATCACCCCGGATGGGAAAAAGGCCTTATCGGGTTCATTGGATCATACTTGTATCCTCTGGGATCTTGAAAGCGGTAATGCGATAAAAACCTTAAAGGGGCATACAAGCTGGATCACTGCCGTAGCGATCACCCCGGATGGGAAACAGGCCGTATCGGGTTCAAGGGATCATACCTGTATCCTCTGGGACCTTGTAAGCGGTAAAACTATTGCACAGTTTTTTGCCAAAGGAGCTCTTAATTGTCTTTCATTGTATAAAAAGAACCTTGTTTTAGGAGAAAACACTGGTGAAATAATTATCTTGAATCTACCTGAAATTTATTCCTGAGCATAAATTCTTATATCTATAGAAAGGAGAATTTAACCCACCAATGCGGTCCATGTTTCATTTCTATCATGCTGAGAATCTCTCAAGTAGTTGATTAGCAGCTACTTTAAGATATTCAGCTGATGACTGATTTTCATTCATTAAGACCGGCCACCAGACAATATACCTCCCAATGTGCCTGCGGGCAGATTCCCGGGCAAAAATTATTTCATCTTCTCTTACCGAAGTATCATCAGCAAAATCATATTTTGCATTAACTATTTTGTCAATATATTCTAATTCCTTTATAAGGGCAGATGATTATAAAGGTAAAGTCTGTTCTGCTATCATTGTTAATTACAAATTGGATGGATTTATTATGATCGTCTTTGCACCTTTTGCTTTCGCCTCTTTCACCATATCTGCTGTTCCGCCGGGGCCATCAGCACCCTTACCGTCCCAGAGTGCAATAAGTGTCATGTTTATTCCACCGGTTGCTAATGCACAATTCAGTTCCCAAAGATTGTTCCTTTCCCAGATTGTATAATCCTCTCTTTTCTTAAGCCATCGTGGTAATTCTTTCGTTTCAGACAGGATGTGGCACGGTAAGTCCTTATAAAGCTTATCAAAGCGATCTACCCATTCAGCGCCGGCAAATTCAACTGATTCAACCACAAATTTATCCCTTGGCAAGGCAAGGTATAGTTCCGTGGCGATACCTTCCTCCCTGCATATTTCATGAAACAGTATATCTCCTCCACATGCGCCGCCTGCTATTCCTGAAAGTCCTGAACCGGTTTTGCTTTTAATTTTTTTAATTTCCTCTTTAATTCTCTGTCTGACGGCATTTTCCCAGACCGCCGGGAAACGTGGCTTTTTACGATCAGGCTTATCGATCATATGTCCGGTAAACAATATGTAATGAATCTGATCTTCAATTTCAGCAGTTTGAACATCTGGAAATGCAGCTAATACAGCTTTAATATTTTCCGGTAATACATTCAATTGTTGATAAATTTTCAATTGTCTTATCGTTGCATCCCAATATAACGGATTTACAGCTGACAGTGCATTTTTATACATTAATGCCACTTTTTCCGGTTTACCGGAGGTTAAACAATAATAATCGGCTTCAGTTATGTTCACCCATGGATCTGTCTCTCCGGATTCCTTCAGTGCGGATTTTTTAACATTAATGGAAAGTTTTACAGATTTTGCCAGATTTTGATAATCCTCCCTGAGATCATTTATTTTTTGTAACGCTTGTTCTTCTGTATCAAATCGTAATTCCCATATCTCAGGATTTGCTTTTACCAGATCAATGATGACAGTTAAAAGCCCCAGGGCATTGATACCGGAATAAAAGTGGTTCAGGTCTTCATAATATGCCCTTTTATAATACTCGAATGCTTTGAATAAAGAGTCGGATTTTAATGCCGCAATATGCCATTGCGAATCAGGCAGTTTCCTCCACGACTGCAGCCATCTTATTTTTTCATTTCTCCCTTTAAGAGCCAGGGCTTCAGCTTTTTCACCCCTTTCTTCTTTAGCAATGTTTTTTAATACATTATCAATAGCCAGATCAGATTGCGCTAATCGTTCCTCCCCTTCCTGAGGGGATGAGGACATTTCTTTTTCCGCAAGCCTCTGATAGATAGTGGCCAACCGGTCATTTGCTTCGATGTCATCAGGATAAGATTTCAGTATCTTCTCCCATATAACACGTCCATTTTGATGAGCTTTCGATTTATAAAGTTTCTCACCGATCAACCTCAATGCCGGAATTTTCCATTGAAAAAACTCTGCCTCATCAGCCATAAGAGAC
This sequence comes from uncultured Bacteroidales bacterium, assembly GCA_963700275.1. GTDB lineage: Bacteria > Bacteroidota > Bacteroidia > Bacteroidales > VadinHA17 > LD21. Next base: position 168,597 of record CAVOWZ010000016.1, on the reverse strand, counting down.
AGCAAACCGATCTGGTTACTTCTATAAGCTATTTCAGCTTCCTTGATAAATTCTGCTGGGATAACCATCAGTTTTGCCGGATCCTGGGGAACAAGTTTCGGAAGCAGATTGAAAACCGGGCTGTCCTTACGGTCAGACAGTTTTACTTCCTCCAATGCCTTTTTCAAATGAGGAACTGACGCAGAAGGATCATCTTTCGTATAAGAAACATATCGGTACCCGAGAATATCAAACGGAGTTTCATCAAAGCCGGGTATTCTGATCAGGATCGTTTTTTTATCGCGGAGTGCATGACGAATTCCCAGTTCATAAAAAACATTTGCATTATGAATTGTAATATCAGCTATAACAATATCAGCCTGCAAAAGAAGAGAGAACATATCCTCCCGGATATCACCCGATTCAAATATTTTTCCGGTAGTTCCGCCTTCCAGGTTTACTTGTTTGAGTGCAGGAGTGATGAGCTCATTTTCAACCCTGTCAAAATCGAATTCAACTTCTTCAATTACTTTCCCTGTATTTTTATCTCTTTTTACCAATAATTTATTACCAAAGGGCCTTACAATAAATACTTCCATTACACATTTTTTAAATGAACCTGCCAAAATGATCAAGGGATACCTGTTTAGCAGAAGCCTGACCTACTTTCTGCAACTTGTCGATGTATTTTACCGAATCCATCTTTCTTACATCATCGGGATCAACATTTAGCAATCCCAGCTTGTCGAGATCTTTTCTGGTAAGAGCCACGTTATACCTGATATATAGGAAATCCTTCCCTGTATTAACTGAGAGTGGTTGCTCAGAGATCATTGTTCCTACTTCCCTGTCAATTTCGTCACCATACGTGCATCTTCCTATTGTCCTGCAATTTATATCCTGATCGACCTGCATTGCATACATCAGATTTGTTGATATACCTGTTGCAGTGTCCAGAATATTTCTGTATTCTCCTCCAGATGGTGCTGCACCTGTACCGACAGAAACAATAAGCATTTTATCCTCGCCCTTTTCCCAGTTAAGGTTATATTCAGGCTGAGTTGTCATTCTGTAAAGAAGGAATGCAGGATTGTTATAGGGAGTCACTCCGCCATCGACGAATATAAAAGTTTTATTGGGATCATCAGGATCCCATTGCAGTGTTTCAGGAGGAAAGTAAACCGGGGCTGCAGTACTTGCTCTTACAAGCTGGTAGAGCCTGATCTTTGCATTACAATCCGGTCGGTTCAGGTCGTTATACTTTGCAAACGGATTATTACTTACTGGCCATGGGGAATCAGTTGTTCTGTTCATTGTCACTATCAGTAGAAGACATCTGAATTTCCCTTTACCGATTATCAGATCAGTTTCGGCTCCGAATGTCTCCTTAAGCATATTAAGTAAAGGGCCTGACTCGTATAAAGATTTCCATTGTTTTATAATCGAATTTCTGTCAAACATATTTTTCCCTCTACTGATATAGAAATCAAGCAGTTCCTGTACTGACATACCGATGGAAAGACCTGCTGCTATTATTGCTCCGGTACTTGTACCTGCTATATAATCAAAATAGTCACATAACCGGAAGTCATCTCCTTTACCTGACTTTGACTTAAGTGCACTTTCAATTTTTGCAAGGATTTCAAGGGTTATCACACCGCGAATACCGCCTCCATCCAGGGCGAGTAATTTTCGTGGACGGGTTGTTTCATAACGATCTTGTAACGGGCCCCAAAGTGACATAGTTTTAAGTATTTAGTTTTAACATTTTGTACAATTTACAGTAAAGAAAAAGAAATCCAAATAAATTATCAGACAGTATTGGACACCTCCGGGATTTGTAGTCTGGGGTCACTCACCACTCTTCCAGTGTCTTTTTAACAATCAACCGTATATCCTTTGTTTCACGAGTTGTGATAAGCGTTTTGGATCCTTTAATTCATGTAATTCTGTTTTCAAAACAGTTAACATACCGGACTTTTCATGATTTTTAGCTATCTCAAATTCCAGATTTGTCCATTCTCTTTCAAAATAATCTTCACTTATAATTGCAATAAACATTTTGCTTTCATGAATGGCATTTTCAATCTCATTCTTAAAATACTGTTTTTCCTTATCGGAATAATGTCTGGTTTTATTCTGGGGCATCCGGTTAATATCCAGCCAGCAATTGATACCTCTTTTAAGCAATGATTCCACAAGTATTTTAACTGTCTTGCTGCCCGATCTTCGCCTATAGCTGATGAATATGGAATCCGACCTGTGGATCTTTTTTTTATAGGATATCATATCCCTGATCAGGTTCACCGGGATCCTTCTGATAGTTTGAAAATACTGTGCTATATACCCGTAGTACTTACCTGATATTCTTTTCTCCAGGATACACGATTTATCTTTAAGGATTTTTTTAGTTATCAGGTCATAGGCATTATTTAACGGGAAATAATGACTTTCATCTTTATTCCCGATAATAGCATACTTCCAACCTTTCTTTTTATCGGGATCCCAGTGCTTTCTTATGTAACCAGGTATGCGGGCCAGTTTATCTTTATTCTTTTCATTTTCCTGGTCAATAACTTCATCAACAGTCAGCATTGCAACAACAGATGGGAAAGATGAAAAGTTACCATAGATTGGAATGGTAAATATCCACAGTATATCTCCTTTCTTCACTTTTTCTGATATTCCCCTTGCACCTGTCCCGTAGGCATACGGTTTTAAATGTTCATTTTTCGAAAGTTTGTTTTCAACGATCTCATTTCCTTTCCAGTCAAGGATAATATCCCACCGGACATATACAATGAAATGTGCTTTGTGTTGATTATTTTTCTTCATCCGGATTTCAGGAAAGTTTTAACGCATGCCTTCAGCTTTTCCACATCTCCTTCCCTGCAATCGAGGTAACTGTATATGCCCATGATTGGCGGCATTTCATTTTTGTAATTGTACAGGTAGATTGTCTGAATAATTGATGTTCTTCTGTTATATTCCAGCAGTTTTGCACATTGAAACTCATCCCAGCAGACAGGGGAATTATCATAATCGGGAGAGAGAAAAACCAGTATCTTTTTTGATTTCTGAATGGTATCAGATAACTGTTTGATCCATAATCCGCCGGGAGGTATTGATTCCTTATCGTAGAAAATCCTGAGCCGGTTGTTCCTTTGTTTCATATACTTAACAAAAGAATTAATAAGGTCGGAATTTTTATGGGCATAACTTATAAAATAGTCATATATATCTGATTTTTTTGAAGACTTAGCAGTGGGCTTGCCGGAGCCGGAATCAGGTATTGATTTGGAATAACCTCTCCTTACATCTTTTCCTTTATAATCAGGATGAATAATAGTTTCCTGTGAACGTGTTGTTACCTTATTTAAAATTTCCTCTTCAATACTTTTTTCTATGCCCTTTATTTTCTCAGGAATTCCGTAAAAACCTTCTTTTAACGATTCTTTTAATTCATAGTTTTGTCTGATCTCATCGAATTTCGGAAGAGCCTCTTCTACCTGTGCGTCGTAGTACAGGGCAAGTTTGATCGATTTGATCGGCAATCCGTTCTCAAGCCAGAAAATTGCAGACTCAAGTATTGCAGGAAGCATTTTCCCCAGTGGCATTTTCTGGTTGCCGCTGGCTACAACCGGCATGGCAACGACATTATTCTGTTTATCAAAAACAAATGTATTGATGCACCGGAAAATATTACTTACCACAGTTTTGTCTTCAAGGGCTGCCATTCCGGGTTCAAAGCACAGGATCCTTTTAAAGTTGAATATCTTCTGTTGTTCTGCACTTAAAGGTTTTGACAGCCAGCACCCAAGCTGGCTGACCAGGTCGACCTCTTTTTCTATTGCCATTTCCCCTACATGTATGCCCTTATTATATAAGGCAGCCATAAGGGTATTGGTGGCAGGAATATAATCACCCGGATAAGCAGAGACAACAAGAATATCCGCTGCATGTTCAGTTGGTATTGCCGTCAGATCCCCCTGCAACAGCTGAATTGCTGCATCATCATTTTCACGATGTATGATTATTTGTGAAAGCAGTTTCATTTTGCAATTCTTTTCATTTTGTAACTCTTCTGAATAGTTTTATTTCAGGTCATGTGTAAATAATTTTGATATTAAGGTCACATAGCCTGTTATGCAAAGCGGGAGAACCCACATCTTCAGACAATTATTTTCATTCTTGTTTGTTTTTGAGAAAAATGTGGTTTCATAATACAATATTTGAAATTGAAAATCGTGGCTTCCGGTCTGTTGAAGATATTTTGGATTTAGGATTAATATCAATTTCTTTCATAACTAGTTTTCTTCTTCTCTCATCCTTGTAGGAATCAATTGCTTCCGGCATTTTAAGATCTGTAAGATGCTCAATGAGGGAAACATTCACCTGGTAGGTTTCCGCATCATCAAACTGGCTGAAGGGCTCTCCTTTTGGTTTAATTACAATTTTTAACTCTGGCATGATTATCCCGTCCTCAGCCAGTAATTTCTTCTGACTCATCATGAAACCGGCTCTGTAAAGCTTCCCGTCTTCTTTCGGATAGACAACAACTTTCCAGAATAATGTCGGAAGCTTAATCTTTTCACCATTAACCGGTGTGACAAATTCAGGATCATCGTTACTCAGAACCGGCCCCGTAAACACACATACCTTTAATGACCTCTTCCTGGTTTCAGTATGCAAAATATAATCTTCAAGATTTTTCCATATCTCCTGGTTGAGATCCTTATGCTGTGGTACGGCATTAGTATAATAAAATGTTGAATAAGCCGCTTTTTTAGCCAGATCTGTAGTCTCTCCCCATTGAACATCCTCTCTCTTTGTCATGTGACCTTTGTCAAAGTCACTTTTCCTGGCTTCATACAGATCTTTTCCCCACTGATACTCTTTTACACGATTATCAAGCTTCCAGCTTTTTGGACGGGGACTGCTTTTAAATAGCAGGCCATTGATATTTGAAGCTGTGAAAATCGGAAATTTCCTTGAACCCGAAAGCTGAACACTGTAATTCAGATAATCGATCTTCAGCCTGTCATTGTACTTTACCGGTGCAAGCTCGGTCTTCTTCTTTTTCTGAAGGGAAGGTAACTGGACTTTCTGCTTTATCTTATCATCGACCAGAAAATCCTGGTTGAATCCTTTGAACAGTTTTTCATCATCCATAACATTGTTTTGAATGCAAGTTACGACGAAAATAAAATATTGTTGACTTTAGTTTAAATAAATCGTGAATTTGTTTAAAAGACCGGTTCCACTATTGACATTGATCTTCAATTTGACTAAATTTGATTAGAGTAAGGAAAGGAATTCTTTTAACATGCATATTATTAATTTATTGTATTAACTTTATAGGAAAGGAGGTATGTGGAAGAGTAAAATAAGGATCAAGAAAAAATTAATTTACAATCTTAATGTACAAACAAAAAAATTAAAACTATGCCACCAGCAGCAGAGACTTTTAAACTAATTTTAGCCCCTTGGCAGGTAAGGATGATCAAAGATTTTTTACCTCGGTTATCAAAGAAATTTGAAAAAATTATAATTAATCCGGGTGTTATCCGCTGCCCCGCTTCTTATAAAATTCCCGTTGATGGACTCAGAAGAGGGGATTGGGTTTTGTATCTTACAGATGAACAAATGGTTATTATTAAAGAGAAGTTCAATCTTAAGACACCTGTTACAGGTATTAATATTACTGAAGAGTTGATAAAAAATAAAAGTGTAGCTTTCATGTAGTATTTTAAGCCATGATCCTGGAGGCATTTAAAAATTGTCTTCAGGATTTTTTTTTATAGATATGAAAGAAAACAAATATAAATTGTTCTCCTGCCTGTGGGAGCTCACATTAAGATGCAACCTGAATTGCATGCATTGTGGATCTGTGGCAGGTTTTGCAAGACGCCAGGAACTTACACTGGATGAATGCTACCGTGTTGCAGATGAAATTGTTGAGCTTAATTGCAGGGAGCTGACCTTTATTGGCGGAGAGATTTTCTTATTTTCCGGATGGGAAAAGATAGCCAATTATCTCTCTGAACGGAATATAGCAGTGAATCTGATGTCAAATGGCTTCATGATAAACGAAAGAGAAATAGATCAAATCAAATTTGCAAACCTTTCAAATATCGGGATATCGCTCGATGGAACTGAAACTGTTCATAATATTATCAGATCTAATAAACGCTCATTTTCACAGATAAAGAAGGCTTTTAATCTTCTTAATGAAGCAAAGGTACCAATTGGTGTTGTGACATCTTTAATCGAACTGAATTATCCCACACTGGAGGATATTTATCAGCTGCTGATTGAAAATAATGTCAACCTGTGGCAGATACAACTGGTCAATCCCATGGGAAATATGGCTGATAAGAAAGACCTTATTCTGGATCGTAACCATATTCCTTCCCTGATTGATTTTATAAGAGAAAAGAATAAAGATCGTAAGATGTCGATTGTTGCAGCTGATAATGTAGGATATTACCATGATGACAGTGAACCATATATCAGAGGAAGGAAGAATCCTTTATGTTATTGGGGAGGTTGTCTTGCAGGAATAAACTCCCTGTTTATTGACAGTGTCGGAAATGTAAAAGGATGCGGCGCATTATACGATGATAAGTTTATTGAAGGTAATCTGAAGAAAAACTCCCTTGCAGAAATATGGAATAATCAGAATAATTTCAGTTATAACAGGAAATTCAAAACCGAACTCCTGGAAGGAGGCTGCAGCGACTGTGATTTCGGAGATTTATGCAAAGGAGGATGTCGGGCGTCAAATTATTTTAATACAGGGTCATTATTTAAAAGTGCATTTTGCTCACATCTGATTAACTGATATCAGATCTCGTGACTTCTTCTCAACCGGACAGGTTTCATTTGCTTTATATATATTGTGGCAGTCATTATTTCAAAGTTTACAACCAGATATCAATATCCTTACAAAAAATAAAATTGATTCTTATTTTGTTGTTATGTAAATTTGTTGAAAAGAGCAAAATGAAAAAATCATGCCCTCCGCCGCTTTTATTTCTGCTTATAATTGTTATGATTATAACAGGATGTGTGACTCTCAAACCGGTCAGCGATTTTTCTGCCGCATCCGTAAACGGCATCATGAAATTCGAAGAAATCAATTACAGTTTTCAGCAACATTGTCTCGACCGGTGCGCATTTGAAGCGATCCGTACTTTTGAGATCAAAAGGGATACTGAATGCGATTGTAAAGATTATAAAAAAGCCGACCAGATTACAGGACAGATCTATAATACACTGAAGTCTTATTTCACTGGATTGTCAAATCTTTCTGACAATAAGCTTACAAGTTATAATTTTAAGTCACTGGAGAACTCATTGATCAAAGGTGAATTCGGCAAAATACTTATTGAGGATGAGCATGTGAAATCTTACACTGACCTTTCCGGGATAATTTTACGTGCGACAACCGATCTTTACAGGAGGAAAATGATCAGTAAATATGTTGAGGAAGCAAATTCTCATGTTCAGATCCTGCTTGAGAAATTTCAGTTCATCATACAGCAGAACCTTAGAGATGAGCTTGATTTCAGGAAAGCAAGGCTTTATGATTATTATATGGAAATTAAAATGGGGAATACCCTCAGTGACTATGAAAAAGGGAAGGCTGCCGGTGATTACTGGCAACAGATTTCCGATATTCTGTCAAAGCAGGAACAGATCGATGCCTTTGCGGGAAGCCTTACAACTATAGCTGAAGGACACCAGAAGCTTTATGAAAACAGAAATAAAATGTCTGCACGGGAACTGGCTGCCGGACTTGCAGGATATGCATGTGATATCCAGGATATAATTTCAGAATTCAATAAATTCAAAGAGTAAACTCATGGCCAATTTAACTTCAAAACAGGCAAATGAACTGGCTGGTAATTTCCTCGGACTGGCACAGGCAATAGGAGATTTCCGTTTCAGCAACTGGAAAGAACTCCCGAAAGAAGATAATCAGAGACTGGGAAGCCTCCAGTGGTCAATAATGAATTACGGCGAAGATATACTCGCATTTTCAACCATCCTCGTAATGGATGAGGTGAAAGTTTCCCTGGAGAAGATCAGGGATATCTCAAAGGATATAAAAGAAAATATAAATTCAATTAAAAATATCCAGAAAGGTATAAATATAGCTGCTGCAATTGTTACATTAGGGGCTGCAATTATTAGTAAAAATGCACGATCCGTTACCGATGCAATTGATTGTCTGGCAAAGGAGTGGAAGTCATAAATAAGATTCTGGTATTTAATTAATATTCAACGATCTATGATTGGAATTTTCCACAGATATGGTTTGGGTTGGTTACCCGATTATCCCGATTTCCGGGATCTGACCGTGAATGACAATAAGATTCCTGACAAATTGAAACAGGAAGGCCAGACAGACTCTGTAAAAGAAATGCTTATTAAGGTTGGTGTGGACAAGCCGGTCAAGGTGAAAATGCCTCAGGCAGTCGATCTGAGAGCATGGTTCTCTCCTGTGGAAGACCAGGGATCACTCGGATCATGTACGGCAAATGCAGGTGTTGCACTTGTCGAATATTTTGAAAGAAGAGCATACAAGAAACATATTGACGCTTCCCGCCTGTTTCTGTATAAAGTAACACGGAATCTCATGCACCAAACCGGTGATAACGGAGCATTCCTTAGGAATACCATGGCAGCAATGGTTCTCTTTGGCGTTCCTCCGGAAGAATACTGGCCATATAAGATCGAGGATTATGAAAAGGAACCTACGGCATTCTGTTATTCATTTGCCCAGAATTACAAATCAATAACATACTACAGGCTTGATCCTCCGGAGACAACAAAGAAAGTTCTGCTGGAAAGGATCAAAACCAACCTTAAGGGAGATCTTCCATCGATGTTTGGATTTACAGTTTATACTTCCATTGATGAAGCTGAAACGACAGGAAAAATCCCGTTTCCTTCAGCCGGCGACAAAATAGTCGGCGGCCATGCAGTCGTTGCTGCTGGCTATGACGATAAGATGGTGATAAATAATTCAAAGCCTGGTGCTTTTCTGATTCGAAATTCATGGGGTAAAAACTGGGGTGAAGATGGCTATGGATGGCTACCATATGATTATGTTCTCAGCGGACTTGCTGTTGACTGGTGGTCGTTACTGAAAAATGAATGGGTCGATACCGGTAATTTTAAAGTCTGAGAAGACAGAATTACAAAATATTATTTAATTTAGGCTTTTGATGAGAAGGCTTAAAATAGTAATACCTATTGTCCTTACTGCTGTTCTGGCAGCAACAATTTTGATCTTTGTAAAGAAAAAAGCCTCATCACCCCTTATTTCAGTCAGGTATCCGTTTAACAATGCACTTTTTCCGCCCGAATTCCCTGCTCCCTTCTTTGAATGGGAGAACAAGTCCGGCAGCGAAGCAGAATGGGAAGTAACCCTTTCAGCCGGTAAAAAGGATTATACTGTAAAAGCTTCCACAAAACTTACAAAATGGACACCGGGAAAGGCTCAGTGGGATAGTGTCAAAATGATGTCCGGAGACGGTAAGGTATTTTTCAGGGTAAATCTACTGGGAAATAATAAGATCGCAGATAAGATTTTCTTCAGGATAAGCAGGGACAGCGTTGGCGCTCCCATTCTGTTCCGCCAGATGCCTATACCTTTTGAGATAGCTGAAAAGCAACTCGATCTTATGAATTATATCCTGGTTGATGTTGGCAGTGATAAACCCCCTCATATCGCCATGAAAGGATTTCCTGTATGCGGAAATTGTCATTCATTCAGTTCCGACGGAAAAACTATCGGCCTCGATCTTGATGCGGGACGCAGAGATAAGGGAGGTTTTTTTATCTCTGATATCAATGATACCCTTTTATTTGATCAGGACGTATATATGTCGTGGTCGAAAATTGAGAAAAGAAGCACCTTCGGCCTCTTCTCAAAAATATCACCCGACGGGAGGTATATTGTTACAACAGTGAAAGACCGTATTGTAACGAAAAATCCGTCACTGAACAAAGCTGAAAATTTTGCTTATTCCCTGCTTTTCTTCCCTGTTAACGGTAGCCTTGCAGTATATGACCGTAAGTTAAATACACTAAACGAACTCCCTGGAGCCAATCTTGATGAATATGTTCAGAGCAATGCATTCTGGACACCCGACGGGAAGGAGATAATTTTTTCGAGAGCCCCGGCACTGCCAAGAGAGGCTGATCAGTATAAGCTTACGGTAGAGGATCCGGAGATGCTGGACCAATTTGAAAAAAGGGAAATACCGTTTAAATACGACCTTTACAGGATCCCTTTTAATGACGGGCAGGGAGGTCTGGCAGAACCGGTAAGAGGCGCTTCGGATAACGCGAAGAGCAACTATTTTCCTGCTGTTTCTCCCGATGGCAAATGGCTGGTATATTGCCAGGCCGATAATTACATGCTGCTTATGCCCGACAGCAGGCTTTATATTGTTCCGGCAAAAGGAGGAAAAGCGAAGATGCTCGACTGTAACATGTACGCCCTTAATTCCTGGCACGCCTGGTCGCCAAACAGCAAATGGCTGGTCTTTGTTTCAAAAGGGCTGAGCATTTATACCGACCTGTTCCTTACCCATATCGATGAAAAAGGTAATTCCTCTATCCCTGTGGTGATTGACAGGGCAAGAGAATATCAGAGGGTATGCAACTATCCCGAATTTCTAAACCGTAAACCCGGCGATGAGTTTGTTATGGAATATGATTATGTGGAACTGGCTCACATAAAAAATGCTCTCAGGGACGGGCAGACAGAAAAGGCAAAGGACCTTTATGAGCGGCTCATGGATCAGGATCCATTCTTCTTCAGTGAAGATTATATAGCGTTAAGCGGATATCTCTCAAGAATGGGATTGCCCGAGGAGGCAAAGAAATATGCTGAACTTGCAAAAAGTTCTATGAATTCATTTGTTCCTGAAAATCAATAATTGTTACTTCTTCTTATGAATAATATTGAAGGCTTTTGTTTCCTTGCTTTTCTGTGCGAAGCGAGCCGGCATACCTTTTAACACAGATAGATTAATTGATGGCTTATTACCTGAATCTGAATGAATAATATTATTACCAATGGTTATAGGGTAGATAAAAAAGAAATAGACCAGATTAAATATGCAAATCTTACAAATGTGGGAGTATCCATTGACGGAAATGAATTAATACAAAATCTGATCAGACGTAATAAACACAGCTTTGAGCATATCCGGAAAACCCTTGATTTATTGAACCTTGCCGATATCCCTATTGGAGTAATCACATCTTTGATTGAAATGAACTATCCGGAAATGGAGCCTGTTTATCAGTTCCTCATTCAAAACAATGTTAAAGTATGGCAAATTCAGCTGGTCAATCCAATGGGTAATATGGCCGGAAAAAATGATCTGATACTGGATCGTAAACACATACCTTCTTTAATTGATTTTATAAGAGAAAAAAACAAGGATAGAAAAATACTTGTACTGGCAGCTGATAATATAGGTTACTATTATGATGACAGCGAATCGTATATCAGAGGCGCTTCCAGTCCTTTTTGCTTTTGGCAGGGCTGCCAGGCAGGCTTAAGCACCGTATTCATCGATAGCACCGGAAATGTGAAAGGGTGTGGTGCATTGTATGCTGATACTTTTATTGAAGGCAATCTGAAGAAAAATTCCCTTGCGGAAATATGGAATAATCAGGATAATTTCAGTTATAACAGGAAATTTAAAACCGAACTCCTTGAAGGAGGTTGCCGTGACTGCGATATCGGTGATGTATGCAAAGGTGGTTGCCGGGCTTCTGATTATTTCAATACCGGTTCATTGTATGAAAATGCATTTTGCGCACACCGGATTAACTGATCCCGGAGCCTTTCCGGGAAAGGTATTCATTGAAAGTAAAAAAAATCATTAAACTCAGACAAAAACCAGGGGATATTATGGAACAGGCCGATCTGAAGTATAGAAATATTGAAGGAATTGACGCTCATTGTCATCTCTTCAATCTGAGTTATGTGCTGAAGGAAATCAAGGCAATGTTTTTTGATAAGGTAACCGGCAGGTATCCTGAAGGAAAGAAGCCGGTAATAAGATCCAAAGCTGAGAAAGAGAGATCTGAATCGGAATTCCGCAAAAAGCTTTTCAGACTGGCTGAATTACTAACTGCCACAGTCCGGACCGAACGTGGTAATTTCCAGTATATCCGGAAACAGGCAGCTGAAGTCTGGGGCATCGGGGCAGGCGCAATACCTCTTATGATGGATATATATTACTTCTTTGCACCTCCGGTAACAGCAGAAACAACACATATATCTGCTGCAAGATCGGGATATATAAAGGCAGTAACACTCGATGAAAAGAAATTTGAAGATGACTTCGATAATGAAATGAGCAGGTTTGCGGAAGGATTTAAAATCAGGAACAGTGATACAAAGGATTTTGAAGAATTTGAAAGGGATCTTGACAGATGCATTGAGGAATGCAGAAGTGACACCGCATACCGGTTTGAAGTAAGAAGCCCGCTATATGGTAACCTTAAGCTGACCAGCGGATATCTTTTTCATATGGACAGGTTGAGAAAACTCTCTATGGAAGGAGAGCCTGTGTTTCCGTTCTTAGCGGTTGATCCCCGGAGGCCGGGAATAAAGGAAGCTCTCAGGAATGAAAATCTTATTGGTAAGAAAGGGCCTTTTTATGGTGTGAAGCTGTACCCCAGGCTTGGTTATCACCCGGCAGGCCTGCCGGTTCAGGAAATCTTTGATATATGCATCGAAAGGGACCTTCCGGTTACAACCCATTGCGGTATGAGCGGATTCCCTTCAGCTGATTTCAGTCTGGATGGCTCGGGTGTCTGGAAATACAATGATTATGGAAATCCTGAGCATTTTGAACCCGCATTGAAAAAAGGTCTTCGTATCGATTTTGCCCATATGGGAAGCTGTGATCCCGATTTTAAATGGGCAAAGACCATTGTGGCCTTCATGGGAAAATATAAGAATGTCTACAGCGACCTTTCATGCTATACCGGAAAAGATGAAATAAAGAAAATAATTGACCTCTTCGGGAACAACAGTATATTCAGGGAGAGGATCCTCTATGGTTCCGACTTCGATGTTATGAATTTTACCGATAATAAAATCTCGCTTGAACAGTATTGCCGGAACTTTTCGGATCTTTTTCCTGAGGAAATTAAAAATATGCGTTACAGGAATGTATTAAAGTTCCTGAATATGTGATCCATTCAAATATAAGAAATTATTGTAAACAGGGGCACTGCCTTATTTTTCAATCCGTTATCACCTCATTTTTTCAACTTTTTTTCGTTGAAATTCGTTGGCGCCGGAAACTTTCATGAGCCAGTCACCCAGGGCTGGGGATATTTCATTTAATGTGAAGATATAGCGCAAGGGACGGGAATTAACAATTATTTCAACTTTTTCTTTTTCAACGGCTTTGACAACTGCTTTGGCAACCTGATCCGGGGAGCATGATCCTATCATCCAGGGTGATTTGATCCCAAATTTAGCAAACATTCCAACTTCCCTGACATAGCCGGGGAAGATCGTTGAGAACCTGATACCGGTACCTGCCAATTCCAGCCGAAGTGCGCGCGTCCATTCGGCCAGACCTGCTTTTGTCCCTGAATATATTGCAGCATTTGGAGCACCGCTTTTAGCAGCGATGGAAGCTATGTTAACAATATATCCTGACTTCATTTTAATCATCCCGGGAAGAACAAGCCAGGTTAGTGCCATAGGTGCTATCAGGTTAACTTCAATATTCTCGCGTATGGACTGCCACAGCAATTCTAAATATGTTCCTTCTGTTTCCAGCCCTGCATTATTGATCAATATGTCAATTCTTCCCAGTTTCCCGATAACTGCCTCAATGAGATTTTCACGTTGTGATGATTCTCTCAGGTCGACAGGGAAAATCTGAACTTTTGCATCCAGGCCTTCCAGATGTTTGGCTGTTACCTGCAATCCCTTTTCTGACCTTGCTGCAAGGGCCATAATTGCACCTCTATTGGCAAAAGCTTCAGCCAGTACCGGACCAATGCCTCTGGATGCTCCGGTAAGGAGCACTACCTTTCCTTTTATTTCCATAATTAATATTCAATTTCGTCTCCATTATGAGTAAAGTTATAATATTTTTTCCCAATAATCCTGATCAAATGTTTCAGAAGATAATATGTCATCCAGGACCCTTGATTCACGAGGCTTTTTATTGGAATATCCCTGGATCATACTGAAAATAAAATTGACTTTGACTTTAACAAGGTTTACCTTTAGTAACAAAATAAATAGTTCGGATTTGTAAGGCTGTAATCAGGGCTAAATATTTTTCAGTCATTGAAAGGAAGACAATCAAAGGTAACTGTTGGAAAATGAGTTTGAAGGTGATCTTATTATACCATAAAATATGAAATTAGAAATCTTTCGGATTAAGCTTGGTCTGAACAGTTGTTATCTCATCCGTGGTAAAGACATTGTAATGATTGATGGCGGAATGCCCAAAAAGCTGAAAGTGTTTAAGAGGGTACTTAAAATACTTGATATAAACCCCTCAGACATCAAATTAATAGTACTTACCCATTCGCATTTTGATCATTCCGGATCAGCCCTGGAAATCCGTGAATTTACGGGTGCCAAAATTGCTATTCACGAAAGTGAGAAAAGCTATCTGGAAGATGGTGGTATGATAATTCCGAAAGGTGTAAACATCTATGGCAAAATTACTCAGCCATGGCTATTTGCTATTTTCAAAAGGACTCTCATTTCCTAAGTTCAAACCCGATATTCTGATTACGGATGAGCCATATCCCTTAAATGCCTATGGGATTGATGGGAACATTATTCATACACCAGGTCACACTCCGGGATCAATAAGTGTTATTCTTGATTCGGGAGAGGCATTTGTAGGCTGTATGGCTCATAATGGATTTCCATTCAGGATCCGTCCGGGTCTGCCAATATATGCTAAGGATATTGAAGAGATTAAAAAATACTGGAAAATCCTGATTGATAGTGGAATAAAGATGATATATCCTGGTCATGGGAAGCCTTTTTCGGTGGAAATTATGAAAGAATCACTGGGATACCAATTATAAACATTGACGAGTGATTCGGTAAGTAAGACTGGCCACAGATAGAAGTGTGATTTTCTTTGTGATCCTGAAAGAAATATTTTGATCAGGAAGTAATTTCATCAGATCGTCTGAGTTTTACGCTCTCTGTCTGCAGCTCGGTTAAAAAAAACAGGAACAACAAAGATGTTCCTGTTTTACAGGTATTAAAAAAGTAAATTTTCAATTACCCTCATGATGGACAAGGTTCAGCAATGCAACTGTATATTCTTTCGGATTAACTGAATATGACACCTTGAACTTAGTGGCATAGTAACCATCAATCTGATAAGCAGATGGCTGACGCAAAGTAACCAGGTCATTCGGGCGGGAAAGGAGATAGTCCAATGTAATCATCGGTTCCCAGAAAATAAATTTGCCATCGTATGAACCCCAGATAAAGGTTTTTGTAAATACCCCGCCATTAAATTCCGGAGAAAGCAGGTCTACCCAGTGTACTCCCATTTGAGGTACTCCCCCGGGACCTCGCAAATACAATGGAGGTACATATTTTGTAACCGGAAAGTTTATCAAATTGTGCAATGTCGTCAGGGCCTATTGCCATTCTCTCCTTATTTCCGAATGATGTAAAAACTGAACATCAAAGTGTGCAAGGTCATAGACATGAGGTGGTTCATGTCCCTGAGTGCATTCCAATCCAGCAAAACATGGGTATAAAAGTTTCTCCCTTTATTTTTAGGCAGAATGAAAACATAGTTAGCCGGAGTTGAAGGAAGATTCTCAAGCGATTTTGCTGTGAAGTTCACGCCAACTGCAACTGGTTCCCCGTTTTTGTTTTCTGGATACCCAGGCACGGGCTACCCCCTTTCCAATGGGTTGTGTAGGACTGTAAAGGTAGATACCGGATTTGAAATTTTGATCCGGTTTTAGAAAATTCAGCACTGGTTAGTGATGAATTAAACTGATGGCATCTTTCTGACAGGCCTGTAGTAATGAAATCAGACCTGCAACAGAAAGCAATACCAAAACTCTGAGTATTCTTTTTCATTGAAGTAATTTTTAATGAACCTTACTCGTATGGCTTTTCAGTATCTGCCCCGCTCGTTTTGAAGTGGTTGTCCGGTTACACTTGTAATAAATGATTTTTTATTTAGATTAATTAAACATAATCTAATGTTCATTTTGTTCACATTTTTTCCTATTGACATAGTCTATTTTATCGTGTAAATTTGGATACGTTACAGTGAAAGATTATTCACCTGATGATTAGAACCTTTACGTAGCTATTTTAAAGATTCAATTAGAATTATGGGTTTCCCGGCGCCATTTGTTCTTTATCTTGATAAATCTTTGTCAGACTGAATTATTATGAAAAACAATCCGGATCCACAGGGAGAGTTTCCTTCCAAATTTCAGATGCTCACCGAAATGTTTGAAATGCAGAGAAAAGTCTCATCGTTTATGATGGGAGCACAGCTGGCTAAGAATTCAAACAATCTTAAAGGTGCTGCAGAAAATTATAAAAATCAGATTGCATATGGCAAAAAGCACCTTGAACTGGCACTGGTGCATAACGAACATTTTCCTCCACCTGTTGAAATTGAGCCAATCGTCAGGATCATGACAGATGCTTTGCTCATGCTTGCTGATACTGTACAGTCTATGAATGAAGTGTCAGAAGCTAATCAATATCGCGACCAGGCTGCAGAACTTTCAGAATATATCTTTCCGCAGGAGCTAAAATAGATATACAGAGATCATTAGCGGTTTCCTTTACGGCTCAGGGCAGGTTTAATGAAGCGTTATCATTGCTTACAGCTTGCAGAGAAGCCCTGATAAACTCAGGTGACGCGGTTTCTCTGGTGAGGGTAACTATTGATGTGGTGGATATTCTCAACTGGCTGGGGGATTATCGTAAATCTCTTGATGAACTGGATAAAGCCTCCCTTCTGTTAAATTCACTTACAGGAAATAAGAAGCCCGCTCAGGAAGACATAAATGAAGCATTCAAGAAGGCTGCAGCAGATATTTTTTCAGGTAAGGGGTCGGGAGCAGGTGTTCTTAAAGCTGTGAACTTATACCGCGCGTTTCTGGAAGTAAGCTATTACAGGGCACTTGTTTATAAGGCACTGCATAAATATGAGGAAGCGGAATCACTTTTCAGGGTAGTACTTCCTGAATACGAAAAATTGGGAGTCGGAGAGGCAATAGAATTTCATTTGATTGCTGTCAGAATAGCCAAAGGTGAGTACAGAGAAGCCCTTAACGATATTGAAAGACTTGAACCTCTGTTCATGAATAATGGAAATCTGAGACCTAAGCTTGCTTCATTATTAAAACTTAAGGCCGGATTCATTGTTTAATCTGTCATCATATGATAAGGCTCTTGAACAACTGAATGTTGCTATTGAGGATCTTCAGAATAACCATTTTGATCCGGACCAGCTTTGGAAACTATTTGAGCTGCAAGGCCGCATTTTAATATCCACAGGTAATAAGAATGATGGACTGACTGCATTTATTAATGCTGCAGATATTGTTAACAAACTTCGCAAAGGACCACTCGGGTATCGGCTTGACAGCACCTACCTTGAAGATAAGATTCCTCTTTTTACAGAGGCCATTGAACTGGCCTGTTCAATTAATAATGGATCTGATTGTTGTAAGCTGATGGAGATGATTAAATCACGGACACTTACGGCAACCCTCAGTATACCTTCTGGTATGGAGAAAGGAATCCAGTCTGGAATTAAACTGAAGGACAAACTGAATCAGCTTACAACTGAACTCGACGGTATGGAGTTTAAAGCTTTCAGAGGGGAAGTTTTACCTGAAGAAGCCAGAAAAGGAATTTCAAGTCTCAGGGAACAGATAGATCAGGTGATACAACAGATAAGATTTTCAGATCCGCGGTGGCGCAATCTTACCCAACCTGTTCCTTTTAACATAAATCTTATCAATGATATTCTTCTAAAACAGAATTTTAAAGCCATAAATATTTTCTATAGCCTGATTGTATCACGAGTGTTCTCCTGTCTGGCAGGGAATGCATTGCCTCAGAAGTATACCCGGATAAGGAGACCGGTATTAAACTGGATACTTATCTGAAAAACCTTAACAGTAGTATTGATGTCATGGATTTCAGCCTGTTTGATCTTTCAGGTTCATTGAATATTAATGCCAGCCACTTTGTTGCTGAAAAAATTCTCGACAATGCAATATCAGGAGAGGGAATTATAATTATACCACACGGACCAATGCATCTGATTCCATGGTCAGGAATGAATTTCAGGGGACGCCGGCTTTTTGAATATTGTCCTGTCAGTATTTTGCCCAATTTAAGTTGTATTCCTCATTTGACAGAACCACTCTCACCTGATCCGGGCATCGCTATAGTTGGTCCTCCTGAATATAAAACAATGCCTGAATTTGTGCGTCTGACCGGAGCTGAAAATGAATGTAATGAAATCCATGAAATTTACTCCGGGAGCAATGTCATTAATAAGATAATTATGGGAAAATCATCAACAGAGGAAGGATTCTGGGATCTTGTTGATCAGACCGGGGCCTCAGGGAACATTCTGCATATTGCCTGTCATGGATTATCAGAGCCTGCTGATCCCATGCATTCAGGATTTATTCTTGATAATGGAAGGGTAGATGCAGCTGAAATAGCTTTTAGCCGGATACCGTTCGATGAGGTAATATTAAGTGCCTGCAGCACAGGATGGCGCCCGACTGAGGTGCAGGACATAAAATTGACAGGTGATGATATTCTGGGCCTTCCCGGTGCATTTATGGAGTCAGGCGCCCGTGTTGTTCTTGTAAGCATTCCACCTGTTGATGATGAGGCAGGATCAGCATTCATGGTTAAGTATCATAATTATCGTAAAAATGGTTACAAACCAATGAAGGCAATGCAGCTTACTCAGAAGTATATGCTGGAAAACACAGAATTCTTGCAATATCAGTGGGTAGGTTTTACTATGTACGGGTGTCAGTAATATGTCAGAAAAATCCCTCACTCAGGCGAGCCTGGGTCAGGATTTTCATAAACAAAAATCCCACAGCTTGCACTGTGGGAGGTGGTCTGATGAGTTTGGTGGAGAATAGTATCTTTATTCCAGTAGCTCCAGAGGATCGAAAACGCGTCTTTTGAGGTCTTAATTTGTACACGTTTTGACTTCGGAATCCGGGACTTATACTTTAGCTGCACCTCGGCAGCCTGTAATTCTGTTTTCTGTTCATTCAAATTTATATCGATTTTGATTTTAAATTAAAGGGAGTACCCTATGATACTCCCGTAAACAATTTGTTATGGAAGCAGAATCTGGAAGAGGAAGAAATGATAACCGATGCTCTTAATTAAAAAAACCATTTGAAGCTCTCTCGGTTAACCATAATTGTTCCACCCAACAATCTCTCCTCCTTTCCAGTCTGCAAAAGATACAAGCACTTTAACCCTGAACGGACACCTGATCCTCATTAGTTTTCTATGAGCAATATCAAAGCTGAAGATGGCGGGTTCCCTTCTCCTTTTTCTCTCCTTTAGATATGGATACATCCTGTGACTGCCTATGAGATAGGCGAACTGATGTTCAGTAAGAGCATAATCTGCCAGGTTGCGCAGGGAGTTAAGCTGATTCTGAAAATTGAACATACCAAACAGCTGACCTTTGAGGTATCCAAACAGTTTTTCAAGTCCTTTTATTTCTGCATACCATATTTGGCATTGAAGCGTAAATATTTACGATCATTTAAAGTATATCATATATACAAGTAAAATTAAAGTATCCTGATACCAAAGTCAAGTGGTGGTCAGATTTATAAAGGGTAAATAAAAAGCCCCCGGGATCCGAGGGCTGGTGATCAATATACTATTAAAGAATAAAATATTAAGTTATTTTAAAGTACAAGCCAATCATTATAAACAGAAGTCATGGCTCCAAGCTTACTTAATTCATCCAATACTGGTTTTAACTTTGCGTATGCAACATTTCCAATTTCAGTATAACTCCCATCATCTTTAAAATACTTGTCCCTGTCGGCTTCAGTTTTAAAAACCATGAAAACTCCGAAACTGTCTTTGTTTACTCCTCTGATACTTTTCACCATATAAGCCTTCATGCCAGAAAATGCCTTTTCATATTCAGGGACTACTTTACCTTTGTAGAAATCCATATATTTTTCCATAGTTGCTCCTGGTTGAAGAGCAACAGAAATCACATGCGTTCCTATCAAGTTGCCCTTTTGCAAGTTTTGTCCATAAGTCATTCCTGCCATCAGGATTAAAGTTGCCAATAAGACTAATTTTTTCATTGTGGTAAGTTTTAATTGTTAATAATTAATCAAGAGATTGTTATACAAAGGTACACCAGCAAAAAGCCGAAGTCAATTTTATTTTACAGGTTGTTATATCTTAAGCTCTGCCCAGGAAGACAGTACAAAATGGGAATACAAAAGAAAGGCGACATCCCTTGTCTGTATTCCTTGATGTGCTGTCATGGAATAGTGAGATTTATCTCGCTGCACGCAAACAATCGGATGCCGCCAGTATCAAATTTCGGAAATACTTTAATAAAATAAAAAAATATTTTACAGGAAATTGTGCATCCTTATTTGCTGTTTTTGGTGCATTCCTATTTGCGAAAAAATGTACATTGTTATTTACCGTTACATGTCTGCTTGTTGTTCCCCGGCAAGCTTCAGCTGTGTCTCAAAGAGTGATCCCCTGGTGGGAACCTTGCAGATTAAATCACTACCTTATTCGCTGCGCTCATAAGGTATTTTTATTTTCATTTGTCCTCACTCCGGCAAGCCTTGTTCAGCCGTATGAAAATAAAAATCCTGTCAGCTGTCAGCTGACAGGAGTGATTTAAGTCTGCGGAGAAAGAGGGATTACTTTCAGTGATCCCGTGGGGGAGATTACTCGCTTCGTCCGCCATAGCTTTCAGCGACGGCGGGCTTCGCTCGTGATCCCGTTAGGGATTACTCGCTTCGCTCGTGATCCCTAACGGGGAGAGCTTCAAACTCATCAGATCACCTCCCCGCTTCGCGGGTTTTTGTTTTATGAAAATCCCTCGCTCAGGCGAGCCTGGTTCGGGATTTTCATAAAACAAAAATCCCACAGCTTACGCTGTGGGAGGTGATCTGATGAGTTTGGCGGAGAAAGAGGGATTCGAACCCCCGGTCCCGCGGATACAGAACAACGGTTTTCAAGACCGCCGCATTCGACCGCTCTGCCATTTCTCCATAAATAATAATGTCCTGTCAAGGACCATTTCTCCTGGTGATTGTGGTGCCCTGAAAGCACCATTTACACGCCGCAAATATAATATTTTTTTGATTTTTCAAAGATTTTTTGATTAAAATGTTGTATAAATATCAGAATATCAATGTTATACGCTTTTTATGAACAGATTGTCAACATGTTAGTTAAAGAAATGTGCTTAAATGCCCATGCAATCATTGCTTGCGCTAATTTTACTGAAATTTGATTTTTATAGAAAATGATGCATTTTTTAACCTAAAAGTCCCATTATTTGTGGAAAAACGACAAAATAAATTTGCATATGAATTAAAATAAAATAAATTTGTATTCAATTAGTAAAATTGGTCTAACCTTTAATTTTTTTACTATGACAAAAAAAGATTTAGTTGCTGCAATCGCAAAAGATGCAGGTCTTACAGTTAAAGATGCTGGAAAAGCTCTGAACTCATTTGTTTCCTCAGTCGGAAAAGCTATGAAAAAAGGCCAGAGGCTTCAGCTTCCGGGTCTTGGTACATTTAAAGTAACCAAAAGAAGCGCAAGAGTGGTACGTAACCCGCGTACCGGTGCTAAACTTAATGTTCCTGCCAAAAAGGTCGTTAAATTCAAAGCAGCTCCTGCTCTTGACAAAGGTCTTTAATCATGAGTGATTGAAATTGCCTGGGGTGTTTTATACACCCTCTTTTTTTGTATATTACTAGTAATGACACGGTAATAAATGCCTGCCTCGATCCGGAAAAATATGAACAAATTCGGTTAAATTGTGTTTATGTGAATTAAATATAGTTTTTTTTACTACTTTTGATCTGTTTAACATGCCTGATTATTGAAACGATGAATTGTATTATTGTTGACGACGATAAGATAAGTTGCAAAATCCTGGAAGGATTATGTGAGCAAAATCCGCATCTCTTAATCTGGTTGGTACATTCAATGATTCTGTTGCAGCACAGGAATGTGATCACCAAAAGACAGGATATCGATCTTATAATTCTCGATATCAAAATGCCGGAAATGGATGGTTTCGACTTTATTAGCAGCCTTGATTATCCTCCCAACATTATAATCGTTACATCAGCTGAAGAATATGCCCTCAAAGCGTTCGACTTCAATGTTATCGATTATCTTCTTAAACCTGTTATCATACGGTCGGTTCTGCAAGGCCATCGATAAAACCATAAGGTATTTCTCCCGAAAGGAATCATCAAATACCGGCGATGAAGAGATATTCATTAAAAAAGGGCTCCTCCCTTGTTAAACTTAAACTGAAGGATATAATCTTTATTGAAGCTCTCGAAAATTATGTTACCCTGAATACCAATGATGACAAGTTTACAATTCATTTCACAATGAAAGCCATTGAGAACCAGCTTCCCTCAGGTGTCTTTATCAGGGTCCACAGATCATTTATCATCAATAAGAGTATGATCCAGACTATTAAGGAAAATTCCCTCGATCTTCTGGTCGGTGATTCCATGAAAAGCATTCCTGTCGGAAAATCATTCAGAGACACTCTGCTGAATGATATTAATGTGATGGCGAGATAATTCGCTCCATTCTCATGCTTACCAACCGTCAGCTTTTTCTGCTTCACCTTGGACAAACTTCACCTGTCGCCTTTGATGGTTGAAATGGAAAAAGCCGAAGGTGTTTATATGTATGGTCCTGCCGGCGAAAAATATATCGATCTTATTTCCGGTGTATCGGTAAGCAATACCGGTCACAGACATCCCAGGGTGGTTGAGGCTGTTAAAAATCAGGTCGATTCATACTTCATCTTATGGTCTATGGTGAAATGATCCAGTCACCCCAGGTAAAATATGCCGGAAGACTTGCGTAATTCTTCCCAGAAACCTTAATATCTGCTATTTTGTAAATTCAGGAAGCGAAGCTATCGAAGGTGCAATAAACTTGCAAGGAAATTACCGGGAGAAGCAGGATCATATATTTCAGAAATGCTTATCATGGGAGCACTCATGGAGCACTGAGTATCCAGGGAAGCGAAAAATACAAGAATGCATTCAGGCCTTTATTACCTGATACCTTTCGATCGATTATAATGATTTTACGGCATCGAATGCAATAGACAACCAAACGGCCTGTGTTTTCGCTGAACCCGTTCAGGCTGAAGCAGGAGTCATTTATCCTGAAGAAGGTTTCTTCAGGAATTAAGGAAAAAATGCTCTGAACATGGTGCACTTCTTGTATTTGATGAAGTACAAACCGGCTTCGGACGAACCGGATCCTTGTTCGCTCTTGAGCGATTTAATGTAATCCCTGATATCCTTGTACTTGCAAAAGCCCTGGGAGGCGGTATGCCCCTTGGCGCATTCATATCTTCAAATGAAATTATGTCAGCCCTCGACTGATAATCCCCAGCTTGGTCATATCACAACTTTCGGCGGCCATCCGGTCTGCTGTGCCGCAGGACTTGCTTCACTGGAAGTCATCATTGAAGATAATCTGCACGGCCTGGTTCAGGGCAAAGCCTCCCTTTTCAGAAAAGAACTCGCTCATCCTGCAATAACCAATATAAGGGGAGACGGACTTCTTCTTGCAGTTCAGCTTTCCAGACCGGAATATATACATTATGCTATTGCAAATGCCCCCGGTCACGGACTGATACTTGACTATTTCCTTTTCTGCGACAACGCTTTCAGGATTGCTCCTCCACTTATAATAAGCAATGAAGAGATCGTTCAGTCCTGTGACCGGATAAAAAGCCTTCTGGATGAGGCTGTAAAAAACTGTAAAGAAAAATGAAACGGATAAAAGGGCTGCTGATACTCACCTTATTTTTCGGGATGATCCCTCTGACAGGCCAGACAGGACTCCGGGATACTCCCCTGATCCTTGAAAACTTATATAAAAGGATCACAAACACGAAAGATGAAGTTGAAAAGCTGCGGTTGAACGATTCAATAAAGCTGATAATAAGCAGCTATGCAGCCTCCGATTCTGTTTTTACCCACAGATTTGAAAACCTGCGCTATCTTGGTCAGATCATTTCGCCCGACATGAAGATTAAAATTCTAACATGGAACGTCTTCATGCGGAACAGTCCGAACAGGTACTTCTGCTATATAATAAGGAAGGGTGAAAGGAAACAGAAAAACTCTGTATATTTTTTATCCGGACAGAACCGTGAGGAACCGATAAGAACGGATATTAAATATACTTCTGAAAACTGGTACGGGGCTCTTTATTATGCAATTCAGCCCTTCAAGAAAAAAAAGGCAGACCCATTACATTCTTCTCGGACTGGATTATGGCAACATCAGCGTTGCAAGGAAGCTGATTGATGTACTGAGTTTTACCTCGGGAGGGGACCTCCTTTTCGGCCTTGATTGTATTGAAAAGAATAAGGTGACCAGTCAGCGGGAAGTCCTTGAATATTCGCCGGAGGGAATTGTTTCTCTCAGGATGGAAACCCCAAAAATGATCGTCTTTGACCGGTTGACGACAATTTCTACCGGTCATGGTGATGGCACAGAACTGTCGGGAGCCGGGATCACTTTCGACGGGTACGTCCTTAAAAGAGGATCCTGGCGGTTTATTTCAGATGTTGATGTTAAGAATAAGAAAAAAGACTGAATAATATCAGGGAAACATGAGCCGTGACAAAAATCACACACCTTGTCTGCTACGATGACCACCGTGCATTTACTGACGATGTGCGGAAAAGGTTTTCCGATGACAAAAAATACAGGGTTGAATCATTTCATACCCGGCCGGAGTTCATGAAATCATTTCCGGAAAATGGCAGAGAACAATTCCTGCAAAGTAGCTGTAATTGTAGTTCCGGATTCTGCTGAACTGACAGAGCCAATTGAAAAGCTGCCTCAGGAAGTGAGAATGCCTGATCCAGCTACCGGCATTATCCTTATAGTCCCTGCCGGAAAGATGGAGGAGGTCAGAAAAGTCATTAAATTCAATATCGACGCATATATTCTAAAGAATAACAATGCGATACTTCGGATGCATAATGCAGTTAAAAAGCTGATAAGCGAGCATAATATTAATGTATACAGGAAGCGCAGGAATATCTCATTATATGTCCTTCTGTTTTTTCGCCATTATCTCTGTCCTGGCTGTTATCATTGCTTATTTCAGATTGCCGGGCTATTTTTAGCACCGGCATCAGCTCCTGATCTGATTATTGAAAATGACTATTTGTCAGTTAATCCTTATGGCACATCTTTTGAAAGGGTGTGGCAGACAATTCATTGTTAAACTATAAAATTATATAATATGCAAACCGGAAAAATTGGTGTAACAACTGAGAACATTTTCCCGATAATCAAAAAATTTCTCTATTCCGATCATGAGATATTTCTTCGTGAGCTTATTTCAAATGCGGTTGATGCCACCCAGAAACTGAAAACAATGGCATCGGCGGGTGATTACAAAGGAGAACTGGGGGATACAACAATCAGTGTGTCAGTTGATAAGAAGAAGAAAACAATAAAAGTTTCCGACAGGGAATTGGAATGACAGAGGAGGAACTTGATAAATACCTTAATCAGATCGCATTTTCAAGCGCCAATGATTTCCTTGATAAATATAAAGACCAGACAAATTCAATTATTGGTCATTTTGGACTCGGTTTCTATTCATCATTTATGGTTTCAGATAAGGTTGAAGTGATAACCAAATTCATATCAGGATGGTGCAAAGGCTGTCAAATGGACATGCGACGGCAGTCCTGAATTTACAATTGAGGATGCAGAAAAGGAGAAGCAGGGGAACAGATGTGATTCTTCATATTGATAAGGATTCAAAAGATTTTCTGGAAGAGAGCAGAATTGAACAGCTTCTGAAGAAATATTGCAAGTTTCTGCCTGTTGAGATTGCTTTCGGGAAGGAGAAGGAGTGGAAAGACGGCAAATATGTTGATACAGGAAAGGATAAAATCATCAATAATACCAAACCTGCATGGACAATCAAACCTGCCGACCTTAAAGATGAAGATTACCAGAAGTTTTACAGGGAACTTTATCCTGCCGGAGATGAACCTTTGTTCAATATTCACCTCAATGTCGATTATCCTTTTAAACTTACCGGAATCCTTTATTTTCCCAAGATCAAAAGCAATATCGAGATTCAGAAGAATAAGATCCAGCTTTATTGCAACCAGGTGTTTGTAACTGATTCGGTTGAAGGCATTGTTCCTGAGTTTCTTACACTTCTTCATGGAGTTCTCGATTCACCTGATATTCCTCTTAATGTATCGAGAAGCTATCTTCAGAGTGATTCAAATGTCAAAAAGATATCGAGCCATATAACCAAAGAAAGTTGCTGACAGGCTGAATGATATATTTAAAAATAACCGCGAAGAATTTGAAAAGAAATGGGATAGCCTGAAACTTTTCATCGAATACGGAATGATAACCGAAGAAAAATTTTATGAGAAAGCTTCAAAGTTTGCACTTCTTAAAAACACTGATGATAAGTATTTTACATTGAGGAATATGAAAAGCTTATCAAGGAAAATCAGACAGATAAAAATAAATCACTTATTTATCTCTATTCAACAAACAAAACTGATCAGTTTACCTATATCGAAAAAGCAAAGAACAAAGGATATGATGTTCTTGCTTCTTGATGGTCAGCTGGATGTTCACCTGATAAATCATCTTGAAACAAAATTTAAGGATTCCAGATTTGTCAGGGTCGATTCAGATGTGATTGATAAGCTTATTCAGAAGGAAGAATCACGTGAATCAAAACTTATCAGATGAACAACAGGATGACCTGAAGAGCGTTTTCAATGTAAGAGTAAAAACAAAAGAAATCTACAATGTTGTTTTTGAAATACTTGATGAAAATGAAGCACCTGTAATTATCACACAGTCAGAATTCATGCGAAGGATGAAGGAGATGGCACAGATGGGAGGAGGGAATGAATTTCTACGGAGAACTTCCCGACAGCTATAACCTTGTTGTAAATCCTAATCATCAGCTTGTAATAAAAATTTCTGAAGATCTTAAGTGCAGAAGCGGTACAAAGCTTGATAGAAAACGAATAGTGAGAGAAAGAAGCTTAAGGAAGAGGTTGATTTTATGGAGAAGGAGACATAATAAGAAAAAAGCAGATGAGATCAGTCAGCTCGAAAAAGACGATCTTGAAAAGCTGAGGAAAGAACTGGAAGCTGTTGAAAATTCAAGAAAAGAGATCCTTGATGGTTTCGGCAGTAACAATAAGATTGTTAAACAGCTTATTGACCTGGCTTTGCTTTCAAATAATATGCTGAGGGGGGAAGAGCTGAGTAGCTTCGTTAAGAGGAGTGTGGACTGTTAAGAGTTGTAGTAACGTATTCGGTGTTGAGAGTGCTAGCGTGGCTAGGTTGCTTGATAAACAAGTACCTCGAGTACCCTGCACCCGGTGCACCTGGTTTCATATCATCCTCGCCATCTCAGTCTTGACATAGTCTATTGCAACCCTGTGTGGTTCCTTGTCGAGCTCCATAATTGCCGATAAAAGCTGTTTACTGAAATCCATGCCGGAAGCATTCTCCGGCATTTTCTCATACTCACTGTTGATGATCTTAATGATGTTTGACCTGGCATTCCTTACCACTTCCCAGGCCTGCGGACTCATGTAGATCTGCTGTGATAGATTATGCTCAAACTCACTCCTTACACCTGAAAGCAGTCCGGAATGAAGCTGGCTGGCTGTTATCCCGGGAGTACTTATCCTTACAAGCAGCGATTCAAGGGATATCCTCTCAAGGAAAAGGATAATCCTTTCATATGCCTGCAGTTTTATCGGAATAACTGTCCGGCTGTTCTGTAGTATGAGCTCCTGCCTTCTTTTATCCTGATCGTTCTTCATAAGGCCCCTGAGGAGAACCCATGCGGTAATAAGAACCAGCAGAGCCGGTAATGTGATTTTCAGTATTTCAGACACTGTTTCCATAATAAATACATTTGTCAATATTATACAAACTTAACTTATTTTGTTTTTAATTTTTACTTGATATATTTGAACCCGCCCTTAATTTATTCACTTATATTAATTAATGTATGGAGTATTTATCCGAAAGAATCAAAGCCATGGCAGCCTCTGCCACGCTGGCAATGGCTCAGAAGAGCCGCGAACTGAAAGCTAAAGGTCTTGATATCATCAGCCTGAGTCTCGGGGAGCCCGACTTCAACACTCCCGGTTACATAAAGGAAGCAGCCAAAAAAGCCATTGATGATAACTATTCCAAATACCCTCCTGTCCCCGGTTATAATGACCTGAGGGAAGCGATTTCCAGGAAATTCATGGAGGAAAATGGCGTCAAATATTCTCCCGACCAGATAATTGTATCGGCAGGAGGGAAGCATTCACTGATTAATGTTATTTTATCGCTTGTTAATCCGGGTGATGAGGTGATCATTCTTGCACCTTACTGGGTCAGCTATTATGATCAGGTTCTGCTTGCGGAAGGGAAACCGGTTATTGTGGAAGCTTCACTGGAGAACGATTTTAAAGTTAAGCCGGAGCAGCTTGAAGCTGCAATTACACCCAAAACAAGGCTGATAATTTTCAATTCACCCTCAAATCCGACCGGAATGATTTATTCACGCAGTGAGATGGAGGCAATTGCACGGGTTGTTGAAAAACATGAAGGTGTGTTTATCATGTCGGATGAGGTCTATGAACATATCCTGTTTGAAGGAGAGCATGTGAGCATGGCTTCTTTCGATTTTATTTATGACAGGGTTATTACTGTCAATGGTGTTTCGAAAGCTTATGCAATGACCGGATGGAGAATTGGTTATATAGGCGCCCCGAAATGGATAGTCAACGCCTGTGATAAGCTCCAGGGTCAGTTCACCTCAGGTGTCATGTTCAATAGCCCAGCGGGCTGCACTTGCTGCACTTACCGGGAAGGACGAGCTCCCGCAAGATGATGAGCGAGGCTTTTCTTAG
The DNA here is from genome assembly GCA_963700275.1 of uncultured Bacteroidales bacterium. Classification (GTDB taxonomy): domain Bacteria; phylum Bacteroidota; class Bacteroidia; order Bacteroidales; family VadinHA17; genus LD21. The sequence continues at coordinate 139,339 of CAVOWZ010000016.1, read as the reverse complement.
AAGGCGCGATCTTATCTGTAACCTCCTGAAGGAAATTGAAGGTGTAAAAGTCCGGATTCCCCAGGGAGCTTTTTATGTTTTTCCCGATATCTGCTATTACCTGGGAAAATCTGATGGTGAAAAGACAATAAGCACCTCTGACGATCTGGCCATCTGGCTGCTGGAAAAAGCACAGGTTGCTGTAGTGGGCGGAGATGCATTCGGAGCACCAAATTGTATAAGGATCTCTTATGCCAATTCCGATGATCTGCTTGTCGAAGCTGTTAAAAGAATTAAAGAAGCACTCGGGAAACTTAAATAATCAGGAGCAATAGCTACGTATTAAAATACGTTTTTTAATATGTAGTTTAATATATATTAATCTCGCTGTTATGGATTATTAATCATATGTGGAACCCCGAAGTGGGTTCCGACAACATATGAAATTAATATTTGTTATACGAGATCACCTCGCCGGGTGATTTTCGTTTTTTTGGTCTTTGTTCACTTATTGAATATCCAAGGCTTATGAGTAATTCAACACGTTTTGATGACGGTATGCCGAGTATCTCCCGTACCCTGTCTTCATCAAACCATCCTATCATGCAAGATCCCAATCCCTCAGCCCTTGCCTGCAGACAAATATTTTCAGATGCTATTCCAATATCTATGAGAGAATAATCCTTCTTCATGATCTTTCCTCCGATATTTGAAGAAATATTAGGTTTCTCCCTTACAACAACAATTATTACCGGTGCCTGGCTTACAAACAGATTCATTTTCAGAACCTGTTCTGATGCTGCTTTGGAAACTTCTTTCAGCAGTTCCGGGTCGGTCACAACAACGAATTTCCAGGGCTGGGCATTACAGGCAGATGGCGCAAGGCGGCCTGCATCAACGATCCTTTCAATCTTTTCCTTTTCAACAACCTTGTCACTGTAACTCCTGTCGCTTTGCCGGCTGGTTATCAGATCAATCATCTTTGCACCTTCATCCATAGATAATAATTTAGTCAAAATTGCTTTTTTGTTCTGGTTAAATATAGCAAGAATTGTTATCTTTATTTTTTAACAAATTTCAGGATTTTTAACAAACTAAATCAAAACGAACATGTTTATACTTGTAATACTTGGATTAATCGTCCTGTTTGCGCTCTGGGCCGTATCGCTTTATAACCGGTTGATCCGTCTGAGAAACAGCAGGGAACAGGCATTTGCAGATGTTGATGTACAGCTCAAACAGCGCCACGACATGATCCCGCAGCTGGTTGATGCAGTTAAAGGATATATGCAGCATGAACGGGCTGTTCTGACAGAGATCACTGAGGCCCGCGCAAATGCAATGCAGGCGAAGACCATTAATGATAAGATCTCCGCAGAACAAAGGTTGTCGACCGCTCTCGACGGACTGAAGGTTGCTGTGGAAGCATATCCCGACCTTAAGGCAAGTCAGAATTTCCTTGACCTTCAGAACGAGATTGCCGACATCGAAAACAAAATTGCAGCTGCCCGGCGTTTCTTCAACTCAGCAACCAAAGAGCTTAATACTGCCGTTGAAGTGTTCCCGTCGAATCTCGTTGCCACACTGTTTAATTTCAAGAGAGAACCGATGTTCGACCTTGGAGAACAGCGTACTAAAGTTGAAGAGCCACCTAAAATCCAGTTCTGACCAGTCAAATGAAGTATTTCGGTTTACAAAGCCATATCAGAAAGAACAACAGGAATTCTGTGCTGATTCTGATCCTGTTCCCTGTTGTCTTTTTTGGTCTTACCTGGCTTTTTTTCTTTCTTACATCACTGGGGGAATCAAGGTATGTTATGGCAGAACAGGAACAGTTTAATATTATTCCTGTTATAAATTCAAAATTCTTACATACAATCCCATGGATCACCATCGGGGTGATGATCTGGTTTTTAGTTGCATGGTTTTCGCATTCAGCGATGATAAACAATGCAACAGGTTCTAAGCCCCTTGAGCGTAAGGAGAACAAACGTATATATAATCTGGTGGAGAACCTCTGCATCTCGGCAGGAATGCCACTGCCTAAGGTGAATATAATTGAAGATGATTCACTCAACGCTTTTGCGAGCGGGATAAGCCAGAAAACTTATACTGTATCACTTTCAAGAGGCATCATAAACAAGCTTAATGATCAGGAGCTTGAATCTGTTATTGCCCACGAACTTACACATATCCGCAACCGTGATGTGAGGCTTCTTATCATTTCAATAATCTTTGTCGGGATTTTTGCTTTTATTTCCGAAACCATGTTCAGGTCGATGAGGTTCGGAAGTGTTTCGCGGGGCAGGAAAGACAGCAACGGAGCAGCAATGATCATTGCACTTATCCTGGCTGTTATCGGGTATATTATCGCATCGCTTTTCAGGTTTGCACTTTCGCGTAAGCGGGAGTACCTTGCAGATGCAGGATCGGCCGAGCTTACAAGGAATCCGCTGGCTCTTGCTGCAGCTTTAAGGAAAATATCCGGAGATCCGACAATTGAAGCGGTTAAAAGGAATGATGTTGCCCAGATGTTTATCGAAAACCCGCAAAAGGAACTGAAGAATTCATCAGTATCATTTACAACACTTTTCGCAACTCATCCGCCGATTCAGAAAAGGATCGAAATACTGGAGAATTTTTAGAAAATCATGGCTCAGAGGTATAACGGTATTGCAACAAGAGAGATAATGACTAGGAAATTGACATCCCTAACCTTGACACCCCTTCAAAGGGGTCGATATACAGAGTTGATTATCCCTTCTTCTTCCCGAACAACCTCTTCTCTTCTCCCTTCAACAGCCGCTGAATATTTTTCCTGTGAGTTACTATTAATGCAACTGCCACCAGTACCGAAAATATCCTGAAAAATACTGAAGGTGTATTGAAGAGGGTCAGCAAAAGGACGGGAAAAGCTATTCCGGCAGCCATCGAACCTATCGATACTATTCCGGTAGACAGGAAGAAGATAAGAAATACACCAAGGCATAAAAGGGTTACGGGAGGATGGATAGCCAGAAGTATTCCGAACATTGTTGCGACGCCTTTTCCACCCCTGAATCGGGCAAATACCGGGAAAATATGCCCGATAATAGCCATTAATCCAGTAAAAATCTGAATATTAACAAGCATGGCGCTCTCTTCAGGTGCAAGGTGAAAAAGCTTCGGAAGCATTGCTGCCAGAAAGCCCTTGACCATATCGAATACTAATACAGGGACCCCGGTTTTCCAGCCGAGGACCCTTATTACATTCGTTGCACCGGCATTACCGCTTCCGTGCTCTCTTACATCGATACCATGAAAAACCCTGCCTGCCCATACGGCGGATGGGATGGAACCCAGTATGTATGCTGTAAGACCGGCCGCGATTATTTGAGGTATCGGCATTTCAGATTTTATAATTTGAGCAGTCTTGCTTTCAAAGCTTCAAACTGAATTTTAAGCTCTGAAGGAAGACGATCGCCAAATGAAGCGTAATGTGTCGTAATAAGTTCCGCTTCCGCAAGCCATTCATTTTTATCTGTTTTGAGGATTTCCGGCATGCTTTTCTCAATACCGTTCAATCCTTCGGTATCTATGCTTCCTGGTTTTGGAACATAACCGACTGCCGTCTCAACAGCATTGTCTTTACCCTCAAGGCGTTCGAATATCCATTTCAGCGCCCTTATGTTATCGCCATATCCGGGCCACAGGAACTTACCATCGGAATTTTTCCTGAACCAGTTGACATTGAATATTTTTGGCATCTTGTTTTTATCGGAGCCGGTTTTCCCTATTTTTATCCAGTGTGCAAAATAGTCTCCCATATGATAACCGCAGAAAGGAAGCATGGCAAACGGATCGCGGCGAACTCCGGCTTTCAGGCCTATTGCGGCTGCAGTAACCTCAGAACCGGCAATCGATCCGACAAATACCCCGTGATTCCAGTCAAATGACTGGTAAACAAGCGGTAATGTATCAGGACGGCGTCCTCCGAAAAGAATTGCCGATATCGGAACTCCCGAAGGATTTTCCCAGTCGCTGTCAATAACCGGGCATTGACTGGCCGGAGCTGTAAACCGTGCATTCGGATGAGCAGCCGGCTTTCCGTTTGCCGGATCATATTTCTCATCTGTCCAGGTTATTGTATCTGTCAGGTATATCGTGCCCGATACCTTCCCACCATATATCACCGTCAGGTGTTAGACCGGTGTTTGTAAAAATGGTATTTGCCCTGCACGAAAGCATTGCATTGGGATTGGTCTTCATGGAAGTAAAAGGGGCTACGCCGAAAAATCCATATTCGGGATTGATCGCATATAAGCGGCCATCTTTCCCGAATTTCATCCATGCTATATCATCTCCCACACATTCAACTTTCCATCCGGGAATTGTCGGAATTAACATGGCCAGGTTTGTTTTGCCGCAGGCACTGGGGAAAGCTGCAGCGAAATATTTCTTGACTCCGGCGGGATTTGTAATGCCCATAATCAGCATATGCTCGGCCAGCCAGCCTTCTCTCCGCGCCATATTTGAAGCAATCCTGAGAGCAAAGCATTTCTTGCCGAGAAGAGCATTTCCTCCATAACCGCTGCCGTACGACCAAATTTCATTTGTTTCGGGAAAGTGAGTTATGTATTTCTTTTCTATCGGGGCACATGGCCATTTTTTATCTTTTTCTCCCGGCTGAAGAGGTGCTCCTACAGAATGCACACAGGGAACAAAATCCTTATCCCCGAGAACATCCAGCACAGCTTTTCCCATACGTGTCATGATACGCATATTCACAACAACATAGGGAGAATCAGTAATTTCAATACCAATGTGAGCAATTTCCGAACCAAGCGGCCCCATACTGAAAGGGATAATATACATTGTCCGGCCTTTCATGCAGCCTTTAAATAAGCCGAGCAGGGTCTTTTTCATTTCCCGGGGATCGCTCCAGTTGTTCGACGGACCTGCATCTTCCTGCTTTTCAGAACAGATAAAAGTCCGGTTCTCAACACGTGCAACATCACTGGGATCACTCTGGAAATAATAACTTCCCGGCCGTTTATCTTCGTTGAGCTTTATGGCGCTTCCATTTTTTACCATCATGTCAAGCAGCATCTGATTTTCTTCATCAGACCCGTCGCACCAATGGATTTTATCAGGCTGACATATATCAGCCCATTCTTTTACCCATCCGATTAATTTCTGGTTACTCGTCATAAAAATTCTTTTAGATATTAAAGATTTCAAAACCCAACTATCGATTCAAATATATGAATAGATTCCAGAATTGAAACCGGTATCTGTTAATTTTTTGATTATATTTACTAACAATTTATTCTAAATTAGCCAAATATGTTAATGATTTATTAAAATATCATGGTTTATATCTAAAATTATGATCAAAATGGCGTAAATGATTAATAATTTATGTCTATGTGAAAATAAACAGGGGCATTGCGTGCTGTAATAAACGTGGAAGGGGCGTTGCATGCAACGCCCCAACAGTATCACAGATTTGTAATTAGTTATTATTTTCCGTATTTGATTGAAGACTGTGCAGCAGCAAGTCTGGCTATCGGAACCCTGAATGGTGAGCAGCTTACATAGGTAAGACCAGCTTTGAAGCAGAATTCCACTGAAGCCGGATCGCCTCCCTGTTCACCACATATTCCGATTTTCAGATCCGGTCTGGTGGATCTTCCCTTCTGAACAGACATGGTTATCAGCTGACCGACGCCATCCTGATCAATTGTCTGGAACGGATCAGCAGCAAGCATTTTCTTGTCGAGGTATGCATTCATGAATCCACCGATATCATCGCGGCTGAAGCCGAATGTCATCTGCGAAAGGTCATTGGTGCCAAATGAGAAGAACTCAGCTGATTTAGCCATACGGTCGGCAAGCAGACATGCTCTCGGGATCTCGATCATTGTGCCGTATTTGCATTCTATCTTGCTAAGTCCGAATTTTTTGCAGACTTCTTCATGGATATTGTCAAAGATTTTCTTTGTTACATCGAGTTCTGAAACGTCGCATGTTACAGGGACCATCAATTCCGGTTTCGGATGCTTACCTTCCTTAACAAGTTCAGCAGTAGCTTCGAACATTGATCTTAACTGCATTTCAGTTATTTCAGGATAGGTTACTCCGAGGCGTACTCCGCGGTGACCCATCATAGGATTTGATTCGTGGAGAGCTTCTCCGCGTTTTGCCACATCTTCTTTCCTGATTCCAAGGGCTTTTGCAAGTTCTTCCTGTTTCTCAACTCCCTGAGGAACGAATTCGTGAAGCGGCGGATCGAGAAGCCTGAATGTAACAGGCAGTCCGTCCATTGCTTCAAGGGTGGCTTTCATATTCTCCTTAGAGAATTTATAAAGCTCATCGAGTGCTTTCCGTCTTTCAGCTTCGTTAGCGCTGAGGATCATTTTACGCAGGAGGAAAAGAGGCTCTTCTGATCCCTTTCCGTAGAACATATGTTCGGTACGGAACAGACCGATACCTTCAGCTCCGAAATCGCGGGCTATTTTTGCATCGGCAGGAGTGTCGGCATTTGTTCGGACTCCCATTTTGCGATGCTTGTCGACAATTGTCATGAATTCCCTGAACCTGGGATTTTCTGTAGCATCCATGAGTGTGAGTGCCCCTGTATAGACAGCTCCTTTTGTACCGTTAAGTGTAAGTACATCCCCTTCCTTGATAACGATGCTCGAGTCTGCTATTTTAGCTGTTTTTGAAGCTGCATCAACATGAAGTGCGCTTGCGCCGACAATACAGCATTTACCCCATCCGCGTGCTACAAGAGCAGCATGTGATGTCATACCTCCGCGTGCAGTAAGGATACCTTCTGCAGCGCGCATTCCTTCAACATCCTCAGGATTGGTCTCTTCGCGGAGAAGAATCACTTTTTCTCCTTTGCGGAACCATGCCACAGCATCTTCGGCAGTAAATACAACCTTGCCGACAGCTGCTCCGGGTCCTGCAGGAAGACCTTTAACGACTGCCTTTACTTTTGCTTCAACTTTCGGGTCGCAGATCGGGTGAAGAAGCTCGTCAAGCTGTGCGGGATCAACGCGCATAACTGCTGTTTTTTCATCGATCAGTTTTTCATGAAGCATATCCATTGCCATATTGAGAGCGGCGGTACCTGTCCTTTTTCCGGCACGGCACTGAAGCATGTAAAGAACGCCCTCCTGAATTGTGAATTCAATATCGAGCATGTCGTGGAAAGATTTTTCCAGGATCCCGCGGATATCACTCAATTCCTTGTATGTACCCGGCATGGCTTCCTGCATGCTGTGCAGGTGCTTATTCTGTTCATTTTTTGTTTCATTATTGAGAGGGCTGGGAGTGCGGATACCTGCAACTACGTCTTCACCCTGGGCATTCACTAGCCATTCACCATAGAACAGGTTCTCTCCTGTTGCCGGATTACGTGTAAAAGCAACACCGGTAGCTGATGAATCGCCCATATTTCCGAATACCATTGCCTGTACGTTAACAGCTGTTCCCCATTCATCAGGAATACCCTCAATGCGGCGGTAGGAGACTGCTTTCTTACCATTCCAGCTCTTGAAAACGGCCTTGATACCTCCTTCAAGCTGTTCCCTTGCATCATCAGGGAACGGGGTTCCGAGAACCTCTTTTACTTTCTTCTTGAATTCTTCTGCAAGAAACTTAAGATCGTCAGATGAAAGATCTGTATCTGATTTATAACCTTTTTTATGTTTGAACTGATCAAGCATTTCATCAAGAACTTTGCGGATCCCTTTTCCGTCAGGTGGTTCTATGCCTTCAGCTTTCTCCATAACAACATCGGCATACATCATGATCAGACGGCGGTAGGAATCCCATACAAAGCGGGGATTATTGGTTTTTTTAAGGAAACCCGGGATGGTTGAAGAACAGAGGCCAACATTAAGGACAGTATCCATCATCCCCGGCATCGATGAGCGTGCACCTGAACGGCATGAAACCAGAAGAGCATTTTCAGGATCGCCGTATTTCATGTTCATGGCTTCCTCAGTCAGTTTCATGGCAGACCATACTTCCGGCATCAGATCGGGATGAAGCTGACAATTATTTTCATAATACTCTGTACAGGCTTCAGTTGTAATTGTAAAACCGGCTGGAACAGGAAGGCCCAGAAGACACATCTCAGCAAGGTTGGCGCCTTTGCCACCAAGCAGATTCTTCATATCAGCTTTACCGTCCGCGGTTTTCTTTCCAAAATAATAGACTCTTTTTACTTTTGACATACTGTTATAATTTTGAGATAATTAAATATAGTTTTTCAAAATAAGGGGCAAATTTAATATTAATAATTGAATTTCAGAAATCCGGAATAGTACTCATCTTTATGCCCTGGGATGAAACATAAGAAGGGTATCGCGAAGGTAGCTTCTGTCGATATGTGTATAGATCTCCGTTGTAAGAATTGATTCATGTCCGAGCATCTCCTGTACCGCCCTCAGGTCTGCTCCTCCTTCAATAAGATGAGTGGCAAATGAGTGTCTGAATGTATGCGGACTGATCTTTTTCCTTATATCTGACTGTTCAGCCAGGTCTTTTATTATTGTGAAAATCATGGCCCTTGTGAGCTTCCTGCCGCGACGGTTAAGGAAGACAATGTTCTCATCATGGATTTTTGCAAGCTTTTTCCGCTCTTCCTTGTAAATGTCTATCTCTTTAAGTGCCTTTCTGCCAATGGGAACGAGTCTTTGTTTATTCCCTTTGCCTGTAACGGTCACAAATCCTTCACCATCATGAATATCGGTCAGCCGGAGACCGACCAGCTCAGAAACCCTCAGTCCACAACCGTAAAGGGTTTCAATTATTGCTTTATTCCTGTGCCCACCGGGCCTGCTCAGATCAATAGCAGCAATCATCCTGTCAATCTCTTCAACAGACAGGACTTCCGGTAGCTTCAATCCGGTTTTCGGCGATTCAATAAGCGATGCCGGATTCTCGTCTATCTCTTCTTCAATAAGGAGGAACCTGAAAAACGATCTTATACCTGAAATGGTACGCGCCTGTGACCTGGCATTCGTATTTTGGGCTCCAAACCATAACAGGAAATCTTTGAGTTCAGGGTAAGTAACTTCAGCCGGCATCCTTGAAATACCCTTTCCGGAGAAATACTGTTCCAGTTTCTGAACATCATCAGAATATGCACTGATGCTGTTCTCCGACAATGATCTCTCAAGCCGCAGATACGTTTCAAAATCTTTTATTCCCTGCTTCCAGTTAAGGCTCATTGGCTTATTTGAATTACAGTAGGTGTCACAAATGTAATCACAAAATCAAACATAATTGCTCCCTGCCTGCCGGCAGGCAAACTCTAGCTCACTTTAAGTACTCCAAACTCAGCTCACTTTAAGTACTGTTTAGTACAATATTTTATATATTTTTACCAACTGTAAAATCATTACATTCTTTATGAAGATCAGCATAATTAATGGTCCTAATCTCAACCTCCTCGGGAAAAGGGAACCCGGGAGGTACGGACATACTTCTTTCGAGGACTACCTTGTTTTTCTCAGGGCAAGATACCCGGGCATTGAATTCGATTATTTTCAGTCAAATATTGAAGGAGAAATAATTGATGAGATACACAGGAAGGGATTTACTTTTGATGGAATGATAATTAATGCAGGAGGATATACCCATACATCTGTAGCTATAGCCGATGCCATTTCTTCGGTTAAAACTCCGGCAGTTGAGGTTCATATAACAAATATATCAGCCCGCGAGGAGTTTCGTCATACAAGCTTCATCGCTGCCAGATGTATCGGTTCTGTTGCCGGTTTCGGCCTCGATAGTTACCGGCTGGGAGTGGAAGCCCTTATCGAAAAACTTGAAAAAGAAAAGAAGTGAATATGGTTCGCAAGAGAACAAAAATAGTTGCTACGATCTCCGATAAAAACTGCGAGCCTGATTTTATCAGTCAGCTGTATGAAGCGGGGATGAATGTTGTAAGGATTAACTCGGCTCATCTCGACCTCGATGGCGCATTACGCATAATAAGAAATGTAAGAGCAGTATCCGATAAGATCGCAATCCTTATCGATACCAAAGGACCGGAAATCCGGACAACGTTTTGTGTTAACCCGATAACGGTAAAAAAGGGGAAAACAATAAAAATTATCGGTGATCCCGACAAAGAATCATCCCCGGAGATTCTTTATGTAAGCCTCAGGCGTTTTGTGGAAGAAATTCCATTAGGTGCGATGGTTATGATCGATGATGGTGAGATTGAACTGAAAGCGGTGCGAAAAGAGGGGGATACACTTATCTGTAAGGCTGAAAATGACGGGATAATAGGATCCAGGAAAAGCGTCAATATACCCGGTGTTAAAATAGACCTGCCTTCTCTTACCGATAAAGACAGGAGCTTCATAAAAATGGCTGCCGAAAATGATATAGAATTTATCGCACATTCATTTGTCCGGTCACGGCAGGATGCCGTTGATGTTCAGGCTGAAATCAATAAGTATAACAGCGGGATAAAGATCATTGCCAAGATCGAAAACCAGGAGGGTGTTGAAAATATTACCGATATTCTGGAAGTTGTTTACGGTATAATGGTGGCCAGAGGAGATCTGGCAATTGAGATACCGTATGAAAAAATCCCTTCTATTCAGAGAATGATAATATCCAGATGTATCTATTGCAGGAAACCCGTGATAGTGGCTACCCAGATGCTTCATTCAATGATCACCAATCCCCGGCCGACAAGGGCTGAGGTAAGCGATATAGCAAATGCCGTTTATTCACAGACAGATGCAATAATGCTCAGCGGAGAGACTGCCAAGGGCAAATATCCGGTGGAAGCTGTAAAAACAATGACAAAAGTTGCAATTGAAGTGGAAAGGAATAAGGAAAAATTCCTTGACACGCCGTTTATTAATGTTACCGGAGAGATCTCTTCGTATCTTGCAAAAGTAGCGGTTGAGACTTCCATCAGGATTGGGGCAAAAGGTATAATTGCCGATACCAGCGGGGGAAGGACAATAAAAGATATGGCATCATACAGGGGCTATAACCTGATCCTTGCCCAGTGCTATACAACAAGAGCGATGAGGGAGCTGGCTCTTTCATATGGTGTTTTTACCAGCTATCAGGAACGCAGGGAATCGATTGATGAGTTTATTAATATAGCCCTGAATAATATGATAAAAGCACACGATCTCAAGGGAGATGATGTAGTCGTTGTACTTGCAGGGAACTTTTCGGAAGGATCGGGATTCTCGTTCATTGAGGTTGGAACAGTTGATTATCTTGAAAACAGGGCAAGAATATCCGGGAAAACTAACTGATTGGTCTGATTTTTGATGAAATATATAAGCCTGAAGAATTTTTGGAATGATAAAGATCCTGGCTCTTGCAATATCGATCATATTCCATCCGGTACATGTCAGCCTCACAAGTATCGAACATGTTCCCGGTACTGATTCTGTAAAGGTTTTTGTCAGGATGTACTTTGATGATTTTTTACTTGATTATAAATTGTTCGATAAGAATGTAAGTTATAATTATGATACTGACAACCAGTTATTTCCTGAAGAGATGCTGGCCAAATATCTGGCAGAGAAACTTATTATTTCAGTAAACAATAAACAGATTAAAGGCAAGTTATTAAATCGGGTACTTGCTGCTCAGGAAAACGAGATAAGTGCGAACCTTGTTTTCCTGGCTGTCCGAAAACCGGAAGTTATAGCCGTAAGGAATGAGATAATGACAGGATTATATGACGATCAGGCCAATATGACCATAATCAGGGTCAGTAATTTTGAAGAAGGAGTAAAGCTTACACCGGAGAAAACAGAGCAGACATTTATTTTAAGGTAACTGGAGGAAGTAAGGAGACAGGTTATGAAAAAATTTTTAGCGATTCTGCTTTTATCATTTGATTTTTTGATCCTTTCAGCTACCCATAACAGGGCAGGTGAAATAACTTATGTTCAGATATCCGACCTGACATACGAGATCACAATAACCACATTTACTTATACATTAAGTCTTGCCGACAGACAGCAGCTTGATGTGGACTGGGGAGATAATACGGTCTCCACGGCTGAAAGGATAGAAAAAGTGACTTTACCGAATTATTACAGGAGAAATGTATATAAGATCAAACATACATACCCCGGACCGGGTGTTTACAGGATTGTTGTACAGGATCCCAACAGGAATTATGGTGTAAGGAATATCCCAAACAGCGTAAATGTTGTTTTCTCTATTTCAACAATCCTGATAGTGAATCCGGCCATGGGAAGGAACAGCACACCTGTATTGCTTAATCCCCCCTATGACAAGGCTGCTCTGGGATATGTCTTTATCCATAATCCGGCTGCATATGATCCCGACGGTGACAGTCTATCGTACCAACTCACCATATGCACACGCGAAGATGGCAAACCAATTGAGAATTATACATTACCTCCGGCTACGTACTTTTTGCGTGTAGATTCAATCACAGGTGATCTGATATGGAATACTCCTGCCGATACAGGTATATATAATGTAGCAATGGAAATTCAGGAATGGAGGGGCGGAAAGAAGATAGGAACTGTGGTCCGCGATATGCAGATAGAGGTTTTCAAGACCAATAATAAACCTCCGGTGAACAGCCCTCTGAAAAATCTTTGCGTGGAGGTTGGAAAACCTGTCCAGTTCATTGTTTCTGCAACCGATCCCAACGGTGACTATATTCAGCAGATCGCTACCTCAGGTGTCTTCAATATTCAAAATTGTAAAGCACAATTCACAAAAATAGATTCAGTAGCGGGATCCGCATCTTCGCGCTTCAGCTGGACTCCATGCCATGAAGCCGTGAGAAATCAGCCTTACAATATTATTTTTAAGGCGGATGATAATAATTCTGAGTTGAGGCTTTCCGATATCGATAATATGAATATAAAGGTTCTCGGACCTCCTCCAAATCTCAAAAGCGCTCTCCCTGAAGGTAAAATTATCAGGCTTATCTGGGCAAATTATGGTACCGGTACAATCGCCGGATTCAATATCTACAGGAGAGAGGGACCTTCAACCTTTGTACAGGATTCATGTACATCGGGATTACCCGCTTCAACAGAATTTGTAAGGGTAGGATATGCAACAGGCAGTACCACAGTATCTTTTATAGATTCAGATAATGGTCAGGGTCTGCAGTTTGGAATAGAATATACTTACCGTATTGTGGCAGTATATAATAACGGTGCAGAGAGCAAGGCATCAAATGAGATCACATCATCACTTGTTTCAGGAGTACCCATAATAAAAAATGTCAGTGTAAACAATACCCATCCTTCGACAGGTTCCATTTTCCTCGGCTGGAAGAAGCCTGACCGGCTCGATACAATTCCTGCTCCCGGACCCTGGGAATATATTATTTACAGAGCCGAAGGAATTGCCGGGACAAGCTATGTAAAGATAAAATCCATCCCGACATCAACCCTGAATGATACCACTTTCACCGATACTCCGGTGAACACCCAGACTACCGGATATATTTACAAAATAGAGCTCTGGAACAGAACCCCGGGAAGTGAGTTCCTCGTTGGAGAACCGGCATATGCTTCGTCTGTCTTCCTTAATGCTAATCCCGGGGACAGAAAAGTCAGATTTATTATCGACAGAAACGTTCCCTGGATAAATGCCCGTTACGATTTCTTCAGGCAGAATAGTGTAACAATGTTATTTGACTCGGTTGGAACCACAAACCAGCTGGAATATACTGACTTAAATCTGCAAAATGGTAAAAGCTACTGCTATTATGTCAGATCAACAGGCAACTATCCTGCCGGAAACATGCCGAAGAACCTTATTAATTATTCTCAGATAACATGCGTTACACCAGAGGATAATGAACCTCCGTGTCCGCCTGATCTGAATGTAACAAGCCAGTGCGACAGCCTTTACAACCATCTCCGCTGGACAATCGAAGATCCTTTATGCCGTGAGGATATTGCCGGCTATAAGATCTATTATGCAATGACATATGAGGAGACCTTAACCCTTGTTGCAACCATAGAAAATAAAAATACTCTGACATACAAGCATTATCCCGGAGATATTATTTCGGGATGTTATGCTGTTTCTGCCTTCGATCTGATTGGAAATGAGAGTGAGAAGTCTCTTAAGGTATGCGTCGATTCATGTAATTTCTATGAAATTCCCAATGTATTCACACCCAATGGTGATAATTTCAATGATAAATTGATAGCCAAGACATCCGGCTTAGTTGAAAAGATCGATTTTAAGTTATTTAACCGGAACGGACTGTTAATCTTCAGCACCACAGAGCCAAGAATTAACTGGGATGGAACATATAAGGGCAAGATAGTCTCCCCCGGTGTTTACTTTTACCAATGCGATGTCTTTGAACGCCGTATTACCGGATTGGAGCAGTTTCACCTTTCGGGATTTATACATGTAATAACAGAAAAGGGAGCTGAAGTCAGAAAGGAGGAGACGAAATGAAAACAAGCCTGTTATCAATGATAAAGACCGGAATTATAATTTCAGTTCTGATTTTTTCAGAATTGGCTCACGGACAATCAGTCCTCGATTATCTGTTACAGGCAAAAGCTTTCAGTTCATCCGGACGGCCGGAGCAATCTGTTCTGATCCTTACAGAAGCTTTGGCTAAACAGAAAGATAGCCGTCTTCTTCTCGAAAGAGCTGAAGCCTTTATCTTAAAGGGTGACTATTCCGGAGCGATTGCCGATTATAATTCCGCCAATGATCTGTCGGCCCAATCCGGGGAATTTGGTCTTGCAAAGGTATATGCTGTTAAAGGGGATGCTGCAACTTCAGTTTATCATCTTGAGCTGAGTATGAAAACGGGTTTCAAAAGGAGCGAGAAGGAGATCATGCTCGATCCGGCTTTCAGCAGGATCGAAAACAGACCCGAGTGGAGGCAGTTCTGGAAAAAAGACTGGTATACAGTAAGTGAAGAGAAGATCTCGGAAATTGAGTTTTATGCTTCAAACGGAAAAATTGAAGAAGCATCGGCTGTTCTTAATGATCTTAAAAAGAGCTATCCCGGAAGCGCAACTGCAAAATATGCTGAATCACTTGTTGATTTATCTGCCGGCAGATTTACCTCCGCTGTCAAAACCCTGTCAGAACTACTGGCATCCGAGCCTGATAATGAGAAATATCTGAAAGCGCTTGCCCGGGCACAGGAAAACCTTGAAAATCCTGCCGGAGCTTCCGTTACATATTCAAAACTCCTTAGTCTGGATGTGGCCGATGCAGAACTTCTGACACTTCGTGCAGAATGTTACAGGAAAACAGGTGAGACAGATAAAGCAATTGCTGATATCGGGAAGTACCTTACATTATATCCCGACGACAGAAAAGCTTTAAGCCTGGCAGGAAAACTGAACGCCTCTTCGGGAGATAACCTTAAAGCGCTGAAGTATTTTTCCGATAATCTGAAGAATAATCCGAATGATCCCCAGTGTTATATTGACAGGGCCGGTTCGTATTTCTCTGCCAGGTCGTGGGACTGGGCTGTTAAAGATTATACAATGGCGCTCGATCTGGATCCCGCTAATTCCGAAACCTGGCTGAATAAGGGCATTGCACTTCTTAATTCCGGAAGAACAGACGATGCCTGTTATGATTTTAAGAAATCTTTCAGCCTCGGGAACAAGAAAGCTACGGATTATATAAGCCGCCACTGCATAAAATAATTCCAGGTTCCAGGTTCCAGGTTCCAGGTTCAGAGCAAATTCTTGCCGCTTTGCCCCTGTTGCCCCTGTGCCATTGCACCTTACCGTATATGTTTCTTTATCCGTTCGAACAGATCGTGAGGCTTGAATGGCTTCAGAACATAATCGTTGATATTAAGCTGGTCCATCCGGTCGTGGTTCTCCGACATAATAGCCGCGGTGAGTGCTACAATTGGGATGTCCTTTATCCGGGGATTATCTGAGCTTCTTATGATCTTTGTTGCCTCTATGCCATCCATAATAGGCATATGAAGATCCATCAGAATAAGGTCAAACTCTTCATTTTCAAGTTTTTCAATAGCCAGCTGACCATCTTCGGCATGTGACACTATTACCCCCCAGCCTGTAAGGAACTTATTTGCAACAAAAAAGTTGATCTTGTTATCTTCAGCCACAAGTATCCTTTTTCCCTCAAGTCCGCTGAATGTTTCCACAGCCTGGGTTTCTTCACTCCCGGCACCATCGGACGACACCTCAAAGGTCAAAATGAAACGGAATGTCGAGCCGGAGCCTGGTTCGCTATCAACAATTATTGCTCCACCCTGCAGTTCAACCAGTTTTTTGCATATCGCGAGTCCTAATCCTGTACCACCATACCTTCTTGTGGTATCCGATGATGCCTGAGTGAAATTTTCAAAAATTGCAGACTGTTTCTCAACCGGAATGCCGATCCCCGTATCCTGTACCGAGAATTCAAGCTTTGAGTGATTGTTTTTCCTCTCCAGTTCCCTGATTGTAACTGTAATACCTCCCTGTCTGGTGAACTTGAGTGCATTTGACAGCAGGTTCGACAGGATCTGATTAAGCCTGATCTGGTCGCCGATAACATTAACAGGCAGGTTACCTTCTTTTCTGATCCCGAATTCGAGCTGCTTGGCTTTCGATCTGAATGAATATGATCTCATTATCTCATCGAGGAAGTCATTAAGATTAAATCTGATCTGTTCGAAAATGATCTTGCCCGACTCCATCTTGTTATAATCCAGAACATCATTCACAAGGGTCAGCAAATGATTTCCTGAAAACCTCAGTGTTTTAATAAAATCCATCTGGTCCTCTCGCGGATTGCCCTGGAGAAGAAGGTTTGTTATGCCAATCACTTCGTTTAGTGGTGTCCTTATTTCATGGCTCATGGTTGACATAAAGATCTGCTTCGACTGTGCAGCTTCTTCGGCTTTCTGCCTGGCAGTTATGAGATTGTCGAGCATGATCCTTCTCTGAAGTGCGATTGCCGTCTGATTACCAATGAAATCGAGAACATAAAGATCGTCCTGTGAAAATTTATTCTCATCATTGTAATCCTGAAGGCATAAAACACCTATGACATCGTCATCCACCTTAAGAGGTACACCCATCCAGACCTTACAGGGAGTACCTATCATGGCCACTTCACCTGATTCTTCAAGCTTTTTCAGATCTTCTTCCTTTAGAAGCACCGACTTCTTCCTGTGTATGACCCATCCGGTAATTGTCTTGCTGGCGGGAGCTTCACGGAAATTATCCTTCTCATCAGCAAAGAATGGCATCGAAAGAGTGTCATTTTTCTTATCATAGAGAGCGATATAGAAATTATTGGTGTTCCATATTCTTCCCAGTTCGCGTTCAACGATCGGATAGAGTTCTTTAAGATCCATCTGCTGAAGTGCCGCAGAGGATATATTGTAAAGGACTTCCTGTTGAAGAGCATTCTTTTTTTCAGTTGTTACATCCCTGTATATTCCTACAAAAGCTGCCGGTTCATTGTTAACCATTATTGCAGTGGAGATGAGCGAAACTTGTACCCTATTCCCGTATTTGTCTTTCCTTATTGTCTCCCTTATTACCCTGTGACGCTCTGCAGACAGCTTATCTATACTTTCTGCTTCTTCTCTGAGTTCATTTGGAACAACCAGGTCATTTATATTCCTGTTGACCGCCTCACCCGATGTGTAACCAAACAGGTTCGTGAACTCCCTGTTTACCATCGTTATCCTGCCCGGAACATCAGATATTGCAACAGCCAGAGGAGTTGAGTCTATAAGATGTTCAAGAAAAGCTTTCTCCCTGGTGATCTGCTCCTCATATTTTTTGTGATTGCTTATATCCGTAAGAGTTCCCCTGTATCCGATTTTTTTGTCATTATGAAATATTGCAAATGAATGTGTGACCACCGGAATAACTTCCCCGTCCTTTTTTCTGGCATAATATTCATTGCTTGAAATATCTTCCGGATTCCTTATTGCGGCAAGGTTTTCAATCATCCGTTTATAGTTATCGGGGAAAAACTGTGAAATATAGAGTCCCTTTCTCATTTCTTCCACAGTATATCCGGAGAATTGGAGTGCCTGGGTATTGGCAAATATTATTTTACCGTTCAGGTCGACCTCATAGATCATTTCGGGAAGCATACTGGCAAAATTCTCGAATTCCGCCCTGTTCCTTTTCAGATCTGCATTTATTTTCTGGAGATACCCCGGTTCCCATGTAATTATTATATTTCCCGAAGATGCCAGGAAACCCATGTAGAATCCTTCAGTGTCATCACCGTTTGGCGATGCTGATAATTTATGTGCCTCGCCAGTGTCATAAATGTGACTTATCAGTTCAAGGAGCCTGGTTCTCTCAGCCATTGGTGTTTCATCAACAGGTTTTCCTATGACCTCATTCTTGTCAATGAATTCCACTTCCTCTACCTTGCTGTTAAGGCCGGAAATATAAAACCGCATATCTTCTCCCTTCCGGAAGATGGCCACGTAACTGCTCACAGTTGAGAATATCTCATCCAGATTGATCCCTTCACTTTTTTTGCTGATCACTTCCTTCCTGCCCTGTGAACGAAGAGATGCAAGTTCTGTTTCGAGGAGAATATATTTCTCCTCAAGTTCTTTAAACTTAGTTCTGTAAATCATCAGACAGTGTATGTATTGCGGCCTAAATTTAGCAAATAAACCCGGAACAACAATGACCTGAGGGCTGAAATTCAGTTTTTAACAGTTGACCGTCTTACATTGGAATTTGCCAAATAATATTTGCAGATGTCACTGAGGCCGCACTCATGGCATAGGGGTTTCCTGGCTTTGCATACGTATCGTCCGTGCAGGATCAGCCAGTGGTGGGCATCATGCATCATTTCGGGAGGAGTGTTTTTTGTAAGTTGTATCTCTGCTTTTTCAGGTGTTTTTGCATTTACCGTCAGTCCGATTCTTGCCGATACACGGAAAACATGCGTATCAACTGCCATAACCTGCTTCTTAAAAATGACCGATGCGACCACATTTGCAGTCTTTCTTCCCACTCCGGGCAGCTTCTGAAGTATCTCCGGTTCCGATGGCACTATACTTTTAAATTCATTTACAAGCATCTTTGACATTTCAGAAAGATGCCTGGCTTTGTTGTTAGGGTATGAACATGATTTAATATATCCGAAAATCTCCGGCTGATCCGCTTCGGCCATCGACCTCGCATCAGGAAACCTTTTCAGCAATGCCGGGGTAATAATATTAACCCTTTTATCCGTGCACTGTGCTGATAATATTACAGCAACAATAAGTTCAAACGGATCGTTGTAAACAAGTTCGGTTTCAACAACAGGACGGTTTTTCCTGAAATATTCAAATGTCAGCCTGTATCTTTCTTTTAATGTCATAAGTAAATGCTCATCCCTGAAGTGGTGAAGTTAATGAATTTTATATTTGTATTTTTAGACACTGTTTATGAAGAATTGTAAATATCCTTTTAATAATGATAAGGATAACAACAGGGAATTTATAACTTTAACCTGAAATAAAGGCTGATATTGGAAGAAATAGTAGTAAATACAGGAGGATCAGAATCCTCAATATATGCAGGATACAGTTGGGAATGTGTTGAGAAGCTGCTTCCTGAAAAGGCAGTTATCATAATAACCGACAATAATGTTTTTAATCTTTATGGCGACAGATTCCCTGCTTGTCCCGTGCTGAGGCTGGAACCGGGAGAGAAAATCAAACAACTTTCCACAATCGGATATCTTGCAGAAGAGCTTTTAAAGTCGGGTATCGACCGCTCAGGATTCATTTTAGGAATAGGAGGGGGAGTGATCTGCGACATTACCGGCTTTCTTGCATCGGTCTTTATGAGAGGTGTTTCATTCGGATTCGTTTCTACAAGCCTGCTTTCACAGGTTGATGCAAGCACGGGAGGTAAAAACGGCGTGAACCTGGGAGAAATAAAAAATGTGATCGGTAACTTCAGGCAGCCTGAGTTTGTTATCTGCGATACTGAAATGCTCAAAACATTGCCTGAGGATGAATACCTTTCAGGACTTGCTGAACTTATCAAGACAGGAATAATCGGAGATGTTTCAATAATTGAGATCCTCGAAAAACATTATGAGGAGGTACTTAAACGTGATTCTCAGGTTCTTTCGGACCTTGTAGTAAGGTCAGTAAAGTACAAAGTATCGGTTGTCTCAGAAGATGAAAAGGAAACAGGCCTCAGAAGAGTCCTTAATTTCGGTCATACCTTTGGCCATGCAACAGAGCTTCACCTGGGTCTTAAACACGGGTTTGCCGTTGCCTCGGGGATGGAGCTTGCATCAGCCTGGTCAAGAGAACTAGGCTATCTTGAAGATGTGGAATACAGACGTATTATCAATATCCTCAGGAAATATAATCTTCTGACAGACAACAGAATACCGTCTACGGTCATGGAAGAATTGATTAGTCATGATAAAAAGAAAGCCGGCACGGATATTCATTTCGTTTTTATTGAAGCTATAGGCAAGCCATTGGTAAAGAGGTTGCCTGTTAAAGAAGTAATTGATTTTTACAAACAGAATATAAAAGGTAACTGAGAAGCTTATGAATTCTTTCGGAACATTATTCAGAATATCTTTATTTGGTGAATCGCACGGACATGCAATTGGCGTGGTCATTGACGGCTGCCCTCCTGGTATTGGGATCAATCCCGCAGATTTTCTCCCGGATCTTGAAAGACGGAAAAGCGGAGCGTCAGGGACGACAGCACGTCATGAGCCTGATTTGCCGGAAATAATCAGCGGAGTACACAGGGGTTTTACAACCGGTTCTCCTGTAACAATTATTACATTTAATAAAGATAAAATCTCAACCGATTATGACGATTTCAGGAAGATCCCGCGGCCGGGACATGCAGATTTCACAGCATCGGTGAAGTATTCAGGATTTTCTGATCTGAGGGGAAGCGGGCATTTCTCTGGCAGGATAACATGGGGAATTGTAGTTGCCGGAGTCCTCGCCAAAAAAATTGCGGGTGATATTTCTGTTTCTGCCAAACTAATTTCTGCAGGCGGGTCAGCTGATATCGGCTCCGCCGTCCAGAAGGCAATTGAAGAACATGATTCAATTGGCGGCATTATTGAATGTGTGGTGAAGAATGTCCCGGCCGGCCTGGGAGAACCTTTTTTCAACTCATTTGAAGCTGTCCTCAGCCATCTGATATTTTCGATACCTGCAATTAAAGGGATTGAATTCGGATCTGGATTCGCTGCTGCATCAATGAAAGGATCTGTCCATAATGATCCTTTCACCGATGATAAAGGTAAAACATTGACAAACAATGCAGGAGGTATTAACGGTGGTATTACAAACGGCAATGATATAATCTTCAGGGTGGCTGTAAAACCGACATCTTCAACTGGAGCAGACCAGACAACATTCAATTTTGAAACAAAAATGATGGATACTTTTAAGGTAAAAGGCCGTCATGATACCTGTATAGCATTGCGGATGCCAGTCATCGTGGAGGCTGCTGCATCCATTACTCTGGCGGATCTCATTCTGGCAGACAGAGGGATATTCGGGGGAAGAAGGTGAGAAGAGGAGAGGGGGACAAAGGAGAGTGGGAGCAGAGGAGAGAAATTGGCCACGATGTGCATCACTACTAATAATCAATTATTAAAATATCATTTCTGTGAAAAAGATTAATTTATTGTTTTTAATATCGGTTTTGTACACAGGTACGAAGATCTGGAGCCAAGAGCCGGAACGCTTGCGCCGAGACCAGAGTTTTTTCGGAATTCATTTCGACTTCCATGCAGGTAGTGATTGCAATGAAGTCGGGAAAAATACAACTCCGGCAATGGTGCAAACCATTATAGACAGGGTACAACCCGACTATATTCAAACCGATTGCAAGGGACATGCCGGATATACCAGTTATCCGACGAAAGTAGGAAACCGTGCGCCTGGTTTTGTGGGCGATCCGCTACGTATTTGGCGCGACGTGACCGCTCGGAACGGTATAGCACTCTATATGCACTATTCGGGTGTGTGGGATACACGCGCTATCGAACTGCATCCCGAATGGGCGGCAATACATGCTGACGGAACGCGCGACAAGGAAAAAACGTCTGTCTTCGGGACTTATGTCGATCAACTGCTTGTTCCACAGCTGAAAGAACTGGCCGGCGATTACGATGTGGACGGCGTATGGGTGGACGGCGAATGTTGGGCGACGATTCCGGATTATGGCGAAAGGGCATTGCACCTGTTCCGCGAATCGACGGGAATCAACGACATACCTAAGTCGGCTGCAGATCCGCACTGGTATGAATGGATGCAGTTCAATCGTGAAGGGTTTCGTAAATATTTGCGTCATTATGTGGCGTCTGTGCGGTCGGAATATCCTGATTTTCAGATTTGCAGCAACTGGGCTTTCACACATCACATGCCGGAACCAGTTTCTGTGGCGCTCGATTTCCTGTCGGGCGACTATTCACCGAACAACAGCGTCAATTCCGCGCGTTTTGCAGGGCGTTATCTGGCTTTCCAGGGGGTCCCGTGGGATTTGATGGCATGGAGTTTTTCTTACAATCCTTTTCCGCGTGAACAAAAACCTGCCGTGCAACTGAAACGCGAAGCAGCCATCATTTTAGCATTGGGTGGTGGGTTTCAGGCCTATTTCACACAGAACCGCGATGGTTCGGTGCGGTTGGACGAAATGCAGGTCATGGAGGAAGTGGCAAAATTTGCCCGCGCACGACAGCCTTGGTGTCATCATTCGGTACAGATCCCGCAGGTCGCACTTCTATTGTCCACAAGCGACTATCATCAAAATGCGAGGAGTTTGTTCCCACAATATAAGGGGCAATCGCAGGGCGTACTTCAGTGCCTTCTGGAAAGTCAGTACAGCGTCGATTTGGTAAGCGAAGAGATTCTGGCGCCCGACATGAGTCGGTTTCCAATCATTGTGATTCCGGAATGGAAAAACATTTCACCTGTATTTTGCGCCGATTTGGTGGAATATGCCAAAGGTGGCGGTAGTTTGCTGGTAATTGGTCAGGAAACATCGGAGCATTTTGCTACGTTGGTTGGTGTGCAAATACAGGATAGCGGATTTGTATCCAGGTCGTTGGGCAAGGGAAAGATAGGTTTCCTACCTTTAGCGATAGGAGCAGAATATGAGGAAAGCGGCAACGCAAAATTACGTGAACAGTTGAACACAGCCGTGCATACGCTGTTTCCAAATCCGTTGGTGGAAATCAGCGGATCACCCTGGATTGATGTGTCCATTAGTCAGTTGAAAGGCAAACAGTTGGTGCATCTGGTAAATACCTCCGGTGACCATAAAGGTGCAGGGATAATCCAATCAATAGAACCGGTTGGTCCAATACAACTATCAATTCGTTGCGACAGTAAACCGGCGAAAATCACCCTACAGCCGGAGGAGAAAACATGCGACTTTATTTATACCGACGGGAAGGCACAGGTTAAAGTCGACAAGGTGAATATATATGAAATTTTGGTCATTGAATAAGCTAATAAATGAACAGAGCTCTGCGCCCTGCTTTGCCAGCCGAAGCTTCAGCGGAGGCTGGAGCTCTGAGCCTTTAGTATGAGTACCCTCTTAGTACTTTCCGTAACTCTGAACCTGTTATCTATTCTTTCCCCGATGATCCATACTATCCTTCCGTCTGATTCCAGTATCATGATCTTCTCTTTCGCGGCTAACGAAATTTTTTCATCAACGAAGTAATTGCTCAGCTTCTTTTTATGGGTCATCCCCAGGGGAAAGAAAACATCTCCGTGCTGCCAGTTCCTTATTGTCAGAGGGAAAGAGATCATATCCCGGTCGATACATGCAATCTGCCTGCTGGAGGGTAAACGGAACCTGTTTGAAACATTTTTCAGATGAACTGAAACAAACTGCGTACATTCCTGCAGTTCTTCCGGACTGTTTATAGTGATAGGTTCCTTTTTATTTGCATTCATTTTCTCAATTATCAGTTCTTTCCTGTTCCTGATAATCCTGTGAGTCGGTGTAAATATCTCTCCTCCCGTTCTTCCCTTTATAATATTCCGGAGATCATCGGGAGTTCCCGAATCCAAACCGAAAGGTCTGAAAAGTTCATACAACACAGTATTATTTTCCCTGAACTGACTAAGTGCGGTGATATCTGCCAACACAACTTCCCCGCTTTTTCTGAAGATCTTTTTTCCCGCATTTTCAATGAATTCAGTAAAGATCTCATTGATATCGTTCATCCTTTCAGAAGTTTCATTCAGTGTAAGCTCAACCGACGGATTAATTTCCTTAAGCAAAGGGATTACCAGATGCCTGATTTTGTTGCGGGTATATTTTGTTTCCGAATTCGATTTGTCCTCACGATATGAAATATTATTCTCCCTGCAGTAATCTTCGATGGATTTCCGTGCAGCAAAAAGGAGTGGCCTGATTACCGTATCCCTTTTATTCCTGATGCCTGATAGTCCGGCTAAACCTGTTCCTCTTGTGAGGTTTATGAGAAATGTTTCAATATTATCATTCAGGTTATGTGCTATTGCCACAGCATCGAATCTGTTTTCTTTCCTCACCTTCCTGAACCATGAATAGCGCAGGTCTCTTGCAGCCATCTGTATTGAAATTCCTTTTTCTGAGGCATAAGCTTTTGTATCAAACCTGGCAGAATAAAATTGTATTCCCTGTTTTGCAGCAAAGCCTTTCACCAGTTCTTCATCCATATCCGAGTCATTTCCCCTCAGGGTGAAGTTACAGTGTGCTATTCCAACTGTTATGCCGGCTCTGATAAAAAGGTGGGCCATAACCATGGAATCTATCCCTCCGCTGACTGCGAGAAGCACCCGGTCGTCTTTATTTACTAGCCGGTTATCATCGATATATTTAAGAAAAGCTTTAAACATGGTTACCGTGTGAATGTTTACCTGTATGGAAGTAAGGAAGGTGGTCCGGACTCAAAATTATCAGGATCCAGCAATTTTTCACCGGATGCATTGAAATAGCTGACTTTTGAGTAGTTGGGAAGATTCGGGTAGAAGCTGAATTTTATCTGAAGAGTATTAAAGACAAGGTTATCATTTCTTACTCGTAATCCTAACCCGATCCTCGATAAAATTTCACCCTCGTTGAAAAACTCATTTGAGCCAAAAAGATAACCCAGATCGCCAAATGCAAAAAAGGCAAACCTGAAACCAGATATTTTCCGGGGGCTGAACAGTACTGATTCAAAATTCAAAGTGATTCTCTGCTTTTCCGCTCTGAGTGAATCATTTCTGAATCCGGTGAAGCCATTAACAGTATTAAAGAGCAGATATTCATCCGTATACCTGCCAAATCCCCTTGTATAATCGGCTTTCAGGAAGTTTCTCATCCTGTACGTTCCTATGTAAAGCAGGTTTGTAAAATAATTGGCCCTGAGGAAAAAAGTTCCCTGTTCAGTTTTTCCTTCACCGAAGAAGGTTGAAAAGCCCGCAGATCCATATAAATAGCCGGCACGTCTTACCTTGTCACCCAGTGAAAGACTGATGCCTGTATAAAATCGTTGTTTAAATTCATTGATCTCCCTCCCGGCGGTAATATCAATCATTCCACCGTAGGGGATATCTTCGGTACGGCCGTAACCATAAATAAGATTTGCTTTATAGAATTTTCTGACTGAAAGGGCAGCAGAGGCCAGGAACAATTTATACCTCTGCAGGGAATAATAGGAATCAGGAAGTATATACGGATGAGTGAATACATTATTATTTACATAGCGGCCTCCAATAATAAGCCTTGTTACTCTTTCTTTGTTCAGTAGAAATGATCTGGAAAGCCAGTAATCCTGATAATTGAATTTCAGTGGTTCCGGTTCGGGAAGGGTATCGAGGTCTTCGGTGGTGAAAGTCTGCCTTATAGATATTCCCCCGGCATATTTTGTTGCCGAACTGACAAGCTGCCGGTCTATTCCGAATCCATACATCCTTCTCCCCAGCGCATCCTGATAATAAACATTAAGATTAATAAATGATCTGGAGATATTATTAACATTGTAAAAGACTCCAAAACCCGGCGATCCTGTTGAGTCTGAGTCATATGGCATCCTTAATTTAAGGTCATGACCTGTTCCGAATATATTCTTGTCGTAAACTGAGACTGCGCCCTTGCTGACCGATTTGTATTCAAATGATCCGCCAAGCGAGTAAATGTCCTTTGTTACTACCATTATATCAACGTATCCGTCCGACTCTGAAATGATGATGATTCTTGAATCGTCTATATAAGGTAATTGCCTGAGGATTCTCTCATTATCGCTGAGAAGCAGGGGAGAGAGGGTATCTCCTTCAGAAAACAGGAGGTTTTTTCTTATTATTCCTTCAATGGTGCTTATATGTGTTTTATTCAGAATATTTTCAAATTTTCCTGAAGGATTGCCCAGCGGATTATTAATATGTGTACCGAAAACATCAAGTCGTTTTATTTCGATTTTCCTGATGATCTTTCCGGAATATTTAAGGTAATCGTTTTCGCTGGAGCCTGATATCTGTTTTATTGTTGTGGCTTTATTTGAAACAACGACAAAATCGTATAGCTTTTTTGTTATCAGATATTTAGATGCTTTTACCTTTAAAGAGTCAAAAAAAAGTGGATTGCTGTCGTTGTCAGAAAGGGAGGGAGGAATGAGCTTATGAGGAATATCGGCCGGCAGGTCGATTCCGAAATACAGGAGGTTTTCCCGGAGCATGAAATAATCGCGGGGACTGGCCTGAATTATAGTATCGGGTTCTGAGCGCTTTTGGGAATTGACATTAATGTTCAGGAGAGCAAGGGCCGTAATAAAGAATGGCCGTAATGCTGCATATCTGTATATTAACCCTGCATCCACATCTGATTAATGAGAATTTGAACCCAGAACATCATCGGAATTGAACTGGAATCCCAGACGTTTGCCGGTTGTAACCCTTGAATGCTGGATCTTGGCTTCAACCTGTCCTACAGTGGCTATCTTCACGGTATCATAAGGAGGTACAAGCAGATCGAACTCGAGGGAATACTGAATTGCGGTAGATATTATTAACTGGAGGGAATCATTGTTTATTTCCTCATTCCCGTAATTTGTAAACAACATCCCCATTTGTCTTTTCCCTTCTACAAAATACTGGTTTTCGTGGTTTATAAATATTCTCGCAATCAGGTATCCCAGATCGTCGAACCTCGAATATTTGAAGGAATCAAAAAGGAAATTGTAAATATTTATGATCCCTGAATATGCGTTGTATTTGTTCTTTTGAATATATGTTGTTTTCCAGGCCGGATGCTCCCTGTCGAACTGGAAAATATTTGAATGCATACTGAAAAAAAGTATATCTCCGGCTACCTTTAGCTGGGCATCAAAATTACTCCTGTCGGTGAATTCCATCCTTATCCTTGGATCAATATTGCCCAGATCAGCATTGCTTTCCTTTGCAAAATTTTTGAGAATATCCTTAATATCTGAGAAGGCTTCGAAAGTTTTGTCAAACACCTTTTGCTTAAGGACTGATTTTTCTTTAAGTGTCTTAATTATTGACTTTTTCTTTTCAATTAGTTCGGACATGATAAATAAAAATATATCAGATTAAAGCTTCTAATTTAGTAAATAATACTGATATCTGTTAATAATCAGATAAACAGTGCCTCGCGGGTCAGTATAGTTTTTGTTTTTAAAGTTGCATTGTTTTGATTTAAGAACAAGGAACATCGATTAACGATTTATGAAGTTTGGCATAATCGACTGATTCTTTTTATACTTCTAAAATCAAAAATCGTTAATCCTTGTTCGATATTCAAACTAGATTTAAAACATCTTAATTTATGGACAGATCCTATATAGATCTAATATGATCTGGCAAACAGAACTCTTCTCTTTGAAGGTAAGCCTGTATAAATACACTTTCCGTCTTCATCAGGTGAATCAAAGGGGACACACCGGATGGTCGCTTTTGTTTCTTCCTTGATCTTTTCTTCTGTTTCACTGGTTCCATCCCAGTGAGCCATTATGAATCCTCCCTTATTATCGAGAATGTCAATAAATTCATCCCATTTATCGACGTAGTATGTATTCTCTTTTCTGAATTCAGATGCTTTTCTGAAAATTTGTTTCTGAATATCTGCCAGTAAACCCTTTACATGCTCAATAAGCCCGGATGCCGGAATAGTTTCTTTTTCAAGAGTATCCCTCCGGGCAATTTCAAGTGTGTTGTTTTCGATGTCGCGCGGACCTATTGCAATTCTGACGGGAACTCCCTTAAGTTCATAATCTGCGAACTTCCAGCCTGGTTTGTTCGTATCGCGGTCATCATATTTAACTGATATTCCGTTTTGCACAAGATCATTCTTAATTCTTCCGGCAACAGCGGAAATAGACTCAAGTTGTTCAGCATTTCTGTAGATGGGGATTATAACAACCTGAATCGGAGCAAGCAGGGGAGGCAATACAAGTCCACGGTTATCGGAATGTGCCATTATCAGGGCTCCTATTGTTCTTGTGGAGAGACCCCACGAAGTGGCCCATACATAATCGAGTTTTCCTGTTTTATCGGTGAACTGAACATCAAAGGCTTTGGCAAAATTCTGTCCGAGAAAATGACTGGTGCCGGCCTGAAGGCCCTTTCCATCCTGCATCAGGGCTTCGATGGCATAAGTATCGATAGCTCCTGCAAATTTCTCATTTTCAGATTTGTAACCTTTTATGACAGGAAGAGCCATATAATTCTCAGCAAAATCAGCGTATACATTTATCATTCTTTCTGTTTCCTCAACAGCTTCCTCCCTGGTGGCATGGGCAGTGTGTCCCTCCTGCCAGAGAAATTCAGAAGTCCTCAGGAACAGCCTCGTTCTCATTTCCCACCTTACTACATTGGCCCACTGGTTGATAAGTATAGGCAGATCGCGGTAAGACTGTATCCAGTTCTTATATGAGTTCCAGATGATGGTTTCCGATGTAGGCCTGATTATAAGCTCTTCTTCAAGTTTTGCAGTTGGATCAACAATAATTCCCTTCCCATTCTCATCATTTTTAAGGCGATAGTGAGTTACAACAGCACATTCTTTCGCAAATCCCTCAACATGCTTCGCTTCCCTGCTAAAAAATGATTTCGGTATAAAAAGAGGAAAATATGCATTTACATGTCCTGTTTCTTTAAACATCCTGTCGAGTGTTGACTGTATCTTCTCCCATATTGCATATCCGTAGGGTTTGATTACCATGCAACCCCGCACAGCTGAGTTTTCTGCCAGATCAGCCTTGATAACCAGATCGTTATACCATTGTGCATAATTCTCTTCCCTGTTTGTTAAGTACTTCGCCATTTTTTGGTACACTATTTGTTTTATTGTAACTAATAATAAAAGAAAGCGTAAAAATATATAAAAACTTGAGTTGTGATTAAAAAAAACAGGAGGTTCATCATGGAAGCAAAATACTACATTGGAATCTTAGGAGCGCTGATACTTGCGTTGCAGCCTTTAAAATCGCAATACACTGATAGTCGCGACTTCATAAATGATGAAGCCGGAGTAGTGATAAATAATTATTATGATGATTATGATTATTACTATTCTTCCCGCATAAACAGGTTTCACAGATCTTATGCGGCATTTGACTATTATTCTCCTGTATTTACCGATACATACTGGTATAGCTACAGACCTTTTTCGTGGGGTGTGAGTATATACGGAAGAGGCGGACTGGGATTCGGATATTCGATAAATTTCCCGGTATATTACGGAATGAATTATTACAACGGGTACGATTCCTATTACGGATATTATGATCCTTATTCCTACGGATGGTATGATTCCTACTGGGGAAGTCCTTACTATTATGGTTATAATCCGTTTTACTCAGCCTGGTACTCACCTGTAGTTTTCAATATAGGCTTTGGCAACAGATGGAGACATAACTACTGGTACGGACATAACCACTGGTACGGGCATAATAACTGGTACGGACATAATAACTGGTATGGGAATCGTTACAGATATAATGATTACGGGTACGGTTACCGGTCTGACGGCAGGTATTCTTCCTCACGATATTATTCAAACAACAGTGGCAGATCCCAATATGAAAGGCCATCGGGAATAAATCCATCCAGACGTCCTGAAGCTCCTGTTCAGAGAAATGAAGTTAATCGCAGTACAGATAGAACTGTATCAGCAGGGAGGGTTGCAGGTAATGAAACAAGGAGAAACCCCGGCTATACGGAAGGATCCCGCGTGAGTACAAATAATAACTCAAATAACGGAAATAACAGGAACAGCCGTCCTGAAGGCAACAATGGTAATTTTGGGGTAAATAACCGTAATGCGGGTAACAGCGGGAATAACAATAATAGTCGAACTGATGGCAATAATGGAAATTTCAGGAGCAATCAGGGAACCGGCAGGACCTATAATTCGCCTTCCGTGAGTTCATCTCCTTCAAGATCAGCCCCTGCAATGTCCCAGAGGAGTTCAACTCCATCAAGATCCGCCCCTGAGATGTCCCAGAGGAGTTCAACTCCTTCAAGATCCGCCCCTGCGATGTCCCAGAGGAGTTCAACTCCTTCAAGATCAGCCCCTGCAATGTCCCAGAGGAGTTCAACTCCTTCAAGATCCGCCCCTGCGATGTCCCAGAGGAGTTCAACTCCTTCAAGATCAGCCCCTGCAATGTCCCAGAGGAGTTCAACTCCTTCAAGATCAGCCCCTGCAATGTCCCAGAGGAGTTCAACTCCTTCAAGATCCGCCCCTGCGATGTCCCAGAGGAGTTCATCTCCTTCAAGATCAGCCCCTGCTATGTCCCGTGGAAGCTCATCCGGAAGGAGCTCCTCATCAGGATCCCGGTCATCAGGATCCCGGTCATCCGGAAACTCATCAGGTGACCGGTCCAGAAGGTAAAAAATACGGGACATACCAGGGTGTGTCCCGTATTTTTTTCTATATTTGATATTTCTATGAGTATACAAAGTCGTGGAAATAATTTGGTATAATATTTGCTTATAATAATCAGGAAACAATAAATAAAAAGGAATCAAACATGAAAGTATTTACAAACATCGCAGTCATTTCTCTCCTGGTTCTTGGATCTTGCACTTCAAGACTTTATACAGGAGCGGAATATGATGATCTCTACTATCAGCCTTCAGACCAGACCGTCACAGTTTCACGTGAACCGGCCAGAAAGAAGATAGTTGAAAGCACGCTCAGGTCGGAGGAATACTACGACAATATCTATGCTGCTGATACTCTCGTGTCTGATGAGTATTCAGATGCAGTTGATTATGACGATGCTGTAATGTACGAAGGTAAAGGGGGTAATATCTATAATAACTATTATGATAATTATTCATACGCCGGAAGACTAAACAGATTCTATGGCAATTATTTTAATCCTTACTGGAGAGATCCTTTCTATTCAGGATGGGGATTCCCGTCGATGAGTTTCTCATTCGGCAGGCCGTACTACAGTCCTTTCTCATATAACCCCTTCTACTATGATCCTTTCTACAGCAACTATGGCGGCTACTACGATGGCTATTACGGCGGCTACTACGGTGGCTATGGCGGTGGCTATGGCGGGTATTACGGAGGGTATAATGGATACGGATCATATTATCCGGGTTACTACTCGGGATACTATTCTCCATGGTATGGTGGATATGGATACGGATATGGCTCAGGCTACAAAGACTATAACAGCTCAGTTACCTATGGCAGGAGAGAACGCCAGAGCACTTACTCAACAAATTATAACGACAGAATGATGCCTTCTGCTGCATCATCCCGAAGAGACGGAACTATATCCGGGGGATCAGGAACAGGTACAAGCGGAAGACCAGCTGCTGCAAGCAGTCCCAGCGTTTCAAGAAGGTCAGTATCCACAGCAGTGAACAGAGACGCTGTAAATGCTTCCGATGTCAATACCAATCAGGGGGCTGTAAGGCAGAATCCTTCAGTAAGCAGCAGATCAACCACTACCAGAAGTACAACACCCGCTGCAAGACCGGAATATAATAATGTGAACAGGAGCTATACACCAAGTTATAGTAATCCGAGAACAAGCACCAGACCTTCCTATAACAACAGCAGGGTGAACAGCGGTACCGGAACACAGCGTTCTGCATATCCTGAAACATCCAGGAGTACTCAGAGAAGCAGCTCTTCTTCGTCCTACTCTTCCGGACAGACAAGGTCAGTGCCTTCATACAGCAACCAGGGAACATACTCAATGCCTTCACGGAGAAGTGTTGAAAGCGGATCAGGATATTCCTCAGGTTCTTCATCATCCGGTTCTTCATCCGGAGGAAGATCATCTTCATACAGCGGTGGCAGCTATTCCGGCGGTGGCAGCAGTTATTCATCAGGCGGCTCCTCATCCGGCAGCTCATCCTCCGGTGGTTCATCTTCCTCAGGCGGCCATTCAGGTGGTTCGTCATCAGGGGGCAGAAGATAGTTATAAATAATATAATCGATTGTTCCTTTGGTTCATTCTAAAATTGGAGTGGTGGGATTCTATTAAGAAAAAATAAAATAAATGAAGAAGTTAAGTTCAATATTAATAATACTTGTATCATCAATAACAGGGCTTTTTGCCCAGGACTTTGATGATGCATTGAGATACTCCCAGATATTTTACGGAGGTACTGCCAGGTTCATGTCGATGGGAGGTGCATTTACAGCACTGGGTGGAGATATTTCAACATTAAGTCAGAATCCGGCCGGACTGGGCGTATTCAGATCATCCGAGATAACCGTCACTCCTCAGCTGTACCATATCAAAACCACATCTGATTTAAACGGAATTAACTCCGATTATCTGTATAATTTCAACCTCAATCAGGCAGGAATTGTTGCTAATATTATTAACAACAAAAATGAATCGGGGCTGATCTCCCTCAATTTGGGCTACACCTACACAATGAAAAGTAATCTTAATCAGAACGGTCTGATCAAGGGTGTAAGTAATAACAGTTCCATGACCGATTACTGGGCTGATATCAGCAATGGTTATTACAAGGACGAACTTTATGAAAATGTTGCTGATGCCGACCTTGCTTACTGGGCCGGACTGATAGATACAATTCCGGGATATGACAGGGATTATGCTTCAATATTCTGGTACTACGGCGACAGTGCCTTTGGAGATTACGGACAGACCGTAAGACGCCTTATTTCTACTGACGGCAGCACCTCTGAACACTCCTTCTCAATTGGCGGCAATTACTCCGATAAATTCTATTTTGGATTGACATTAGGAGTCAGCAGGATATATTATGTAAGTCATTATGAGCATCTTGAAAAGGCAGGGGAAATAACTCCCTATGGGTTTGATGATTTTAATTATGTCCTTCATTACGAAAACACCGGAACAGGGTTTACAGCAAAGCTTGGCGGGATTTACAGACCGACTGAAGCATTAAGGATTGGTTTAGCCTTACATTCACCAACCCTTTACAGGATAAATGAGTACGTTTATGATAATATAACCTCGAATTTCACAGATGGAGAGAACAGGTCCTACGAAAATAATCCCTCAAGGTATAGTTATGCTCTCACAACCCCTTTCAGAGCTTTGGCAGGAGTTGCAGTACAGATTAATAAATTCGGACTGATCAGCGCTGATTATGAATATGTAGACTATTCTACTGCAAAGTTCTCGGAAACAGGCGACGGTTATGATTACAGTGATAAGAACGAAGCAATAAGGAACAGCCTCCGTGCAGCCAGCAATTTACGCATCGGTGCCGAGATGAGGTATAATAACCTCTACCTCAGGGGTGGTTACGGATACTACGGCAAGTCCTTTACAAGTAATGAACTCAATAAAGATCTTGACTACAGCACATACTCAGGCGGAATTGGCTTCAGGGAACAAAACGTTTTCGTCGACTTTGGATTTACAAGGCAGATAAATTCACGCAAATATGTTCTTTATCAAAGCAGCACCGGTGATGCAATATCAAACATGAGCATAGGCAGGAACATGTTCTCTCTTACTTTCGGATATAAATTTGGTTACTGATACTTTGTTTGACTTCCTTGAAAAGGCTTCCGGATTCCGGGGGCCTTTTTTTTACAGATAATTTCCCGCTTCCGGCCCCATATTGAAAACAAGGTCAATAATGCTCAACCCGGGTACGAACCCATGCAGCGAATTAAAAACCTGGAAGTATTCCCTTTGAACATAAAGGGATTCTTTTTTTGGATCTATTGAGTACCTGTAATCTCCTTCGATACTGTTAACAGGTAAATATTCAGTCGTATAAACAGGTTCAACTCTGATTTTCAGGATATTTAAAATTTCTGACAACAGTGCCATATTCAGATCAAGAAGATACTTATGATCCCTTAGTATTATCTTGTCCAGAGCCTCGGAATAATACAAAAAATATGGTGAGGAATTATATGCAGTTCTGAGAGCACGGGAATGAATGGTTTGCCATCTTTTCGAATAATCTATATGTATATCCCTGATCCGGGTTTTATGGAGACTTCCCATGTAAACAGGAACCGTAAGGAACTGAGTACCGCCGGCAGTCATTATATAGCAACGGTTCCTGTAAGATTGCTTGTGATAATTCTCTTCACTCTCAACAAATACTTCAGAAGCATCTTTTATCCTTGCAAAGTATTCTGCAGGTGGCAGGTAGGCAGTTGACAGGAAGATCTTGCCTGACATTTTTTATAATAGTCACTTCATCCTGTTAATCATACTTGCTGAAAAGCCGGCACCGAAACCATTGTCAATATTTACAACGGTCACACCGGCCGAACAGCTTGTAAGCATGGCAAGAAGCGCTGACAGCCCGCCGAAATTAGCGCCATAACCAACGCTTGTAGGAACCGCAATTACCGGTTTGTCAACCAGTCCGCCAACAACGCTTGCAAGAGCCCCTTCCATGCCTGCGATTACGACAATTACCCGGCAGCTTCTTATTTCGGGGAGCTTGTCAACAAGCCTGTGAATACCCGCCACTCCCGCATCATATATCCTTAGTATTTTATTGCCGAGCAGCTCAGCGGTGACTGCAGCCTCTTCGGCAACAGGAATATCGGATGTACCAGCGGTTATAACGGCAATCCTTGTTTCAGGTGTCTCAGGTGTCTTTTTCTGAACGGAAATGATCCTGGCTTCTTTATAATAAACAGCACCGGAACAGACACTTTTTACAGCATCATACATTTCAGGCGTCGCCCTTGTCCCCACAATATTGTTCTCCTTTTCTGCCATCACCCGGAAAATATCCCTGACCTGTTCAATTGTTTTTCCTGCACAGTAGACTATCTCAGGATAACCTGTCCTGATCTCTCTGTGATGGTCTATTCTGGCAAATCCCAGGTCTGTATAGGGGAATGATTTCAGTATTTCAAGGGCTTCCCCTACGCTTGTTGCACCGTTCCGCACATCATTAAGCAGTTTTTCTATATCTTTTGCTGTCATTTTACCGGATCTATTGGGTTCATACTTCCTGTCCTGTAACCTTCAAGGTCCAAAGATACATATCTGAAACCGATATTTTTAAGATAAGCAACGATTGAACCTATATCCGGATCATTGACAAGCCCTGGAATGTACCGGGGATCACATTCAATTCTTGCAACATCGCCGTGCATTCTGACCCTTGAACCCGGATAACCTTTTTCATAAAGATGATCTTCGGCTTTTTCAATCATTCTCAGCATTCCTTCACTGATCGCTGTATCAAAAGGTATCCTCGTAAGCAGACATGACAAAGCAGGTTTGTCCCAGAAAGATAATCCCGCCTTTTGCGCCAGTTCCCTTATTTCCTTTTTTGATAATCCGGCTTCTGCAAGCGGACTTCTGATATTCATTTCCCTCAATGCCCTTAACCCCGGCCGGTAATCATTTTTATCATCTGTATTTGTGCCGTCAACGATATACGTGTAACCATTCTTCCCGGCATATTCGACTATTTTGCCGAAAAGCGTTTTTTTACATAAGTAACACCTCTCTTCAGGATTTTGCCTGATGTCATCGGGAAATGGTACTTCAATAATCTCGTGGTTAATATTATATTCTGACGAGAATGCTATAGATTCTCTGATCTCACGTTCAGGCACATAAGGAGTGTGGATTGTCACAGCCATGAACTTAAGATCCTTCAGCAATGCGGCCCTGTGAACCAGAAAGGAGCTGTCGAGTCCTCCTGAAAATCCAATGACGAACGACCCGAGGTCCCGGAGAATTGAATCCAGCTTTAAAAGTTTACTTTCTGTCATTTTTTTCAAAGTTATCTGAATAAATACAGGACGCTCCCCGCTTTGGCGGGGCAGGCTCTACGGAGCTAACATTTAAGCCCCACCGGGGCGACCTGTTTTTAATTTTGTTAATATAAAGTAATTATATATCACTATTGTTATCTGCTTACAATCGACGCAATAATATTATTGTATACTTCTTTTACAGGTATGCCCTTTGCTTCGGCAATTGTTTTACATTCCGAGTATTCGGGTTTGCATGATACTTCTTTATCTTTATAATACGAGCGTTTTAATGTAACCTTACCGTAAATTGTATCGATCTGGTCAAATCTTCTTGAAAGCGTATCTTTTCTGAACGGGAATGTTCTAACACCCACCGAAGTGGATTCCGTAAAAATTATTTCTTTCAGAATATCTTCTTTCCCCTTTTCACAGATAATATTAAGGATGTTTCCGGGTCTTCCTTTTTTCATTATTGTGCCGGAGATGTAT
The DNA here is from genome assembly GCA_963700275.1 of uncultured Bacteroidales bacterium. GTDB lineage: Bacteria > Bacteroidota > Bacteroidia > Bacteroidales > VadinHA17 > LD21. The sequence continues at coordinate 102,695 of CAVOWZ010000016.1, read as the reverse complement.
ACATCAGCAGCTCCTGCCCTGAACAGTCTCTCGTATATATGGTCATAAAATTCCGGATTCATATCATCTATGTTACACTGGATGAGCAGTGCATCATGGCCGGGTGCAGGATTTTCGGTTTCCCCGAGGAAAACCCTGAGAAGGTTTGGTACATCAGGATCCTCTTTATGCCCCACTCCATAGCCGGTATTTGTGATTGTGAAATCCGGCAGACCGGTAAAATGTGTTCCGAGGGAAGCGAGAATAGCAGCGCCTGTCGGAGTAGTAGCTTCAAAGCCTGTTCCTCCCTTTCTTACCTGTATGCCCTTGATTATTTCTGCGGTGGCGGGAGCAGGAACAGGTAACCGGCCATGACTGCAATTTACAAAACCACCACCAAGCTCAACAGGTCCCACAAGGACTGCATCAACCTTCAATGCGTTAAAGCAGATTGCTGCGCCTACAGTATCCACTATCGAGTCGACTGCTCCAACCTCATGAAAATGAACATGATCCAGGGGAACTCCGTGAACTGAAGCTTCTGCTTCAGCTACCTTCATGAAAATCTTTTTACTTAATTCTTTTGTTTTTAAATCAAGGGATGAATTGTCAATGATCTTTTCTATGTCGGCGAGATGCCTGTGGGCATGTTCATGATGAGTCAGTTTTACAGTAACTTTTGTACCTGTTATGCCATGCCTCTGATCTTTTCTGACATCCAGTTCCCATCCCGGCAGACCGATCTTTTTTAATTCCGTCATCAGGTAATCTTCTTCGACTCCAAGATCCAGCATTGCGCCAAGGTTCATATCTCCGCTAATGCCTGAAAAACAATCATAGTATAGTATTTTCATTCGTAACAGAATTTAAGATGAATAACAATTAATGCTAAATAAAGTTAAAAAGCAGGTCAGTGAATACCAAAGACCAGGATGATGTAACAAAGTGGTCAAGATTAGCAAAAAAAATTGTAATTTTGGCCTCTTGTTGTCAGAGTAAACCAGGAAAAATTATTACGGGTAATGAGAAGGAGAGACTTTATCAGGAAATCAGCCGGTGCAGGATTGGCTGCCGGAGCTGTATTCAGCATTGGCCGGTTTGAAAATATACGTCCGGTTACCGGCAGTGAAAAATATGATATGGTTGCAGTAATGGGCGGCAACCCCGATGCAATGTTCGATCTGGGTATTCAGGAGTTGGGAGGTATCGGAACTTTCGTTCAGAAAGGACAAAAGGTTGTTATCAAACCCAATATCGGATGGGATGTTATTCCCGAACTGGCCGCAAACACCAATCCCATACTGGTTAAAAGGATCATTGAGCATTGTTTTAAAGCCGGAGCAAAAGAGGTTTATGTATTTGACCATACAATTGATAACGGTGTAAACAGCTATAAAAACTCAGGCATTGAGAGGGCAGCAAAAAGTGCCGGTGCAAAAGTTGTCCCTGCAACCTCGGAAAATTATTACCAGGAAGTTGAGATACCCGGGGGAATAAAGCTGAAAAAAACAAAAGTACATGAACTGATACTTGAATCGGATGTTTTTATAAATGTCCCGGTACTTAAGGACCATAATTCCACCAGAATGACCTGCTGCCTGAAAAACATGATGGGAGTAGTCTGGGACAGGGGTTTCTGGCATGCCAACAATCTGAACCAGTGCATTGTCGATTATGCAATGTTCCATAAAAAACCTTCACTTAATGTTATAGATTGTTACAATGTAATGGTAAAGCATGGTCCCCAGGGTGTATCAAAGGCAGATGTTGTGCAGATGAGATCACAGATAATCACAACTGACTGGGTCGCCGGAGATACCGCTGCATCAAAAATGCTGGGCGTCGAAACCTCCAGAATAGAATATATTCCTATGGCATATAAACTTGGCCTGGGGAATATGGATATCGATTCGCTGAATATTAAAAGAATAAAAATGTAATTTCTGATGAGATCCTCTTTTCTGAGAAGTTTCCGGATATTTTTTTCAGCTCTTGTATTTCTGTGCTTCTTTGTTGTATTTTCTGATTTCAAATATATCATCCCGTCGAAATATATCACTATACTTATTTCGCTTCAATTTGTTCCGTCTGTCTTAAAATTTTATGATCTTGGTTCACTTGTAACTGCAGGATTTGCGGCTGTTCTCATACTTACTCTCATAACCGGCAGAACTTATTGCTCATTTCTGTGTCCCCTGGGCATTGTTCAGGATATTTCAAGCAGAATTGGTGGACGTATCAGAAAAAAGTTCAGAAGGTATGGATATAAGAGACCATTCACAATATTAAGATATGCGATTCTTGCCATTACTGTGGCAGTATCACTTTTCGGGGGTATCTGGCTCCTGACACTGCTTGATCCATACAGCATATTCGGGCGGAGTGTAACATATTTTATTAAACCGGTGGTTATTGTAATCAATAATTTCTTTGCCGGGGTACTGGGTAAATTTGATAATTACTTTCTAAGCCACATAACCATCAGCGGATTCAAATGGCTTGCATATTCCATACCTGCAGCTTTTATGCTCCTGTTCGGGTTGCTGTCCTTAATGAGAGGCCGTCTTTACTGCAACATGATATGTCCGGTAGGAACACTGCTTGGACTGGTTTCAAAGGTATCGCTGTTAAGAATTAAGTTTGATGAAAGCAAATGCACAAAATGCGGCCGTTGTTCGGTCGGTTGTAAATCATCATGCATAGACTTCCTTCAGCAAAATGTAGATGTTTCACGCTGCGTCGACTGCTTTAATTGCATAAAGATATGTCCTGATAAAGCACTTTCATACGGATTGGTAAGACTAAAAAAGAAGGACCACGTAACCGATACTGATAAGCGTAAATTTATTGCCGGTGCCGTTGCAATGATTTTAGGACTGCCTGGTATCATAAGAGGTCAGGACAAAAAAGCGCCTGTTCCTCAGAATGCTTCGACAGTACCTGAAAACAGAACATCACCTGTTTGTCCGCCGGGAGCCGGTTCAATCGAAGATTTTAAAAAAGTCTGCACGGCATGTTCGCTCTGTATAACGGCCTGTCCGAACGGAGTACTGAAACCTGCTCTTTTTCAGTATGGTATTGACGGATTGATGCTGCCTGTGATGGATTATCATAAGAGCTTCTGTACCTATAACTGTACAAAGTGCACCGAGGTCTGCCCCACTTACGCTCTTCACCCTCTGGTGCTGGAAGCTAAAAAACTTACTCAGATCGGAAAAGTGAACTTCATCAAGGATAACTGCATCGTAAAAACAGAAAAGACTGCCTGCGGAGCCTGTTCGGAATCCTGCCCGACCAAAGCGGTTTACATGATTCCTTATGAGGGGAATCTCCTTATTCCCGAAACCAATATTGATATCTGTATTGGCTGCGGTCACTGTGAATTCGCCTGCCCTACGACACCTTATAAAGCTATTTTTGTGGATGGCAACCCGGTTCACCTGGCAGCGGAAAAGCCTGCTGAGGAAAAGTCTGATGTCGAAGTTCCGGTAGAATTCCCATTTTAGGGATCCTGATCCTTTAATAATTCCTTAAACTATGACCCCTTCACATATAGAACATATTGGTATTGCAGTAAAAGACCTTGCTTCTGCAATTAATTTCTACGAAAAGATCTTTGGTCTTAAATGTTATAAAATTGAGGAAATAGCTGACCAGAAAGTAAAAACTGCTTTTTTTATGGTTGGTCCAACAAAGATAGAACTGCTGGAATCAACTGATCCGGCAGGGCCTATTGCCAGGTTTATTGAAAAAAGGGGAGAGGGTATTCATCATCTGGCTTTTGCATATGAGGATATTGAGAGTCAGCTTAAACATGCTGAGGATAATGGAGTTACACTTATTGATATGATCCCGAGGAAAGGTGCCGAGGGGCTCGATATTGCTTTTCTCCATCCGAAATCTTCCGGGGGTGTACTTATTGAGATATGTGAGAATAAAAATACCTGAAACCAGTAAACTAATATATGGAAAAGTATAAGTGCCAGATATGCGGATATATTTATGATCCTGAAGAAGGAGATCCAGATATGGATATTAATCCGGGAACGCCATTCAGTGATCTTCCCGGCGATTACCTCTGTCCAGTGTGCGCTGCCGGCAAGGATGAATTCTTCAGTCTCGACTGACGGGCAGGCAGATATCCAGGCAGAGCCTCAGGCTTTTAAAGGTATATTGCTTATCACGTCAATCAGAAGATCCCAGAACATAGTTGCCGTAATGATTTCAATCTTCTCTTCGGGAGTATGGGCTCCCCTTATTGTAGGTCCGAAGGAGATCATGTCTATTCCCCTGAACTTTTCATAGATAAGTCCGCACTCAAGTCCGGCATGAATTGCTTTGACTGCCGGTTCTTTCCCGAAAAGTTTTCTGTACGACTGACGTGTTATTTTAAGGATCTCAGAATTCATGTCAGGAGTCCATCCCGGATAGCCCTCGGAATGAAAAACCTCTGCGCCCGCCGTTTTCATACACGATCCGACGAGTGCAGCAGCTTCCCTTTTTGATGACTCAACAGAGCTTCTCTGGGTTGTTACAATTTTTATTTTATCACCCTCATGAAATTTTACTGAAGCAAGATTTGTTGATGTTTCAACAAGATCCTCCATGTCTTTCGACCAGGCAATTACTCCGTGAGGGCAGCAGGTAAGGAGCTCTGAAAGGTTCTCAAGGCTCCTGCGGTCTGTCACAAATGACGGGAGAGGGCATTCCTCCGAATTGATAAACAGATCTTTCTCAAGGTCGCCAAATTCCGTTCGGATAATATCCTTTAGTTCATTTACCCGGTTTATAATACTGTCTGATAATGATTTTTTTACGACTATCGTTGCAAAAGCCTCCCGGGGGATTGCATTCCGTAGATTGCCACCGTCAAAATTACTTAAAAGGATACTGTACCTTTCATCGAGGTCACGCAATATCCTTGTCATTATCTTTACTGAATTACCATATCCTTTATGGATCTCATCACCGGAATGACCTCCATGCAAACCCGTTAAAGAAACTTCAACTGCTGCTGATCCACGGGGTAATGGCTCTTTTTTGAATGACATTGTTCCAACAGTATCCAATCCTCCGGCACAGCCTATGAACAGAATGCCTTCATCCTCCGAGTCAAGATTTAACAGGATCCTTCCTTTGAAGAAGCCGGGTTCAAGATTTTTTGCACCCGTCATTCCGGATTCTTCATCGACTGTAAACAGGCACTCTATCTCACCGGCTTTGAGGTTCTTATCTGAAAGTATTGCCAGTTGGGATGCAATCCCGATTCCATCATCAGCTCCCAGGGTTGTACCTTTTGCCATTACCCAGCCCCCGCCAACGGAAGGAATGATCGGGTCCTTTGACCAGTCATGAGGATGATTGGCATTCTTTTCACCAACCATATCCATATGACTCTGAAGGACAACAGTTTTTCTTTCCTTTAATTCAGGATGCGATGGTCTGGAAATAAGAATGTTTCCGGTGGGATCTTCCTTTGCATCAAGCTTATTATCTCCTGCAAATGCTAGAAGATACTCTCTTATTTTTTTCTCATTTTTTGAAAGTCGCGGAATTCTGCAGATCTCTTCAAAGTAATACCAGACCGGCGCTGGTTTCAAACCTTTCAGAACACTCATCTTTTATTTTTTTGACACGGAATCCGCGTCAAATGTATAATAAATTTCATTGAGCATCAAAAAGGTTCCGGGATGTTGTCGCTGATTAGAAGCAGGATTTAGCCGAGCTTCATCTTTTCGACCTCCTCAAGATTCCTTTCATTTGTGACATCCTTTGCTTCAGGTGTGTAAAGGAATTCTATAAGTTCATCATACAGGGTCATTATTTTCCCTCTGACGATTTTCATGGTTGAATTCATTAATCCGTTGTCTTCGGTAAAGCCTTCATCAAGGATTGCAAATGCAACAGGGAGCCATCTTTGCGGGAACATCCTGCCGTATTTGCCATTTGTCCGGTATTCGTTTACCTCATTGTCCAGAAGATTGAGTACGGCGCGCCTGCCTTCTTCGGTATCAGCAGTAAGGTTCTTCTCTTCGAGCCAGAGTTTAAGAGCATGCTGATTGGGAACAATAAGACCCACTGTGTATGGCTTCTGGTTATTGTAAAGCATACATTGATCAATATACTTTGATTGTTCGGAGATAGCTTCTTCTATTCCTTCAGGACTGAATTTTTCACCGTCGTCTGCGATAAGCAGGCTTTTAAACCGTCCGAGTACATAAAGGTAACCGTCTTCTGTAATATATCCCATATCACCGGTATACAGCCAACCGTCTTTTATGGTTTCTCTTGTTGCGGTATCGTTTTTCCAGTAACCGAACATAACATTACCGCCTCGTATCACTATTTCTCCTGATTGTCCAACGGGGAGATCCTTTCCGTCTTCATCACATATTTTGAGGTCCATATTATTGACAAGTACACCCGACGATCCGAGTTTGTGACGCGATGAGGAGTTAGATGAAATTACAGGCGATGCTTCTGATAATCCATAGCCCTGATACATGGGAATACCGAGCGCATAAAAGAACCTCTGCAATTCTACTTCGAGCAGAGCGCCGCCACCTATAAAATAATCAAGCTCCCCGCCATAAGCTTCGCGTATCTTGCTGAATAATATTTTATCATACAGATCAAGAAGAGGTTTCTTCAGTTTCTGCAATCCCTGACCCTTGTTCCAGCCTTCCTTATTATATGAATATGAGATTTTCAATGCATGGTTGAAAAGCATCTCGGTGAGCTTTCCTTTTTCCTTGATCCCTTTTTCAATGTTCTTTCTGAAATTCTTTGCAATTGCCGGAACACTCATCAGCAGGTTTGGCTTTATTTCCCTGAGACATGCCGGAAGATTTCTTAGTGTCTCGATCTGAGTTTTTCCTGCTTTAACTGAAGCTATGCTGGCACCTCTTCCCATGAAGGCAAATATTCCGCATGTATGACCGAAAGAATGATCCCAGGGCAGGATAAGAAGCGTTTTGTAGAAAGAGGGAATATCCATCAGACTGTAAGACTGGTACACATTTGTTATATAGTTACCGTGTGTAAGAATGATCCCTTTGGGATCGGCAGTGGTGCCTGATGTGTAACAAATATTGGCAAAATCGGAAGGTTTTACATTTTTACAGATTTCCTCAAACTTAAGCATGTTCATCGGTGTTTCGAGCCACTCCCTTCCCAGTTTTCTGACCTCATTAAAGTGAATTTCATTAGCTTCATACTCCTCTTGTGTATCGAAGTGGATTATTTTTTCAAGTGTTTTGCACTCTTTTATTATCTCCCTGACTTTTGCAAACTGTAATGTGGAAACCAGTAAAATCCTTGATTCTGAATGATCGAGACGGAACCGTAATTCTTCGGGATTGAGTTTTGTTGAAAGGGGAACATTCACTGCTCCGGCATATAGGATACCAAGTTCTCCGATAACCCAGGAGTTACGGCCCTCAGAAAGCAGACTGAGCCTGTCTCCTTTTTTTATCCCAAGGTTAATCAGCCCTGCGGCAAATTCATATACCTGCTTCCTCGTCTCGCCATAAGTTGTTCCTTCATATTTATCATGCGTCTTCTCCCATAAATAAACGTTACTGTCAAATTTCTCAACACTCTCTTCGAAGAACTGGATTATAGATTTCATTTCAAGCGGATTTTTTTATTGTTAACATTTTGAGCTGTCTAATATACAAAATCCATAATAACTAATACAGCCAAACATGTTTATAACTTTTTGTTTAACTATTCAATATTTTTTATCTTTGAATGTAAATTAGTGGAAGGCAATTTATTAAATCATTATTCTAAAATTATGAGACAACTCACGGCAATTTTTCTTGTTTTGATAGTTGCGATGGCATCTTCATGTAAATTTTTTAAGGAGAAGAAGCTCTTCGGCAAAAAGGACAGGCTGATGGCTGAATGGCAGGCCAAACAGGACAGCATAAGGGTTGCTGATTCAATAAAACATGTGAATGACAGTCTGCTTGTGATTGAGAATGCACGACTTGATTCAATCATGATGGCTGACCAGCAGCAGGTGGAACTTGAATCAAGATATAATATCATTGTGGGCAGCTTTATAACCCCCGAATATGCCGAAGCCTGTGCTGAAAACTACAGGAACAGGGGATATGATGCAAGGATAATACAGAAGGAAAACAGCAGGTTTGCGCTTGTGTCAGCCGAATCACATGAAAGTGTGAGAAGAGCCATTGCGCGTGTAAATCAATTCCAGGATACAGTAGAAATGGATTCCTGGATTTATTCAATAAGATAATAATCAGGTTTTATTTCCTGAAAATTGTTTCTTCGCGGTCAGGTCCGACAGAAACCATTGTTACAGGAATTCCTGTCTGATCCTCAACAAATTTGATGTAGTTCCTGAGGTTTAACGGCAGATCACCGAATTCCCTGAGCCGGGAAATATCCTCCTTCCATCCTGGCAGGTCGGTATAAACAGGTTCAATATCAGTCTTTCCGAACGGGATCTCCTCACATTTTTCTCCGCCGGAGAGATATGAAGTACATACCCTCACAGTGTCAAAGCCCGACATTACATCACTTTTTGTCATGAAGAGCCTGGTAACACCATTTATCATTATAGCATATTTAAGTGCAGGAAGATCCAGCCATCCGCATCTCCGGGGCCGTCCGGTTGTTGAACCAAACTCATGTCCTTTTTCCCGTAAGATACTACCTGTCTGATCATTAAGTTCTGTAGGAAAGGGGCCGCTTCCAACCCTTGTACAATATGCTTTGAATATTCCGAAAACTTCACCCACTTTTTTTGGAGAGACCCCCAGCCCGGTACAGGCTCCGGCCGATATTGTATTCGAAGATGTCACAAAGGGATATGATCCGAAATCAACATCAAGCATCGTTCCCTGGGCACCTTCGGCAAGCATCCTTTTGCCCGCAGAGATAAGGTTATTGATCAGGTATTCGGTATTCACGATCCTGAACTTCTTCATCAGCTCAATCCCTTCAAACCAGCCGGCTTCATACTCCGCAATATCAAAGCTGAAATCATAACCCTTCAGTATATCAAGATGATCCCTCAGCCTTTCATCATACATATCCCTGAAATTGCTGGTTAATATTTCCCCTGCCCGCAATCCGTTCCTTCCTGCTTTATCGGTATAAGCCGGACCAATCCCTTTAAGGGTTGAGCCTATTTTGGTGTTACCCTTGCTGTGCTCATAGGCAGCATCAAGTATCCTGTGGCCCGGCAGAATGAGGTTTGCCCTGGCTGAAATAACCAGCCTCTCTGTAAGTTCTTCTACAGTCAATCCCAGCGACTCAGTCTCCTTTTTGAATACGGCAGGATCTATTACAACCCCGTTTCCGATAATATTTATCTTATCGCGATGAAAAATACCCGACGGGATCAGATGAAGGACATGTTTGACATTATTGAATTCGAGAGTATGTCCTGCATTCGGACCACCCTGGAAGCGTGCAATAATATCATAACCCGGGCTGATGGCGTCCACAATCTTCCCCTTGCCCTCATCGCCCCATTGAAGGCCTAACAGTATGTCAATGTTCATATTACTAAAATGTAATTTACAGTAAAACGGATCACAAGTTACAAAAAAAATTATACCGGCTACATTTCAATGATTTAATGTTAATAAATGATGTCGTAATTAACTACTGTTAATTGAAATCATAAAATGTTAGCAACAATTCAACTGATAATTCGTAAAATTGTTGATTTAGCAGTAAATTTATGTGTCTGTTATGATAAACTGTATACATTAACAATTCAATGTCTATGAAAATGATTAAGTATTTAACAATCCTGACCTTAGCTATGTTCTTGGTTGTAAACCCTGTCTTTTCACAACCGGAGCCTGCTGAAAAAGATTTCAAATTTACAATTAAAACAAATCCGCTTTCAGCACTGGGAGGCCCTTTCTGGCTGATTGTACTTCCTCTTACAGGTGAATATAAGGCACTTTTTGAAACGGCTGTTTCAGAAAAATCTTCGGTTCAGCTGGGGGTGGGATTTATTGGTCCGAGTGTTCTTGTAAATCTTGATGATCTCACCTCAGATGAAGAAGGTGCTGAAATTTCGGCCATAAAAACCAGTGGTTTCAGGTTCCAGGGTTGGTATAAATATTTCCTGAGCCGTGACCTTTCAGCTCCTGAGGGATTTTATGTAGGTCCACACTTTTCATTTGCTTCTGCAAATATCAGGAACAAAAGTGATGAAACGCAAAAAATTGGTGCAACCAAGTTTAACATAAATGGAGTTTTTGGTTACCAGCTGATCACTTCAGGCGGATTTACGCTGGATATATTTACCGGGCTCGGATTCGTTTCAAGAAAATGGGAAATCACAGGTACTGACTGGGATACAGATACTTTCAAAGACAGAGCCAGTGTGAGCGTACCATTTGCCTTTAGTTTTGGCTATGCTTTCTGAAACCTGTATCTGACCTGATCAGTTATTTATTTTCTTTCCCTTTCAGGCTTCCGTAAATGTACAGGGAATGATATAACGGACTGAAATTATTCAGCTCACAGGCGCTTTTTATTATTTCGGCGATCCGCGGATCACAGAACTCAATAACCGTCCCGGTTTCAGTATCGATCAGGTGATCATGCTGACCACACTGATAAGCTCTTTCAAACTGGGCAATGTTCCTGCCGAACTGGTGCCTCACGACAAGATTGCAATCAAGGAGTAATTCTATTGTGTTGTATAATGTAGCCCTGCTGACCCTGTAATTCTTGTTCTTCATCGATATGTAAAGTGTTTCAATATCGAAATGGCCTGTCCTTGAATATATCTCATCAAGAATGGCATACCTCTCCGGAGTCTTTCTGTGCTCTTTCTTTTCCAGATATTCAGTGAAGATCTTCTTTACAGTTACTTTAATATCATCACTAATCATATTTGGTCTAATTTAAAATAAAGGCAAAAATATGGATTTTTTAAATAGGAATAACAATGTCAACGGAAGGGGAGGCTTTATCTGGAGAAATCTTCGACTCTTTTTATATTTTCAATCCCCTTTATATTTGATATTTTGAGGATTAGATTGTTAAGGTCCTTTGTATGATGGACAAACAGGTCAATAGTGCCTTCGAAGATCCCATTGCTGACATTGATATTAATACTTGTCATATTAACTTTCAGCTCGTAAGAAATGATATTTGTAATTTCATTTACGAGTCCGATCCTGTCAATTCCTGTTATGCTTATTCTGGCGATGAAAGAAATAAGCTTGTGGATTGCCCATTTAACTGCAATTATCCTGTTTCCTTCGTTGGAACTCAGCCTTATTGCTGTTGGGCAGGTTGGCTTATGAATTATTATTGTGCCTTCAGGTGACCTGTACCCTGTCACATCATCTCCCGGGATTGGTTTGCAGCAACCGGCTATCTCATAGGATTGTTCAGCGCTTTGAACATCCTCGCGCAGAAGAAAAGGAGTTCCTGCATCCGGTTTCTTCTTTCCCTTCTTAACCTCATCCTCAGCCTCAGTCAGCTCAGTCTCAGTCTCAGCCTCAGCCTCAGCCTCAGCCTCTTTCGTTTCCTTCCTCAGGCCAATGAACTTAAGATCCCAGTATTTTATAATACTTTTTGATTCAGTCTTCCGGAGGATCTTTTTAAGGTTATCCAGGTTAATGATGCCGAGTTCAATTCCTGAATAGAGTTCATCTTTGTTTGAAACATCGTAAGCGAGAAACAGTTTTTTCAGGATTTCAGCATTCGGGGAAACTCCCAGTTCTTTAAGCCGGGCTTCCAGTATTTCCATCCCTTTCTGGATCCTGCTGACAGTTTCTGTTTTCAGTGCATCCTTTATGGCTTCCTTTGCTCTGGTTGTTCTGACAAATGACAGCCATTCCTTTTCAGGTTTAGCGATATCAGAAGTTATTATTTCAACCTGATCGCCACTCATAAGTGTTGCATTAATAGGATTGAGCTTATAATTTATTTTAGCGCCGATAGCTTTGTTCCCTATCTCTGAATGTATTTCATACGCGAAATCGAGTGCTGATGCACCTTTCGGGAGGCTTACAAGAGTTCCTTTGGGGGTGAATACCATTATTTCAGACGAAAAGAGGTTCATCTTAAACTCATCCAGGAATTCAATCGGATCCTCCAGTGGATTCTCAAGCATTACCCTTATCTTCTTGATCCATTTATCGAGTTCACTTTCCTGAGCTGTGTCTCCTTTATACTTCCAGTGTGCAGCATATCCTCTTTCGGCTATCTCATCCATTCTCCTGCTCCTGATCTGGACCTCGACCCATTTTCCTTCAGGGCCCATTACAGTAAGGTGAAGAGCTTCATACCCGTTTGGTTTTGGCCTGCTGATCCAGTCCCGCAACCTGTCAGGCTTGGGCAGATAAGTATCGGTTATTATTGAATAAATATTCCAGCATTGGGTTTTTTCCGAAATCTCCGGGGCAGGATCAAAGACTATCCTGACAGCAAGAACATCATAGATCTCCTCAAAAGGCACATTTTTCGATTGCATCTTTTTCCATATCGAGAAGATTGATTTTGGGCGGCCGTTGATATCGAATTTATAACCGGCCGAAGTGAGCTTCTCAATTATCGGGAGTGAAAATTTATTTATCAGGGCATAATATTTCTTTTCACTGTGCTTCAGCTTTACTGCTATCTCATCATAGATCTGAGGCTGGCGGAATTTAAAGCTCAGATCCTCCAGTTCGCTCTTTATCGAGAACAATCCAAGCCTCTGTGCCAGCGGAGCATACAGGAATATAGTTTCGCCGGCGATCTTCATTCTCTTATGTTCCGGCATGGAATCGAGGGTCCTCATATTGTGAAGACGGTCAGCGATCTTTATCAGGATAACCCTCATGTCATCCGAAAGAGTCAGGAGCATCTTCCTGAAATTCTCAGCCTGCATTGAAGACGAAGCCTCCTTGTTGTATGTGCCTGATATCTTTGTAAGACCGTCGATAAGTGAAGCTATCTTAGGATTGAAATCCCTTTTTACATCATCAAGAGTATAATCAGTGTCCTCAACAACATCATGCAGAAGGGCAGTTGCTATCGATCTGGCACCAAGCCCGATTTCCTGGTTGACTATCTTTGCGACTGCAATAGGATGCATTATATATGGATCGCCCGATTTGCGACGCATATTCCAGTGTGCTTCGTTCGCAATCTTAAAAGCCTTATCGATCAGTTCCCTGTCGCCGGGCTTGTTGCATCTCAGAAGATTATTAACAAGGGAATCGTATCCAGCCTGAATACGGTTTTTATCCTCTTCATCAAAAAAATCCTTGTTCCCCATAAGTTAATTCGGTACTTTCTCCGGAAGCTGCAAATATAGCTTTATTCGTTCAATTTTCAGTTCAGGAACTGCTACAGTGACCGGAACTTTTTACCTGTTGAATATCAGGGTAACCGTTCCTGATTTCGTTACTGTTTCTCCTGAGGGTGTTCTTGCTTTAAGCATCCAAAGATATGCTCCTTCGGGCAGTAAAGCCCCGTTAAACCGGCCATCCCATTTATCCATGAAATTTCTGCTTTCAAAAATTTTCCTACGTCGCAGATCGGTTATAAGCAGATAATAATCTTCGGGAGTGAATGAAAAAACAGGGAAGAACAGGTCATTTATCCCGTTGCCGTCAGGAGTGAAGGTGTCGGGAACAATAATATTCACTGCAACCGGGATACAGATTGCCGGGGAACTGCTTTCGCCTGGGTCTCCGTAAGGATTTGATGCTTCAAAAGCCTTAAGGATAAAGCATACCTTATCACCCGAAACATCAAACATTATATCTGAATAGTTCATAATGAATGTTGTGTCATCCGGCGAAATGGTTTCAATTTCTGTAAATCCATCACCCGGATTTACATACAATCTGTAAGACCCGATCCCTCCGATCCAATTCCTGTAAGCATTCCATCCCAGTTTTAATACATCGCCATTCTGAATAACAGAGAGGACAATATTTGAGGCGATATTAGAATATGTTACCGGTGTTCCGCAATTATTAAGGGCTGCCAGCCTGTAGTAATTGATCTTGCTGATATCTGCTTTATCATCAATAAATGTCAGAGATGTAGCGGAGGATGTGAACTGATGGATCTGTTGGAAGTCTCCGGTATTGCCTGTCTTTCTTTCAAGCCGGTATGTTTTGATTTCCGAAAGCGGATCAATATTAAAAGACAGCTCTATTTTATTATCATCAACTGCAGTAGCATAGTCAGCATTTATCCATTGGGGGGGGCGCTGCATTTTAGTAACCAGACAGTCATTATTTGAACCTGATACTTTCCCATTTTCAAGAATGGCTCTCACGATGAAGCAATATCGTGTATCTAACTCAAAATCATCAATTATAAAAGTTTTGGTTTCGGATGATGCTTCTCCTGCCACTGAAAACTGAGAGCCTCCTGCGGAAACAAGTACCAAATAGTTCTTAACTTTCACAGGTGTATTCTTGTAGCTATTCCATTTCACCACTATTTTTTTATTGCAGGAATCAATTTCAGCCTCGTTGTAAATTGTATTCAATGAATTTGAAAGAGGGCTTATGTTCCCTGCATTATCAAGAGCGGCAACAACAAAAGATTCGCTGAAGTAAGAGGTTCCGGAGCCTGTTCTTAAGTAACTTGTCGGAAATGGATTATGCAAAGTATCAAGAACATATCCCTCGTCATTATTGTATAGATAAATTACATACCCTGACACATCAGGTGAACTGCTGGGCTGCCATGCGATTTCAACATTGCCTGTCAGGTGATTTACTGTAACAAAGTCAAGAACAGGTGGCAATGGTCTGATTGAATCAATCTGCCCGGCTGCCTGGAGACAAAGTATTATAGAAAAGTCGAAGATATAAATCCTGATTTGCTCATTCCAAATTATTCTATCAGTCTGTTTCTAATGAAGGTATATCTTGCTGACAGACAAACTTACTTAAAAAACGGAGAAGCTTTAGTATTGTTTTTATATTTGCATAATTATGGCAAAAAGCAGGTTTTTACGAAAGATCTTTCATCCTGAAGCCGAGGACACAGAGCAGGTTAACCTTATTTACATACTTAGTCTTGTTGTAGGTCTGCTGAGTGCCGTTGCAGCCATAATTCTCAAAAACGGGATCCATTACACTCACAGGTTCCTTTCAAAGGGAATAAATATGGAATCGGGTAGCTATCTATATCTGGCATTGCCTCTGGCTGGCATGTTATTAACTGTATTATTTGTAAAATATATTGTAAGAGATAAAATTGGGCACGGAGTCAGCAGGGTGCTGTATGCCATTTCGAAGAAGAAAAGTCTTCTTAAACCTCATAATACCTGGACCTCGGTTGTTGCCTCAATAATCACGATCGGGTTTGGTGGTTCAGTGGGAGCCGAGGCACCTGTGGTTCTCACCGGATCTTCAATCGGTTCTGCAATCGGAAAATTCTTCAAACTGAATTATAAAAGCATTACCCTCCTTATAGGATGCGGCGCAGCCGGGGCAATTGCCGGTATTTTCAATGCACCAATTGCAGGTATCGTATTTACAATTGAGATACTGATGCTCGATCTGACAATGTCATCCATTGTACCGCTTTTAATTTCCTCGGTGGCAGCTGCCACAACAACTTATTTCCTGATGGGCGACGAAGTGCTGTTTTCATTCAACATTACGGAAGCGTTTGCTATCAAAAACATCCCGTGGTATCTTTTGCTGGGAATAGGATCAGGAGTTCTGTCCCTTTACTTTTCAAAGACAACCCTGTTTATTGAAAGCAAATTCGAAAAAATCAGGAATATTTTTATCCGTCTGGCCATAGGAGGTTCCGTTCTGGGGCTGCTTATATTCCTTTTCCCGCCGTTTTATGGTGAAGGTTATGATACAATAATGCTTTTCCTTAACGGAGAAACAGCTACGGTATTCGGGAATACACTAATCAGTTCACTTCAGGATAATTTCCTTGTAATAGCCCTGTTCATGTCCGGCCTGGTCTTACTGAAGGTTATTGCCTCAAGTGTTACAAACGGCGGAGGCGGCGTCGGCGGGATTTTTGCACCGACATTATTTATTGGCGGTATTAACGGCTATTTCATTTCAGAATTATTGAACAGATTTTTTAAGGTTGACCTGCCTGATAACAGGTTTGTGCTCGTTGGAATGGCAGGAATGATGGCCGGTGTAATGCATGCTCCCCTTACTTCAATATTTCTGATTGCGGAAATAACAGGTGGATACGATCTTCTAATCCCGCTTATTATAACCTCCACAGTTTCATATATAACTGTAAGAAGCTTCGAACCCCATTCAATTTACCATGTTCAGCTTGCGGAAAGGGGAGAGCTTATAACTCATGACAAGGACAAGGCCATAATGACCTTGATGGACTGGAAGAAAGACATTGAACTTGATCTTCTTAAAGTGAAACCAACTGATACACTGGGCGATCTCGTAGAAGCTGTTTCAAAATCAAAACGGAATCTTTTCCCGGTTGTTGACAAATACAATATACTCGAAGGTGTGGTCTCACTCGATGACGTGAGGGAGATTATGTTCAATACAGAATTGTATAAGAATACTTTTGTAAAGGATCTGATGACAATCCCGCCTTCATATATCGATAAAAGCGAGAATATAGAGACGGTTATGGAAACATTCAGGAAGACCGGAGCATGGAACCTTCCCGTTCTGGATAACGGGTATTATGTGGGATTTATTTCCAAATCAAGGATATACACTACTTACAGAGAGCTGTTGGTTCAGTTTTCAGGAGAATAAACATTAAATTATAATTATATGAACAAGGATAAAGTAATTTTTGACATTATCGAAAGAGAACGCCAGCGTCAGCTGAATGGCATTGAGCTTATTGCTTCAGAGAACTTTGTAAGCCTGCAGGTTCTTGAAGCCATGGGATCGGTTCTTACAAACAAATATGCTGAGGGCTATCCCGGTTACAGGTATTACGGAGGTTGCGAAATTGTCGATGAGTCGGAACAGATTGCTATTGACAGGCTCCGGCAGCTTTTTGATGCGGAATATGCTAATGTCCAGCCCCACTCCGGAGCTCAGGCTAATATGGCTGTTTTTTTGGCAGTCCTCAAACCGGGGGATACATTCATGGGTCTGAATCTTGCTCATGGCGGTCACCTCTCACACGGTTCGCCTGTAAACTCCTCTGGCATACTCTACAGACCTGTAGCATACGGAGTTAAAGAAGATACAGGGATGGTCGATTATGATATGATGGAGGAGATCGCTCTGAAAGAAAAGCCAAAAATGATCATAGGCGGAGCTTCGGCATATTCGCGGGAATGGGATTATGAAAGAATGAGGCGGATTGCTGATCAGGTTGGCGCACTTCTTATGGTCGATATGGCTCATCCTGCAGGACTTATTGCTGCCGGTCTGCTGAAGAATCCACTGAAATATGCCCATATTGTTACATCAACAACTCATAAAACGCTGAGAGGACCAAGAGGTGGTATTATCCTTGTGGGCAAGGATTTTGTCAATCCCTGGGGAATTACAACTTCTAAAGGGGAAGTCAGAATGATGTCATCGCTTTTAAACTCAGCTGTATTTCCGGGGATTCAGGGCGGACCACTCGAACATGTAATTGCATCAAAAGCTGTTTCGTTTGGAGAAGCACTCCATCCTGAGTTCAAAGAATACCAGAAAAGAGTAAAACGGAATGCATCGGTAATGGCAGAATGTTTTATAAACAGGGGATATAAAGTAATTTCGGGAGGTACCGACAATCACCTCATGCTTATCGATCTCAGGACCAAATTCCCTGAAATATCGGGCAAGAAAGCAGAAAATACTCTTGTCAGGGCACACATTACAGTTAACAAGAATATGGTGCCGTTTGATACACGGTCTCCTTTCCTTACATCCGGATTGAGGGTGGGTACTCCTGCAATAACAACAAGGGGTCTGACTGAAGAGCATATGCCAGTGATAGTTGATCTTATCGATGATGTAATTTCAGATATTGAAAACGAATCTGTAATCGTGAAAACCGGGGAAAAGGTAATTGAAATGATGAAACCATTTCCTCTGTTTGCAGAGTAGATCATTTACAGGAATAATTTTAGTTATCTTTATTGCTGTTCTTTCTTACCTGATAAGTAATGGATAAAAAGAAGCTTATTTTTATAGTAGATGATGATCCAATCATAAACACCCTGGTTGTAAAAAGATTTAATACAGAGGATTATGATGTTGAGGCCTTTGAAACAGGCGAAGAGTGCCTGGATGCTCTGGAAAAAAATCCCGGTCTGATAATACTTGACTATTTATTTACCGGCAGGAGTCTGATTTTTGAAAACGGAATGCAGGTATTTGAGAAGATCAGGGAGTTGAAGCCACATATCCCTGTGATTTTACTGTCAGGCCAGGAAAAAGGGGAAGTGGTACTGGAGTTTGCCCGCAAAGGTGTATTTGATTATATTGTAAAAGATAGTGATCTGATTAGATAATTTATCAATTGCAATAAAGGAGGTTTTCAGCAGGCAAACCTGATTATTTACTTCAGGATAAAGTTATAGGTGATGGAACCTTTCTGAATGAAAGGAGCATCGGGTTTAACATCAAATCTGGCTTTCATCGCGGCCTCTCTTGCAACTTTCAGAAGGTATTCATCAAGAGTGGTAGAACCTTTTATTCCCGGTACAGCCTGAGTTACCTTTCCAGACTGGTCGACACTTACTTCCACAACAACTTTACCCCCGGCCTGGTACTTATATTCAGGGAGAGGCAGGTGTTGAACACCTCTTCCGGCAAGATCGTACGAGATTCCCTTATCACCCAGACCGCTCCCTTCACCTCTGTTTTTAGAATCTACCGAGCCTGTCGCTGAGCCCTGGTTACCCGGTCCTCCTGCAACTCCCTCGCTTGTGGATGATGTACCGGCATTCTTTGATCCTGCAAGTGCATCTTTCGTCCGGTTCATGATATCTGCCTGCCTCTTCTGTTCGGCTTCAATCCTTTTTCTTTCTGTTTCTTCCAGCTCCTTCCTGATCCGTTCAGCCTGGAGCTCTGCCCTTCGTCTCTTATCAGCTTCAATCTGCTCAAGCTTCCTTTTTTCAGCTTCGGGATCGACTTTCTTTACTTCCGGGGCTTCTTCAGTATCCTGAGTAAGAAGAGGCTCATCTTCGGCTGTTACCGGCGATTCGGCAGGGAGAGGAACGGAAGCCTCCTCCATACTGGGCGGAGGTGAAGGCTCAATCAGCCCGAAACCTGTTTCATCAGTGCCGAAATTAACAAGTATCCCTTCTTCAGTCTCCGGCGGCTCGGGAACAGAAAAACCCAGAACAATAAGTAATATAAAAACAACAGCATGTATTATTACTGTGCCAATTATTCCTTTCTTTTTCTCTGAAGGAATATTGTAGAGATCGTTATTTGGGTGTGGTTGCAATTATCAGTTTATAATTATTTGCCTGGGCAATGTTTAAGACCTGCACAACACTTTCGAAGGGTACTGTTTTATCAGCATGAAGGGAAATATATGTATCCGGATTGCTCCCGAGCTTCTCCTTCAAAACTGCTTCGAGTTCGGCAATTGTTACTTGTTGCTGTTCAACATAAAACCTTTGATCGGCTGTGATCGAAACTGTGGTCTGTGGTTTGGCTGAGGTCTGGGCTGAACCTTTGGGAAGCAGCAGTTTCAGAGCGGTTGGATGGACCAGTGTGGAGGTAAGCATAAAGAATATCAGCAGATTGAAAACCACATCGGTCATCCCTGTCGATGAAAAGTTGATGCTTATCTTATTTCTTTGAGATAAAGCCATTTTGTACTTATTTAACCGGTTCGTTCAAAATATCCATAAATTCCGTAACAGTAGCTTCCATATTAAAGACAACTCTTTCAACCTTTACAACCAGTGTGTTGTATGCAAAGTACCCCAGTATACCAACAATAAGACCTGCGACTGTAGTGATCAGGGCTGTGTAAATCCCGCCAGAGAGAAGAGAAACCTCAATATTATTTCCGGCCTGAGCCATTGCATGGAACGACTTAACCATTCCGATAACAGTGCCCAGGAATCCAAGCATTGGTTCTGCACCGGTTATTGTGGCAAGTGTCGGAAAGCTCTTCTCAAGCTTGGAGATCTCCAGCTTGCCGGCATTCTCTATTGCAGTGCTTATATCCTGCAATGGCCTTCCGAGCCTGTTTATTCCCTTTTCGATCATACGGGCTGAAGGACTGTCAGTCGATCTGCAGAGCGCCAGAGCGGCATCGACCCTGCCGTCGTGGATATAATCCTTAATCCTGTTCATGAAGTTCTGATCCTGCATTGTGGCTTTCCTTATAACATAGTATCTCTCAATAAAAATATAAGCAGCCACAAACGACAATAACACTATTGGTATCATCACCCATCCACCTTTAATTGCAAAATCCAGAAGTGTCATATTAGCATCGGCGGCTACTGGTTCGGCAGGAAGTGTGACATCCTGCATGATAAACTGTAAAAATCCCATCTTAATTTAATTAGTTCCGTTAAAATATTTTTGCTTTATCACTTTTATTTTCAGGTGCGAATATATTAAAAAACGTATTTATTCACCTTTGTAGTATATACGGTTTATAACAAAGTTGTGCTTTTTATTAACCGCGACATAATCTGTCAGCTCCGGTTGTTCATTGCTGCAGTTCAGAAACAGCCGGGTCTTCCTCCTTTTTCATATCAGATTTGTTGTTTCTCCTGAACAGATCGGAGAATTTGTCAAAATCCTCCCTGAAGAATAAGCCAAATCCCTGTGTATAAGGAGCTCCCTTACCGGTATATGGATTATTGAAACGGTTAAAGAACTTAAATCTGATCTTTTCGGTTAACTTATATTCAATATCAAAATCACCGGTTATTTTATCGGAAGTGCCTGATGTTCCTTCGGCTCCCCTGACATCGAAGTTACCATTAATGGTTACCTTATCATTAAGGAGCTGGGTTGAGAGCGCCACTTCCACTTCCTGGGCATTGATGTCCTTATAACCGGGACGATAAACGAAGCCGATATCAAAATCATTACTGATCTGTGACAACCAGTTACTTAACTGCTGCGATAACATCTCGGTTGTGGTCACCGCCATTGCTGAAGTTCCGGTTGTGCTGGTAGCAGCAATACCCTGGGAACTTCCTGTCAGGAAGGTACGGTTTGGATCGGAATAAAAGCTGTTCATTACAAGCAGGTAAAGGAACTGCCGGCTAAGTTCTTCTTCGGTTGTAATGACGTTGTTAAGGTAAGCTTTCCTCTCTTCATCGGCTGATGGAAGTTCAATATTGAAACCCACTATCGGATTAAACAGCTTTCCGGTGAGGAGAATCTGGCACTCAACAGGTATTCTTTCATTAAAACGCTCATCCTGAAGTATCTCGAAAAGAGAGGCTTTAAGCTTGTAAATGGCCTTTATGTCAATCTCTGCATTATCAATGTTGCCGCTGAAAGTCACTTTCCCTCCGTTTTCAACGCTGAATGGCTTATTCAGGACATTTCCGAGTGTAAATAAATAATCTCCGTTCTCAATAATATAGTCACCCGAAATTCCGAGATTCCCTTTCCTGTCAAGGTTAATATTAAGGTTACCCGACCCCTGGCCCTTCATCACATCACCCACCTTCTCATCGAAAATAAGCTGAATCTCGGCATCAGGTGTCACTTCCAGGTCGAAGTTAAGCTCTATGCCCGTCTGGATTGTAATATTCTCCGACTTCGCCCTGGATTTTGCTGATGTGTCAGGATTTACGAACGTTACAAATGAATAATCGGAAATAGTCTCACTTGTGTTCAGAGGCATATAAAATCTCGTATTCCTGCCGGTTTTTGCTGAAATATCGAATGAGAGCAGGTTTGGACCTGTTTTTAATGTAGCAATTCCTGTTGCATAGGCGGTTCCATAGAAATCTTCATTGTCCTTAGGCCTGGTATTCAAAACCATGCAGTCGGTGAAGTTTACCGAAAGATCAGCATTGAAATCATTAAAGTGATTATGTGTAACCTGCCCGTTAAGTATTGCAGAGTTTCCTCTTTCGTCTGAAAGCTTTAAATTCTTAAAAATTATATTGTTTTTATCAAACCTGATCGAATCAGTCATCTTGTACCTGGTCTGGAGAAAATCAATTTTAATAACAGTGTTCTCAGCAAGCATAGAACCTTTCATTACAAGCTTATTCATTTCCCCCGAAAGCCTTACTTTCCCTGATGCAAGACCTGTTATCCCTGAAGCGAAAGAACTAAGCAAAGGATTCAGCGCT
Organism: uncultured Bacteroidales bacterium; assembly: GCA_963700275.1. GTDB lineage: Bacteria > Bacteroidota > Bacteroidia > Bacteroidales > VadinHA17 > LD21. The sequence goes on along the minus strand of CAVOWZ010000016.1, from coordinate 80,500 downwards.
TCAACAGGGAGCTTTTCAGCAAGGGTTGTCAGATCAAGCATACGGAGTTCCGGATTATAATAGCCTTCAACATTGATCATTTCCTTGCCATTAAGATTATTGCCCGCGTGGATGATCGCCAGCTTCCGCTCATTGCTCCAGGCAGAATTCAGTGTGAGCGTTCCGTATTCACTCCCGAGGATTGAAAATCCGTTAATCTTCAGATTGCCTTCTATAAGCGGACTATTGTAAACATCCGATAGCAGTACTTTACCGTTCAGCTCACCTTTGATATCAGGAGTAAATGCATTATTATCCGCTTTTCCGGCAATAATTTTGTTCAGAGGAGAGATGTCTATGCTTTTAAATTCAAGGTGAAGCGTATCCTCTCTGTTTTCAGACAATGTGCCATCAACCAGATAGAAACTATTTTCATTACTGACCAGAAGTTTGTTGATATTGACCCTGTTAGAGTCGAGGAATATAGTGGAATGACTGATCTTCCATAGATTATTCCGGCTGTAAATGTCTGATGAAGCAATGTCAATCATAAGTAAAGGCCCGAATTTATCCTCCACACCCTCCGCAGAGGTGCCTTTCGCAGTGAAATTTCCGCGGTTTCCGATTGATGGGTCATTATTACCCCATGATAAATTAAAAATAAAATTATCAGGCTTAACATCAAAATCGGCTGAAAAACCCAGTAATAAGGATTGTCCAAGAAAATTGAGCGACGAACTCCTCAGGTCAGCAATGAGTCCTGAGGAATTAAGGTCAACGTCAATATTCAGGTCATTGAATGTATTGCCTCTCAGGGTCAGGTACTTTGAAATCATCTTCACTTTTCCCATTGTATCTGAAACGATCTCACCGGTTATGAAAGTTTTATCAGCAAGTAATAATCCCGTCCGGAAGAAATTATTTATTTTATCAGTATTCTTGAAGTTCATTGTGAACCCGAGCTTATCCTTTGCCAGGGCAACTATCTCTGCGGGTATAGGGTAACGTGAGGGCATCAGCCTGGAAAGAGATGAAGCTATAAATGAGCCGATTCCTGACGGATTGAAATAACCTGTTATATCCGCATCGACATAATCGGTACGCAGACTAATGAGGGGGACCCCGTTCTCGTTATATGCTCTGACGGAGAAATCATAAAGATCGAGGATATTACCGTATTTGATGAGACTCGAATTCAGAAGCTTTATCTCGCCGTCCAGATCTTCAGTCTTGTTTCCTTTGAAATTTGCCGTGATAAGCATTGAAGCCGAGGCTGTTGTATCCGATTTGTCAAGATGAAGTTTATACAGGTCGGCTTTTGCAAGGTTAAGGGTGAAGTCAAATTCCGGGAGTTCGCTGTTGAAGTTCAGCATACCAAGCATATCGAGTCTGATATTATCATCGGCTACTTTAACACTTCCATCCCATGTTTTGTCATTGATGATACCATTCAGGGAAATATTCCGGTACTTATAATGGTTAATCTCAACACTGTCGATCAGGCCATTAAGCTCTCCCGAGAACTTATTGAAGGAATACGCATACAGATTGACATCAGCGCTCATGGTCAGATCACCGAAGAGTTCTTTATTCCCTGTGATCTCTCCGAGGGCTATGCTGTTGACGTTTACAAGTCCTTTGATCTTAAACCGGTTGTTCCCTTCAGGACGGAGTGAAATGTCGGTACTGATGTTTCCGGCATCGGAAGTGAGCTTCCCGTAAGCAACAAAATCAGTTGTGAATCCGGTGAAGCTGCCATTGAAGGAGATCGTTCCCATCTTATCGAAATATTCGGGAAGCCTGATGGATCCTTTCCCGGGAAGGTTTAATGTCTGGATATCAGCGGCGTTGGTTGTCAGTTGATTGACTCCCAGATAGATAAAGGAATTGGCAATATCCGGCAGACCAGACAGGTCGAAATCGCATTCGATCTTTGAATCATCCCGGTAAGAGATCTTGATATCGCGCCCCCTCAGTTCCGCTATTGTCCCGAATACCCTGCCGGTGATAATGGCCGACTCATGCATTTGTTTTACTGCCGGTACGAAATGAGCCAGGTCTGAAGTATAAACATGTGAATTATCCAGACTGATGTCGAGATGAACATTCCTGGTAAAATCACTGTATGATCCTGTTGAATCAGGACGAAGTTCAATGCGAGGAATATTAAGTACACTGCTGTCGCAATTAATAAAGGCTGATGTGATGTAGATGTTTTGGTCTGCAAGCTGGAAGTCACTGTTCATCCTAAGGACATTAAAGCCTCCTGATTCCCTGAATGACAGATTGTAGATACTGAAGGATGTTGTATCATTCATTATGCTGATATCTTCAAGTATGCCATTGACGTCACGGATATGGAGATTGTTGAAGTCGATTGCTTCGCCTCCGGCAGCAACGGTCCTGTTGATCAGTGAGAATGAGGCATTCCTGATATCAGTATGGTTAATTTGTATTTTAACCGGCGTCGGGGTGCTTCCCTTTTCCTGCTGCCTGAGAAGATCGAGATACCAGTTCAGATTCAGTAATCCTGTTGAATCGGTTATCAGTGAAAACACAGGATTTAAAAGTGACACCCTGCCAAGGGTGAATTCCCTGTTTTCCGCATTGATCTTCCTTATTGTAGCGGTTAATTTTTTCGTATAGACCAGGGTATCATGATTTTTATCTTTGATGAGAACATCCTCCAGGCTAAGCTTGTTGAAAAAGATCAGTTCTGTTTTTCCGACCGATATCGTTGATTTCAGCTCCTGGGAAAAATATCTTGTTATTCTCCTGATTATCAGTGTTTGAATTTCAGGCTGCCTCAATAGGGGATAGAGTATCATCGGGATCATTATTAATATCCCAATGAAAATCAGAAAGTATTTGAAAGATCTTTTAATACTCTTCAGCATGGTCCTGTTTCCCAAAAATTCAATTAATAGTAGCTCAGTCTATTATTGCATAAAGATAGTAAAGTCAACTCTAATATAACACATTAATAAAGTACAGATCAAAGATCGTACCGTTAACCCCATAGCCGTCAACCTAAGAAATATTTTAATAACATAAAACAACTATAATTATCTGGTTTATAAACTAATAAGTTTCCCCTCCTTTTAAAGGAGGGGTGGCCGGGATTGCTGATTTTGAAATGTTTACAATTCTGCTTTCCCGGCCGGGGTGGTTGAAACGGATTCATAAGAAGTGGACTTATTTCTCAGAATTGAATCAACCACCCCGGCCAGACCGTTTATATTTCTGCACGTCAGATTATTTTGTTGTCTGGCCACCCCTCCTTAAAAAAGGAGGGGAAACTGTTGTCCCCAAAACTCCTTCAGTTGACGGTTATGCCGTTAACCCCGGGTTAATTAATGTTATTATTGCATAAATTTTCATTACGGGTATTGTAACTACGTATTAAAATACGTATCTTAATACGTTTTTTAATACATATTATTTTTCTGTTTAAATAATTTGCTATGACACGCAGGAAAAACGAAGAAAACCACATCCGGAGCCTTACAAAAATTTCAGGAGGCACAAGCTATGCAGTAACAATTCCCATGGAATATATCCGGAAGCTTAAATGGAAAGCTAAGCAAAAGCTGGAGGTAAAGTGCTTTCAGGACCGGATAATTATCCGTGACTGGACCCCTGAATAAAAGATGGGTGTAACAATATTAGCCATAGAATCTTCGTGTGATGATACCTCTGCTGCGGTGATCAGGGACGGTTATGTACTTTCAAACCTGATAGCGGGACAGGAGGTGCACAGATCCTGGGGAGGGGTAGTCCCGGAGCTCGCTTCAAGAGCTCATCAGGCAAATATTGTACCTGTCGTGGACCGGGCGATAAAGAGTGCCGGGGTGAACATTGAAGATATAAATGCAGTTGCATTTACCCGCGGACCCGGTCTTCTCGGATCACTTCTTGTCGGAACATCATTTGCCAAAGGATTTGCATTGGCACGCGATATACCGCTCATTGAAGTAAATCACCTTCAGGCTCACGTTCTTGCTCATTTTATAAAAAAGAATGAAAATGCAGGGGGGATACCTGAATTTCCTTTTTTATGTCTGCTGGTTTCAGGAGGACATACAAGGATAATCCTGCTGAAAAGCCATCTTGAAATGGAGACCATCGGTAATACAATTGATGACGCGGCAGGTGAAGCATTCGATAAATGCGGAAAACTGATGGGATTACCATATCCGGCCGGCCCTGCGATCGATAAGCTTGCTTCGGAAGGGTCAGAAAAAGCATTTGCATTTTCTAAACCGGTTGTGGCGGGACTTGATTTCAGTTTCAGCGGACTAAAGACCAGTTTTCTGTATTTCCTGCGTGACAGGTTAAAGGAAGATCCGGATTTTATTGAAAAGAATAAGCCGGACCTGTGTGCATCCCTTCAGCATACAATTGTGAAGATACTGTTGGATAAACTTATAAAAGCGTCATTGTCAACGGGTGTGAGGGAAATTGGAATAGCGGGCGGGGTATCGGCTAACTCCGGACTGAGAGAGGAAGTGGCAAGGGAAGGTAAAAAGAGAAACTGGAATGTATTTATTCCTGAAATAAGTCTGACAACCGACAATGCTGCCATGATAGGGATAACAGGATATTTTAAGTATCTTGGAAATGATTTTGCAGACCAGAACATTGCTCCGCTTGCTCGGATGTAAAACGAATATTATATTAATGGAGAGAAATGACCTTTCGATTCTTGTAGTAGGAGCAGGAGCTGTAGGAGGAATAACTGCCGCATTGCTCCGGAAGAATGGATTTGATGTTGAAATTATCTGTAAGCATGATGATTATGCATCTGCGATAAGCAATGAAGGACTTGAGGTCAGTGGAACCTGCGGTAATTTCAGGATAAAAATGCCTGCTTATGCGACAGTCAGTATGGTTAAAGAAAAAAAAGACCTGATTCTTCATGCTACAAAAGCAACTGAAGTGACAGAAACTGCTGAAGCTTTAAAACCTCTTCTGAAAGAAAACAGTCATGTAGTTTCCCTTCAGAACGGGATCTGTGAGGATGAGCTGGCACGGGTGCTTGGTGATGACAGGATCATCGGATGCGTAACAGGATTTGGCGCAACAATGGATTCCTACGGAAAACTTGAAATGACCTCAACAGGTGAATTTATACTTGGCTATCCCGCGAGGAAACCTGATGAGTATCTCAGGATGGTGGCAGATGTTCTTTCAGCTGTTGTTCCTGTAAGGCTTACTTCTAATATTATCGGACATCTTTACTCAAAACTGATAATAAATTCCTGTATCTCATCCCTTGGCGCTGTCTGCGGATTATATCTCGGAAGGATGCTATCAATTAAGAAGATCAGAAAGATATTCATCGAAATAATCCATGAAGGTATCGCTGTGGCAGAAAAGATGAAGATAAAAACTGAGGTTTACGGTGGAAGGCTTGATTTTGCTGAATTTGTAAAAGGCAGTAGCTTTTTGTCAGACCTGCGGCGTCACCTGATGATTCGGATAATAGGATTCAAATACAGGAGGCTTAAATCATCAAGCCTGCAATCGCTGGAGAGAGGCAGGCTTACTGAAGTCGATTATCTTAACGGGTATATCGTCAGAAATGCAGCTGCTCACGGAGTACCTGTTCCGGTTAACACAACCATAGTCAGGATGGTCCATGAGATTGAACAGAAGAAGAGGGAAATATCCTTTGATAATTTCAATGATCCGTTATTTGACAGGTTTAATGACTAAGGTATCAATTAATTTAATAATTTCGTCATAAATAAATATTTATGAAGGAGCTGAAAATCTCACCGACAAAGACTTCCCCGGAGATCCAGTTATCTCCGGACGGTCTGGTAAAGATAAAGGGGCGCTCTATTCATGAGAACGTTGGAGAGTTTTATTCACCGGTTGAGAAATGGGTGAGCGAATATATTAAAACCCCCGCTGATGTCACTTGTGTGGATATGAACCTTGAATATTTCAACAGTGCAAGTGCAAAGGTTTTTATTCATCTTCTTGAAAAGATAAAACATGTAAGCCTGAAAAATAAAAAATTCGTTGTAAACTGGTATTATGAAGTTGGAGATGAGGATATTCTTGAACGTGGAGAGTATTTTTCATCAATCCTCGATATCCCTTTCAAATTTTTCAGGATCGGCTGACCCTTTCTCCTGTACCTGGTTCTTCTTCCTGAAGAAGTGGTAAACAGGAACTCCGATTGCCAGAAAAGCAAGTCCGATACCCATATGCAGTGGTTTGTTGATTGAAATATTTATCACAAACCACGTATTTATTGCAATAAATAGAAACGGTGTTACCGGATAACCCAATGTCCTGTAAGGCCTATCGGCATTTTTCATTCTTTTTCTGAAAATAAAAATGCCAGATGCCGCCAGTATGTAGAAAATAAACTCAATTGCAACTGTATAGGTTATCAGGTTTTCAAATGTCCCCCAGAAAAGAAGGAGCACGATGGCCCAAACCGATTGTACCAGAATGGCGTTCACGGGAGTTCTGAATTTCGGATGTACTTTTGCAATACCTTTGAAAAACAGGCCGTCCGATGCCATTGCATAATAAATACGGGGTGCCGAAAGAGTATAAATCCCTATTGTACCGAAGGTGCTGATTGCTATGATCGCCGCGACCAGAATTCCTCCGAAGGGGATGACAGTGCTGACAGCCTCGGCAGCCACACGGGTGGAACTGACGATTTTTTCTACGGGCAAAAGTAACATATACCCCACATTTACAAGCAGATAAATGAGGGTTACTGCCGCTGCACCTGTTATCATTGCAACCGGAACATTCCGCGCAGGGTTCCTTGTTTCACCTGCAAGGAATGAAGCATGTTGCCATCCTCCGTATGAAAACAGAACACCGGTAAAGGCAACACCAAATGCCGAAAGGGTTACCCCGGCGGAAGAAATTGAAGGAAACTCCCGGAATGAAAATTCACCGGAGCCAAGAAAAATGCCAGCTCCTATAATGATCAAAATCCCCGCAATTTTCAGTCCTGTAAAAATGTTCGAGAATATCTCTCCGAACTTGGCTCTCAGGATATTAAGTGTTGTAAGCAATGATATGGCTAATATGCTTGTGATTATCTTCCATGATTCACTCATTGGTATCAGGTAGCTGAGATAATGTGAAAAAGCCAGAGCCAGTACAGCTATTGAACCTGATGTAATTATAAGAAGATAAGCCCAGCCGTAAAGGAATCCCATCCATCCGCCATAGGCTTCGCGGAGAAAGATATAAATTCCGCCGGCATAAGGGAAGAGAGAGCCCAGTTCAGAAAATGTAAGGGCGCCGGTCAGTGCTATTATTCCGCCCAAAGCCCAGACTGAAAGGATAAGTGTAGGGGAAGGAATGAGCCCGGCTATCTGTGATGGAGTGACAAAAATCCCCGAGCCTATACAGGAACCGATTGCAACCATTATCAGCCCATAAAGACTCAGTTCCCTGGCAAGTTTTGTCATGGATTTTTCCTTCCTTACTCTGCAAGCGGATCAGTTATTCTCCCCATGAAAATTATAGTGTTTGTTTCAATCTCCCTTATTATGTAAAGGAATGAATGATCGGCATTGAATTCGATAGGTGGAGGAGGCAGCGGAAGTGGTACCGATGCCCACAATTGTCGCAGCGGCAGCCTCGGTTCCCTCTTCATTGGTCTCGATAAAGGCCTGATGGGTAACGTCGTTTATCAGAAGGGGAGGAGTATCCGCTATATTAGTAAAATCAGCAAAATCGGTGAAAGCAATACCCATACCCATATCGGATAGTATCTCTTTAAGCTGCTTTTTATAACCGTATTTGAAACGGGGTATTGAAACATTTACTTCCCTCTTTCCAAGCTGGTCAACCCAGCCGGCAAAGGCTCCGTCGGTTAATAAAGGCAGTATCCCGTCTGTTCCGGCTTTGGAATCGGGAAGGATTATATCCATTACAAAATTTCCCTGCCCGTACGGAAATTCTGCCAGTATGAAGCCATCGCCATCATATACACTGAAGTCTTCGGTCTGTTTCATCATCTGTACGTCCGGTGTGTTGCCATCGGCTTTGTAAAATGGCTTTGCCGAGGTATTGTCGGGATCAAACTGAAGCTTCCATTTACCCTTGAAATATATCGCATTTATAAGAAGCATTACGGTATTGTCATCAAGCTTGTCAACCATCTCTTTGATAAGACCGTTTGTTTTACCGGATATCCATTCGTTAATTTTCCTGGGAGCAGTTGCATCATTTATATCGAACGATTTTGCTTCCGCATCATAGTAATTTGTAAGGATATCGATGAATGATTTCTTTACTGCAAAATCTTTTTCCGTCCAGACCGAATTCGCTATCGACATTATTACCCGCTTATCTAATGAAAGTAAGGCCTGCGTAAGATCTTTATATGGAGCGTTGATCTCTTCGGGAGTTATTCCGTTTACCCTGAGGGCATCAAGCATCGCATCGCGGGTAGCGCCGTCAGCTCCGTTCACAGCCATTGATAATGCATAGGAAATGCTTAATGGAGAAATAATTACATTCTGCGATTCCTGAGAATTCTCCAGGATCAGCCTGAATATATCAAATGCAAATTCGTTACCCGATTCGACAAGCGCTGTCTGCGTTGCATTCAGATCGACCGGAACAGGATCCTTTGGCAGATCATCCGGGGTTTTGGTACACCTCATAAATAAGAAAGGTATTGCGATAAAAGAAACCATTATGGTCCTTAAAATATTTTTCTTCATATGATCAGAATTTTTTGGACATACATATATATACGAAAACGTAAAGAAACGGTGTGGATTATATGCTGATTTGTCCAAAAATCATGCCATCAGCTACTTTTTTTTATGTTTACGCGACTCTTCAAGGTAGGCTTTAAGGTAGATGAGGCTTGTAGTGAGAAAAATAAGACCAAGCAGTATCATTAAAATGAATACAATAACAGGATTGCCATATCCTTCCTCCGGGAATTTTACTTTTACAATAAATCCCAGGATAGTATTGATTAATATGAGAACTGATATTGTAAGTCCGAAGATTATTCTTGCAAGGTCGAACACCCTGCCGGCCTTATATTGTTTTGAATTTCTGAACCGGATATAAGAAGCCCTGGCATAGGCATTAGCCTGCTGCCCTGACCGGTGCTGCCTGTACTTTCTCCACTCTTCCGCAGCCCTCGCTAATGCTTCTTCGTCATTCCCGGTGCTGTTGAAATTGGCCATCAGGAATTCATATGCCTCCGTTACCTCAATGAATTTATCCCTGGCTTCGGGGGCATGGTTCAGATCGGGATGATACATCCGGGCTTTGATCCTGTATGCTCTTTTGATATCAGCTATTGAGGCATCTGTATGTAAATCAAGAATTTTAAAGTAGTCCGGGTAGTTCATTCCATCCCTGTTATTAGGAAATACGTCACAATTAACGAATTATTTCGCTGATCAGGGTGAGTTAATCTCTTTTTCTTACTATATTTTAACGGCAATTTAACAGTTATTAATTCAAAGGATTATGAAAAAATATAATGTTGGGATCATTGGCTACAGCTGGGCTGCAGGAGCTCATATTGAAGCTATTAACAAGACTGCCCTCGGGCAGGTAACAGCTATTTGCTCATCGCGGAATCTTGATCCTCAGGAGATCAAAGCTAAGCATGGCGGATCCATAACCCTTTATAATGATCCGGATAAGATGCTTGCAGACAAAAGCATAGATGTTGTATCAATATGCAGCTATCCGTCCGATCATTCAAAACAGGCCATTGCTGCTGCCAAAGCCGGTAAACATCTTATAATTGAAAAGCCTCTGGCTTTAACATGGGAGGATTGTCTGGCAGTGGAATCTGCCGTAAAGAAAGCGGGTGTTCGTACATGTATTTGTTTTGAGTGCCGTTTTTCCAGTCAGCTTACTGTAATCAAATCAGTGATTGATCAGGGACTTCTGGGTAAAATGCACTATGGTGAAGTTGATTATTACCATGGAATTGGCCCATGGTACGGACAATATCGGTGGAATATAAAAAAGGAGGCCGCGGGAAGCAGCCTCCTCACAGCTGGATGTCATGCCCTGGATGCCCTGCTGCTACTCATGGGTACCGATTTTGAGTCTGTAAGCAGCTATTCAGCGAGGTCGGAAAATGCAGATTTCTCAAAATATGAATACCCTACGAGTTCAGTATCGATAATTAAGTTTAAGAATGGTGCTGTCGGCAAGGTTGCTTCAGTGATCGATTGTTTCCAGCCATACTATTTCCATTTTCATCTTGTGGGAAGTGAGGGAAGTCTCCTGGATAATAAATTCTATTCTACAAAAATTAAAGGGCTAAATAAAAACAAGTGGAGTGAACTTTCAATGAAAATGCTTGACTCGGGGGATGTTACCGATCATCCTTACCAGGCACAGTTTGAAGCATTTTTCAAGGCAATCGGAGAGGACAGGGAGATGCCCTTAACCAGTCTTGCCGATGCCCTTAAAACTCATGAGGTAATATTTGCAGCTGATAAATCAGCAGAAATGAACGGGTAAAACTCCAAACTCCAAACTCCAAACTCCAGACTCTTCCGTTATTTGACTATACCTGTGAACCCCATAAATGCCAATGCAAGGATACCTGCGGTAACAAGAGATATCGGGACTCCCTTCATACCTTCTGGAACATTTACAAGTTCGAGCTGTTCCCTTATGCCGGCGAGTATTATTAGTGCCAGGCCGAACCCTATTGCGGTAGCTGCGCTGAACACAACCGATTCAAGCAGATTATAGTTCTTCTTTATGACAAGGATGGCAACACCCAGCACTGCACAGTTGGTTGTAATCAGTGGCAGAAATATCCCTAAAGCCTGATAAAGAGGCTGGCTTATTTTTTTCAGGATGATCTCAACCATCTGGACCAGAAAGGCAATTACCAGAATATAGGTTATGGTCTGCATGAATTCAATGCCAAGCTTTTCAAGTACATATATCTGTATCAGGTAAGTAACCATTGTAGAAAGTACAATAACAAAGACCACGGCACCGGTCATGCCAAGGGCTGTACCTACTTTGTTTGAAACACCGAGGAAGGGACACACTCCCAGAAATTGCGCAAGAACTACATTATTGATGAAAACGGCCGATATTATTAACAGTATGTATTCCATCTCAGTTTATTTTGATGTTTTTTTAATCTTATTGACAAGAGCTATCATATATCCCAGGGCTATGAAGGCGCCTGGCGCAAGTACAAAAACAAGTATCCCGTCACCATTGATGAATTTATGACCGAAAATTGATCCGCTTCCCACTATTTCACGAAATGCACCCAGTATCCCGAGGGCAACAGTAAAGCCAAGTCCCATTCCGGCACCGTCAATAAATGAAGACCAGACACTGTTTTTACTTGCAAAAGCTTCCGCTCTTCCAAGGACAATACAGTTAACAACGATCAGGGGGATGAAAATTCCTAGCGTCTGGTAAAGATCAGGAACATATGCCTGCATAACAAGGTCGACAATTGTTACAAAGGATGCAATAATGACAATGAATGCAGGTATCCTTACCTTATCGGGTATAAGGTTTGAAAGAAGCGCAATAACAACATTTGAGCCGATAAGAACAAATGTAGTGGCAATTCCCATTCCCATGCCATTGAGCGAGGAGGTTGTCGTGGCAAGGGTGGGACAGGTGCCAAGCACCAAAACAAGTATGGGATTCTCCCTTATAAATCCCTTTGTAAAATTCTGAAGCTGATTCATTTCAATCCTCCTTTCTGTAATGTATTGTATGCGCGATCTATTGCATCGCAGAATGCTCTCGAACTTATTGTGGCAGCTGTTATGGCATCGACCTGCCCGCCGTCTTTTTTTACTTTCAGCATGAATTCCCCGGGATTCTTTCCCGAAAATTGTTCCTTGAATTCAGGTTCAGTCATTTTTGTCCCCAGACCCGGAGTTTCTTTATGCTCAAGAACTGAAATTCCGCTAATTGAACCGTCAGGCTTAAATCCAGCCATAATTGAAATATTTCCACTGAATCCTTTTGAAGTATATGTATTAACTGCATATCCGATAACCTCTCCGTTGTTTTTTGCAGGATAAATGTCAAGACTGTCACCTTCTCCTGTTGGCAGACGGAACATTTCATCATTCGGATTATTTGTGAATTCAGGTACAACCTCCCTTATAGCGTTGAGCTTCTTATTCAGGACAGATAAAGCAATCGGTTCTTTTGTAAGTTCATAAACAAACCCAAGACCTGCCGAGCTTACAAGAGCGATCAGCGTAAGTGACAGGATCATATTTTTCAGCGTCGATTCAGATTTAGCCATTTTTTACCTCCTCACCAAATCGTTTTGGTTTGATATAAGCATTCATAAGCGGGACAAATGCATTCATTATAAGTATAGCAAAGGATACACCTTCCGGATAGGCTCCCCATATTCTTATTATCACTGTAAGCAAGCCTATACCGCAACCATAAATCAGCATTGCCTTTGGATTCATTGGCGAAGAAACATAATCAGTCGCCATGTATATTGCCCCGAGAAGAACTCCCCCGGCCAGTACATGAAATAACGGATTCGCATATTCTTCAGGATTTATAAGCCAGAGTATGCCGGTGAAAAGTACTATCACACCAATAATTGAAACAGGGATATGCCATGTTATGATCTTCTTCCATAAGAGCCAGATTAAGCCAAGAAGTAGAGCAACTGCAGCAACTTCACCCAGCGAGCCTCCCATATTTCCCAGAAACATCTGAGCAGGAGTGGGGATCTGTGTCATAAGTTGTGAAAGGGGTTCCCCGTTCTTCAGTCCCTCCTTGATTATCGCAAGTGGAGTGGCTCCTGTAATGGCATCAGCATAACCTGTTTTAAATCCTGCAGGTACTGGCCAGCTTGTCATCTGTACGGGGAAGGAGATCAGCATGAATACACGTCCGACAAGTGCCGGATTGAACGGATTGTTGCCCAGTCCTCCGAAGGTCATCTTTGCAACGGCAATCGATACAAAGCTGCCGATGACAATTATGAATACCGGAATGTTCGATGGCAGGTTAAATGCCAGCAGTAAGCCGGTCACAAAGGCTGAACCATCATTTATTGTTATTGGTTTTTTGAAGAAAAACTTAACTATCAGATACTCGAAGAGGAGACATGAAGCCACCGAGGTTGCTGTAACTATCAGAGCACTGTAACCGAAAAAGAAAACCGAAGTAAGGAATGCCGGAATAAGAGCAATAATGACACCAAACATCAGTTTTTGTGTTGTCTCTTTCCCGTGTATATGAGGTGAGAGGGATACTTTAAGTAGATTGCTCATTTACAATAGATATAATGACTTCTTATTTAACCACCTGTTTACGCGACATCTTTATGACAGTCGATTTTCCGAGCCGGATGTAATCCAGCAATGGCCGGCCGGCAGGGCATATATAGCTGCATGAACCACATTCCATGCAATCTGTAATCCTTTCTTTCCCGGCTCTTTCAAAATCACCTTTTTCCGAAACGGCCATCAGTAAAAAGGGTTCAAGATTCATAGGACAGCCCAGAACACATTTCGCACACCTGATGCATGGCATCATTTCAGTTCTTTCCGACTGGTCTTCAGGAATAAGTACTATCCCGGAAGTTCCTTTGACAACAGGGACATCAATACTGCTTACAGCTTTACCCATCATCGGACCACCGGAAAGAACTTTGCCTGTATTTTCAGGCAGTCCTCCGGCTGCTTCAATGAGGTATCTTACCGGCGTTCCGGTCCTTACAAAATAGTTACCCGGATTAGTGACTGATTTTCCGGTGATTGTCACAACTCTTTCGAAAAGAGGCTTGTTTTTCTGAATAGCTTCATAAACAGCAAAAGCTGTTCCCACATTGTGAACTACCGCATTTACATCGAGAGGCAGTTTCCCTGAAGGAACTTCCCTTTTTGTCAGGGCTTTTATCAGTTGTTTCTCAGCTCCCTGAGGATACTTGACTTTCAGAGCCTGAACAGTGATGCCCGGAAACCCTTCAGCAAGCTTTGTAAGATGATCAATGGCATCCCTTTTATTGTTTTCAATGCCGATTAAAGCCTTTGAGACCTTAAGGGCTTTCATGAGAATTGTTATGCCGGTCAGGATCTCTTTTCCCTTTTCAAGCATAAGCCGGTGGTCTGAAGTCAGATAAGGTTCACACTCGGCTCCATTGATTATCAGTACATCACACCTTTTACCCGCAGGAACAGTCAGCTTTACATGCGACGGGAAAGTTGCACCCCCAAGCCCGACAATTCCCGACTCAAGGCATTTCTTAATAATCTCCTCAGATGAAAGCCCGAAACCTGTAATTATTTCATCGCTTCTGTCAATCGCTTCAACCCATTCATCCCCGCTTGTATCAATAAATACTGCTGTCTGTCTGAATCCTGTGGCATCGAGTACCGTATCAATTTTATTTACTGTACCGGATACCGAAGAGTGAATATTTGTGGAAACAAATCCTTTGCTCCGGGCAATCACCTGTCCGGCCTTTACAATGTCGCCTTTATTCACAATAACATCGGCGGGTGCACCAATATGCTGGGAAACCGGGATGATTACGGAAGGCGGGATTGCCAGATACCGGATCGGGATTTCTGCTGTCAGTTTATTTTCAGGCGGATGAACGCCCCCGACGGGAAAGGTTTTCAAATCAGTATAATTTTATATTTGTTAGACTTCCGGGTTGACTTTAATTGTTTCATTCTGAGCTTCAACTGCAGGTTTTCGTGGTGGGAAATTGATCTCCAGGATCGAATTGGTCGGGCATTCGGTTACACATTTCCTGCAGAATGTGCATTTTAAGGCATCGATATATGCAAGGTTGTTGACGATTGTTATAGCATCGAATTTGCACACCTTAACACATTTTGAACAGGCTATGCATGCTACTTTACATGCCCTCCGCGCCGGTCCTCCCTTATCGCAGTTTGAACAGGCAACATATATCTTACGGTCTTTCTTTGCCTTTTTCCTGAGTTCAATAAGGTTCCTCGGGCAAGCTTTTACGCAGGCACCGCACGATACACACTTGTCGTCACTTATTACCGGCAATCCTGTTTCCTCACTCATATACATTGCTCCGAATGCACAGGCTTTTACACAATCTCCTTTGCTGAGGCAACCGTAACTGCAGTCGGTCTCCCCGATATACAGGTTGTGTGCTATTCTGCAATCCGGAACACCATCATATACTGAGGTGCGGGGACGCTGTTCAGGTGTTCCGTTACAGAGGAGAACAGCAACCAGCGGATCAGTTGCGAGGACTTCTTTTCCGAGTACCTTTGCTGCTTCTGCCATAACAGGAGCACCTCCCACAGGACAGTTCAATCCTTCAAAAGTCTCTGCCTTTACGAGTGCTTCCGCAAAATTCCGGCACCCGGCAAACCCGCATCCGCCGCAATTTGCAGCCGGAAGAAGCTCCTGAACCTCATCAATGCGGGGATCTTCATAAACCTTGAATTTCTGCGCAATAAAATAAAGAATGACTGCTGAAAGCAATGCAAGCAGACTCAGGCTTATAACCGTAATGATAATTGTTTGACCCATTAAAGAGTTTTTATTGTGAAAACAAATTTGTTCCCGATCCTGTCCCTGAAAGAATATAGAAACAGATAATACAAGCCAAGAATAACCAAAGAGCCCAATCCTGCCACTGCTTCAGGTAAAGACAGGGAAATAAGGATTATAAGTATAAAAATCAGAAGTATAAGAGGAATGATGTACCCAAGGAAAAGGGCAGTATATCCCATCGATCTTTTCATCAGTACTGTCACATTATCACCGGGTGAAACATTATACCTTCCCTGTACTTCCACCATCTTTTCCTTTACACCCGACAGGCTGCATGACCCTTCGGCATGACAACCTGCACATGCAGCTTCCGATAATATTCTGACTATTACCGAGCTGTTGTCAGATCTCTGCACCACACCCTCATGTTCGATATTCCCGAATCTGCCTGACCTGGTCATGATTTCCCCCGGAAAATTAATCCGCAAATTTATCATTACTGAAAAAAAAGTTCCTGTTTTTTATCAGGATTTTGGAATTGCGAAGTTATTTATTCTGATTATAAATAATCCCTTATCAGCTTATATTGCTCCATGATTGTTTTTTGCTGAAAAGCCGTTTCAACTCATTCCTGAGGATCATATTATGCTCTTTTTCGAGCAGAGGATCATCATCAACTATTTCTTCGGCAATATTTCTTACATATTCTATGATCTGTCCGTCCCTGCTCAGGTCAGATATCTTAAGGTCAAACGGAATTCCGCTTTGCATAGTTCCTTCAATATCGCCTGGGCCTCTCATCCGGAGGTCGGTTTCAGCAATTTCGAAACCGTCGCTGGTTCTGATCATTACCTCCAGTCGGGCAACAGCCTCTTTGGAGAGTTTGGGCGAGCTGAGCAGGATACAGTAAGACTGATCGGCGCCTCTGCCGACGCGGCCGCGCAGCTGATGAAGCTGCGATAAGCCGAATCTCTCAGCACTCTCAATGACCATAACAGTTGCATTCGGGATATCAACACCGACCTCTATCACTGTTGTGGCGATAAGGATATGAGCCTTACCTTCCCTGAACAGCCTCATGGATTCTTCTTTCATTGCCGGAGTCATCCTTCCGTGAACAACACTTATGAAGTACTGCGGAGGCGGAAACAGCCTTGATACGCTATCCCAGCCATCCTCCAGATCTTTATAATCCATCTTTTCTGATTCCTTTATCAGAGGATAAACGATGAATATCTGCCTTCCCTCGGCTATCTTTTGCTTTATGAAACCATAAACCTTATTCTTTTCTGAATCATAAAAATGCATCGTTCTTATCGGAATTCTTCCCGGCGGGAGCTCATCAATAACTGACACATCCAGGTCGCCGTACAGGGTCATTGCAAGTGTCCTGGGGATTGGTGTCGCAGTCATCACCAGAATATGCGGCGGATTGACGCTTTTCTTCCACAGTTTTGCTCTCTGCTCCACACCAAACCTGTGCTGTTCATCGATTATCACAAGGCCAAGATTGTTGAACTGTACACTCTCCTCAATAAGTGCATGAGTTCCGATTAGTATGTTCAGCGACTTGTCGAGAAGGGATTCGCTTATTTCCTTCCTGAGCGATCTTCGCGGATGAACCTGTTAAAAGTCTGATTTTAATGTCCATCCCTTTCAGCATCGTGGTTATTGTCTGATAATGCTGGGTGGCAAGGATCTCTGTCGGAGCCATGATGCAGGCCTGATAGCCATTGTCAATAGCAATGAGCATACTCATCAGTGCAACAAGTGTTTTACCGCTCCCTACATCACCCTGAAGAAGGCGGTTCATCTGTTTTCCCGAACCCAGATCTTTCCGTATCTCTTTCATTACTCTTTTCTGAGCTTCGGTAAGTGAAAATGGCAGGTTGTTGAAATAAAAGCTGTTAAATATCTCACCGACACTCTGAAAAATAAATCCTTTGAATTTGCGCGAACGGTTGCTCCTGAACCTCATGAGATTCAGCTGAATATAAAAGAGCTCCTCGAATTTCAGGCGGTATCTTGCTTTCTCAAGAATGTCAGGATCCGCCGGGAAATGGATTGTATGAAGGGTGAGATGGATATCGGTAAGTTTATATTTCGAGGTGATATATGACGGGAGTGTCTCGGGCAAGGTGAAGTTTATCTTCTGCATAAGACTTCCTGCCAGCTTGCTTATGGCACGCGATGTAAGAAAATGATTCTTGAGTTTTTCAGTTGTACTGTACTGTGCCTGCAGTGCAGAATGTAATCCTTTCAGCAACCTTCGACGATGCTTCTATCTCGGGATGAATAATATTCACCATTCCATTAAATACACCCGGCTTGCCGAAAACAATATACTCGGGACCGGTTGTGTAAGTTTCAGTGATCCACTTTGTTCCTTTAAACCAGACCAGCTTTATCATGCCGGTCTCATCCTGAAAATCAGCAACAAGCCTTTTTCCACCGCCCCGGCCTTCAACATAAAATCCTTTGATAATACCTTTAATCTGTACAAACGGCAGGTCGGGATCGAGTTCGGAAATCTTGTAAAACCTTGTTCTGTCGATATATTTATAGGGAAAATAATATAACAGATCACGGTATGTATAAATACTCAATTCAGTATTAAGAAGTTCAGCCCTTTTCGGGCCTACTCCCGGAAGGTACGTTATATTTGTGTCGAGAAAATCCTGCATTTCAGCTCAGCCGGTAACTTTGAAAAAGATTACCGAAATTAAGTATTTTTGAAGAGCTAACCTAATACAAAAGTTCTGGTTATGGTTTTCCGGAGGTGGCTGAAATACATGAAATATCATCTCTTCTCAAGACACAGAAGGGGTCATGGAATTCACAGCCCGTTTGTTTTTGACCTTGTATCGCGAGTCTTCAGGAATAAAATTGATCCGGATGTTGTCTTATTGATTGAACGAACAAGAAAGAAACTTATTTGCGATAAAAGAACAATTAAAGTTCTGGATCTTGGTTCCGGATCATCAGTTATAAAAAGTGATTTGAGAAAAATTTCTGACATAGCAAAGTATTCTTCTGTCCCTCCTGAGTATGGAGTTTTATTGGCAAATCTGGCTTCTGAATTCGGGAAGCAGGGTATAATAGAATTCGGAACATGTTTAGGCATAAGTACAATGTATCTCGCATCCGGAAGCAGGGAATCTGTAATTTATACAATGGAGGGATGTCCTGAAATTTCATCCATTGCTGCTGAAAACTTCAGCAGTACAGGTTTTGAGAATATTACACTAATGACCGGATCTTTCGATGACCTGCTTCCGGAAATCAAACGAAAAGCAGCCGGTCCGGGAATGGTTTTTATTGACGGGAATCACAGGAAAGCGCCGGTTCTGAAATACTTCAGCGAAATGGCTGAGATTTCAGATAAGGACACAGTTATAGTCATTGATGATATACATCTTTCGGATGAAATGGATGAAGCGTGGAAAGAGATCAAAGGAAATGAAAATGTGTCATTTACAATCGATCTGTACAGGATGGGTCTGGTCTTTTTCAGGAAGGGAGTGAGCCACATTGATTATGTGATCAGATATTAACAAAAATTAATGCAGAATAATATAATATTAAGGTAAATTAGTCTAATTTCGCAACTTTAAAAATCAAAGGTATATGGATAAAGTAATTGAGATCCAAAATATTGTAAAGAACTACCAGGTTGGATCGGTAATAGTAAGGGCATTGAGGTCTATTTCAGTAGATATACGCCGGAACGAATATGTGGCAATTATGGGACCTTCAGGCTCGGGAAAATCGACACTCATGAATCTCGTTGGTTGTCTTGATACTCCGACCAGTGGAGCATATATACTTAACGGAACGGACGTCAGCAAGATGGAGGATGATTTTCTTGCCGAAATAAGGAATAAGGAGATCGGATTTGTATTTCAGACGTTTAATCTTCTTCCACGATACACTGCCCTGGAGAATGTGACATTACCTTTGATTTATGCAGGTATTCAGAAAATTGAAAGAGAGAAGATGGCAATTGAAACTCTGAGACAGGTGGGACTTGAAGACAGAATGGAGCATAAACCGAATGAATTGTCAGGGGGACAACGTCAGCGTGTGGCTATTGCAAGAGCACTGGTCAACAAACCATCTATAATACTTGCTGATGAACCCACGGGGAACCTTGACAGTAAAACTTCTGTTGATATAATGGGATTGCTTGATGAGATCCACAGGAAGGGAAATACTGTAATAGTGGTTACCCACGAAGAAGATATTGCCCGGCATGCCGCGAGGATTATAAGACTCCTTGATGGTGAAGTATCACAGGATGTACCTAATGAAAAATACAAACCGGCCTGACAACCTGACCGTACCTTCTGAAATTTACTTTATAATCTCAGTCCGATGAAAATCTATACCCGTACCGGTGATGACGGAACGACTTCACTTTCGGGAGGTAAAAGAATTCCCAAACATCATGTAAGGGTTGAAGCTTTCGGTACTGTCGATGAGTTAATTTCATGGATGGGGCTGTTGAGAGATCAGCCTGAAAATTCTGATCGCAGGGATTTCCTCCTTTATCTGCAGAATCAGCTTATGAACTGTGCAGCTGCACTTGCTTCGGAAAACAACCACGATCAGTCTAAAAAACTTCTTCCGGAGCCTGATTGTATAAAACATATTGAGAATGAGATAGATAGGATGGATCAGTCATTGAATCCTCTCCGGAATCTTATCATTCCGGGTGGTAATATTGTTGTATCTTATTGTCATATAGCAAGATGTGTTTGCCGAAGGGCAGAAAGGGCTGTTTTAAGATTAAACATCACGGAAGAAACGCCTCCAATAATAAACATGTTCCTTAACAGACTTGCCGATTATCTGTTCATATTATCCCGAAAAATTAGTTCAGACCTTGATATTGAGGAAGTTAAGTGGCTTATATAATGTGCGTAAAATCTTGAAGAAAGGTATTGTTTATAAACTAAAATAATATATATATTTGCAAAATTTTATAAACGCACCCTGAGAAGGAAATTATGTATTGGACACTTGAACTAGCATCTAAATTGGAGGATGCTCCATGGCCGGCAACCAAGGATGAACTGATTGATTTTGCTATCAGGTCAGGTGCTCCGATGGAAGTTGTTGAGAACCTTCAGGAAATTGAGGATGAGGGAGATATTTATGAAGGGATAGAGGATATCTGGCCGGATTATCCAAGCAAGGATGACTTCTTCTTTAACGAGGATGAGTACTAAAAATATCCATTTTATTTTTGGGTCTCAGGGGATCATACCATCTGAATCCTTCAAGTTTAGGATTACCCTGGCGTGTTATTGACGGGGGATCAATGGTTCCTTCAGGACTCTGGTTTTCAATAATAACCGCAATTTTCCCATTTTCAATACCTATCTCAATGTCGGAGCTTGTAGCTTTGTTTATTGCCATTATCTCATCACCTTCGCCAAGATAATAAAGCGATTCTCCGTTTCCCTTAATTATGATCTTATAAAGCTCATTTTCTCTGAAAAAACCGGTCAGAGACCTGCCCTTTATCTGGTTAAATCTCATTGTATCAACCTGATTGACAATAAAAGCCGAACTGAATAATTCCATCCTTTCTGCCTGCCGGTTTTTGGTATATAACGCCATTGAATCAGATGTCATCTGGTTTTCTTTGGACCATAAGACAGGTTCGTTGTAAAACCGTATTACCGAATCCTGGAAAGAGTAGGCGAGGGAGTCGCATTTTGCCTGCATATCATTGCTGAAAACCCTGCAGCGGTAATATGCCGACATAAGCCTGTAGCTTTTCCCCGCTGTGTCGGTGACAGTAACGGATCTGATCGTATCGCCGTGCAGGAAGAGTGAATCGTTTTCTGATATCTGGATAAAGACCGCACTGTCGGTAACCATAAACCGTTCGGGTTCCCTGTAATACCAGGCATAATCACCGGCAACGAGGAGATGGTAACTGGTATCGGTGATACTTGCATTTCCAAATGCCTGACCATAGCCGTTTTTTTCTTCGTAGTAAAGCGAATCCCCCACAATGATCTGCTTTTTATTGTCAAGCATTGCATTATTCCATATCCTGGAAATGTTATTATTTGTATCATACCATCCTCTTTCACAATACAAATAAATGCTGTCGCCCTTCATTTCCGACGGCCCGGTGAAAAATGCCGTTTTGGTTTCAGTATTGTAATCCATCGTATCGGCTGTCATCACATAATCCGGATTAACAATTCTCACACTGTCTTTGAAATTGAAGATCTTTGTTGAAGCATAATACCTGCCTTTAAGGCTCGTAAGGGTATTCTCTCCGTTTATAATCCTTCCGCTGTCTGTATATTCAGCAATTTCGGCATTTACATCATATGTTACCGAATTTGTGTACAGATGAGTCTCTTTGTCTACCAGTTCTGCGTTACCGTTCAATAATGCCTTTGCTGTTGCCCCGTCATAAAAGAGGTAATCACCGTAAATATCGAGAGTATCCCCCTGCTGAATATGGATATTGCTGTAAGCTGAAACCTGGTTCTTATCGGGATAGAAATGAGCGCTGTCGCATTCCATTAATATCTGGTTATGTTCAAGAGATACATTTCCCAGTAGTCTGTGCCAGTCTTTTCCGGTAAGCTTATCCCTGAGCATGATATCTTCATCGGCATGTTTAAGGTAAATCCTTCTTTTCCCCCGGACTTCCTGAGGGGTATCCTGCGACTGAATGTTAAAAGACAGTAGCAGGATTACAGCCACATAAATTATGTGCCTGAGAGAGGGCTTATGTTTCAGGGATTTGAAAGGGTTTATTTCAGCCATCCTTTATTAAGAAAGTCGCACGATTTGAATTCGTCACTTACCCTGATATATGTAACTTCAATTTTCTTTTTGATCCAGTCGTCGTAGGTTTTTGATCGTTTGTTCATCAGGGCTGCGTCACTGAGGTTCTGGTAATCATCTTTCAGGTTTGCCCTGTGGGCGGGCAGATCGTTATCGAGCCTGACGATCCTGAAAACCTCGTTATTGGTTTCATCAATTGTACGGAATGGTTCGGATATCTCACCGACCTTCAGGTCCCTTACCTGGACATACATCTGGGGATTGAGTTCTTCCAGTGTAAACCAGGTATCGCGTTCTGACGGATTTGTACTTACAAATTTACCACCGTTAATCCTGCTGTCCTTATGACTTGACAATCTTCTGGCAACATCCTCAAACTTAAGGCTGTCCTTCCTTATAAGGTTCGCCAGAGAATCGAGAGTGTTCATTGCTCTTGCAGCCTGTTCGGGTTTTACCCTGGGGCGTATGAGGATATGCCTGGTGTTAAGCAGATCGCCATTACGATCTATCATCTGGATTATATGAAATCCGTATTTTGTTTCAATGATTCTTGAAACTGTATTTTTCGTAAGGCTGAATGCCTCATCGGCAAAAGGTTTCTCGAGTTCGCCCCGGAGCATATAACCAAGTTCGCCTCCGTTTTTTGCTGTCCCCGGGTCTTCAGAGTAAAGTACGGCCAGGGCGCTGAAACTTTTCCCCGCAAGTATCTGTCCCCTTAAATCCAGTAGTCTCTGCCTTGCCTCAGCTTTGTTCTCCTCATTTTCGGGCGGATCAAGCTGAATGAGACTTATCTGAACCTTAGTTGGTATTACAGGAAGGGAGTCCTTGGGAATAGATGAGTAGAATTTCTTGGCTTCGTTGGGAGTGATTTTTATGTTCTCGGCTATAGTGCCCTGAACCTGATTGACAATCTCCTGATCGATCAGTGCTTTACGGATATCCCGGCGTATCTCTATCATGCTTTTCTTGAAATACGCTTGAAGGGCTTCCTCACTACCCGACCGGCGGATAGCATCGTTAATCCTGGCATTAAGCTCATTTTCAACCATATCATCAGTCACCTCAATACTGTCGATCCGTGCCTGGTCAAGAAACAGTTTTGAAACAAGCAGTTCCCTGAGTACATTGCAGCGTAATTCATCTATCGGTGTCTTATTACCATTGCTTCTCAGATCGAGAACCATATTCTCAATATCCGAAAGAAATATTACCTCATTACCCACAATTGCAGCTACTGATTCAACCAATACCTGTGATTTGACTTCAGAAACACCCGAAAACAAAAAAACAGCAACAATCAGGAACAATCCTGAACCTCTTCTGATCATAAATTATTTATTAAGTATAGTAAAAATATTCTCCTTAAGCGCGTCATTGTAAATTCCGTTCTCCAGCGACTGGATGAATTCAAGTCTGCGGTTATTCCATATAATTCTTTTTATATCATCCTTTACATATTCAAAGGGTGCAGCTGACGACCTTAACTTATAATCACGTATGTTCAGCAGGTATAAAAAGGTCGAATCTGCATTTGTTGTTTCATAAAACGTAGTTCTGCGAAGGAAATTTTCCTGATTCTGTATTTCGGAAGGTAATTCAAGGGATAACTGATCCAGATCCACCCATTCTTCGTTAAAATCATCAAATTTCTCAGCAAACTGATAGCAAAGTGATTCCAGTTGCTGAAGGCTTGCCTGGTTATTTGTACGGGCAAGGTTCCGGATCCTGCTCAATCCGGGCGTTTCTACAGGAAGCTTGATAAACAGCGCTTTAACTATGTTGGAATTCAGTACAAAATTTTCTTTATTGCTTTGATAGTAATTCTCCAGTTCAGTGCCGGATATGGTAGTATCCATTTTTTCAAGCATCATCTGCCTCTGATACTGGTAGATGACAAGGTTTACCCTGGCTTCTTTGACCTGGCTGTCTATATCCTTCATTAATTCAGTTGTCAGGTTATCTTCAGCTTTCTGAAACAAGAGCTCTTTCTTTGCCCATTTGTTTATATAGTTTTTAACTGTAACAATGCTGTCGGCAGCCGCAGTACCAGGAGGAATAATCCCTTTAAGCTCATCCATGTAAAGGATTGAATTTCCGGCTTTTGCCAGTGGTATCCTTTTGGACTTGCTGCTGTTACAACTTATTGTAATGCAGATTAATATGAGTAAGGTAAGTATCCTATTCATTTTTCAGACTGTTTTTAACCTCCTCCAATATCAGATTGTCAATTTTAACGGGGTATTTTTCCTTTAATTGTCCGGTCCATTCCTTCTCCAGAAATTCCTGGTAGTCTGCCATTATTTCCCCTCTGACCTCTTCCAGAGGAAGTGGTGATGGCTCAATGACCTTTTTAATTACAATTAATGAAGGATAATTTTTAATTTTTGATCTTATTACACCCTCGGTCCATTTTATTTTATCCAGTTCCGGATCTTCTCCTTCAATCCATGTCCTTTCATTTATTACAAGAAGCGAATCACCGGTGGTATTGAATTTATTTTTCATCAATTGATCCGTGCCGGGTTTCCGGGAATATTTCCTGTATGCTGAATAGAGCTTCTTTTCGCCATTTTCGTCCCTCAGGGTATAGATAGAAGCTTCCATCGCCCTTTTACCGGGATATTTTTGTTTATTGTCTTCGTAGTATTTCACTAAGCCGGTAGAATCTTCCTGTACTTTGTTCCAGATCTTTTTCTCGGAAATATCAAAAAGAAGTATTCCGTCGTGGAACTCATTCACCAGATACCTGAAATCGGGGTATTTCTTTTCCAGAAGTGAATCCTCATATCTAATTATCTGATCTGAAATCATGCTTTCCAGCGATTCTCTGATGAAATAAGCCGGATCGGCAGTAATAATTCTCGATCCTCTCTTTTCGATGTATGATGCAAAATCACTGTTTGAAAGATTCTGATCGGCGAAAGTATAAAGATCGCCTGCGGGCATGCCGCTTCTTTTATATTTTGTCAAACCCTGAATTACCAGTGTATCGGTGTTCCGGATGAACCAGTTATAGGCCGGCATGTTAATCCTGTAATTGTACTCTTTTTTAAGCTGGCCGACAAAAGTTTTTTTGCTTAACGAATTAAGATATGACTGGTTTATCTTGCTTTCGAGGAGAGATTTCATTTCTTCGTAAGATCCGTGAGGCTTCTTTTCCAGGAGCTTTATTATATGCCATCCGTATGGCGATCTTACGGGTTTTGTATAGCTGCCTGTATCCCTGATGGCAAATGCTGCTTCAGCAAAGTCGCTTATTATTTCCCCTGCTCCGAACCAGTTCAGTTTACCTCCTCTTACTGCCGATTCCTTATCATCTGAATACTGTTCAGCCAGTTCGCTGAATGAAGCTCCGTCCTGCAGCCTCCTGTAGAGGTCGTTTATCGATTCTTCAGCAGCTTTTGTCTCTTTCTCACCTGCTACCGGAGGGGATACCTTCATTATATGGGCCACAAGCACCTTTCCCCGTGAAGGTCTTTTATCAGTTACCCTGATTATATGATACCCGTAAGGAGTTCTGACCGGATCAGATACTGCTCCTTTTTTTAAAGAATATGCGGCATCCTCAAAAGGAGTGATCATCTGAAAAACTGAGAAGTAACCCAGGTTTCCGCCATTTATCCTTACTGAGGGGTCATCCGAGGAACCCCGTGCCACCTGCTCAAATGGTTCGCCGTTAACTATTCTTTCCTTTATGCCGGCTGCCTTTTGCCAGGCCAGAAGTGTATCTTCCGGTTCAGATCCCTCCGGGCAGTTAATCAGAATATGCCAGCCATTGACCTCTTCCAGCGATCTCTGATATGTAAGCTGAAGCAGCTTTTCCTTTGTCCCGGGATCTGTAAGATAATTCTGGGCAAGCTGATTCCGGTAACCGGTCAGTTCGTTGCGGAAAGCCCTTGTTGTATCAATGCCTTCACTTACAGCATCGGCAACCTTCAGCTTGAAATTTATATACTGATCAAGATATTCAGCTACATCAGCTTTTTGGCCTGGTTCAGAACTTTTTCTTAACATTCTTATGAACTCACCGGCAGTTACATCTTTCCCTGCAATGTTCATAAGGATCTTATCATTGAGCTCCTGTGCATTACAAAATGCAGGATAGAGGAATGATAATACCGAAATCAGTAAGGAGGATCCGATTCTCATCAGGATTGAATGATTCTGGTTATTCAAAGAGTTTTCTGCTGTAATTGGGCGACTCCCTTGTTATTGAAACATCATGAGGATGGCTCTCAATTATACCTGAGCTTGTTATACGCACAAATCTGGCTTCCTTCTTGAGTATGGCTATATTTTTTGCCCCCAGATATCCCATTCCTGCTCTCAGTCCGCCCATCATCTGGTAAATGACTTCAGACAGCAGGCCTTTATATGGGACCCTTGCAGCGATCCCTTCCGGAACCAGTTTCTGTATATCATCTTCCATATCCTGGAAGTAGCGGTCTTTTGAACCCTGCTGCATGGCTTCAATAGATCCCATGCCCCTGTAAGCTTTAAATTTGCGCCCGTTATAAATTATTGTTTCGCCCGGCGATTCCTCAACACCTGCAAAGAGAGAGCCGGCCATAATAGAATCGGCCCCTGCGGCGATTGCTTTTATAATATCACCCGAATACCTTATTCCTCCATCGGCAATCACAGGTATCCCTGAGCCTTCAATAGCCCTGGCAACGTTATAAATTGCAGACAGTTGGGGTATTCCAACTCCTGCAATTACCCTGGTTGTACATATCGATCCCGGACCAATTCCCACTTTTACCGCGTCAGCGCCCTCATCAACAAGTCTTTTGGCAGCTTCTCCTGTACCAATGTTACCGACAATTACATCGGTGAGCGGGTAATTCTTTTTGATTTCCCTGAGCATCCTGATCACGTTCTTTGAATGCGCATGGGCTGTATCTATGACAATAGCGTCGACATTTGAATTAATAAGCGTTTCAACTCTTTCGGCTGTGTCAGCTGCGATCCCTACAGCGCCGGCAACCCTTAATCTTCCTTTATCATCTTTACATGAACTGGGACTGTCCTTTATTTTGGTAATATCTTTATATGTGATAAGACCTTTCAGCCTGCCGTTTTCATCGACCATCGGCAGCTTTTCGATCTTATGCTTCTGAAGTATCCTTGCAGCTGCTTCGAGGTTAGTCTGATGATCGGTAGTGATAAGATCGGTGGTCATGACCTCTGTTATCTTACGTCTGCCGTTGTTTTCAAAGCGCAGATCCCTGCTCGTGACGATCCCTTTCAAAATACCATCCTTGTCTGTAACCAGTATCCCACCGATCTTATACTCCTTCATCAGATTGATGGCATCGGCCACTGTTGCATCAAGATTTATTGTTATCGGATCGAAAATCATTACGTTTTCTGCCCTTTTTACCTTTTTTACCAGCGGCCCTGCTTCTCGATACTCATGTTCTTATGGATGACACCTATACCACCCTCCCGTGCAATGGCAATCGCAAGATCATCTTCAGTAACCGTATCCATTGCTGCAGAAACAACAGGGGTGTTGATCTTGATATTCCTTGTGAACATTGAACTCAGATCGACCTCACGTGGAAGCACTTCTGAATATGAAGGTATGAGCAGAACATCATCAAAAGTCAGGCCTTCAAACAGGATTTTATCATTAATAAAGGACATCGGACAGGTTGTTTTGTTTTGCTGCGCAAATTACTAAAAATTAATCACTCGTAAAACAATCAATATTCCATGCAGCTGCAAAAAATTGGACAACAGTTGCTATTTTTGTATAGGTACATCCATTTTTGTACTTAAGCAATTAATGAATATTGAACCATACAGGCAGATCCTGACGAAATACTGGGGTTACACAACCTTCAAGCCCTTGCAGGAAGAAATTATACTTTCGGTGGCTGATGGTAAGGATACCCTGGCGCTCATGCCAACAGGCGGAGGAAAATCGATCACCTACCAGGTCCCTGCCATGGCTAAGGAAGGGATCTGTATCGTGGTCACTCCCCTGATAGCTTTGATGAAAGATCAGGTAAATAGACTTAACAGCCTGGAAATTAAATCAATGGCTATTCATTCCGGTATGTCGGGCGAAGAAATAGATATAGCACTTGATAACTGTATTTATGGCGATTATAAATTCCTGTATATTTCCCCGGAAAGGATTTCAACGAGATTATTCCAGACCCGGGTTTCCAGATTCAATATCAATCTTGTAGCAGTCGACGAGGCTCATTGCATATCACAGTGGGGATATGACTTCAGGCCATCTTACCTGAAAATTGCGACGATGCGCGAACTGATTTCCGACAAGGTTCCATTCCTTGCACTCACTGCATCTGCCACACTGGCTGTAACAGAGGATATCATGAAAAAGCTTGAATTCAGGGATAAAAATGTTCTCAGGACAAGCTTTGAACGTAAGAACATTTCATATTTGGTTCGCCAGGTTGAAGATAAGGGTACCTGGCTCATTAACAATCTGCAGAAGACAAGGGGAAGCGGAATCGTATATGTAAGAAGCAGAAAACGTTGCAGGGAAATTGCTGAACTGATGGTTTCCAAAGGGGTCAGCGCTGATTTTTATCATGCAGGTCTGCCTCAGGAAATGCGCGACAGAAAACAGTCTGCCTGGACCACGGGATCTACACGGGTGATTGTTTCAACAAATGCCTTCGGTATGGGAATTGACAAGGCTGAAGTGAGATTTGTAATCCACTGGGAGATGCCTGATTCAATTGAGGAGTATTTCCAGGAAAGCGGAAGGGTTGGACGCGACGGGAAACAGGCCTTTGCAATACTGCTGTATTCATCTTCCGACAAAAAACACCTTGAAGACTCACTTAGGAAAAAATTCCCTCCGGTAGAAAAGATCAAGGATATTTATGAAGCTCTTTGTAATTTTCTGAGAGTGCCGGAAGGAGCGGGAAAAGATAATGTCTTTGATTTCAGCATACAGGATTTTGTTTCAAAATACCGTTTGCCGGTCATTGAGACCTTCAACAGTCTGAATTTTCTCCAGAGAGAAGGTTATATCGAATTTACAGAGGAAATTAATAATCCTTCAAGGGTACATTTTGTGGTTGGAAGAGATGATCTGTATAAGTTCCAGGTGGCAAATGAAGCCTTCGATGGTTTTATTAAGCTTCTGCTCAGGTCGTATACGGGAATGTTCTCGGAGTTCGTCGCAATTAATGAGGATTCACTTTCAAAAAAATCCGGCCTTCCGCGTGATACTATTTATAAATTCCTGGTAAAGCTTTCCTCCCTTAATATTGTCAGGTATATCCCTGGAAAGAAGACAGCCCTTGTAATATTTACCGAGGAGAGGCTTGAAAGGAAGGCATTGATGATATCACCCGACAATTATATCGAAGTTAAGGACAAGCATATTTTCAGGGTGAATAAAATGATCGATTATGCTGATTCAAATACAAGGTGCAGGTCGGTGATCCTTCTCGACTATTTTGGTGAAGAATCGGACCGTTGCGGTAACTGCGATGTGTGCCGCGAAAGGAATGAACTTGATCTGAGTAAATATGAATTTGATATAATACTCGACGAGATCAAGGAATTACTTTCTGGTCATAACTTCGATGCCCGTGAGCTTGTCAGTAAGATCAGTCAGCCCGAAGAAAAAGTCATTAAGGTGGTAAGGTGGCTTCTCGACCACAACAAAATAATCCGCGATGATGATAATTTTCTCTCGTGGAGAGAACCGGATCTTTTTTCAAGATAACGAAATGGTTCGACGGTTCATTTATGTATGGTTCGAACCCTCGCACCCTCGACTCATAGCCGTCAATCTAAGGAATTTTGGGGACAAAAGTTTCCCCTCCTTTTTTTAAGGAGGGGTGGCCAGACAACAAAATCATCTGATGTGCAGAAATATAAATGGTCTGGCCGGGGTGGTTGATGAATCCATTTTACGGAATCAATTAAAGTCAAAGAGTCTTGAAGGAAGAAAATTCTGAAGACAGCAAAGTATCTGTAAATCAACCACCCCGGCCGGGAAAGTAGAATTGTAAACATTTCAAAATCAGCAATCCCGGCCACCCCTCCTTCAAAAGGAGGGGAAACTTATTCGTTTATAAACCAGATAATTATAGTAGTTTTTGTTATTATAATATTCCTTAAGTTAACGGCTATGCCTCTCGAGCCATCGAACCCTCGAACCCTCGAACCCTCGCACCTGTAATCAATTCGATTACTAAAGCTCCGTTAGCTGAATATTCTTCCAGCTGACTTTTATGCCTCCTCCGCTGTGGATCTGCAGCATGATCCTGCCTTTTCCCTGGCCGATCTTCTGGTCTTTAAGTTCTGTCATCATTTCTCCATTGAGCCAGGTGGTAACGACATCTCCCAGGACTTTTATCCGCATGTTATTCCATTCACCCATTTTGAGGATATTTTCCTTCTCATCGGGGATCTCTGCTATCCATCCACGGCCATAGGATTCATAAATACCACCTGTATTATTTCCGGGAGGAGCCACTTCGACCTGCCATCCCGATATGGCAACACCTGTTTTGATATAGGAGCGGATAAATATTCCGCTGTTTCCGTTGGCAGCCTGTTTGAAATCAACAGTCAGCTCATAATCGTCATAATACTTTCTAGTACCCAGGTATCCGTATTCCTTGTCCGGGCCGCTTTCACAAAACATCTCGCCGTCTTTAACATACCACAGTTCTGTACCATAAACTTCCCATCCTGTAAGATCTTTCCCGTTAAAGAGGTTTTCCTTTTGGGGTTTCCGGGGAAGCTCCTTTATCTTCATATTTTTAAACCAGGTCCTGCTTCCATGATCCTGAAGTGCAATTACTCCGCTACGGGCAAGTCCGTATTCCGGAGCAAAATCCCATTTCCCGCCCTCTTTGCGTGCAAACCAGTCTTCTGTCCATGCTTCGAATTCAAGAAGCTTCTGGTCATTAAGCCAGTACTCAACATGACCATTGTCGAAAACAATCTTTGATCTGTTCCAGTCGCCAACTTCTGCCAGTTGTTTTTTGCTGTTATCGGGAAGGTACATTGCATAATCAGCTCCGGCTTTCTGCCATTCCTCGAGCTTATCAGGAAATCCTTCGTCATCAATCAGCTGATATTCGGGGCCCGTAACATACGGAACCTTATATTCCGGACGTTCGACCACATGATAGAGCAGTCCGCTGTTACCTCCTTCGGCTATTTTCCAGTCGAAGGTTATAATGAAATTACCGTACTCCTTCCCGCTTACAATATAACCGGTACTGTCGCTTCCTGTGCCAAGAGCAGTAAGAGTTCCTTTTTCAACTGTCCAGGGAGCTGTAACAGTCCCGGCCTCACCCTTGAAATCGCGCCAACCGTCAAGTGTTTTTCCATCGAACAGAAGAACCCAGCCATCCGCGATCTCCTGATCGGTCAGTTTGTTGTCGGCCGGCTTGCAGCCCGAAAAAAATAATCCGGTCACCAGGATCATCAGCCATAAATAGTTACTTTTTCTCATATTATGAATTTTTGTTAATTACAGTATTTTCCTCCACCACAAATTCCGCCGATAAAAATAGTATGAAATCTTTTCATGGAACTAAAATATTCAGAAATTTTAAAACCGTATATATGCTTTAACAGTTGCACATAGATTATTGTTGTCAGTATTTGCCGGACTAATCGTATACTTTCCGACACAGGCAGGTATTATAACTGTCTCTGCATAATGAATTATAACCGGTTCGAAGGAATTATCAGGACTTTCAATAATGATTTTTTCACCTTCTACCAGGCAGATAACATTTACTCCTCCATATGTGTTATGCTCAACCGTTTTACTGAACCAGTGCCGTCGGGTTTCTATAAATTCCTTTTCATGTAGACCTGTTCTTTCTTCCAACCAGCCATCTCCTTCCGCAATTTTTTCTATACGGTTTACCAGGTTTTTTTCTGTCCAGATGAAAGTACGATCCCACTGGATCACATTCCTGCCATGGTCAATATTGATGGGGCGGGGTTTTTGATCCAGACCCATCCGGCCCCAGTCCCAGAGCTTGAAAGTGAAAATATATGGTGTGGCGCTGATCTCAAGCACCATGCAGTTCTTTCCTGAGCAATGGACCGTGCCTGCAGGAATCAGCATATGATCATGCTTCTTTACAGGCCATGTCTGAACATGTTTCTCAGTGTCAAACGGGGAACTTCCTGTCTGAGCTTCTTTCAGTCCGGCAATCATTGCATCAGGATCAATATCTTCACGCAGACCAAGGTAAACCCTGGCTTCTTCGCCAGCATCAACAAGGTAATAACTCTCATCCTGTGTATAGTCCATTCCGAAATTTTCGCGTATGTATCCGGTCAGGGGATGGACCTGCAGACTGAGATTACCTCCATCCATAGTATCCAGAAAATCGAAACGAATTGGAAATTCATCTCCGAAACGATTAAGAACATTTTCACCCAGGAGCTCCCGGGGATGCAGGAAGACAAGATCAATTGACGGGATCTCTATCAGGTCTTCTCCAAATTTCAGTAACAGGCTGTTCTCTTCCGGAACACAATTAAAGCACCAGGCATAGTTAGGCGATGATTTATCGAGGCCGCATACCTCCTTCATCCACTGACCACCCCAGGGACCCTGGTCAAAATAGGGAACCACACTGAACGGACGCCTGACTGTTTGTTTTAATCCTTCCATTACAGCTTTGCCTTCAATAAGTTTAGGCTCGTCTTGCATATTGGTGTCGAGAAGAAAATCCCATTTATCAAAGAGCTGTTTCTTTAGCCGGTCGCAGACTCTCCAGTCGACAAAAAAGCCCTGCTTGTAAAGAAGTCCCCAATCCTCACAATCGCGGTTATTCAATCCAAGATTATCAACAAGATGTTTCCTCATGCGAAGCTGAATCTCCCAGCGTGACATATCAGCATAAACCAGCAAATCGGATTCCGGGGATAAGAGCGCTGCGCCGTATCCGTAACTAATAATTATTCCTTTCTTAATTTCCCTTAGTTCTGTCTGAAGAGTTTTAACTTTTTCCTGATCAAAATAATCATTCATGTTCAGTCTGGTCATGAAACCGAAAATTCGATCATCTGTAACATCCGGATATACAAGTCCGGTAATTTCTTCTTCTGATAGCATGCAATCAGAAGCCTTTATAAACCGGTCATGAATTATACAATGCTTAAGGTTATCAAGGAGCTCTTCATGGATAACACCATGGTAAGTCTCAATAACTATCAGCTTTCTTTCTCCAGGCAGAGAATCAATTTCCCGGTTCAGTTTATCACAAACCGGTTTCCATCCCTTTGTTACTGTGTAGGTAGTATTCTTTACTTCTGTAAACGGCTTTAAATTATATTCCGATGGCTTGTTTAAATAATTCATTATCAGTCATTATAATAGTTTGTTCACTGTCCTGCTATTCTGATATCAGGAGAAGTTTCACCGGTCCCAGCAGGCCTGAGGCAGGGTCACCTTTATACCTCGATGGAATAGTCTGATAATGATTTGCCAGAGTATTATAAACAATCACTTCAATCGTGTTCTCACCTCTCTTCAGATAATCTGTAATATCTGTTTTCCATGGCGGAGCAACTCTGACCCCTGCCTCTTTACCGTTGACAATGATCCCGGCTGTTCCGGCGACTTTGCCCAGATCGGCAATTACTCTGGATTTAGCCTGTGACGAGGTGAGAGTTATTTTGTTTTTGTAGCGCACTCCTCCCGAATAATTATTGAGGATCCCTCTTTCAGACCAGTCACCAGTCTGCATTAAGCCACTACCGTCAGTTTCAACAATAACAGGTTCCGGCAAAAGTGCTCCACCTGTGATACCCGGACCTGGCGGATTAATTCGTATTGCAACAACTGCAGCTCTTTGAGGAGATTTTTGTGCGATAAACCGTCCGTCAGACTGCTTTATCATGGGAATGCCGTCAATCCAGGCTTCAGCTTCTCCCGGGGTCCTGATATTTATAGCTGATGTTCCGGGAGCTGTCAGAAACCTGAACCATTCGGCAGTTGATTGTCCAGCAGTGATGTCGAAAGGAATAACTCCCTCATCATCCGACCAGTACATTGATAATGGTCTCCGGTCAGCTGGTTCAGGAAAATCATGTTGCCTCAAAACAAAATGACCGCGCCCGGCACTATCATACCTGACCAGTACCGGGTTGGTTCCTGCGTTAAGATTGATCCCATTATTCGGCATTGATACGGATCTGCCATTTATATAGATTGCGGCAGGAGTCAGAACAGGTGAAGTATGACTTTTATCATCAGGCAGCTGATCGCTGAATAGAATATCAGCTGTTATGTCCCGGGGTACTGTGGCACAACTCCAGATATAATATCTTCCCTTCGTGATCTCATCCACATACCGGATCTCATTCATCGCCTGTTCCGCTTTCCCCAGACAAAGAAAATCGTCAGTTATCATACGCTTAAGCCCATGATATCCCTGGTGACCAGGGTCGCCTTCACGGCCCCACCGCCAGGAAAAATCGTATGGCTGCCACATAAATCTTCTTCCATATACATATTCGGGAACGGAAGGATCAATACTTGTCATGCCGGCCAGTCTTTGTTCCAGGTAATAGGTGCCAACATTTTCCGGTATTGGTCCCAGAACATATAACTGGGTTCCGAATCCATGAAGTTTCTCTTCCCATTTGGTGTCGTCTGTGCCGGGAAGCATTGCAGTCCTGGACATATCTCCTGTTTCCCTTGCCCATTTGAAACGTCGTGCCTCAAGTCCTATAATGTTGTTATCTTCAACAGGCAGCCGGAAATCACCCCATTTATTATCCATTGTCGGAATAAAACTGACATTCCATTCAAGGGGGAGATATATTTCTTTTACATCAATATCTTTATTTTCAGGTGGATTGGTGTGTTTTTTGCCCGGTGTAAACACAACAAGACTTGCTTCATATTCTTCAAGTGGAAGTTCCACAAGTGTGCCTTCCTGTGTCTCACCCTTTACCCGGAGTGGTTTGGTATTACCGGTCCAGGGATCCCAAATCTCGACAGCACCTTTACACCGGAACCCGACAACTGATCCTGGTTTTGCATCCATAACCATATACACATCGCGGAATCCTGCCTTGCGGTGAAGGTAACGCACCGTTTGTTCTGTTCCTGAAACATCCTGTACAAATGAATTTCTAATTGCTGTAACTGCTTCATCAGTTGTATTGAATCTGTAATTCTTCTTAAAAGCAATATCATTTATTATTATGAGTTCACCGTCATATCTTCCTGCTCTGTCGGAAGCTGAGGGTATTGCACCAATAGAAAAGACATTACCGCCACCTTCTGCAAACGCTGCAGCTTTTTCAATGCTTTGCCAGCGTACAGCACCCATATCAGCGAATATCAAAGCTTTATAAGATGCACCGGCAGCCTTTACCTTCAGACATCCATTTTCAACAACCGCACTCGCGAGTGACTCATTATCAATAAATTCAAAACTGATCCCTGCAGCCATCAGCTTTCTCCCCAGTTCAAATGATGTATTCCTTGCAGTATCTCCATCCATATCGGCCTCATAGGGAGCAACCGGATAAACTATTGCCACATCGCATACTGTATGGCCCTGGCTCATCAACCATGAGAGACGGTCGAAATAGCCAAGAAATGAGTCCATGTGATCCCAGTATGGCATCCTGAAATGATAGCATGGCGGCGCCCATTCCCAGAATGAGCCGTAGGTGGAATAATAAAGACCATGAAGATTAAGAAGAGTGCAGCCATAAAGAAAATTCTCACGTGTGGCATACATCAGCTGTTCAGGCGTTGCTCCCCATCCAAGGCTGTGATAGCCTTCAAGCCATACACGTGGCCGCTGGTATAAATTGGCTATCGAGGAGGAAACTCTTCCCTTTATCAGATCGGCTTTACCTCCCGGAGTATCATGGCCCGGAGCGCTATACCAGCGTGTCGCACGGAAATAATCTCCAAACTCCGACGGATCGAGACCCCGTCCGCCGGAATCACATCCATAGATCATTCCTCTTTTTGCGTGCCACTCATAAATCGGCTTAAAATATCGTTCTTCGATAAGTGACATCCTTACATCAGCATAATCCATCCTGACCTTTGGGGTTATATTTCCCATATCAACCCACATTGACGGTAAAACTTCAAAAAGGTCATAACCTTTGCGTTTTCTGAATTCTTCTGCAAAATCGGGGTTCCAGGCATATTTACCCACTACAATGTGCAATTCATCATTGAAGAAATAATTGAGCCCCTTTGAAGATTTCCCTGGTGCCCTGTCTTCAAAAGGCTGGAAAAAACCATTTATGATTGTATCTCCTGATCCTGCCATAAGAGGATTTAATGATCCCTCTTTTCTTACAGCCCTGTATGTCCAGATCTCCCAGGTACCGTCAGGAACTTTCCATGAAAGTATCCCGTTATTGATCTGTTCCGTAAGATCAATCCCTCCTTTCAGAGGAGTTCCTTCTTCTGATCTGTAAGCCCATGCAGTAAAGGCATCTTCCGGAATCATTATTTCGATCTCTTCACCGGTTCTGGCCATGATTTTTTCGTCTGCATGGATCTCAAAGGCATTAAGGTGAGGTTTGCTGTAAAACAATTTGTAAAATAAATTCGGGGCGCCTCTTGGCCAGTCAATGGTATATGTACTCAGACCGATCCCCATATCCAGCCTGGCACACTCCTTTGATACCTCAGAATAGATTTTCCACCATTCTTCTGAAAAGATCTCAGGTTTGTCCTGATCGGTCATCCACCCCTGAGTATCGAGATGAGAATAGTTGACCTGCACACCGCTTATTCCTTTGTTGTGTAATTCTCTCAGCTGTTCTGTAAGTCTTTCCGTATTCAGAGTATCTCCCGACCACCACCAGAAGGGAACTTCACCATAACCGGGAGGCGGATCTTTGAAACCCGGAAGGACATCAATTTTCCTGTTGCGCACAGGCCAGCCAGGTGCTTTTTCCTTTTTACCACATGAGCAGGAGCAGATCAGGATAATAATTATAAGGGTCAGCGGTCTTGACGTCATAAAGCAGATTGAATATTTCAGTATTTACAATTATAGCTAATGTCTCAATTATCTGGATGAAGTGGTCACTTTGATAACAACTGCCTCTTTTTCTGCGAGGGGTGTCCGTAAACCAGCCGGAATTGAAACCATTAATATATCATCAAATTTCTGGTAAGTCAAATTTTGTTTTGACTCGAGAAAGCTTACTTTCAATTTCCCGGAAAGCTTTGTTCGTACCATAACATGAGAAGGAAGTTGTTTCTCATCCCTGGCCGGCATATAGATGGCATATATCGTATTGTCGCCTTTTGCCGTATATGCTACTTTCCCGTCAGAATATGGTTCAACAGGACTGGTTTCATATATTGCTTCACCGTTTGCTCCGAGCCATTTACCCATTTGAGCAAGATTTGAGATAACTGCAGGTTCAAATTCACCTTTCCCGTCAGGACCGATACCGAGCAGCAGGTTGCCGCCTTTTGCTATTATATTGACCAGCAGTTGTACGCATTCCTTCGAGGATTTGTACCTGTCGTTTTTCACCCAGCCCCATGCATGTCCCATTGTAATACAGCTTTCCCATGGTACCGGCAGGGCTTTGGCGGGAATATTCTGTTCAGGGGTGAGATAGTTCTCATATTCACCCTGAACCCAGCGGTCAACAACGAGCATCCCGGGCTGTTTCGTGCGGGCCCTCTCAGCAATCAGCTTCATATTAATATCCATATCATGAGGATATGTGCAAAATTCAGCTACATTTTCGGTTATGGCTGATTTTGGAAGGACCCAGCATCCGTCAAGCCACAGAATATCTACTTTACCGTATTCAGTTGTTACTTCATTGATCTGGTTTTGTGTGTATTCCACAAATTTCTGCCACCTGTCGGGGTGCTTTGTAATGTCATAGGAGGGATTCCTGTCTTTCGGAGGATAATTTGGCCACCAGAAATATGGTGTGGTCCAGTCGGGCTTCGAAAAATATACCCCGACTGACAAACCTGTTTGACGGGTTGCATCAAGCACCTCTTTCAGAACGTTCGATTTAGGATTTGCCGAAAAAGGACATCCTTTGTCAGTAACTTTGAAATCAGTATATTTAGTATCATACAGGCAGAATCCGTCATGGTGCTTCGAAGAATATATCATATATTTTGCACCTGAACTTTTAAATATATCCGCCCATTTAGCAGGATCAAAACTGACCGGATTGAACTTTGATTTTGTATTCCGGTAGTTTGAAGCATATTCATAATAATCATCCACAGGACGTTTTACCCACTCCTCAGGGCAAAGACCCCATGATTCAACAGTCCCCAGTTCGGAATAGAGTCCCATATGTATGAGCAGACCGAATTTATACCCCTGCCATTTTTTAAGATTTTCAATCACTGCAGGATCCTTTGGCCATACATATGTCTCCGGACCGGTTTGTGAACTCAGACTTCCGGATTTAAGGAACAGGTACAACAGGATCAGCATCAGGGTTTTGTTTTCCATATATTTTATGGGTTTAGATATTTTCTGCATATTTTATTCCTGATCAATTTACTGCAATCTGGTGGATTCTGCAAACTGTTCCGTTGCTTGCCGGATTTTTATCAGCCGACATACGAAGGATCACTTTATGTTTTCCTTCCTTAAGTTCATCTTCAAGCATAATAAGCCAGGGAAGATGCAGTCCTTGGCTCCATTGGGTGAACTGATCGGCTTGCCTGAAATCCGAACCGTCGATGCTGTACTCAATAATTCCTGCATCGGGACCGGATGTAACGAACAATCCAATTGCTTTACCTTTAAATCTTAATTTAAGATTAGCTCCTGGTTGTGAAGTTTCAAGCACGTCGACATTCACGAATCCTTCTCTGGTGCCTGCTTTGTCAACGGGTTTCCAGTTATTTGTGATCCTCCATCCGTTCCCGGTCTTAACTTTCCCGACAGGTTCAAAGTGACCGTTTACATATGAGAAAGGATCAAGAGTTTTTTCCGGCAATGATCTGGATTTTTGTACGGTTCCGTGAGGCTCCTTCCATGATGTTTCAAACAGATATATAATTGTCCTGAAATATAGTTCCTGTCCGAACGGGGATGGGTGCACATCCCTGAAATCATCACGCCATGTGAACTCGCCGTTTAATATCCTGTCATTGACTTCTTTTGCCAGATTGATCGAATTAACGGAATAATATTCTGCAACCTTTTCATGTTGTTGTATTACCTCAGGGACAATTCCATTATTATAATCAGCCATTTTATCCTTATCGGCAAAGTGAAGTATTACAATATCAATGTTTGGATTCGACCGTAGTGCCTGGTATATTATCCCTTCCGTGCCTCTTACCTGTTGTTCAGGTTTTATTCCGTTGGTAGCATCATTCACTGCAGCTTCCTGGAATAAGAGATCAATTTTGCCTTTTGAAAGGACATCCCTTGAGAATCTCATTGCCCCCGGAGTGGAACCTAATGATGGAATACCGGCAGATACAAATTCAAATTCAGTATCAGGGAATCTTTTTTTCAGGTAGTCAGAAACCATTACCCGCCATCCCGGATTATAGGTGATAGATCCTCCCAGAAAAGCAACACGTCCTTTCTTTTCATTTTCAAATTTTATTTTGCAGTTATTCAGGTCGGTCCGGAAATTAACTGACATCAGCGACTCAACCGGGAGCGGTTCATCGAGTAGCACGGGGGAAGTATTTGATAATATGAATCTTACAATAGGAGAGGGGTCTTTCAGGCTGTGAGGATGATGACCGACTCCCTCTTTCAGAATGATCTTTATATTCCCGCCTGCTTCCCTGAAGTTCTTTTCAAGGACATATGTATTTTCTTCAACAGGGACGACATCATCTGCAGCACCACAGACGTGTAATACAGGGACACCGGCTTTTGCCAGTTTAACACAATTATAGAGAGGCATTCCTTTGTAATCGTCAACTGTCTGGTCGGTTAGCCCGTAGGCTTTAAGATGTGCTTCCCATTCTTCCTTTGAGCCTGCTCCTTTTCCCTTTCCACCGGGCCAGCTTCTCAGGTCACATACCGGAGCATCAGCATAAATGCAAGCGACTTTTTCGGTATTTTCTGATCCCCAGTTATAAATAAAAAGCCCACCCCTGCTCATTCCTTCAAGGACAACTTTAGGATTGAGCTGATAATTATTTATAAGATGATAATAAAACCGGTTCCACAGACTTACTGCTTCAGAACTACCTCGGTATTCGGCGGCATCGATATATACAACATGGAAACCTTTATTTAGCAAAGCGATCTCAGTCTGCGGTTCGTGTCCCCAGAACCTTGCCCTCCATATCCAGTTCCTTTGAGGTTCAGCTATATGTGGAAATACAATTTTTGAATCATGTCCTTCGAATGTGAAATCAAGACATCTGAATCCATGGTAATCTGATTCCTGACCCGTAACAAATTTATATGGATAAATTAAAGCTGAAATAAAGACTAAAACTGTAAATATTTTATTAAGTCTGGCTGTCATGGCTTTTTCTGATTCAGTATTATCCGGATTATAAAAAATCATAGCTCATTCATTGGAAACGGTATACCCAGCTTTTCATAGTTATTTCGGGCAAGCGGATTAAAATCAATGTATTCTACCGGAATATCACGTCCGGCCGAACTGACAAATTTCTCAATCGAATCCAGATTTTTCCTTGTATCTGTTATGTTCGGGATCAAGGGGATCCTTACAATAATATCTTTTCCCATTGAAGCAAGGTAAAGAAAATTTTCCATAATGACTTCATTGGGCTGCCCGGTGAAATACATATGATCAGTAGAATCAAACAGCTTCAGATCGATCATAAACAGATCGGTAAAACAGGAAATGGCATTAATGACTTCTTTATCTGCGAAAAGACATGTTTCAATAGCAGTATGAATGTTTTTTTCTTTACAGGCTTTCAGA
Organism: uncultured Bacteroidales bacterium; assembly: GCA_963700275.1. GTDB lineage: Bacteria > Bacteroidota > Bacteroidia > Bacteroidales > VadinHA17 > LD21. Next base: position 39,322 of record CAVOWZ010000016.1, on the reverse strand, counting down.
ATTTCGGTTGTGAATACCGGCTGATAAAGAGCTTCTCCTCCTGTTAATGTTACCCCACCGCCGGAATTCTCATAAAAAATAATGTCTTTTTGAATCTCCGTTAAAAGTTCGGGTACACTAATTTTATAACCTGTAAACCTGATAGCATCAGCCGGACAAATTCTGACGCAATTTCCTGTTATTTTACAAAGATCCCGGCTTATTTGAATATATTTCCCTGAATTGATTTTTACCATTTTTAATGCTTTGTTGGGACAGGCATCGATGCATTGTCCGCAGGCAATACAGTCATTTCTGTCGTACCAGATTGAAATATCGGGACTGATGCCTTCAGGGTTATGGCACCAGGCACAGCTGAGAGGACAACCTTTAAGATAAATGGCAGTTCTTATGCCGGGTCCGTCGTGAACAGAGAACCTCTTAATTTGAAAAATCACACCCTCATTACCGGTTTTAAACTCCATGGGTAGTGCGTTCTATAATTTCATCCTGCAGATCTTCAGATAATTCGGTAAAATAGGCTGTATATCCTGCCACTCTTATTGTCAGGCCGCGATAAGATTCCGGGTCGGTTTTCGCTTTTTTGAGTTCTTCCGGGCTTATAACATTGAACTGGACATGATGGATTGGGAGTGCGCAGAAGCCTCTGAGGAAAGAAGTGAATTTACCTCTTAAATATTCATTGTCGAAATAGATTGGGAGGAATTTCATATTGAGCAGTGTCCCGTTACCTGCAAGTTCTGACGGGATGCGACTAACGGAATTCAAAACTGCTGTCGGGCCATTCTTATCCCTGCCGTACATCGGAGATAATCCTCCGTCTGCAAGAGGGGTCTGTGAAAGCCTCCCATCCGGAGTAGCCCCTACATGTTTTCCCATTGGTACATGTGCCGAAACTGTATAAAGTCCCATCTGGAATGATCCTCCCCTGTAGTTTTTATATTTTCCGATGGATTCTGCAAAGAATCTGACCCACTTTGCCCCACATTCGTCAACCCATTCAATATCATTTCCATATTTGGGTATATGAAGACACTTCTGTCTTAGTATTTCATTACCTGCAAAGTTGGTTCTCAGTGTTTCAAGAAAAGTCTTTTTATCAACAAATTTCTTATCAAACACCAGTTCCTTCAGTACCGCCAGGCAGTCTGCAATATTGGCAATCTGGATTGCCTGTATGCCAGAGAAATTATACGTGGCCCCGCCTTTGGTCACATCTGTACCTTTATTAAGACAGTCATCGATTACAGCTGAAAGAAAAGGAGAGGGGAGGTGAACCTGATGACTTTTCTCAACTACCTCACATGCTTTGATCATTTTCTCAATGAAGAACCGGATCTGAGCCTCGAATGCTTTTTCAAAATCAGAATAGTGAACATAATCATACAAGTATCCTGTCTGTAGTCCCGTCTGTTTTCCCGTGATCAAACATGTACCGTTATTCAGGGTCAGTTCCAGTACCTTGACGATATTGAACATTGCTGCATCACTCCATCCCAGGTAATTGCCCTGTGTGCTCAGTTCAACACACCCGACAAGTGCATAATCCGGGGCATCAGCTTTGCTTACACCTGCTCTAACCATTGATGGAATTATCGATTCATCATTAACAATCTGGGGCATCCCTGTCCCCAGACCGATGACCCGGCTGCATTCCCTCAGGAATTCATTTGATGACGATTTGTGTATCCTGGTTGTAAGATTTGGCTGGGGAAGCCTGATATGATCATGGGCTTTCAGAATGAGGAATGAGAGGTCATTTGTGGCATCATTTCCTGATAGATCCTGTCCTCCGATAGTAATATTGAACCCGATTGGAAATCCTGCAAAATATTTGGCGCTATGTGCATTGCGCATATAAACGATCTGGTTGAACTTAATGAATAATGCATCCAGAAGTTCAACAGCATCATTAAGATCGATTTTACCGGCTTTTAAGTCACCGATAAAAAAGGGATATAAATACTGATCCATTCGTCCGGGAGAAAAGGATGAAGCGTTGGATTCCATTTGGAGAATGGCAAAAAGAAACCAGACAGACTGGATAGCTTCCCTGAAAGTGGATGGCGCATTTGAGGAGATATTTTTACAGACAACTGCTATCTTCTCAAGATTTTCTTTCGCTGACCTGTCTTGTTGAATTTCAGCAAGATTTATCGCCAGTAATTCATAGCGTCTTATGAATCTGCATACAGCTTCAAGGGAAATGCAAACGCTCTCATAAAAGGTTTTGCTTTCATCAGATACTGTTCCGGATTTTTCTCTTGCGATTTTCAGCAGGCCGGCAGGACCATATCTGAGCCATTTTTCTGCATTAGGACATATATGACCCTGAGCGTGATCTTTCTGATTTATTTTTACAACCTTTTCAATAGCGGCAAGCTCTTCTCCATAAGATCTGTAAATATCATCTTCCAGGGTTTTACCCTTCCAGAATGGTTCAATCTTTTCTTTGAAATATTCAGCATCCTCTTTCCTGACATTGAAAGGATCCTGTTCCCTGAAGGGCAGGGTTTCAATCTCCTTGACCAGCCATGTGATACCTGCTTCAGGAAATACAACTCCTGCCCTGATCTCTGCAGTCCGGTTACCGACGATCAGTTCTTCAGGATCGATTGAGATGGTTATACCATCCAGAGATTGTGCAAGGGCTTTGGCCCGTTTGATTATTACAGGCAAATTTTTGTTCTGCTGATATACCCTTGTAATAATTTTAGCCTGTTCGATTGAAAGATACCTATCGGCAGAGATAGTTTTTCCCCTGAGTGATTTTATCCTAGCAGTAGGTTTTATATTATGGAGATTTACCATTTCAATCACTACAAACGGGTATAGCAATACGATTGTAATGATAAAAAAATAAAACTATTATTGAAAATCTTCCGGGACTGATTTATGAATCCACATCTTTCACCGGGAATCAAAAAAATAATTCAGCAGATTTCTTTTCAACAATCATTGGATCTTTCCAATATGAATGAACATAATCAGGATGGTAATCCAGTCTTCCCGTCATAACCTGTCCCTCGCCGGAAAGGAACAGCATAACATTATGTTTGTCGCCGAAGGGATCTAAAATTCCGACCTGAAAAATATCACTCGACTATTAATAAGTATATGGGAGCATAGTGTTATTATAATTATATTCTGATAAATCAATGTCTACTGAATATATAACAAGTTGATCTTGTTTAGGACTCAATTTAAAGAAATTACTTTTAAAAAACACACCTCCATTCTTAGCATCGATACCTAAGTTGCCCTCACAATTATAATTTACTTCCACCTTAAAATCTCCTACTTTAACTAACTTGGCACTTGCTCCAATGACTCTTTCTTTTTTTACCCGAAATTCAAGTTTATCTGCATATATTATACCTGATACTAACATACAAATAACATTTCTGTTATTTTGTATAACATTCTTTAATGTTGACAAAGCTTTTTTCTCATTAATTACCATTGATGGATCTACAATGTTTTTACGATAACAATTGGTAAGTAATAAGTTTGTTAAATTTGAAATAGTGGACTTTACATCGGCCTGCACCTCTGCTTCAGCTTTTGCTACTTTCCCTTGCAATCCAATTGAGAAACCAGTACTGGTCAATATCTCAAAAGAATCTTTTGGTTGGGTCGCGGAGATATTTGTAGGCTGAATCTGACAATGAAAAACATACTGTCCATTTTTCTTCACAGTGTCAAGCATTATAATATCCCCCAATGTAAAATCAGGTACGTTAATAACACCAGATCTCGACTGGAATTTTTCTACATTATTGCATGTAACATATGCATAGCTTTTACATCCCATTTGCAAAACAGGTAAAAATAAAATTACCAACAAGCCCAGACAAGAATTAATTTTACTAAAAATCCGTTTCATATGTATAAATTTTAATTAAGCCTACTCAATAAGGTTTTCAGGTTCCCCGTTTTTTACTGTAGGATTTTATTAGAATAACATATAACTAATTAAAAAATCTATAACTGCATCTGTGTTTTGCCAAAGTCACCATGTAGATATAAACATTATGCGAAACTTATGCTATTTAGTTAAAGGGATGCTGCCGCTTATTAAACTAAACAAAGCTAATATAAATGAAGCTACTGCTGAGTCATAAATATTTGGTGCAATAGTAGCCGATAAAGTTGCACCTGTAGTAGCATATGCCCAAACAATAAATCCAACAGAAGAAACAATAATGTGATTTATTTTTGGTTTGTTTTCTGCAGCAACTTTGTTTAAATAAACAGGTGTAAGAATTAGTCCAACAGCAAAAGCAACCCAATATGCTACCATTTGAACATTCCCATTTTTAATTAATCCCGCACCTCCCATTAAAAATAAATAGCCTGCTATTATTTCACTTGGTATTAATCTGGCTATTTTATTTAAATATTCATTAACCCCTCCATCGGTGACTTCAAGAGTAGTCTGATCTTTTTCAGTCTCTAAAGTAGCTTTTGGCCTGGAGATTTTTTTAGTTTCGTAATAAAGTCTTTCCATTTTTATTGTGTTTTAAGTTTTAAATCAGAGCCTATTATTCTACTGGCTACAGTAATTGTATTATTTTAGTTCCCAAAACATATGGCTGATATTTTATCGTATGGTTAAATGTTAAACCCCAATGTACCTCGCCCTTTACCGTTTTTTTATTGGAATGTAATCTAGGAGGCGATATCCACTCAGCATGGCTGTAATTTCTACTGCTTATCAGGTTGACACCATATCCGGCCAGGATGGTCATCGGAGTACTGAATTTAATCGAATAAGTTTCATCACCCGAATTGCCCATTCCAAGTATGCCTGAATGCGTATCAATTCTTCCATGCTTGGTCTCATTATAGCAGGTCCATGTACGTTTTACTTTCTCGCTGCCTGTAAATGTTTGCATACAATTCAGCTTGTAGTAACCGCCTGAATAAGCCCCTGAGGTAGAATATTCTTCGCTATGATTATGCAGTTCTGGTGCTCCTATATAGTCACCTTTACCATTGATAGTTACGTTACCGATCAAATCATTATCGTCAAAGAAATTTGCAATATCTACCACACCTTGTGAAATATCGGCACAGAGAGATACCACACCGGCTGCTGCGGCTACTATTGTTGCACCTGCTGCAACCACGGTTGGACCCGTAACAGCTGCTACCACCAAAGCTCCCTGGCTGATTAAATCGGCAGCATCTCCTATCTCATCAAATACTTCACTTACTACCAGGTATTCCTGATTATCATCCTCAATACATTGACCATCAAAAGCCCACGGGAAGAAGCCGTTATACAGTCTCAGAGTTCCAAAATCGAAGGTGCTATTCCAATGCTTGTTTATTTCGGCTGAATTGCACTTTATAATAGGTGTTTTATGCCGCTTAGTCGCGAATTTAATATGTTTGCTAATATTTAATTCTAAAAGCCGGTTAGTTTTGACTGCTTCATCGATCAACTCAAAAATTTCCTTGATATTTTCTATATACGTCATAAAACCTACCCAAAATATTTCATCTCCCCCTGAGTCATTTTGCCTGATGCAACGAAAATAATCACTGGATAACTTAAAGTTTTTGGGTACTGAGACTTTAAATTTTTCGTCATCTGTTACATTATTTCCCTGTCGGGGTTCACCAGTTGCTTCATATCTTTTGGTTTTAAATAAATTTTCAGCAGCTTCAACCTTCAGGGAGTTAAGGTTCAGTTTTGATAATGTTGACCCAACCCGAATAACTTTTGCAGGATCGCTTAATAGTTCTTTAACCTTTTGCTTTAGAAGTGGTTTATTCTTGGAAAATAATTTGTTATGAAAGTTCACCGATTGCGTTATAATTTCAGCATTCGGATCGGAAGAGGAGATTGTTTTTAGACTTACTCCGCCGACAGGTCCTCCGCCAGTTCCAGGATCTGGAATCTGGGATTCAAGGTACTTTCTACGGGCTTCAAGAATTGAGGGATCCAAATCATTTCGGATAGGGATGTCTGAACGGGAAATCGCAGCACCAGCTAAAAGAAGGGCAATCAGACAGGATTTTTGATTTATTTGTCCAAAACTAGCCCAGTCAATTAACCTATTGTTGATGCTTTCCCATTCAGCTCTAAGTTCATTTGAAGCGGGTCCCAGATAGTCTAATACCTTTTCGTTCAACTGGGTCAGTACTGTCAGATCGGAAGGACGAAGATTCTCAACCTCCACTTGACTTATAGAACTCCAGATGCTTCTATTACGGATAAGTATGTTCCGTAATTCAATAGATGTAGTTAAGTTTGGCATTATCTTAGAATTAGTTGTTATTAAATCAATAAAAACTTAAGTTACCTGGTTGCTATACTATTATATTTCAATTTGTTAGTGTGATCCCTCCTAAATAATAATGCATTTTGTATCAAATACACAGCACATTTAAAATGTAATTAGCCTATCATGCAGCCAGATTTTTCTTAATACGGGTCCCGGATCATCTCTTCAAACAGCTCCATAAAATTAACCTGTCGCATTTTCCTATTTCATAAACGATTTCAAGGAATATCTCCATTAAATATTTGGTGATATTTTCTTCATTCTCATTTGAACATAGCGACTATTGGGATTGAACCGCTGAGAGGTTATTGTTTCCCCTTAACCAGTGTGATGGTTCCTGTCCAGTGATGATGTGAATTTGGGTCCAGATCACTATTATAGTCATCTGTCATAATAGTGCCTGTTGCCCCTGCATAACGTCCTGTACCTCCCAGAACAATCATTGGATCCTTCCAATATGAATTAACATAATCAGGATGGTAATCCAGTCTTCCCGTCATAACCTGTCCCTCGCCGTAAAGAAACAGTTTATCACCATTAGCAGCAACAAGATATATATCAGCCGGCCCATAGACCCCGGTCGCCCAATTGCAGCAGAAATCAAAGTATGCATAAGTCTTTCCAAGATGAGTAGCTGTCCCATTAGCAGTAACAATTATATGATACATATATAGGTTCTCTTCAGAATAGCCACAATTTACTTCCGGCTCTTGTAATTTATACTCCCCTGTAAGATCGGCTTTAAACGGCATGGTCACCGTTACCGGCTGGTCATGACCACCACTCATTGTCTTTCCAAAAGGTAAATCACCCCAGAACCGGTCCGATTTCGAGCAGGCAAACAAGAGTCCTAAGCCTGTAATAAAGAATAAAAATCTTTTCAGTGACTTCATAATTTTACTTTTTTGTTAAACATTAATTTAAGTGATCAAAAGGTCGGTCAGAAAACAGAGCGGTAAATAGCAACTATGTTTCAAATAGTTTAAATTTTAGTACAAGTACTTAAACTATGTTTCAATAGCATGAATAATCAAATTTATCTGGCCTTTCTTGTATGGTACGGAGCAAGCCCTGCCTTTTCGATAATAGCAAGGAAGCGTGGATCATCCCGCAGAATATCAAAATCGGGATTCGTGGCTATAAGATTGAAATAATGAAGAGGTTTCGTTTCGGCTTCCATGGTCCTTTCGAACCAGTAAATTGATTCCTCCCTGTTGCCTAAAATTGCGTACCACCATGCAATGTAGTAAGGGTGCCCGTTCAGGCCTTCAAGAGGTACTGGTCTGTTAATATTAAAATCGATCAGCCATGTGAAAATCCCTTTTATACCCGATTCGTTAAAGGCGTCCAGGATCTCATCAGCATATTTGCTGGTGGCCTGATACCTGCTGAAATTGTCATGAAGTACCTTCGCTGCTTTCTCTCCTTCACCCAGCTTAACATAATGAAGAACGAATAACCAGTTGTTGTCACTGGAATTCGGATTAAGATCCAGACCGGTAAAGCAGGCATCTAAGCCTTCCTGGTATTTTTCTTCAAAGTAATAGATCCAGGAATTCAGGTTATGGATAAGCCAGAAATAGGGTTCCAGCTCCAGGGCACGATCGATATGTACACGGGCTTCTTCAATGGGTCCGGTTATCATCAGTAACTGGGCATACCACTGATGTGCTGTGGCGTAATTCGGATTCAACTGAATGGAAATCTGTAGTTCACTGCTCGCTTCCCCGAGTTTAAATTCCGGATAAATATGATAAGCACCCTTTACAGCATGAGCCTCAGCACATTTTGGATCGATTTCCAGGGCTTTGTTGCTGAAATCTCTTGCTTTTTGTACTCCTTCATAGTATGGCTTATACCAGCCCCAGGCGCAAAGATTGTACCATGCGTTTGCAAGACCAGCGTAAGCTTCGGCAAAATTACTGTCTGCTGCAATAGCTTTCTCATAATAAGGAATGCTTGCTGTAAGCCCCTGCTTACTGATATCTAATCGTTGTACATCATTTGATTTATGAAGTAAAAACCTGGCTTTCAGATAATAATCATAAGCTTCGGGATTTTTGGTAGGTGTTTTTTCAATCTGCCCGATCTCTTCATGGGAAAGGACTGTTTCAAGTGCCTTGGCAATTTTTTTAGCTATATCGCTTTGAAGCTCAAAGATATTATTCATATCATCCTCATATTTTTCCGACAGGATATGCTGGTCATTCCGTGCATCAATCAGCTGAACAAATAATTTTATCTTATTTTCAGATTTGTAGACACTTCCTTCAAGAACATAGTTAACATTCAGTTTCCTTGCAATTTCAGGTGATGTAATGGATTTCCCGCGAAAAGACTCCGCGGTAGTTCTGGAAATTACCCTCATCTCCCTTATCCTGAAAAGATGATTTAGTATATCCTCCATTATGCCATCTGCAAGATACTGATTTTCAGAATCATCAGAAAGGTTTTTAAAAGGGAGCACTACTATAGATTTTTCAGGGTACTTAGCTTCCAGTCTGATACCTGAATCCTTTATCACCAGGACATACAGAAGATAAATTACCAGCAGTGCGAATAAAATTCCAGATGAAGCAATCAGTAGTTTTTTGTTTTGAATCCTTTTTGAAAGTGATTTAACGTCAGGCTTTGATTTTATATCTTTATAAGTACCTGATTCCCTAAATTGTCCATCAATAAGATTATTCAGGGATTCTGGATTTAAGATTTTCCTGACTTCTCCCGGAGGGAAACCATAATAATCGTGAAAGCATTTAATAAAATATGTCGGACTTCCAAAACCGACCCGAAAAGCAATCTCTGAAGCGGTACCTTCGTTATTCTGAAGCATTTCCATAGCACGCTTGAGGCGAACTTCTCTTATAAACTGGCTTGCATCCTGATTTTTGATTGATTTTATTCTGCGATGAACAGAAACACGGCTCATGGCTGCTTGTTCAGCCAGCTTTCCAACAGTGAAGTTTTCGTCGGTAAGGTTAGCTAAAACTATTTCGGTAAGCTTCCTGATAAATACCTGATCCATGGAAAGGGGCTCGGTCATGGCAGTTAGTTTCGATAACCAAAAGGTACAAGTTTTTTTGCAGAAAGACAAAATAAGAAGGAGGGGGAGAAAAGGAGAGGGAGAGAGTGGGGGAGAGCACGACTGCACGACCTAACGACCGCACGACTTATGGCAGCATGATTGGGCATTAAGAAAGAATTACTATTTTTATAGCTTATTCATTAAAAATAAACTCTTAAGTAATGACCGCTAAGGAATTATCACGCAGGAAATTCATAGGAAAAGCTGCTGCCGGAATGGCCGGTGCTGCAATTACTATTAAGACGGCACAGAGTGCTGTTTCTTATAACAGGATCATTGGTGCAAACGACCGTGTAAATATCGGATTCCTTGGTTGTGGTTCCAGAAGCACTGGGCACCAGAGAATGGTGAAGATGTCGGAAAAAGACAAGAATCTTGGTGTTGTTGCGGTTTGCGACATCTGGAAAAATAACAGGGAAAAAGCTGCCGGGAACTGTAAGAAGCTTTTTGGTAATGATGTAAAACAGTACAAGTATTCTGAGGATTTCCTGGCATTGCCGGAACTGGATGCCGTGATGATCGCGACAGGTGATTTTCAGCATGCCAGGTTACTTGCAGAAGTAGTCAAAGCCGGAAAGGATTGTTACTGCGAAAAACCTCTTTCTACCGATGTAGAGGATGCAAAACTGGCAAGAAGTTCTGTTCTTTCTTCAAAACAGGTGGTGCAGATGGGATCACAATGGCTGAGCGATCCGATGCAGATAAAGGTCAGAGACATAGTACGCTCAGGTAAATTAGGACAGATAACAAAGATCGAACAGGTGTGGAATGATAATAACCACCGGTGGCACGAGCCTGATGATCCGGATGTGAAGGCAATACGTGAAGAAGATACTGACTGGAAGAGGTGGCTTCTTGGAAAGCCATACACTCCGTTCGATCCGTGGAAATATTTTGAATTCAGAATCTTCAGGGATTATTCGGGAGGAATAACATCTCAATGGATGAGCCATGCAAGCGGATTGGTCCATTTCTATACCGACACAGCTATTCCGGATTCAATGGTTGCAAATGGCGGCATTTTCGGATGGCCGGATATAAGGCAAAATCCGGATACAATCCAGGCACTTGCCACTTATGATGATAAGAAAATCCTGCATTCTTATGCATCGAGTTATGCAAATAAGTTCGGAGATTATACATGTATAAGAGGGAAGAACGGGACATTATTTGCACATGGAGGTGAAGGAAGTGCCAGATGGTTCTTTATACCTGAGCATCAGAATCTTCCCGGCGGATTTGATTTTTATACAGGACTGAATGAAGCTGTTAAAGCCGGCAAGGCAGAAATAGTTACAACCGAAGAGTACAATATGAAATTAGGGCCTGTCAATCTGAGTGACGACAGCAAATATCATCTTGACAACTGGATTGACTGTATACGTGCAAGAAATTTCAATACAAACGGAAATATCCATACCGGTTTCTGGAATGCAATTGCAAGTGTTATGGCTACAAATGCATACCGCCAGGGGAAAAAGCTTTACTGGGATAATGTCAGGGAAGAAATTGTCGATCACCCGGTAAGGAGTTAATCATTGATGCAGGAGAGCCTGCCCCGCTTAGGATTATAGCCGTCAACCAAAAGGAGTTTTGGGAACGAAAGTTTCCCCTCCTTTAAAAGGAGGGGAAACTTATTTGTTTATAAACCAATTAATTATAGTAGTTTTCGTTATTAAAATATTCCTCAAGTTGACGGCTATGCGCTTAGGCGGGGCATCCAAGTCCAATGGCCATGGTTATATCCATGGTAACGGTATACAATTGATTTACAACACCGGAGGTGTTGAAGAATATTTACGTAAACAAATGCTTTATAATTTATACTGGGGTATTTTCATAGATTTGCCACCTTTTAATGCCGATTTATGGGCGACTATTCCTGAAACTGTCAAATTCAGCGCCATGGCGATATCAACCATTGGCTTTCGGTCCTGAAGGATTGACAGTATAAATTCATTCATCAGGTTACCGTGAGAACCTCCGTGTCCGCCGGCCGGAACACCCGGAGGAAGCGGTGGTCTTTTAAGGTCCGGAAGATTTTTTTCGAGACCTTCATATTTTCCGTTGAAGGAGCCTCTCTGGCCGCGAATCCTTCCACGCTCTCCCTCGTCGCCGGGAGTATCCCAGGTCACACCCATCCTGGAGACTCCATTTTCACTGGTTCGGAACTGGGCAATCTCGGTCCCGAAGGGATTCCTGTAAATATTGTTTTCCGGCTTCAGATGGTCGATGATACTCGTAACCCCAATACATGAGACTTCTGTGAATGTACCCCCTGTAACACCGATATAGTATGCATTGGAATGTGTGGGATACCACTGCGGAGGCAGACCAATGCGCCAGCCTTTGTATGAATCTATCGGCTGTTCCATATAGTGGAAATATTCACCTTCAGAATAAACCAGTTTGCCAAATCCTCCCATTTTGTAAATCTGCTGCATTGCATAATTATCTTCCCTGAAGCAGGAGGTTTCGAACATCATATATTTCAGTCCGCTTTTCTTAACTTCTTCAAATAACCTGTCTGCATCTTCAAGTGATCCGAAGACTGCCGGAACTGCACATGCAACATGTTTGCCATGTCTGCAGGGCATCTATGACATGCCTGGCATGACTGGGGGCATCTGTTGCTACAAATACTGCTTCAATTTTATCATCCTTCACAAGCTCCTCAAGTGATGGATATGTTTTTGAACAGTCGCAGGCTTTTGCCAGGGCTGCACAGCGGTCGGGGAAGAGGTCGCTGACTGCAACGATCTCGACATTCGGATGATTCTGGAATCCGAAGTCTGCTCCGAATTTGCAGACACCATAACCGACTATTCCCACACGGATCTTCCGGTCGGAAACAGGTACCCAGCCTTCTGACCTGTCTGAATCCGGTGCTCTCTCAAAACCCTTAATCGGACCATCCTGTAAAGATGTCTGAACTGCTTTTCTGCTTGTGGAGCAACCATATTGATACAATCCGAGAGCAGCGGCAGCAATCCCGGCTTTGTGCAGGAATGACCGCCTGGGAATTTTGTTTGCCGAAGATTTTTCAATCATCCCATCTTCGATATTGGGATTAGTGATTTTTTTATCAGAGTTTTTCATCATTTTTCTTTTTTTTCTTGCAACGAAGACACTAAGGCACTAAGATAAACAAATCACTCTTTGGTCCGATCTTTTTAAATGGAATAGGTTTAAGACCATAGTTTTTCATTATTTCCGGAGAACATAATGCTTCTATGCTTCTGTTTTCAGAATCAATGGAATAATTGTTTTTAAAAACCGGCGAATTATTATTCCTCAAAAACATATTCTTACAATCAACGATAAGGTTATTGATTACGATATTTTTATCCGGATCGGACCGAAGATCTTTCAGCAGTGGGTATTTTTCAAGGTATAAGGGGGAATTTATATTCACTTCTTCATAGATCTTTGTTTTGATCACAGGGGAATCGAGTTGCCTGAGCCACCTTTCTTCTCCCCATGGTGAGAAACTGACTGCGGCAAAACATTTATAGAACAGATTGTTCTCGACGATGTTATCTTTTCCTCCATGTATCTGAACCCCTCCGAAATGCAAAGCTCCGCATCTTTCGAATATATTGCCGGAAATAGTAACTCCTGAGATCATATCATCGAGCCTTACACCTGCAGCGCCATGGCGGGTACCACCGGTAATGTCCGACCAATGGTTGTATCTGATGACAATTCCCTGGTAGGAGGGATTATAAAATATATCAATCCCGCCCTGATCGTCCGACTCATTTACAACATGACTGACCTGGTTATATTCAATCATAAAGTCGTTGCCTTCGAGCCGCATAGCCGATGAAGACGAGAACCTGAAACGGTTATTACTGATCCGCGTACCGCAACCCGTAAGGTGTATCGCAGGTTCGTAAGTGCGCTTGAACAGTGAAAAATATTCAACAATACTATTCTCTACAAAATGATTGGCAGGAATAAGATTTTTACGGTCGCCTCCAGTGATCTTTATTCCCCCATATCCGAATGATCTTAACAAACATCCTGAGATGCCATGCCCTGATCCCCCTTCGATATGGATGCCGTCACGGCCAAACCTCTCAATCCGGCAGTCAGCAATAAGACAATTCCTGCCCCCACTCATGAGAATGGCGCTTCCACGGCTTTCCTCAAAAGCAAGTCCCTTCAAAGTGAAATAGGAACAATTTTTCAATTCTATCATGTATGGAGCGTTGAACATGGTCAGTCGTACTTCTGCTTCGGCAGGTTTTACCCCTTCGGGTGGATACCAGTATAGCAATCCCGTGCTTCTGTTGAGGTACCATTCACCGGGCTTGTCAATCTCGCAAAAAAGATTCAAGCCGAAGTACCGCAAACTGTCTTTGTACCCATATAAATGATACGGTTCACGGATCACCAATGTTTGGGTCAGAGTATCGATCCTGTCAACTTTATGATACTCTTCGCTCCAGTCCCAGTACCAGTAGCCGCTTGTCCGGATATCATTTTCTCCTGCCCAGCGGTTGATACGTTCATCGATATATTCAAAAGCTCCTTCCCTGGTCCCTCTCTCACCGGTATATGTGGCAGGGAGCTCAGTCTTTCCTCTTGAAACCCCGGCCTTTGTAAATCCGTCATCAGGCCAGCGGGCAAGCGTCTGAAGGCTGCTGTTACAATATAATTCAGGTCTGGAGCCAGGTTCCGTCGGATCACCATAATCATTGATCCCTGATCTTTTCAGATCTGTTACATATATTTTCCCACCTACAGAAGGATCCAACAGGTTCAGTTTCCGTTTATCCTTAAGGACTTTCCATTTTTTCAATCCGGTACTGCCTGTAAAAACAGGTTTTTCTCCGTCTTTGGCCATGTAAAAGATTGGTGCACTTTCGGTTCCCGAATCCTCAGAAGTAAATATTACGGGATTAACCATCTGATATGTGCCACCTACAATGTAAACCACTGTCGTTTTCTCCTGAGCCTCTTTTCTTTTGATGTGGATAATATCCCTGGCCTTTTCAATACTTTTCAGAGGTGCAGCCCGGGTACCTGGATTCTTATCATTACCACCAGGAGAAATAAAAATCTCAAGCGTATCACCTACCATCGAAAATGAGTTAAAGGAAAATAATATTAAGAAAAGCACTGAGCTAATAAGGATCCGGATATTCTTCATAATGTTATGTTCTTTAATGTTTTCATTCATTCATTTGTACTCCATCCGCCTTTTTTGATATCCTGAACCGGATCAAGCCGGATTGATTTAAGATACATAAGGTAGGTATCGCTTTGCACTTCTGGCCGGATAGTTAACCTGATCTCGCCGGCTTCCGGTATCTCAAGATAGCCGGCAGGAAATTCATGATAATTATACCAGTCACCGGTATGAACAACTGATTGCCTGACCAGGGAATTTCCAGCGCTGATTTCATATTGTTTCCCTTCCCATTCTTTGTTTGCTGCATATGTGATGTTCACTCTGAACTTGCCGGGCTTATCAATTTTTATCAGCCATTCTGCTGCATCGCCTGGTCCTGTCCATTTTGAAATATGAAAGCCTCCTTTACGATTGAACCGGGTTAATGTCTTACCTGATGTTTTTACTGTCAGATAATTAAGTTCCACAGATCCTTTTTCGTCCTGAATGACCACAGGGGGAGCAGCTATTGGAGTTCCATCCAGTTCCAGCACCAGAACTGACAGCGGATCGTCGGGGGCTTCCGGTGGCAATTTGATGCTGATCTGTTCTTCTTCCCTTGTAACTGACAGTCCGGTTGATTTATCTTTAAGAAGATAAGCTGATGTAACATTATTTTTAAGTCCGGGAAGGATTAACATATTGTTCTTAGGCCAGTCACGGACAAAAAGATATAGTCTGTTATCTTTTACGGTACAGTATCCCCATGGCAATTCCCCGAACGGATTTGCTGTTGTTCCATAAATAGCTTCAGCATTATTATTCACCCACGATCCTGCCTTCTTAAATATATTAACTGTTGCATCAGGGATCTCCCCATTGCCTTCAGGTCCTATGTTCAGCAAAAAATTTCCCCCGCGACTTACAATCTCGACAAGTCTTGTTATAACTGTTTCCGGACTTTTCCAGAGTGTATCGAATTTACTGAATCCCCAGGTTTTATTTAGAGTCATTGGTGTTTCCCAGTATTCTTCAATACCTCCGGGAGGCATTCCGTTATCGGCCATACTCTGATAATCACCAAGGAATTCCTGATCATAATGTCCGACTCGTCCGTTTATCAGAGTTGCCGGTTGCAGATCATGGACTAGCCTGACAAAATCATGTCCCTGCTCCGGAGTGTACATTCCCCGGTCGAACCAGATCAGTCCCACAG
The DNA here is from genome assembly GCA_963700275.1 of uncultured Bacteroidales bacterium. Classification (GTDB taxonomy): domain Bacteria; phylum Bacteroidota; class Bacteroidia; order Bacteroidales; family VadinHA17; genus LD21. The sequence goes on along the minus strand of CAVOWZ010000016.1, from coordinate 23,606 downwards.
GTCCGTAGTTTGTAAGAAGTTCCCTTAACTGTGGTTTTGCTTTCTCTTCAAGATATTTTTCGAACATCTCTGAATTGTAAAGATCTGAACCCCAGTCATTATCGAAATCCCAGTTATTGCCATAACCTCCCGGATGATCCCAGTCTTCGCGGTGAGAATAATAAAAGCAGAATTTAATCCCGTTTGCGGCACAAGCTTCCGAAAGCTCTTTCATCGGATCTCTTCCAAATTGGGTCCAGTCGACGATATTGTATTTCGTCACTTTCGAATGATACATGGCAAATCCGTCGTGATGCTTCGCAGTTATCACAATGTACTTCATGCCGGTTTCTTTGGCCATCCGTACCCAATCATTCGCATTGAACTTAACAGGATTTATTTTACTTGCGAGTTCACGGTACTCATTCACGGGAATTGTAAGCTTTTTCATGATCCACTCTGCATTTTCCCCTACGGGTACCCGGCGGCCGTTATATTCTCCCGCAAGAGATGAGTAAGGTCCCCAGTGGATGAACATTCCGAACTTGGCCTCGCGGAACCAGTCAAGGTTCGGCCCATCAGTCTCCTGCCCTGAAGTATTGTTTTCCGGCTTCCTTTCAGATTCATTTCTGCAACTCTCCGGGAATATTATCAGGAAACTGCAGATCAGTAATACGGCATTTGAAGATTTCATTCGTGGATACTTTTGAAGTTTATGGGAAGCAGGTAAACGGTTCATCCTGAACCTTAAAATATAAACTAAAATATCTAATAATCAGAGGAATTAATTTTATTGATTTCATGTACAAGGATTTATTGTTTAATAGTTATAAATGTAATCAGAGGTCTGGTTTGCAGGTAATAATTCAATTATTCCTTAATAACACTACAGCCTGGTTTATTTCAGGAGCAGTAACCGGAAATATAAAATCACCGTTTTTATCCCCCTGAATATAATATTCAAAATCATCTGTGATTTTTTCCGAAGGTATTGTCGCTTCCCAGTAAGTTTGAGACAGCTTCTTAAGTCCTGATGATTCATATTTTCCACTGCCGATTGGTCTCCAGTATATCCTGGGATCATCAGGGATCATGTTGAAAAATATTGCCCTGACTGTATAATCTTTTCCTGTTTCAATTATATGTTGTGGCTGAGGAACGATAATCCGTGAAAGTTCCTTCAGATCAGCAGAGTACAGATCTTTAATCCATGCAGTATCAGCAGTGTATTGTTTGATCTGGTCAGCATGTGAATGGATCTGAAATGGTATAATGTGCTGCTGCCAGTTGGCAACATTTCCTAAGCCTCCCCATGTGGTTATGGATGAGATCAGGTAAAAGTGAACATCCCTTAATTCTTCACCTTCTTTTTTAACCAGTGGGAGCAGTTTATTGTTAACAAGTTCCTTCTTCTGATCATCTGTCAGTAAGGTTAATTTTTCGGCTTCCTTATTAAATTCTCCTGCAGTACAGGCAATCTTCCCGAAAGCTCTCAGGTATTTGAACTGGTTGAGCCAGTAATCGAATCTTTCAAGGTTACCTTTTCCGGAAACCTGAGACCTCAGGGTTTCTATGTCATCGACAAAGGAAAACTCTGCTTTAACGCTGTCCCAGGGATGTTTATTCACCAGAAGGTTTCCTGGTCCGTTAATCCATGTAGCTGTCCTCGGAAGATTTGACAGGCCCCCGTCAAGGCTGGTAGTCTTCTTTTTAACTCCATCAAGGTCTTTGAAAATCAATGCAAGCTGGTCAGACACTTCGGGTCCGAACTGGATCCTGCACCACTCCTGATAAAAATCAAGACACTCCAAATCGCGTACCTGATTATCCCCTTTTTCCATCCTCGACAGATAATCTTTTACCTCCCCGGCTGTTACCCTTTTCCCATTCTCAGGGTTCCACGACTGGTCCCAGGAGGCTTTCGCCAGTGCTGATACATTCATACTCAGAATGCGTGTTCTCCAGTGAATCCCGAAATACCCGTTGCATCCGTAGGCATAAGCATCAGCTGCGTCGCGTCGCATACGGCCAACCCACAGCTGGGGTATTGTCAGACCAGGATCGTCTTCCATCCATGGAATGGCCCACTTTTCCCTTTCGTGTATCTCTGCAAACGCGGGATCAACCGGTTCCCAGCCCAGGTACCTGTTGATGCAACTGAAACCTATATCTTTTGGGAGGTACCTGTCAAATAGCGTCCGGTTATCAGCCGGACCCAAAACCCATCCACAGGTCGCCAGCTTAAAACCGGGATTGACTGTACTCAGTGCCTTTACAGCTGCATCAAAATCGTGGATAGCTCTGTCCACGTCTTCCTTTTTATTCCCTGACCATGTCCAGTTTTCAGGTGTCCAGAACCAGTAAAAATCTGCCGGATGGGTATTCTTTATCCTGGTAAATATTCCTTCATAAATTTTCTGCCTGGTTTCAGGTGTTTCCGGATCGAGTCCCTGTTGCTTCATCTGTTCAATTAACTGGTTTGGCAGCACAAGAGGAATTTCTGTGCCGAGGCAGGTTTTAATTCCCAACTTACCCGCAAAAGAGAAAACATCATTCAGAAATGCTCCCATATCATTAAAAAGCTGAGCCTCATCGGCGGGAGCAGGCCATGGTGCCCGGTTCTTCATGTAATCACTGCCGAAATCATCGCGGCTGAATAGCTGATCCGCATCAAAAGTATAGTCTGAAGTCTTAAGCGCTTTGTAACCCCAGGTCCCGTTAACTGTTGTAAAATGACGTGAATGATACGCCGTTTTTACTGTTCCGTCAGAATTAACATTTTCCTTCAATCCAATCCAGATGAGTGGTTCCGGACCAACACCTCCCTCTGGATAAGCATGAAGTCCGAAGAAATTCATTTTTAGTTTGGGAAGCTGGGATAAAACAGCTTTATAATCTTCCCTGTTCCACCAGTCCGGGCCTTCCGGGAAATCATGGAAAGGCTGTATCCCCCGTCTGCTGAAAAGAGGCGTTTGTTTTATATCAAGTTCCGGGAAAATGAACTCTATCTTTTTGTCAGGTATTACATCCCCGTCAAGATAAAATCCCACACCCAACTTTTCGGCAAAATGATAGGCTGAGTACAGTGTTCCGATATTACTCCCCCGACAGACAAGAAGCTTTTTGGCACCATCTGAAGGGATAGTCTTAAGAATATAATCATCCTGACCCATTTCCGGGAATTCAAAACCAGTTGATCTCATTAATGCTGAGGAATTGGTTCCGATAAATATTGCATCACCACTAATGACTTTCCCGTTTTCCCATAAGACAACAGGCAGAAGTTCACCTGTCCTTTGGTAAATATATTTTCTGACTTCTCCTGCAGCAAGTTTGACTGTCATGTCAGTATCATATTCAATATAAATTTTCGTTGCAGGATTATTATTACAACCCTGGATCAGTATGACCAGGCTTGAAATAAACAGAATGTATCCTGAGAGTTTTTTAAACATTTTCATAAATTTATTTTTATTTCATTTATATCTGTTCAGAATTACTTTCGATAGTGATCCTGATCAATTTTTTAAAATCCGTGGCATCGATGCTGTACTCAAAAATTCCGGCATCGGGACCGGAGGTTACAAAACATCTATTAAGGCTTCACTCCATTCGCGTAAATCCCAATTGCCGGTTTTAATATCAGTTAACATAAGAGTTATACCCGGAGGAGCATGTTTCGGAACCTTGACCTTAAATGTTTGTTCGCCTTCAGTTAGTGGTTTGATGGCAATTAAGGCTGTTTCTGGTTCCATCTTAAATCCTTCCGGAACATCGGGTTCTATTATGAAAGTCTTTATGACTTCCGAGTGGTTGAATATTTTTACAGTGTATTCAACAGTTTCCCCGGGTATTACTTTTTGTCCGTATGGATGGACACTAATCCATTGCTCATCAGTTCCATAATTTACATTATCCCATGTAAACATATCTTTCAATATTGAGTTCCTTTCAAGCAAAATATTTTTCATCTGGTCCAGTTGTTGACCTGAGAATGAAAAAAGAGGTTCAACATGCTGGTTAGCAAGAAGAACGTTCCCAGGAAGTTTTTTAAGAATATCAAGACAGTATAAATATCCAGTTCCCGGGTGCAGAAAATTACGATTCAGGAGACAATAATCATCAATTCCTGTTGGGGTAAAGGAATCACCGATAAAGAAAATGGCTTCTCCGGTTCTCTTCTCAAATAACAGGGCATCGTGATAAAGAGTCTGACCCGGGAAAAAGTGAAAGGTAAGGGTAAAATCCTTCCATATCATTTTCTGACCATTCTGCATAATATTCAGATTTGTTATTGATTCCGTAGTAAGACATGGTAAATTAAATGCTCCCGGGTTTTCCAGAATTTCTTTCAGTTCCGTTGTTGAATAGACTGGGCAACCGAATTCTTTAGTCACATTATTAATATAATTTGTATGGTCATCATGATAATGAGTGATAAAGATCCCGTCAATACTCTTTATTCTTCCTGATTGTTTCAACCGGACCAATTTTTCAAAGGTGCCTACGGCGCCACAGTCTATCAGGAATCCGGAACTGTCATCAGCAATAATAAGATTGGTATTATTGATATGCATATACCAGTGTGGTGGATTTTTTTCGATAACCGCATACGGCACACAGTCGACATTTGAATCTGGTCCTAGAATATGATTCGACATGATATTCATACGTTCCGGATAATACCAGCGGTATGCACTTATCGACAAATAGTTATGGTACAAAGCCCGGACCTTTTGAATCAGTTTCTGAATGCATTCATCAGGATTCGTTATAATAGGTCCTCTCGCGGGGATTATAACATCGGGCTTCTGACTGGCAATAAGGTGAAGACTTGATATCAGAGATCCTATTCTGGTCGCATATCCATGGTAACCGCCAATACTGCCTAATGAATCCTGAAAACTATACAGGTCGAAAATTTTTCCATCATTATATATCAGATCTCCTGTGAATGCAAATCTTTTTCCGTCAATATCCATGATGTATGAGACAGATCCCCTGGTATAACCCGGAGTGTCAAGCACCCTGATATCAATATCCTGAAATTTCAGGATTTCTCCCCCCTTTACCGTCCTTTCAACATTAAACGGAATAATTCCAATTTTCGAGGTCTGGCAGTAATAATCATGAAACCTCGTCTGCGATAGATTTGTCCATAAAGAATCACCCCTGGTGAAAAATGCTTTTTCTTCAACAGGTACAACTGCCTGAGATCCATTTTGTACAAGGTTTGTCCCGGCCCATATTACATCCCTTCGGAAATGTGTGAAAAGAACCATGTCGGATCTCTTTATCTTATTGTCAGGATCACCATAAACAACCAGAGTTGAACCGTTTCGTTTCACAAATACCCCGTTCACAGCCTTCTGACTGATCCTGACACTTTCAGATATTGTCTGGGAATCTGAACATTTTAGAAGCACAAGAGATATCAATAATATCAGGATCCGGATGCTTCTGGTTTTAGCAGTCATAATTTTCAGTTTATATTTCTCCAAATTAATACTCCAGCCATGAAATCAAATTAAGGGGAAACATGTAAATGGTTCATCCTGAACCTCAAAATATGGCATTATTTCAAAATCACTTGTCCCGCGCTCGTCAACATGAGTATATTTAATCTGTAATTGAGCAGGCAGAAATCCGACCAGGGAAATAAAAAGAACTGCAATTACGTTTTTTAACAGCGGTTTTAATGAGGTTTGATTATCAGAGTTCATATGTTATTTATTTAACTTCAGCTCTTTATCAAAGAATTTATATGCAGCCTCCCTGACTTCCGGAGGGAAATCGTGCTCTGCATCAGGATTTACCATAATCAGATTATCCGGCGCTTTGAGGAGATTATAAACAGGTCTTGCGGCATTAACACAGTCGTACACTCCGGAAACTTCAAAATTACTGTCTCTCAGAGGTGCATTTATGAAAATTGCCCGTGGAGCGATTGCTCCGAGCACCCCGGGAAAATCGAAGGGCATTTTTGCAGGATCCTTACCATAAACACTTGCTATCCTGGGCATATATCCTTTATGGCTCCAGCCTGTAAGATTACCGCCATAATATTTATGGAAGGAATTGAATCCGCAGCTCGTGACGACAGCTTTGATCCGTTTATCAAATGCAGCCACGAAAAGTGAATTATGGCCACCGAGTGAATGTCCTATACATCCAATTCGATCGGGATCAACTTCCGGTAATGATTGGAGAAGATCAACAGCTGCCCTGTGGTTCCATATCCCTTTCATGGTTGTACTCTGGTAACCGTTCTGATAAGGATCATACTTGTAATCGCCAAAGTTCGGGTAATCCGGGGCAAGTGTTACATATCCTCTTTGGGCTAGTTCTATTGCATAATGAAGATTTGAAAGTCCTCCCATCCCGGCCGGTTCACCTTTGCCTATTCCGGTTGTCTGGTGAAGGCAGAGAATACCGGGAACCTTTCCCGACAGATCGGCAGGTATGAGCAAATAAGCAGGTACCCGATCATTTGCTTCCGGAGCAAAAGTGATCTTCAGACGCCTTACCTTGCCAATGGTGACTTCTTCAATGATCTGTAAATCAAGTGGTACTTTTTTCGAAGCATCAGGTAACGGCCCCATCACCTGCTGCATGCCATCAAGGATCTTCTGCCGTTGTTTTTGCCATTGCCTTGCCGATCTGATGCTTTTTGTTTTTCCATGACTGTTTTCAAAAACCAGCAAATCTTTTACCACAGCAGAAGGCTGACCTGTTACTCCGATCGAAAAAATCAGAAGAAGGCCGATCACAAAAATATACCGGGGAATCTTTTTCATATTGGGTTCAATTTGATAAGGCGCAGAAGCACAGAGGCGCAATGGCGCAATGGCTGTTTATCTCATGCTTTATATACCGGTTAGTCGGTGATAATTGCATTTCTGAAGGCATGTGCAAGTTCATCTTTTGTAAGGTTACTTGTTTTAAGATAGTGACGGTTACCAACAGGTAAAACAGTTTTGTCGGCGGATTGACCGGAGGAGATATCGATTTCCTTCCCCAGGTCCAGCATCAGGGTAAGATCTGAGGCTTTAACAGGCAATTCTATCTTCTTATCACCGGAGATATGCCAGTAAACCGCATAAAGATCTTTATTCCTGCTAAAAGTAAAAGCAATAACTTCTCTGCTGCCATTTGCCACATCTTTGATCTGATCAAAGGGAACAAGTTCAAATTCATTCTTTTCATTCAGAAGAAGAGTAAATTCCTGGTCAGGATTTCGTAACAATAGTTTTTGGTCTTCGGTGAGCCATTTTTTTGCCCGTACTTCTTCCCAACGTCTGAATACCTCGAAATTATCAGCTGTTCTGGGATGTTTTGCCAGTGTTGCCGGATTGGCATGGATCGAGACAGGGCAATCCCAGGCTGCTGCCTTGCTCGTAACAAATTCAAGCTGGTCGGGCTGTGTTCCGATTGTATTTTCACCGGGTAACCAGTAACCTAACCATCCGAAATTCAGCCGGGTGAAATTATCCTGCATTCTCGGAGCTTCCCTGAATGGATGTTTCAAAGTTTCCTCTTTCAATTTCTCAGGTCTGAAGACATCAAATGCATTTCCGCCTGTAAGCATATGCCAGCTGAAATGTGTTTTTGCGGCACCTTCGGCGAAGAGAGGTTCCGGTTTCAGTTTGCTGAATACCCTGTACTGTGCTCCAGATACATGATACCAGAAAGGTGGATTGACACCTTCCGATCCGTCGAAATAGAGAAATTCAAATCCTGCATCCCATATATCTGCAATATAATCTGCTACTTCATCCTGAAGGTCAGAGTACTGATCTATATAAACACTTGTAGCACCAAACTCACTTACGTCAAGCAGTCCGAACATAAAACCTGCAGGCTGGACATTTATGGTTGTTTTATCAATTCCCCGTTCACAACCATAAAACATATAAGGAGGCTTAGGTGGTGTACCCACTGTATGAGATCAGTTCCGTACCCAGTTTCAACACTCTTCTGCCCTTTGCCATTGTTGAATTTGCAGGGTTCTGTTCAACATATATTGTTGTATCTGTTTTACTTATCGGCCGCTTCAATGTAAAAATCCTTAAAAGGTTCAGCCTGTGATCAGGTATTGGTGTAACATACCTGCTGTCCCTTCCGATATGGCTATGGAGAAAATGACAACCGGGAGTGATACCTGCAGCTTTGATCTTATCGAGCATTGCTTTGAGATCGGCTTTGCCATCAGGATATTCCTTCCTGAAGACATCATAATTACCTATCAGCCTGTAACCTCTGCTTTCGAGAAATGCAGGGTAATAGATATTCATAAGCCTGAATCCGCCCATCCTGGCATATTTAATATGTTCATCCACATTGGCCGGAGTAATATCGGATGTCCAGTAATATGATGCATTATAGAGATCATGCCGGCGGCTGGCCACACCATGAGGTAATTTGTAATCTTCTTCCACAACGGCTATTTTATCAAGGAGCTGGTCCTTAGGACATGCAATTAATGCTGCCGTAACTCCTGTAAGCTTTACTTTTTCATCCACACCTGCCTGTAAGATCCGGTATCCGTCAGCCTCTTCCGAGTCGGCATTTGTATAGGGTCCGGCAGCAAGAATATTCACTGCCACCTTTTCATCCCAGATAACATTAAGCCAGTCTCCCCAATGGCCCAGATTACGAACCGGCAATCGCAGGAACCACATTTCAGATATGGGCGGTTCAGTCATGGCAATTCCATAATCTTCCGTCAGATTGAATGACTCTATGGTGAATGCCAGATAATCAGGAGCGATCTTTACTGCGACTGTCGCTTCCCATGGTATAAGCTCATAACCGATAATAAGCTTATCGCCTTCTTTGCGGACCGAATTGGATTTAAAAGTTGTTTTTTTATTGGGATATGCAAGTTTTACTTCATTCTGGTAGGGGCGGGGTTCTATTATTGTGCTTACCGCTACGTTTTTCCCCTGTACAAGACACTCGGTCCCGGCAGCTTTGCATACGAGACTTTTTGCATAACCGTCACCGGAAATGACAAGTTTCATCTGATCATTCTCAATTATAATATCATCTTCATTGTTAGTACTGCTTTCATTGCAGGATAGCAGGCAGATAAATGCCAGCCCTTGTAATAAAATAAAAATTCGTCTCATTTTAATTTTGTTAGTGGATCAGTTAAAACACCAGCTGATGCCGGACATCATATCCTGGTTCCCTGACAGCATCCTGAGATTTTCACCTGCACCATGTGAAGTATATACCAATCGTGGAAATTCCATTTCTGTTTTTATCAATTCATCCGATGCCGGTTCAAGCATCTGGTTCTTCATACCTGTCATTACAACTTTCCGGGGGGAGATGCAGGCAATAAGGTCAGGCAGGTCATATCCCTTGAGCACACCCGCTATTCCCCATGAAAAGCCAACTTCATAAGGATGATGGGTTCCGCCTCCTTCGCGTTCTGTAAGGCCGATCCTGTAAAACCTGTTCATAGCCACAGAGCTGTAGGATATAAGTGATCCGGAAAGAATGACATTTTTAATCGATTTGTCAAATGCTGCAGCATGAATGAGGGGAAGACACATTTCATTTATTCCAAGAGCACCGATCCCGGACGTGTCAATATCGTCGCGGGTTTGCAAATATTGAGCGACCCTGCAGATATCTGCCGCCTGAATGCCGACAATGCTCCTTCCAAGCAGCAGAGCTGTATAACCCTGGGCAAGATCACGTGTTGCAGTGTTTTTTGTTTCACCGGTGCCCAGCGGATCAACTGCGGCAACTATATATCCGTTTTTCACAAGTTGTTCTATTTTTTCCCCGGCTTTGCATCACTGTCTTTGCCGTCGGGATGAAGATAAATTATACAGTCATGCCTGACTTTGTCATCATGCGGAATGAAAAGAAGGAATGGAATTATATAATCTCCTTCACCTTTTAATGCCAGTTTTTCGATATGGTATCCGTCTCTCCGATACCTGCCGTTAATAAACGGGTCTGTATCTATATCAACTGGTTGAATGAAACCTGAAATCTCCTTTGCCCTTACCTGAACTGATTGAAGATGTGAGACCGGATCCTTTCTGGCTTTTTTAAGGTTTTCAATAAGCTTTTCCGCTTCATCCTTATTAACATCGAATATCATCTTTCCACCGTATGATGTTGAGATCTGCCCTGTGGGTGTTACAGTGAGTTCTCCGGCAGACAGAATTTCAACGGGTTCTTCTTCCTGGTGATCCTTTCAGGTTAAAATGTTTCATGAAGAATCCATAGATAGCAGTCCTTATTTTTGGTGTCATCCAGTGTTTCGAATCATCTTCAACGAGTTCAAGGTTGTCTTTCCCTCCAAGTGCTTCATAAGCTTTTAATGCTTCCCTGAATGCTTCTCTTGCTCCCTGAAGTGACAGATATTCATCTCCCGATACAAAAGTCAGCAGTGTGGGCTTCGGAGCCCTGACTTCAATGAAGATCCTCGAAAGTGATCCCCTCCGCGACTCCACGGATAAATTCTGTCTCTGCATCCTGAGCGCCTTTAGTCTCGAGTTGTCTTCGGGAAGCCGTTGCCCAGCTGCACGGGACCGATACTTTGATCCTGTCATCAAATGCAGAAATGTATGAGGATATTGTTCCTCCTCCAGAGAAGCCTGTAACACCTATTCTTTCAGGGTCAACATATTTCAATGTGAGCAGGTAGTCGATGGCTCTTATCCCGTCCTGGATAAAATACCTGGCTGCTGATGATCCTGTCAGAAAGCACTGGTTACCAAAATAGCAGTGCTCAATTACGGAATATCCGATTGATGAGAAATTGATTTAGGGATCATAATACTGTACGTGCTCTCCCTGTCCGGGTGGATCAATTGCAAAGACGATAATACCTTTCTTTACAAGATTATGGATGACAGTCTGATAAAGCTCAGCTCTGAAGGATTCCTGGTTATGCCCTATTACATTCAGTATTGCCGGCGCCTTTCCTTTTATACCATCGGGTACAAAAAGGCAGCCGGTGACATAAAATTCAGGCATCGACTCATAAATGATTTTCTCGATCCGGAAACCTTTTTTACGGATTACGCCTGTTACTTTTGGATTCAGCGGAGTTTTCCCGGGGAAAGGACCGACAAGTTCATTTAATTTATTTTTTACCTCTTCCTGTCTCATCCGCCAGTCATCTCCATTCTTCAGTCCGGCTATTTCTTTATCCCGCAATGAATAGTAGTTATCTGCCTTCTTTATCAGGTGGTTTATGAGGAGGCTCCCCGGATTGTTCCATCTGATCCATTGGGTCAGAACATTCAGGTTCTCTTCACCCTCGTCAGGATTCTGAACAGTCTTTAATTGTGCGTATGTAATTTCTGCAAAAAGTAAAAAGAGGATGATAGTAAAAGGTATAACATGTTTTTTCACCTGGGTATAATTTTTTATAATAAGCCCTGAAAATTAATTCCTGAGAGGCTTAACAGTTATTTTTCAGAGCTGATTTTATATTGATTAAAGAAGTAAATTTAAAAATTTCACCGGATAGTATAAAGATATAATGTTTAATTAACGGAAGACGGGATGTGTCCGGATATAATGAAATGAATTTAAAATAACCAGAGGTGGCTGTAACAGGAAATTATCGCTGGAAGATCGTTGCATTGCTTTTTTTTGCAACGACAATAAACTATATCGACAGACAGGTTATCGGGATCCTGAAACCTTTTATTGAGAAAGATCTGGGTTGGAGCGAGGCAGATTATGGCTACATCGTTACGGCATTCCAGATAGCTTACGCGATCGGATTACTGGTATCCGGACGGTTTCTCGATAAATTCGGGACCCGGATAGGTTATTTATGGGCAATTGTAATCTGGAGCATTGCCGGTATGGCACACTCAGCAGCCCGGGGTGTAGTGAGTTTTGCATCTGCCCGGTTTGCCCTTGGATTAGGTGAGTCAGCCAATTTCCCTGCTGCAGTAAAGAGTGTAGCCGAATGGTTCCCCAAAAAAGAACGGGCTTTTGCAACAGGACTTTTCAATTCAGGCTCCACGGTTGGGGCAATTATTGCCCCGGTGATCGTATCAGGAATATCCGTTTCTTTTGGATGGCAATGGGCGTTTATAATAACCGGTGCCCTTGGTTTTTTATGGATTGCTTTCTGGATGGCCTCTTATAAGGTACCTGAAAAGCATCCCGGAGTTTCGGAATCGGAACTGCAATATATTTTACAGGACAAAGAGGAAACAGATACCACAGTCAGCATAAAATGGACAGATCTCTTTAAATACCACCAGACAGCTGCGATTTGTATTACCAGGTTCATCTCTGACTGGGTATGGTGGTTTTTCCTGTTCTGGACGCCTGATTTTTTAAGCAAGACTCACGGCATAAATCTGAAGGAAGTAGTTCTTCCACTGATTATAATTTATTCTGTTTCAAGTGTCGGTGGAATAGGAGGGGGTTGGATCTCATCAAAACTCATAAGAACTGGTAAGAGTATAGATTTTGCCCGGAAAACAACCATCCTGATATGTGCATTAATAGTGTTACCCGTTATGCTGGTATCACAGGTTACAAACATTTGGCTATCAGTTATATTAATCTCCCTTGCAGCAGCCGGCCACCAGGGATGGGCATCAAACATATTTACAATTGTTTCTGATATATACCCCAAACGGGCGGTAGGCTCAATGACAGGCTTGAGCGGTTTTGCGGGTGCAATCGGAGGCGCACTTTCTGCATCCTTTGTCGGACTTATCCTTGAAGGTACCGGGAGTTATTTCCTGATATTTCTGGTTGCATCAACTGTCTACCTTATTAACTGGTTAATACTGAAACTGTCAATTAAAGAGATCAAACCTCTCGATATTTGAGTTAACCATTTATCTGTACTCCAGCCATGCATCACGGAAATATTTGATCGTCTCCCAGCTTGTATTGATTGCAGTGTTGCAACTGGCTGAAAAAATGAACCTGTTCATGTATGGTTTCATCTTCGAAAAAAGATTTTCAACATATTCAAATACTTCCTTCCTGGTTTTCAGATCACGTGTTTCAATAGCACTTATCCCTCCTGTTATTATGAAATTTTCAGAAGTCATTTGCATTGCTTCATCCAGTCCGACATCTCCCAAAGGCGGAAATGCAACGCCTTCAAGACCATCCACATGAAGTGAACTGATAAGTCTCAGATTATCTCTCTGGTTCCCGCAGGCATGAATGAAGAACAGGGCACCATATTCATGACATATTGCAGCGGCTTTTTCATAGAATGATGCAGAATATGCTTCTACATATTCCGGAGGGTGAAACATAGTATCAAGATTGTCCATCGACATTATTACCCTGACACCATTTGAAACAACCTGCCTCACAAGATCAAGCTGGTTTTTTTCATGAATTTCCATTATTATCCGCGCAAATTCCGGCTGTTCCATCAGGAAATATACCGCATTAACCGGTCCCATGACAAGATGTAAAAGTTTTAACGGACTGAAGAAGTCTCCAACTATAACCAGACCTCTTTCACCAACCTCCTGTTCTGCCTTTATAAATTTCATTTTGTTGAACTGCCACTTCCTGGAGCTTACAAATTGTTCAAGTAATCCGCCCTGCTCTTTATAATCCGTTATAAGGAACTTTTTCTGAACAATTGTGGATTCATCAAAGACATATAATAATTCCTCCGACAACAAACCTTTGCTTAACCTGAAATCTTTTCTTGTCAGTTTATTACTGTTTTCAGACCGGATAGTAACTTCGGCCTGACAATCATCAAAATACTCATCGCAGATCCCTCCGAACCAGTATTCATCCTGCCTGCAATAAATATTCCTGCTGAATACATCCACCCCCAGGTATTTGATCATGTCAAGCTGAGTCTCGCACCCTTTCAGCTCTTCCGGAAGTATGCCATGGTTCCTGTGATGTGCGAACCATTGCCAGTAATTGGGAGCAAAGACGAATCCGGAAGGTGTCTTATTTGCCATGATATTTTCAATATTTGCTTTGGAATTTAATATCATAAGCTTGATTATTGCGGGATTGTTCAGACCGGTTTATTTTTCTTTCAATTCAGGTAAGATCACTTTTTTTAGGGCATATTCCGAGATCTGGTGGTTTGGAGCTGTCTCATCTATTACAAGGTAATAATGGTCTTTTACTCCCAATGATTCAAGCCGCTCTTTAACTGTCTGTTCGAAAAGGCGCATATCGAATGCATAATCCCGGTTGGGATCATGTTGTTTCTGACCGAAACAGCAATTATCATCACGGTTAAGGATCTGTATTTGTCTGCGCCCTGTTCCAAAGGCTCCCATGACATAAAGATCCGGATAACCTGCAATATCACGGTATAATTGTGGAATAAATTGTTCAATATCTCCGATTGATCCTCCCTTTCTGTAGTATAAAGGAATTGAGCCTGCAACATTAAAGCTGTATTTAATACGGTCATCAAGGGCTGAGATAAGATTTGTCGTCCAGCCGCCGCCGGAAAGTCCGACCATATCAACTCTTTTATATTTGTATTTCTCAAGAATATAATTAAGGCTTACGATTGTCGGATCGAGGAATAATCTTAATCCATAAGTAGGAAGCGGATCAGGTATGCCGAGGTCGGTATTAATGACCTTACAGTGGTCAAATCTGAATCCCGGCCCTGCAGATTTGTTAACATGTGGCATGAATACCGTGAGGACATCATATCCTGCTTCAACCAGACCGGTGATCGTTGCTTCCACCCTGCTCTGGTGCTTTTCATCATCAATGAGTGTATAGCTGTGACCGGGATTGAAGACAATAAGTCTTTTGTTCTGGTGAACAGGTACGAACAGGTATGCAAGGTCTCTGACAGATCCTGATCCGGCAACAGGTATCTCAATCATATCAACCCGGCCAATCATTTTGTTCGGATGCAGAGGGCTTTCCGTATTGGGAGTGACAATAACATCTGACCTTGTGGGCAGCCTGCTGTCATTCCAGATGGCGCGGATTATCTCAAGCCTTTTGTTAATGACATCCCCCGGTTTGGTGATCCGTATTTCCCTGTCATCACAAACCTGTGGCATGCAATTCACAAGGGGAGCTGTATTTAGTTTATTATTAGTTAGTTGAATACCCGAATTATTGCCCCTTTCCACCGCAAAAGAACCTGATTTTTTCGGGGAATAACAATCCCTGATTACAACATTATCTGAATTTTCAATAAAAATAACGGCTTCAGTTTCTTCTTCACAGTAAGCCCTCAGATCGGAGATCCTTGAATCTTTAACATCACTTAACCAGATAGCCGGCCGGTAATCGGGTTCCTTGTAAGAAAGGTCGATGTTGGCAAGTGTCAGGCCGGTTACATGACGGCAGAAAAATCCGTAAGCAGGAAGTGTTCCAAACATTCCGAATTCAGGGTATTTATCCGGGAATTCCTCTATTGTCCGGTTAACCAGGTCTTCAGTTCCACCTCCGCTGAAACTTAACCTTATATTACTGAGAGTGACATCACTGGCAGGGAAGGAGGGAATACCCGTGATGGAACAGCCGGTTTTTCCGACATTTGTTGCCTGTATGTTACTGATCATAACATTAAACAGGCTGCCCATTCCGGGTTTTTTCAGATCATTTTTTGCTTCCTGCCTGTTTGTATATGCTTTCGGATTGTTCTCCATGAAGGGTCTTGCACGGTTACCCAGCCTGATGAAAATTGCACAACCAACAGTATGCATGTTTACATCAGAAACGGTGACATTGTTCAACGATCCGCCGTCCACCATTTCCAATGCGATGCCTGCAAGCCTGTTATCGTGGATAATGCAATTGCTCAGACTTATATTATGGAAATCACCGTTCGATTCGGTCCCCAGCTTAAAGGCATTGCAGTCTGAGCTTATTATGCAATTTGTAATTGTGATATTCTTGCACGGTTTGTCGAGAGTGCTCTTGAGTACAATCGCATCATCCCCGCTGATAATGTTGCAGTTTGATATCCTGACACCATCACAGGCATCAATATCAATTCCGTCATTATTTGAATTTACTCTGCTGTTTACAGTAATGCCGTCAATATTCACATTTCTGCAGACCATATAATGCTGAACCCACATCGGAGAGTTGATTATTGTTATATCCTTGACTTTAACATTTTCACAATTTATTATGCGGATCATGTAAGGTCGCATTTTATATGAATCGAAAATATTTGCCTTTCTGATTTCATCGGAGACTTTAAAAGACGCACCGTTACCGTCAATTATTCCATGACCTGTAAGTGCAATATTCTCCAGATTTTCACCGTAAATCAGACTCTTGTTGGTATAATTATCAGTATAGGATCTTATTCCGGCTTCCACAACCGGATAATCGCTTAAATTCTTACTGCCTTCGATCACAGCTCCTGATTCCAGGTTAATTGTGATAAAGCTCTTAAGGAATATTGTTCCCGTAATATACCTCCCTGCCGGAAAGTGAACAGTACCACCTCCTTTTTCCGCACAATCGTCTATTGCCTTCTGGATTGCCTTAGTGCTGATGGTCCTTCCATCATTCACCGCTCCGAAATCCAGGACATTTACAAACAGGCTCTGCGAGGATATGTAATTGCAGATTGCCATAAGTAGTGATGTTATCAGTAATCTGTACATTGAATATATTTTAAGTTTTACATGACAATTTAACAGAAATTTATTTATGCAGATTAGTGTATTACCAGCCAACCTAAGTCGGCAGGATTGTCTGATCCGAGTATTAAACGTGATGTGGTTGGATTATCCGGGCGCCATGAACTCATTCCATTGTCCTTTGTCCTCACGATCACATCCATTCTGATAGGGTACAGAGAGTCTGTATTTAAACCGGTTTGTGCATGAGGGATCCGTACTACAGCATACCAGATACCATTGTTATTGAACTCCTTGAAGCTGCCCCTGAAAAGCAGCGGGTATCCAATGATGTGAACAGGATTGGTGACTGAATCACCAGAGTTAAAAACAAAATGCTTTGCAGGGTATAACCTCTGAGGCTCAATAAGGATCTCAAGACCCGCAAAGGGTGATTCCATAGCGGATACTGGATGGATCTCATTATCAGCCACTATGAAATATAAGGCATCTTTAAAGTATACTGATGCCCATTTAATGTCCGTTCTGGCTGGACCATAATTAAAAGATTGCCATATGAGATTCGCCGGCAGGTTCATCACATTACCCGATATGACTGGCATTTCCGTAATAATATATTCAGCAACCGGTCCCAAAGGCTTTTTACCGGTATATTCCGGGAATAATAGTTCATTTTTCCTTATAATCTTCCTGACTTCCGGGATATCTTTGGCAAGAACCGTTTGTAACTGTTCCATACGCCACCTGATTTTTTCAGGGAAATATTTATAGCCTTCTGCTTCGGAGTGAAATCCCAGGCGTGAATCTTTTTCACTTAATGTCAGGAGCTGATCATCAAGTTTAATTTCATCCATAATTATTCTTTTCAGCTGTCTCAGAATGTCAAGCCGTTCCATTCCTTCCATCCGGAACATTCTTTCGCGAAGGAGGTAGAAGTTAAGAATATTGTATCCGCTTCGGAACTGAATTCCAAGAGCTTCTGCCACGCTTATATCAGCAAGACGTTCCGGGTCATTTTTATAATTGTCCTGTAAAGAGTTCAGAATTTCAACTCCTTTTTCCCATGATGTGGTAATGCGCCGGGTTAATTCCACTACTTCCTCCAGGGTCAGGACATCCCCAATGCATTCGCCGACCCTGTCGCCGCTTGGAGGCCAGGGCTTAAATGTTGTGCCTGAACCTATCTGCCAGGTTGGTGATAATGGTGCATCAGCCGGCTTAAGCAACAGAGGCCAGACCGGACCATCATGCATGGGGCCGTAATACTGGAAAAGGTTTGTGAGGGGATAATTTTCATAACCCTCACCGAAGAGCTTTAATGCTTTAATGACTTCGGGAACATCTTTTTGTTGCCAGTAAACCGAAGTAAGTTGTTGCAGGAAGATATCTACACTTTCGGGAAATGGTTCTATTGATAATAATCCTGCTGCCTTGTTCATCATTCCGGGATAGTTGCCGAAGTACCAGCACAACATGGTATATGAAACGCCCAGTTCCCTCATTGCCCTGAATTTCCTGTAAAGCAGCGATGGTACGGGAACGAATGGCGTGGTGGCCACCTCGTGGGAATTGCCGGTTTGGATCTTTGCAGATACTTTAGTCCCTTTAGTTGCTGCAATTTCTGCTATTCTGCTGAATCGTGAACCAGGTCCGGGATTTGAAATCCAGTAATCACCTCCCACGAGGAGCTTTCCGAATTCGGTCCTGCTGACTCCTGATTCGAAATTAAATTGCAGAATTACATTTTCCGGTGTATGTGCAGGCAAATCATACACCCAATCCCCGGGATTATAAGGATCTCCTGTAAGATACCGCTGTGGCTGAGGCATATATAACCAGCTGATAAGTTCGGCATCGGGAGCGGCATCGTGCATGCCCTTTTCCATAGCTGAAAGAGAGGCATACAATATTTCCCATGGCTCCTTATCAGAACATCTCGGACATCTGATCAGACCTTTATGATCAGATGTGGATGGAACAGCGCTGAGACAAGTTGTCGCTCGCTCACCATGCGTTATGTTGATCATACCCCCAAGGCCGGATACAGCCCGGAAAATCTTATTCACTGATTCATAGAGGTATTTATAGGCCGTGCGGCTCACAGGACAGAAATAGTTACCCCTTCCTGCAGGAGCGCCAGCCAGTTCCGGGTAGTTTTTTATCACCGGATTATCAGCTTCCCAGGCACGGGGTTCAATACAGAATATATATGTCCTGATCCCGTATCTTAAACACTTATCAACAACTTTCCGGAGTTTGGCAAGACGCTTTTCTGCATCTTTTCCTGCATCCGGAGTATATTCAGTAGCGACAAGGTCGCGGAATTCAATTGTAAGCCATAGCCCGTTTACTCCTTCATGGGCAAGACGGTTAAGGTACTGATCGGGATAGTAATCTGTTTCATCCATCAGTTCATCCCTCATTTTAGGCGGACGTTTGATAGGACCAAAGAAGCACCTCGAGATCCTTCTCTGAATGAACGACTGCTTTTCAACTGTTCCAAGGGGCAGAAAAGGACCATTTTGCTGAAGTATCAGATCCTCGAGGTGAAATATCGCGCGACGAATACCCTCAATTTCACCTGCAATTATTTTGCAGCGAACGGAATTAATTTCCAGTCTGAAAGATTCACCTTTTAATGTCTTATCATGAGAGGTCTCAATAGCATATTTCCCGTTAATGACAGGAATATTTCCAGCGGAAAGAAATGATCCGAGATCTTCATATGCAGTTTCGAGGCGCTTCAGGCTGTCGGGAAATCCCTCAATCAGATCTATAC
Source organism: uncultured Bacteroidales bacterium (assembly GCA_963700275.1). Lineage (GTDB taxonomy): Bacteria > Bacteroidota > Bacteroidia > Bacteroidales > VadinHA17 > LD21. The sequence continues at coordinate 4,277 of CAVOWZ010000016.1, read as the reverse complement.
CTGATGCCAGACCCGCCTGATGAGATCCCGGGGAAGTATTTTCCCATTTATGCTGTGTCCATAGGGGGGATTTCAGTTCTTCAATGAATTTCCATGATTCCTCACCCGGCTGCTGAGGCACACCTGCGAGATAAAGGCTGTCGCCAAACACCCGGCTTCTGTTTATACTCTCTTTTTGTGAACAGCTTTCAGAAATGAACAGCAGAATTGTTGTAGTGAAAACTGAAGTAATTGAAATCAGTTTTTTACAATAGTCACTGGTCATTATGTGGTATAATTTGCAGGGTGCAAGTTGCATGATGCAGGGTGCAGGGTGTTTGACAATTATAATTAATTTATCTGTTTAACGAATATGTGAGCAGCAGTTGGCAAAGGGTTACAAAGACTATTTAAGCCATTTATCGAACCAGCTAAAAGCTTCTTTCTGCATGGCAGCATCAAACTTATGTGGACCCGGGTAAAAAGAACATTTATATTTATCCTCTGCACCTGCTTTTTTAAAGACATCTGACAGTATCTTATCAGCTTCTTTCATTCCGTTAAGTGTATACAGATCGTCGTCATTATCATTTAACACCAGCGTCGGTAGGGGAACTCGTAATCCAAGTATTTCCGGAAAGTCAAGTTCTTTGGGCAGTATGGGTACATAAGTCATCCATGTATGGGTGAATGATTTATTCAGAAGAAAATCATTCCAGGTGGTCATAAATCCGACGCAGACAGCACATTTGATCCTGCTGTCAAAACCTCCGGTGAATACTGTTCTCATTCCTCCTCCCGACAGCCCGGCACAACCAATTCTCTGGTTGTCGACATCGTCCCTTGAACAAAGAATATCAATAGCTTTCATATCTTCTGCAAGAAAAACACCCGGCCAGGTTGTTCCGGCACAAAAGAGCGATTTTGCCATTATATGTTCGTGCTGTCCAGCCCATGTGTTATAGGATGCAATGTTTTCAGGATTTTCCGGATCATTGTCGGTCAGGCCATTACGCTGTGATGGCGGTATATCCTGCATCATTACCCGTCTGCTGGCAAACGGGAAAGCATCCGGCACCAGCACTACATAACCTTTACGGGCAATCTCATTTGCCCAGGCAAGACCTTCATAATAATGCTGTTGATGACTCACCATAAGAGGATGCTGATTATCTGAGGTTTTGGTGATCTTTCTTGTTCCGAAATATTTGTTCCCTCCATGGTCGTGGAATCCCAGAATTCCCGGAAGTCTGCCCTGTGCATTCAATGGTTTTAAAAGAATGGCATCAGTCGGTCTCCCGTATGGAAGCTGCCACCTGAGTTCCTCAATATGTAGACCATCGTATGAGTATTCTTTTACTTTGGTAATTGAAGGTATTCCGCCAATGTCAGGCATACCAAGTCTTTCCGCAAGTCTTTTCTTGGTTTTCTTTCTCCAACTCTCAATGTTTTTATTCTCTTTCCGTCGAAAAGACAAAGAAGGAAGATCTTTTTCCGTGAGGCCTGCGGCCCATGGCCCATATAGACCGATCAGGCTTGTACCTTCCTCCTGTGGTACAGACATCATTGTATCAGGTTCCGGGACCATAAATGTATCTGATGGGTTATCATTTGAAAAATTCATCGGGTTATAAAAAGTATTTCCTGCAAGACCAATTCCTGCTGCACCTGCAAGTTTGATAAAATTTCTTCTGTCTTTATTCATGTCGGTAGATTTGGATCGGTTAAGTAAGTTCAGAATAGAGTAAATGTACATAATAAATTTCTTCTTCCATGACTGCAAGACTGCAAGACTGCATGACAATCTATTAGGCTATGATCAAAATCTTAATTAGATTTGAATAGATAAATGACTAAGAGACATTTTAAATTACGTTAAATCTATCGTAAGATGTTAAAGATGAATTTGATCCTTCTTCGGGTTTTTATTGTTGCTTGTATTTGTTTAACAGGAAATGAATTACCTGCACAGACTCAGAAAAATAATCCAGAAAACGGTAAGATCCGCGTTGCATCCTGCCAGTTTCCTGTTTCTTCCGAATAAGGGAAAATTTCAGCTGGATAAGGGAGCAGATAATTGATTCAAAACTAAAAAAGGCTGATATTGTCCATTTTCCCGAATGTGCTTTATCGGGATATCCCGGTGCTGATATGAATTCGCTTGAACAAGTAAACTGGGATGAATTGCGCAATGCAACTGATTCTATCATGAAACTGGCCGGGGAATTAAAAATCTGGGTTATTCTGGGATCGGTACACAGGTTAAGCGGAGATAACAAACCTCATAACAGTTTATATCTTATCAATCCGGAGGGACAGATTGAGGACCGGTATGATAAGCGCTTCTGTACTACAGGTGATTTAAAGTACTTCACTCCCGGAGACCATTTTGTTACATTCAATATAAACGAGTTAATTGCGGACTCCTGATCTGTTATGATATCAGGTTTCCGGAACTATACAGGCAGTATCGTAAGCTCAATACCGATGTAATTTTCCAGTCATTTCACAATGCGAGACAAAAAACCGGGAGTATTCATCCGGTAATAATGCATATTACTGCCCAGGGAATTGCCGGTACCAATTATTTTTATATGTCACTGACAAATTCATCAGCTCCTGAAAGCTGGCCATGTTATTTTATAACCCCCGACGGACTGGTACAGAATAAATTAACTCCAAATGTGCCGGGTATATTGATCTCCGACATTGATAGTTCGAGGGATTATTATGATGCAGGTAAACCTTTCAGGCTTGATGCCATAAATGGAAAGCTTAACAGCGGAAATGGTGTTGATGATCCAAAATCCAGGGACAGGAAAAGTCACTAATGATTTTTTAATGAACCGGAATGAATTAAATTTGGTAAGGATATTTTAATAAGAACATTTAAGGATTTAAAAAAATGACTAAAAGCAGATGTTTGGCAGGTTGCAATTGCAGTTCAGGAAGGCGCGATTTTATTAAAAAGTCGGCTATTATAACTGCGGGAACTTTTCTGGCAGGTAATTTCAGTCTGTATGCAGGTAAGCATAGCGGAGCGCTTCCTTTGATAAAATCAGCCGGAGAGGCTTCAAATTATGTTCCCAGGATAAAGGCAGCATTTGTGAGAAGAAAGGAGGAATATGGAATGCGATGGCCTGGAGCTGTATATGACGGAGAGGCTGCCAGAAAAAAATATACTGATGAATTGAGAAATTTCGCAGGTTCATCCGGAATAAGCCTTGATATAAGGGAAACGCCAATTTATTCTCCTGATGAAGCTGATTCATGGATCAATCAGGCAAAGGAGGCAAAAACTGATGGTATATTTTTAGTTCTTCTCGACAGGCAGGACCATGCATGGCCCACAGCAGCCAAATCTGCTGATTCAGGAATCCCGGTTATTATTTATTCACCTCTGGGGACATCTTTTACTACAAATACAATCAATCTGGCTGATAACCCCGGCTGTGTTATATATTCAACAGATAATTTCAACCAGGCGCTAAGTGGTCTGAAGATGCTGAAGGCCGGCGCCAGAATGAAGCGTTCAAAATGTGTTGTGATACAGGGTAAAGAAAGAAAAGAGACTGTTCTGACCCAGGACACTGGAATAAAGCTGCAATATGTTCCGGCGGGCACTTTTATTGAGATTTATAATTCTATGCCCGCTAATAATGATGTTATTAAGATGGCTGATGATTACATTCAAAGGGCGAAGGATATCAGGCTGGCAACCCGTCAGGATGTGATTAACGGGATCAGAAGCTACCTGGTTGCAGGAAAAATACTTGAAGATGAGAAGGCTGACGCAATTTCAATGGATTGCCTGGGTGCCCTGGGTAACATAGATGTAAGTCTTCCCTGTATATCATGGTCAAGAATGAATGATGATGGCATTCCTGCAATTTGTGAAGCCGATACCGGAGCTATTGCCGCCCATATAATTATTCAGTATCTGTTTGATCGTCCGGGATTTCAGCAGGATCCGGTTGCCGATACTTCAGATGATACTCTGATCGGTGCCCATTGTTCATGTCCGACACGTCTCAGCGGATTTAATAATCCACCGGAACCTTTTGAGCTTATCCATCACCACGGCAACCGTGATGCTGTCCCAAGAACGATCTGGAAGAAAGGACAACGGATTACACTTCTCGATTTTATACCGGATAAGGAGAGATCACAACTCCTTTTTGCAACGGGAACAGTTGTTGATAACTTAAGCGTCCCGCCTTCAGGAGGTTGTGTGGTGTCTGTCAAATATAAAATGGATGGAAACCAGAATGTACTTTCTTTCCCCGGGATGCACCAGT
>CAVOWZ010000015.1:0-87635 GCA_963700275.1 uncultured Bacteroidales bacterium | reverse complement strand
CGTTGAATATCAGTGAAATAATAATTGAAGGAAATCATGTAACCAGTAATAAACTCATTCTGCGTGAGCTTGCTTTCATCTTGAATGATAAGATAAACCGTAATGAGGTAAACTATCTTAAAGAGACCAGCATCAATAATCTGATAAAAACATCACTGTTCAATTTTGTTGAAATTGAAACTGCCGAGCCATCATCTGGTTCTTTGAAGCTGGTTGTCAGGCTTACCGAACGATGGTATGTTTGGCCGAATGTTTACCTGAATCATACAGCCCCAAATTTCAGCGAATGGTGGCGGACAAAGGACCTGAGTGAACTGGAATACGGATTCGGATTAAAAATTAATAATTTCAGGGGGATGGGCGAAACGATGCTGCTTAATTACAGGTTAGGGAATTTCACTAAATATGAACTGGACTACAGAGGTATCTTCCTGGATAAGGCGCAGCACAATTCTTTGTCCTTTCTTGCTTCATGGTCAGCGAAAAAAGTTCTGCCCTACAACATTGAATCGGACAGATTGTTAATTCTGAAAGAGGACTTCAATTTAATCAGCGGATACAATTTTTCTTTAAAATATAAGTACAGGAAAGGGTATTTTAATTCGCATAATTTTGAATTTGGTTTTTCGGATACAAAAATTGCAGACACCATTAATTCGCTAAATCCCCATTATGGAGGACTGGGAAAGAACAGGATGAGCTATTTCAATCTGAAATATGAATTCAGGAGGGATAACCGGGATTCGCATATTTATCCGAAGACCGGGCATCTGGTTGTTGCCGGTATTAACAGAAAAGGACTCGGTTTTGTTCCGGATGAATATAATTCGACGGATATTTTTGCACAATTTTATTTATATCATAAACTCAGCCCCAGGTTTTATACCGCATCCGGCCTCTGGCTTTATTCGGTTTCGGGGGATGATTATGTATTCGCTGCCACAACGGGATTGGGATATCTCGAGTTTGTAAGGGGGTATGAGTACTATGCTGTAAATGGGGATAAGGCTATCCTGTTTAAGAATCTGCTTAAATATGTAGTTTTACCGGTGAAGGTCATAAATCTGAAGTCCTGGCCTTTCAGAAATTTGCATCAGTTTAACAGGATCCCTATTGAAATTTACTCCAACCTGTTCTTTGATGCAGGGTATGTGAGTGACCAGTCAGGCACATATAAAAGTTACAATAATATTCTGGTTGACAAGCTGATGATCAGTGCCGGAATAGGTATAGATTTTGTTACTTACTATGATAAGGTTTTCAGGTTGGATTATTCATTTAATGGACTGGGAGAGAGCGGGATATTTGTTCATTGGAAAGCAGCTTTCCGTTAGAATACAATAATCGGTTTCCTATTAATTCTATTATAATATTTTTTATTCAGGTATTGCAATAAAGGAAACAATTTATATCTTTGCACCCTCTTTTAATATAAAGTTCTTTGAAATAATGAAGTAGCAACCAGGCGAGATGAAAAAGATCTCGTCAAAAGATTAACTTGTTAGTAATTTGAATGAGACCCGGGGGTATTTTTCGTAAAGAGATTTGAAATAACAATTTTTACAACGAAGAGTTTGATCCTGGCTCAGGATGAACGCTAGCGGGAGGCCTAATACATGCAAGTCGAGGGGCATCACGAGGTAGCAATACTTTGTGGCGACTGGCGCACGGGTGAGTAACGCGTATGTAACCTGCCCTTAACAGGAGGATAACCCGGAGAAATTCGGACTAATACTGCATAAAGATATAGTGAGGCATCTCACAGTAATTAAAACTACGGTGGTAAAGGAGGGGCATGCGTAACATTAGCTAGTTGGGGGGGTAACGGCCTACCAAGGCAATGATGTTTAGGGGACCTGAGAGGGTGACCCCCCACACTGGTACTGAGACACGGACCAGACTCCTACGGGAGGCAGCAGTGAGGAATATTGGACAATGGGCGAGAGCCTGAACCAGCCATGCCGCGTGAAGGAAGAAGGCGCTATGCGTTGTAAACTTCTTTTTCAGGGGGATAAAATTCCATGTATGTATAAACTGAAGGTACCCTGTGAATAAGCATCGGCTAACTACGTGCCAGCAGCCGCGGTAATACGGAGGATGCGAGCGTTGTCCGGATTTATTGGGTTTAAAGGGTGCGTAGGCGGTTGTATAAGTCAGTGGTGAAACCCTATAGCTTAACTATTGAGTTGCCATTGATACTGTTTTTCTTGAGTACGGTCAAGGCAGGCGGAATTGTAATGTAGCGGTGAAATGCTTAGATATTACACAGAACACCGATAGCGAAGGCAGCTTGCTGGGCCGTTACTGACGCTGATGCACGAAAGCGTGGGGATCGAACAGGATTAGATACCCTGGTAGTCCACGCCGTAAACGATGATTACTCGCTGTTGGCGATACACAGATCAGCGGCAAAGCGAAAGCATTAAGTGATCCACCTGGGGAGTACGCCCGCAAGGCTGAAACTCAAAGGAATTGACGGGGGCCCGCACAAGCGGAGGAACATGTGGTTTAATTCGATGATACGCGAGGAACCTTACCTGGGCTTAAATGTAGACTGCATTGAGAGGAAACTTTGATTTTCTTCGGAACAATTTACAAGGTGCTGCATGGTTGTCGTCAGCTCGTGCCGTGAGGTGTCGGGTTAAGTCCCATAACGAGCGCAACCCTTATCGTTAGTTGCCAGCGGGTTATGCCGGGGACTCTAACGAAACTGCCGGCGTAAGCAGAGAGGAAGGTGGGGATGACGTCAAATCATCATGGCCCTTATGTCCAGGGCTACACACGTGTTACAATGGCCGATACAGAGGGCAGCTACCTGGAGACAGGATGCGAATCACAAAAAGTCGGTCTCAGTTCGGATTGGAGTCTGCAACCCGACTCCGTGAAGTTGGATTCGCTAGTAATCGCGCATCAGCCATGGCGCGGTGAATACGTTCCCGGGCCTTGTACACACCGCCCGTCAAGCCATGGAAGTTGGGGGTACCTGAAGTCCGTTACCGCAAGGAGCGGCCTAGGGTAAAACCAGTGACTGGGGCTAAGTCGTAACAAGGTAGCCGTACCGGAAGGTGCGGCTGGAACACCTCCTTTCTGGAGAAGAATATCCCGAGTTTAGCCTGGTAATCTTATTTAATAAGTTTAAAGTTTAGAGTTTGGAGTTTGGAGATAACTTCAAACTCCAAACTCCAGACTCTCAACTAAGACAGTCCTGTAGCTCAGTTGGTTAGAGCGCTACACTGATAATGTAGAGGTCCGCGGTTCAATCCGCGCGGGACTACAGTGTCCTAATAGCTTTCTTTGTCAGCAAAAAGCAATTGAAAATAGGCAAAAAGTGACTACTATAGCCTCCTTCACTAGCTTACGGAGAAGAAGGGGGAATTAGCTCAGCTGGTCAGAGCGCCTGCTTTGCAAGCAGGAGGTCAAGGGTTCGACTCCGATATTCTCCACAATTAATGATTTGATTTAGATTTGGAATTAACTCAAAACTTAGGCACTTTAAACTTCAAAATTGAAAAGTTCTTTAACAATACAGGAAATTGGCAACAGAAGCATCCCGACCTAGTCGGGAGGGTCAAGGGTTCGACTTATTCTCCACAATTAAACGTGTTGGTTTAAGAATTTGAAGATTAACAAGGTAATTAGGCATAGAAATGCGTTGACAGTTGAGATGTCGATCGTTGACTATGTACTGATTATCGCGTTGTTGGATGTTAAATGATTGGCGGGGATAGCCGTCCTCAAAGATCAGTTGACTATAAACCGGAAAAAGTTCATTGACATATTGGTGAAAGAGTAGTAGGTGCGTGATTGAACAGATCATGCATTGAATAAAAATTAAAAGTAATGGTGTGTAATGCGAATTACATATCAAAACGAGCACAAACTGAAAGTCACAGATTCTTTGAAATATTGGAATGAAAATAGTAGTAAAATGATTACTCTATAGAAAGTTAATAAGAGCGCATGGGGAATGCCTAGGCTCTCAGAGGCGAAGAAGGACGTGATAAGCTGCGAAAAGCTACGGGGAGCAGCAAATATGATATATCCGCAGATGTCCGAATGGGGCAACCCACCGGCTGAAGGTCGGGAATCCATAGTGAGGAGGCAAACCCGGGGAACTGAAACATCTTAGTACCTGGAGGAAAATAAAACAATCTAGTGATTGCGTTAGTAGTGGCGAGCGAACGGGCAAGAGCCCAAACCTTATTAGTTTCGGCGAATGAGGGGTTGTAGGACCACGATATATTATATGATTAGAACGGAACTTTATGGGAAATCAGGCCGGAGAAGGTGATAGCCCTGTAAGAGCAAGGTATATAGAGTATAAGTAGTATCCTGAGTAGGGCGGGACACGAGACACCCTGTTTGAAATAGCCGGCACCATCCGTAAGGCTAAATACTTCTGAGAGACCGATAGTGAACCAGTACTGTGAGGGAAAGGTGAAAAGTACCCCGAATAGGGGAGTGAAATAGTACCTGAAACCATACGCTTACAAGCTGTCAGAGCTCCGAGACGGAGTGACGGCGTGCCTTTTGCATAATGAGCCTACGAGTTACACCTCACTAGCAAGGTTAAGTCATACTAAGTGTCGGAGCCGAAGCGAAAGCGAGTCTGAATAGGGCGTATAGTTAGTGGGGGTAGACGCGAAACTTTGTGATCTATCCTTGGTCAGGCTGAAGTCCCGGTAACACGGGGTGGAGGGCCGAACTAGTAAACGTTGAAAAGTTTTTGGATGAACTGAGGATAGGGGTGAAAGGCTAATCAAACTGAGAAATAGCTCGTACTCCCCGAAATGCATTTAGGTGCAGTCTGGACGGAGTCTTTCAGAGGTAGAGCTACTGATAGGACTAGAGGGCTTCACCGCCTATCAAACCTTGACAAACTCCGAATACTGTAAGATGTTCTCCGGGAGTGAGCCTGCGGGTGCTAAGGTCCGTGGACGAGAGGGAAAGAACCCAGATCTTCAGCTAAGGTCCCGAAATCTATACTAAGTTGGTTAAACGAGGTTCGGCTGCACAGACAGCTAGGATGTTGGCTTGGAAGCAGCCATTCATTTAAAGAGTGCGTAACAGCTCACTAGTCGAGCGGTTGTGCATCGATAATAATCGGGCATAAGTATATTACCGAAGCTATGAACTTCCGACTAAAGTCGGAATTGGTAGGGGAGCATTCCAATCAGCGCAGAAGAAGTATTGTGAAGTACTTTGGAGCGGTTGGAAAAGAAGATGTAGGCATAAGTAACGATAATGGAGGTGAGAAACCTCCACACCGAAAGACTAAGGTTTCCTGATCAACGCTAATCGGATCAGGGTTAGTCGGGTCCTAAGGGTAACCCTGGATAACAGGGGATCCTGATGGATAGCTGGTTAATATTCCAGCACCGCCGTATACTGCGAAGGGAAGACGGAGGAGTGAAAGGTCCGCGTACTGACGGAATAGTACGTTGAAGGGTGTAGTTATACCAGTGGGTTAAGAGCTGGTGCTGATAACCCAAAAGTACCATGAGCCTTCGGGCAAGTGGATAGTGACCCTAAACAGACTTCCAAGAAAATCCTCTAAGCATCAGGTTATGGCACCCGTACCGCAAACCGACACAGGTAGTCGGGGAGAGAATCCTAAGGTGCTCGAGTGATCCGTGGCTAAGGAACTAGGCAAATTAGACCTGTAACTTTGGAATAAAGGTCTCCCGACAGTGATGTCAGGACGCAGATAAATGGCCCAGGCGACTGTTTAGCAAAAACACATGGCTTTGCGAAATCGAAAGATAATGTATAAGGCCTGACACCTGCCCGGTGCCGGAAGGTTAAGAGGGGGGGTTATTCTCAGCAATGGGGAGAAGCTCTGAATTGAAGCCCCGGTAAACGGCGGCCGTAACTATAACGGTCCTAAGGTAGCGAAATTCCTTGTCGGGTAAGTTCCGACCTGCACGAATGGTGTAACGATCTGGGCACTGTCTCAGCCACGAGCTCGGTGAAATTGTAGCCCCGGTGAAGATGCCGGGTACCCGCAACGGGACGGAAAGACCCCGTGAACCTTTACTATAGCTTAACATTGATTTTGGGTAAGTGATGTGTAGGATAGGTCGGAGACAATGAAGCGGTTTCGTCAGGGATCGTGGAGTCACCCTTGAAATACGACCCTTCATTTGCCTGGAATCTAATCCCGCGTAATCGGGAGACATTGTTTGGTGGGTAGTTTGACTGGGGTGGTCGCCTCCCAAAGAGTAACGGAGGCTCCTCAAGGTGCCCTCAGCACGATTGGTAACCGTGCGTAGAGTGCAATGGCATAAGGGCGCTTGACTGTGAGACGTACAAGTCGAACAGGTAGGAAACTAGAGCATAGTGATCCGGTGGTTCCGCATGGAAGGGCCATCGCTCAAAGGATAAAAGGTACTCCGGGGATAACAGGCTGATCGCCGCCAAGAGCTCATATCGACGCGGCGGTTTGGCACCTCGATGTCGGCTCGTCACATCCTGGGGCTGGAGAAGGTCCCAAGGGTTCGGCTGTTCGCCGATTAAAGTGGCACGCGAGCTGGGTTCAGAACGTCGTGAGACAGTTCGGTCCCTATCTGTTGTGGGCGTAGGAGATTTGAGAGAACCTGACACTAGTACGAGAGGACCGTGTTGGACAGACCCCTAGTGTACCTGTTGTGGCGCCAGCTGCATCGCAGGGTATCTATGTCTGGAAGAGATAAGCACTGAAAGCATCTAAGTGCGAAGCTCATCTCAAGATGAGATCTCCTTTGAGGGTCGTTGAAGACTACGACGTTGATAGGCTGCAGGTGTAAAGACGGTAACGTCAAAGCCGAGCAGTACTAATCACCCGAAGACTTTTGAGAGTGCATTTTACTAACTTTTGCCAAATGTCATAATATTGAAAAGATAAAAGGTTAAAAGACAAAGGATAAGAGATCAGAAACTCTGAGACTCTGAAACCCTGAAACTCTGAAATCTTAAGATCTTAAGGTGACTATAGCGACGGGGTTCCACCTCTTCCCATTCCGAACAGAGAAGTTAAGCCCGCCAGCGCCGATGGTACTGCGAAAGTGGGAGAGTAGGTAGTCGCCGACTTTATAAACAAAGCCCTGGAGTAATCCGGGGCTTTTGTTTATTTGAAGTAAGAACAATAGAACAAACGAAGTAAGAATGCAGAAGTTAAGAGTTCTTAATTCTTCATTCGATTGTTCTTCATTCTTACTTCAAACTGATATTATACTCCTCAAACGTATTTATTTCATCCTGATGATCTTCAGTTTGTGAGCAATCTTCCCGTCACTCAGAGTCATCAGATAAATACCCTCCGGGATGCCGGCAATATCAATTGTGACTGGACTGGCTGACAGATCAAAATGATTTCTGACCAGAACACATTTGCCCGAAAGATCGAAAATGTTCAATCTGAAAGAATTGTCATGGAAAATTCCTTCCGGTATTTCAAGAGTTAATTGATCACCCGACGGGACCGGATAGACCCTGAATCCTTTCAGGTTAATCTCTTCTGTTCCGGTACTGATATCAACAACCTTAATCTTGTCAATACCCACATTGGCCATTATCTCGATGGTTTTCCTCTCTTCGCTTAAAGTCAGCACCGGATTTGGATCTGCCATAGGTTTTCCCTGGAAATCTGCGATAAATATATATGAGCCTGCCGGCAGGCTGGAGAATTCGAATTTACCGTCAGCTCCTGTGACATCCCATGCTTTGAGTGAGCCGTCCGATGCATTTGTGAGGAAGACTGATGCTCCCGGGACAGGACTTCCCTTGGTTTCCCCGCTTTTCTCACCGACAGATATGCCTTTTGCACCACTGTAATCGATTATCAGTGATCCTGAAACCAGATATGATCCTGTATTTGAAGGAGGAGCATTAAACAGCCGTATAGCCGGAGCGGTTACTTGTCCTGTTACCTGCACCCATATGGCATTTCGTAACAACTGGGTATTACCAAGGTATGTGGGAATGAATTCATCATATACCACGGGATCGGGTATTGCGAGTATTGTATACCTGCCCGACGGGAGATCGGTAAACAGATACGAATTAGTACCGTTAAGTTTAAGTTGAATGGTATCATTGATATCACTTTCGGGGAAAAGCACTACAGTTGCCTTATTTATCGGACCGGTTCCGGCTCTGTCCCAGACCTGTCCGGACAAACTGTTATCATATTGTACATAAAATGACTTTTCATCTGCAAAAGCTGAACCTCTGAAAGCCGCATCTACAGACTGAACACTCCAGAAATATTTCTTACCTCCGCGGAGACCGGATATAAGGAATGATTCGGAAAGTCCGGTGTTACCGTTTCTGGCATTTTTGCGTAAGCCTGTTGTAACATTTGCAATCGGTGACAGAATATCAGACCCTCCCTGTTCCGTCCCGATCCTTAAATTATAGGTGATCGGGCCATTAATTTTACCGGGTCCTGCGTCTGCGGGGTCCCAGCTCAGAAGTACACCTTCTTCAACCTGAGGAGACGAAGTCAGATTGACAGGAGTAAGAGGCAATTTACCCTGAAGGTTATGATTGTTCCTGTAAACACCGGTAAAGGGCCGGTTCAGAGAAGGGCTGAAGCCCGCGATTATCAGGTCCAGGTCGCTGTCACCATCATAATCGCCCCAGGCCAGGGTGCTTCTTCCAACATCACGGAATGGTGTGTTTTTCTCGGTAAATACACCCTGAATATTTTCATATAATTTGGTTATCGAAGTCAATGCTCCGGTATTTCCTGCATAAGCAAGGTCAAGATCACTGTCGTTATCATAATCTCCCCATGCAATATCGCCGCTGCTAACCTGGACAAGGGATGCTCCTATGTCAGTAAATGTATATGCTTTGCCTACAAAGCCATCATTCCGGAGTATCTTTGTCAGATAAGCAGCTCCTGATTTACCGATGAGGGCGAGGTCCATATCCCCGTCATTGTCATAATCGCCCCAGTCGCAGGCAGCATTGCCCACAGAAGGCAGATTGGTCTGGACGGCGGTAAATACTCCGTCATTATTATGGTAAAGTTTTGAGGGATCCGCACCGAATCCGCAGGAAAAAATATCAGGATCGCCGTCCTTATCGAAATCGACCCACATGCTCTCTCCACTCCATATCCCATCAAGTTCAGAATAAGGCTCTAACATACAGTCTCCGTTTATATCAGGGCCTGTATTTTTGTAGATCCGGCTAAAGCTGATGGTGGTTGTTCCTATATGGCCGGCAATCAAAAGATCATAACTGCCATCATGATTAAAATCGCTCCAGTCCACCGAGCCATTATCAGATTGTGTGACAGGGGACTGATCCCATTCGGCGAATTTTCCGCCGTTATTCCTGTAGATCAAGGTTTTGGCGTCAGTTGAATTATTCTTACTTCCTGTAATAATAACATCGAGATCGTTATCATTATCCAGGTCCATCCATTCGGCTGAATGTGAGGTTCCCGAGCAAACACCCCTGAGATCAATACCTGAATCTGTAAATATCCCTTTATCGTTCCGGTAAATCCTGGAAGCATAGTTGTTGTTAGTCCCAAGCCATCCTGTTATCAGAATATCAGGGTCACCATCGTCGTCATAATCTCCCCATGCCACTGAACTGTGGGAGAGATCTATTATATCGATATCGGTCAGGGAAAACAGTGGTAATGGTTCAACATCGATAAAACATAAGCAGAATCTTTTAATCCATAATATCCGAAATGATATAAATACAACTGTCAGGTCCAGCATATCCTGGTGTAGAAGTATATGAAAGCTCAAGTCCTGACTGGGCTATGACCACCTGGCCATGTTTGGGAGTTCGTGCCGCAGTTATTGTTATTTTATCACCGTCAGGGTCGCTGTCATTTGCCAGCACATCAATTGTTATAGTCTCATTTGTTTCAGTAGCTGTTGTGTCATTTAATGCATCCGGGTAGTAGTTTGCGATTGGTCCGAATTCCGCTGCTCCGATATCGGGAACAATAATATCCCTTCTTCTCCCGTCTATGTCAGTTCTGACTTCGGGGAGAGGGACAGCCTTTCCATCCAGCTGGGCGGCAGTTGTATGAAGGTCGGTATCCGAAACAAATAATGGATTAACCGAAATCGAATGCATATCCATACCGCTTGCAGTACTTAATGAAGTAAGATCGGTGCAATTCGATGTTCCCCAGTATGCAAGGGGACCCGTCCTGTTGTGAAAAGATCGTTGTAATCCGACTCAATGACGCTTGCAGAAGCCAGAACATGATATAGCAAAAGCTCCTCCCTTGTTAGAAGAAAATATTATTTTTGACTATTACCCGGGTATCAGTGCCTGGTCCTATTTGAAATGCCTTTGCCGACAAAGATAATTCCTTGTAATATTTACACTGTTGTATAAAACTGAATAATGTTCTGCACCATGTAAGTAATATATCCTTTTATATCTGATGTCCCTCCTGCCTGAATAAAATTATTGGCTATCAATCCCCTGTTGTTTGTGGCCGCCTTGCATGCAGTAATGTAAATACCTTCCTGCGCGACTGAACTGATCTTATTTCCTGAGATTACCGATGGACCTGTACAGCTGATTAAACTAATACCTCCTGACTTTGCTGAAATAATGTTCCGGTTTATGTGGGGTATGTCATTGAATTGCACATAAATACCGCAATATCCTATTCCGGTGATGTTGTTATCCTCTATGACAGCTCCTTCAGAATAGGGCAGGTTATTACTCTCCATTCTCATATAAATCCCAAAACTGCCATTCTTCAATATGTTTCCTCTTAAGATCCTGCTCCTGAAGTAACTGCTGTCGGAATTTATTAAATGAGCCTTATCGGTTCCGTCAGCGACAACTCTGCCTTCCAGGTGATTGTTCTCAAGGACAATACTGTCGCAACCCTGCGATAATTTGATCACTCTTGAATAAAGCTCACCGGTTGCATGCACTGAGACATTTTTTAAATGGATGAAATCGGCGCCGAGGAATGAGATCACATAATTGGGAGTCTCCGCTGTTGCAGCGTAGGAAATCTTAACATCTTCATAATTGCCTGTTTCAGACTGGAATGTGACTGTCCTGGCTGAACCTGAACCGGGGATGCTCCGGAACTTTATCTGTTCATTATATATACCGCTTTTAATATTGAACACCACGGGTCCGGATATTCCACGGAGCATGGCATCGTTCAGTGCAGATGCAAAATCCTGATAATAACCGTTTGCGCCGATTGTATAAATGCCGGTCAGTTTTGTATGTAATTCAGGATCAGAAGTGAACTCATCGGCCCCGATATCCGGACTCACAGGATCCCTCGGATCTCCGTCAATATCATCAGTTAATCCCGGCAATACTGATCCTTTTCCATCCAGCCAGGGTGCAATGGTATGAAGATCAGTGCCTGACAAATAATGAGGATATACAGCAAGTGAGTTTTCATTCATTCCGCTGACAGCCTGTAAATCATACAAATCAGCAATATATTCACCACCCCAGAAAGCTGTAAAATTCCCCTCTGTATAAAGGTTATTATTGCTCATTTCACTGATGGCAGCAGGTGTTATAATATATAAGGCATAACCTTTATTTGCACAAACGAAATTGTTATTCCTGATATCAACACCTGCCGTTGCAGAACCGCTTTCAGCCTTGAATGCTGCTGATAAAGGGTATTTACTTTTTATATATACACTGTTATTAAATATTTCAGTCGTAACAGTATTTGGAATTGTTATTCCAAACGCCGCGTTGGTATTGCTGACGGAGATAAAATTATTATATATCCGGGTTTTTTGTGCGGAAGCTTCATTGTGCTGAACATCAATACCTGAATAGTCAGCTTTTATTCTGTTATAAGAATAATTTCCATTACCCCTTTCACTTCTGACGTAAATGCCGTTTTCCTTCGAATCAATTTCATTACCGGTAACAACTACACCAAAGACCCAGTTAGTACGTACTCCTGCAAATCCGCAATTGATTATTATATTGTCAGTGATCTCGCATCCGGTGATAAACTTATCGTTATAGCCCTGGAAAAATATAGCCTGGCTTCCGTTAGTGAACCGGTTATTCCTCACGATGATATTGGTAAGATTCTTATCATTTCCGGAAATGATTGTTTTATTGTAGGTTCCGTCATTTGCATCAAGTCCAAGGAACAGATTATTATTAAAAGTGATATTGCCTGCAGAGCCTTTAATTTCAGCCAGGGTTCCATAATTGGTTCCCAGTGCCTTAAAGGTCATTTTTCTGAAGGTGATGTACTTTCCCCCGTTGATCGTTACCACATAATTATCCGCAGTAGCTGTTGATGTCCACTGCAATACAACCGCAGTTGAGTCGCCCGATTGCGATTGAAAGATAACATTATTGGTAGCAGAGCTCCCTGTGATATTGTTTATTGTGATTTGTTCAGTGTATGTTCCTGAAATAACGTTAAATATCAAAGGGCCGTTTACTCCCTGGGTATTCAGTGCATTCACCGCATCGGTGAACGTGGAATAATCTCCGCCCGTACCGATTGTTCTGCTACCCGAAAGCTGTGAATGCAGGGAGATATGGGAAAATAATAATGCAATCAGGATGAGAATAGCATTCCGTAAATGCAAAGTAGTTTTAGAATTTCGTAGAATTGTTTCCATAGTATTTGATATGAAGTAAATAATTATAAAACTGCTTTGCCATTCTGTTGGTAGCTCAGGTTAGTATTAAATTCTAATAAATTTAGGATGAATAAACTATAAAGTCAAGTCAGAATTAGCAAACAGGGTATCCGGATTAGTATCGGGGAGGTTTTGGTGAGAATTGGCTCCGGCTGCTATTAATCTGAACATTTCGCTGCTCTGCAGCTTAAAATAATTTGAGTTACTCCGTGTCTTACTCCGTGAGACCCCGTGAAACCTTGTGGTTAAATTCTTGCAGGATAATCTCAGCCTTTATCTCTTATCACTTCAATTTTATGAACCTGGTTTTATAAACGCGATTGCTACCTGAGATAGAGATCAGATAGATCCCTGAAGGAAGATTATTAGTGGGGATAACAAATTCCTCATTTACATCACACACATTTATCACTTTATGCTGTACAATTCCACCGGTATTTGAGTAAAGGTTAAGCAAATAATTACCCTCAGGCATAATACCCCTAAGTTTAAGGGTGACATTTCCGGTAGAAGGATTCGGGTAAACAATTATTCCTGTTTTATCAGTTGTTTCGGAAATTCCTGTTGCACCTGCTATTGCCGGCCCTCCGGGTTCCTTGATTGACCCGTTTGCTGTAATATCTTCATCTCCGCGAAGACCATCAACAAAATGTAAAGTAATGACATTTCCGTTTATTTCCGCACCTGTCTGTCCGTTGAACATGAACTCATACCAGTGAGGTGTCAGATTGTCGGGTGTAATCCCGTACTTATAATATTTTGTAATTGACGTTCCATTATGTAAGATCATTGTAACGTTTACAGCTTCACCCGGTTCAAGGCCATCAATCGAAAAATCGAAGAAACCAAACGGGAATTCAGCATCAGCCGGTGTATTGGAAGGGGAGGGATTGGCAGTTACTTTCAGCTGCGAAAGTATTGTTCCGGATGGTACAACAAGTGTTACATAATTCAGTCCGTCGAAAGTATGGAAAGATGCAGCATTGGCTTGCTTGTAGTCAGGAATCGCATCTCCATCACCGTCCCATAGATTGTTATCACCATTTTGTCCTTTTTCCTGCGCATCGCTGATACCATCCTTGTCTTCGTCCAGGTTCGGACCGTAAGCAGTAACCGGTTCCAGCAATGCCCCTGTTGTCAGACAAACAAGGTCATAGGTAAGGTTGTTGCCAAATTTTTTAATGATTTTTTTAACAGAATCAGTCCTGGCGTAATTTGGAATAACCAATAAATTATGGGGTTCTATTCCTGCCCAGCCATCTGCTTCAACAGGACCTCCGACTCTGGGATGCTCGATTTTATTGTTAAAACCTATTTCCAGTCTGATTGTGTCTCCGACGGCAAGGGTCACTGAAGCGCTATCTTTTTCGTTCATGTCGATCGAGAACTTTGCCAGCATAGGTGCCATGAAGAAATCAGAAATATCACTCCATCGCATATATTCCATCGGATTTCCAATTCTGTTCATCATAAGTACTCCCTGGCATGTTACTGTACCATCACCTTCCGAAGTACCCCTGGCAGTAAGCTTTACTTTTATATTTACAGGATCGCCTTTCTGGAGTGTCCCTGTCGATTTAATAACCACAACTTTTCTTAAAAAACCGTATGATGTTCCTCTTCCCCAGGTTGAAGGAAGATTATAACATATTTGTCCGGGACCATAAGGATTCGGTATACAATAAGGTGCTGTGGGAGCACCAATTTTTTTGGCTCCTGTCAGGGCCCAGATCTTCCGGTTTTCAGGCTCGATTATTACACCACCCCATGAGCCCATAGCACCTGTTGGCGGATTCATGCATGGCAGTAATGAATTATCCCATATACCATGATTCCCCGGGAAGTTGAATCTGGGAAGAGGGCCGCAAATCAGAAGGGGATATGATGGATAGCCCCACCACCTGAAGCCATGAGCATAAGCAACACCATTTGGACTTGCATTTTCCTGCACCGAATATCCGCCATACGCACCAGGGTTGGCAACACCGGCTTGCGTAACTGTTCCATATTCGGAATTTACCATTCCATAAGCATAATCCGGGACAGTAACAGAAACAGGCTGGGCAAAAAGAGAATCAGTATTCCATGTCATTAGCAACAAGGCAAAGATAAATGTTAAAGGGAGTAGTGATTTTTTCATCTTTTGAGTCTTTTTATTAAGATATTTCTCATTGTAATTTTCTTTCTAAGTAAAAGTCAGGTTCATTTCAATCGACCTGATCAATATTAATTCCTACTAAATTTAAGAAAAATATCTCAGGTTTCAAGAGAGAATTAGTAAACAAGGCAGATGAATTAGTATCGGGCAGGTTTGGATGAGAATCAGGGAATTGATATTTTTAACCACGCGATTTCACGGAGTTTTGCACGGAGTATTCCCTGCTCATTAATTCAGTTTAACGAACTCTGTCTTATAGACACACTTACTGCCTGAAAGTGTGATCAGATAGATCCCGGCAGGAAGGTTAGCCGTGGAGATAACAAATTCCTCCTTTGCATCACATACATTAATTATTTTCTGCTGTACAATTCCCCCGGTATTTGAATGTATATTAATCAGATAATTATCTCCGGGCAGAATGTTGTTCAGCTTCAGTGTGATATTGTCAGTAGCAGGGTTTGGATAAACGGTAATTCCGCTTGGTTCAGTTGATTCATCAATGCCTGTAGTTCCGGATATTGCCGGACCACCTGGTTCCTTGATTGAACCATTAACCGTTATGTCTTCGTCTCCACGAAGGCCATCTACGAAATGAAGCGTGATGATGTTGTTGCTTATCTCAGCACCCGTCTGTCCATTGAACATGAACTCATACCAGTGAGGTGTCAGATTATCAGGTGTAACACCATACTTATAGTATTTTGTAATTGATGTTCCATTATGTAAAATCATGGTAACGTTTACCGCTTCACCCTGATCAAGTCCATCGATGGAAAAATCGAAGAAACCCCAGGGGAATTCAGCGTCCGCAGGTTTATTTGCAGGAGAAGGATTATCGGTTACTTTGAGCTGCGAGAGCTCAGTTCCGGAGGGTACAACCAGTGTTACGTAATTCTGCCCGTCAAAAGTATGAAAAGAAGCAACATTGGCTTGTTTAAAGTCTGGTACACCATCAGCGTTTCCATCAAAATTACTGTCGGTACCGTCCGCTCCTTTTTCCCGCGCATCGCTTATCCCGTCCTTATCTTCATCCACATTCGGACCATCAGGTGTTAAAGGATTAAGCAATGCACCCTGTGTCAGGGACTACCAGATCATAAGTCAGACTGTTGCCATGTTTTTTAATAAGTTCTCTGATGGAATCTGTTCTTAAATAAACAGGGTCTGCAAACGTATTGGCAGGTCTTTCACCGGACCAGCCTTCTGCATCTTCCCCTGAACTTCCGGGATTGCTAAGGGTAATCGAATTAAAGAACCCTACATTAACAATAATAGTATCACCTATCGCAGCAGTCCCTGTATACTCTACTGTACCGCTTGCTGAACTAACAACTTTGGCAAGTGCATCTGGTGATCCCAGGAAATCCTCAAAGACCAGATACTCTTCTTCGCCTTGAAACCATGGGGTTTCGGATATCCTGTTTAAAAACAGTACTCCCATGCTTTTAGCTGTTCCGTCACCCTCACTGGATATCCTCGCAGCAAGGCTTGCCTTGATCGCTACAGGATCCCCGGACTTAAGTGAGCCGGTTCGCGGCTCCCTGGTTTCCAATCCGACAATTAATAATACCCCTGTGCAGATTGATTGGTTATAAGTCAAACATGCCGCAGCTATGCAGCTCAAAACAATCTGATTATTTTTTTACTAAAAACATGTCGCCGCTATGCGGCTATTTTAAACCCATGTTTAATTTAAAATTCATCTCGAGTCCTATCAGAGACGACCTGCTTATAGTAAATAGTCGAAAAATGGACTATGAGCTCTATCGGAGCTACCTGTTGGAACTTAATTAAACCTGAGATTAATAGTCATGCCGGGATCTACGTATTATAATTGCTCTGTTCTAATTTATAAATCAGATGACCTGAGTTTGATATGCATTCAATTACAGTTATAAGTCATCGATAACAACAACATTTAAGTGTTATTTTGACAGTTGATTATTCTGGACTTTTATTGCTCAATTCCCTGATTAAATTTAAATATTTTCGGTAAGCCAGTAAGCTTACCGCGTAGCGGTTAGGGTATTGTAGAAAGGATTCTAGTAGAAGAATAGTTCCGCGTAGCGGATATGGTATTTTTCTCCATAACCTCTACGAGGTATTAAATCATTCTATAAAACCATTACCTACAATACCTTATGCCCTACAGGCAAAAAGAATTATAATGATTGTTGATTTTTCAAATTATAATAACCTATATATTATTGATATTATGTTTATTGCTACTTTATTAGTAGCGCTTTATAAATCATAACATAGCCATTATAATACGTAGATTACTCAAGAAGAATCACTACTCACAATTTCTTTTAGTCCTTCCCTCAGTACCTAAATGTCTCCGTTTTCTCAATCAGTCTTTCAGACAGCGAATAGAGTATCCCTGTTGTATAACGCTGGTAGCTTCAGGCAGGTTTGGTGAAGAGACTGATATTTGTCTGAACCAAGCCCTTAGGGGATCGTCTCCCTTCATCGTTGAACTCCACCAGTAACAAGTATAACCCATAGCGGAGTAACTACTGCCCCCATATCGGAGTCCTCCCGGAAGCGCTGTAAAACCATACATATCCGTTGTGCCAAATCGGTCCGTAACCCAATGACTAGTTCCAACTTCCCTTAACTTAACAGCTGCATAATCTTCACCTCCCATGTAATTTATTAAACTTGTCCAATCTGAACGAGTGGGCACATGCCAGCCTGCAGGACAAAGGTTTGCTTTATTTACCGTGAACCAGTTGTACAAACCTCCATAAGTATGCTTATTACCTGCATTATTTTGATACCAGCAAAATCCTTGGGAATTCATTGTCTGCCAGGTCCAGTCATCAGGTACATATGGAATGGCTGTCCCTTCATTGTATTTTGTAGTTTTCAGATTTTTGGCCATCCATATTTGTATTCCTTTCTCTCCTGCCGGATCAGGATTATCTGTCAAACCTTTTGCTGTACCAATCTGAACCACAGGATAATTATTCCCATCTCCATCGGTACAGGCAATAAACTTATATGTAATGGTTTTACTTGCTGCCGGAATATCCGTGACTACTGTACTGTAAATACCTGATTTACCAATCAGCTTTAACCTGTCGCCTGTGTTATATTGCATCACTTTTTCTTCATTTGTGCCTTTTGAATCACTTGACTTTTCCTGTGAGATGGTGGAACTTTCATGTGTTATTTTTACACTGCCGTTTTTCGATCCCGTGCTTATCAGCTTCCCACTTAAAGAAAATCCGTCCGAGATGGCATTCGCAAAATATATCCCTTCTTCAATCCCTTGTATCGAGTAAGTGTGCTCACCTCCTGAAAGCATATCCCGGGTTTGCACTACCTCCTTTCCTGAAGGATCATAAAGGGTGATCATTGTCTCACCCGCTCTGGGGAGAACGAATTGCATCTTTACAAAATCTTTCATCGGATTAGGATAAAAAGTTATTTTACCCGTCTCATTGTTCGTTTTTGTCTCAGATACTGAGACTGTTCCCTTCAGGTGCAATACATCGCTTCCTTTCATTTCCAGTTTCGTACCCTGGGTAAGGTTTTCAACAATATACCGAATCCACAGTAGTGCTTCCGCCTGAACCGGCGAAGGAAATCAGGTAGTCCTGAGCCCGGAGACTGATGTTTGAAATGACCTGCATGAACAGAAGAATGCAAATCATTAATTTCAAAAAACTCGACTGGCTTTTCATGATTATTTATTTTTATATCAGGTTAACTGATTGTATTGAGGCAATAATTTGCATTCATCTGGTTTTTAGTTTGATCCAATTCCTGTGAAATTTAAACCAAAAAAAAGGTATAGTCAAGGGAGAATTAGTAATGGAGGGATATGTATTAGTATCCGGCCGGTTTGGATGAGAGTTAGCTTTAAAATCTTTTTGTGCGATGATTCATCTATTGCTCAATACAGTTGAAGTGGATAGGCTATATGAAAATCAGATATATTACCCCATATACCGGTAAAATAATTAAATAATATATCCCCTAATAGGTAAAAAAATCGGTAAATGCCAATTTCTTAAGGAAGCTTATCCTGGAATACAGATTCATTTCCTTTGGCTGAATCCCTTTGATCAAAGTTTTTTCAGAAGAACACACCAAACTTTAAATCCCGGTAATTAAGTGATCGGGATGTGTTGCCAATCCCATAATTAATACTTCCCCATGCAGTCTGATTGGTTATACGATAAACATGCCGCTGCTATGCAGCTCAAAATAATCTGATTATAAACTTACTACAACATGTCGCCGCTACGCGGCTCATAATCTCCTTTAGATTCTTTAAAATACAGACAGTCCGCTATTATACGGCTTCAGTGCCTTGCAGACAAGGAGTCCCGTCGGTAACAACCCGCTTGTATTTAGCTAAAATCCAGGATTCATAACAGTCCCGGGATCTAAGTATTAAAATACGGATTTTAATACTTAGATTACTTCAAAACTTCTTTCTCCCTCTCTCCCCCTCTCCCCCTCATTTCTCTTAGTCTCTAAGTCCATAAATTCCTTCGTCTTTCTCACTCAGTCTTCAGGCAACGAACAGAAAATCCATATTGTATGTCATAAGCGTATTTCCAAACAGTGGTGTTGCCGATGTCCAAGTAACGTTGCCAGGCATCTGATGATGTGTTTTCCGAGGAAGACCACCAGTGACCAAAGTAACGCATATTGCCGAATCCACCACTCGCACCTTTGTACCCACCTGGAAGAGCTGTAAACCCAGTTTCATTAGTTGCGCCAACATTAGGACTGTACCAATGGGCGAAACCCTTTTCTTTCAGCTTTCCACCTGCCACGGCTTCACCTCCTAAATTATTTGTCAGGGTTGTCCATTCTGTGTCTGTGGGCACGTGCCAGCCAGCTGGGCAGAGATTCCCTTTGGCAACTGTGTACCAGTTATATAATGCTCCATATATATTTTTATATCCAATTTCATTGCTATACCAGCAGTATGCAGGACTAGTAAGCTGATTCCACTCTGAAAGATCAGTAACATTGGGTATTGTTGTGTAATCATTATATTTTGTAGTTTTAAGATTCTCAGCCATCCAGATTTGTACACCTTTATTGTTTGAGGGATCAAGAATGTCAGTCGTGCCTTTTGCTGTACCTATATATACTATTGAATAATGGTTGCCATCACCATCGGTACAGGCAATAAAGTTATAAGTGATGGTTTTATTTGCTGTCGGAACATCTGTTACTACTGTACTGTAATTACCAGAGATACCAATCAGCTTTAACTTGTCTCCGGCGGCATATTGCATCACTTTTTCTTCATTTATGCCTTTTGAATCGCTTTGTTTTTCCTGTGATATTGCTGAACTTTCGTGTGTATTTTTGCACTGCCGTTTTTTAATCCGGAGCTTATCAGCTTTTCGCTTAAAGAGTATCTGCCGGAGGTAATGGTGACAAAATAGATCCCCTCTTCAACACCCTGTATCGCGTAAGTATGCTGACCTTTTAAGAGCATATCCCGTGTCTGGGCTATTTTTCTCCCTGAAAGATCATGAAGAGTGATCATAGTTTCTCCCTGTTCAGGCAGAACAAACTGCAACTTGGAATATTCTTTCATCGGATTTGGGTAAAAGCTTATTTTAACCTGTTCATCACCGCTGATGTTCTCCATTCCCGTAACTACCGAAAGACGCAGCACATCGCTTCCTTTCATTTTCAGTGTTGTTCCCATGGTAAGGTTCTCCACTTTAACAGAGTCTACTGTTGTACTTCCGCCGGAACCGGCAAAGCTTATCAGAATGTCCTGAGCCTGAAGACTCAGCATCGAAATGACCGGCAGGATCAGAGAAGTGCAGGTCAATGATCTCATGAAATTTAGTCTGGTTTTCATATTAATTTTCTTATCTGATGTTTATCAATTTACGGGCTCACAGCGCACCTTAATCCCTCAAGCAACGCACAGAAAGCCCAATCACCTTAGGGCTGACATATCTCGACAAAATGGTGTCGTCATGGTCTATATCCCGACACCAACCACTTACTGATGAATATTCATTAAAAACCCACCAGCTTCCGACGAGACCGATATAGCTGAATGTACCTCCGCTACGGCCACCAGCCGGTAAGGCTGTAAAGCCTGATTCATTGGTTGCACCTGTGTTGGGACTTGTCCAATGTGTTGTGCCGGTTTCTTTTAATTTGCCACCGGATACAAGTGAGCCACCCATGTTAGTGTCCAGTGTTTTCCATTCCACATCGGTGGGCACATGCCATCCAGTTGGGCACAAATCTCCGGTATGTACCGTGTACCAGTTATATAATGCACCATTTGTGGCTTTATAGACAACTTCATCGTTGTTGTACCAGCAATAACCGGGAGTTTTTAAATAAAACCATGATGCATTGTCTGTTACTAATGGAATAGCTGTACCATTATTATATCTGGTAGTTTTAATGTTCTCTGCCATCCAAGCCTGGGCGCCTGATTTTCCCGTTCCTATCTCAACCACCGGATAGTTATTACCATCCCCATCGGTACATTTAATGAAGTTATATGTGATTGTTTTACTTCCTGTTGGAACATCGGTTAGTATTGTGCTGTAAATACCAGAAATACCTTTCAATTTTAATCTGTCACCTGTGAAATATTGCATCACTTTTTCTGCATTTGTGCCTTTTGAATCACTTTGCTTTTCCTGTGAGATGGAAGAACTTTCATGTTCTATTATTGCACTGGTGCTTTTTGATCCTGAGCTTATCAGCTTTCCTCTTAAAGAGTATCTTCCGGAATTGACGGTCACAAAATATACTCCATCCTCAACACCTTGTATCGCGTAAGTGTGCTGACCTTTTGAGAGCAGATCCAGGGTTTGAGCTATTTCCCTTCCTGAAAGATCATAAAGGGTGATCATAGTCTCCCCCTGTTCCGGCAGAACAAATTGCATCCTGGAATATTCTTTCATCGGATTCGGGTAAAAAACTATTTTAGAACTTTCATTATCGCTGATAGTTTCTATTCCTGTGATTCCCATAAGACGCAGCACATCGCTTCCTTTCATATTCAGTTTTGTACCCTGAGTAAGGTTCTCAACTTTAACAGAATCTACTGTTGAACTCTCACCGGCACCGGCAAAACTTATCAGAATGTCCTGTGCCTGAAGACTCAGCATCGAAATGACTGGCATGATAAGAAGGGTGCAGGCCAGGAATTTGAGGTATTTAAGCTTAGTTGTCATAATTAGATTTTTTTGATCATATAATTCCGGTTGCAGGGTGCAAATTACAGGGTGTAAGTTTCTGTCAGTCGAACACCATGCATCATGCATCTTGCATCCCGCACCTGAACCTAATACTCCATTTCAATGAACTTTAGCTCCTGAGAAAAAAGTAAAGGTATAATCAGCCGCAGTATTTCCATATACTTCTGCCGGTGGGGTTGGATCATCTACGTATCCTCCCAGATATGCTGTCTGATTTTTGGAAAGAAAGAGAGTTATGCTGACATCTACCATCTCTGATGCACCACTTGAATATTTATAGTTACTATAATAATGCATGTTTCCGGCTGTTAGAAAAGCATAGATTAAACTTCCTGAAGCAATATTCCTAAACATTATTGCGCCTCTGAAAGAATAAATACCATCCTCAGGAGCAGTAAAAATACTCGAGGCTATATTGAATGCATTTCCCTGGTTTTCCAATACGGTTGAATTAGAACTGAAATCAACCTTCTGATTAGTTGAATTAAGGGGCCAGTTGTAGGATGCATCACGTTTAACTTCAAAATAAATTTGATTCACGGCTGGGTCAGGAACCGGTTCCCATGTTGCAAGACCGGCGCTATTCGAAGTCAGAACTTCACCTGCGGCCGGGGTACCTCCGGTAATCTTCACCTGTCCGTTGACTTCAAGCTTTGCCGTGGGAGCTGTAGTTCCAATTCCAACATTCCCGTTGTTACTATTAATATACAATGCGGTAAATGGACTTCCGTTGTGCTCATTAAGCAATGCAAAACCGGCAGCAGGATCTATTGTGACATACCACTCCCAGCTGGGCTGGTTGGCGTTTCCTATCATTAATTGCGGACCTGAAGGATTTCTTAAATGTAGTAAAGCCTCAGGAGGGAAGCCTCCACCAATACCAACCTGTGTCCCATTGTCTAAAATTGTACTGTTGACCAATGAGCTTCCGGTACTCCTTGGAATAAAATTCGGTGATATACCCATTACCTTACTCGCAGCCAGTGAGGTTATTTGTCCTGTTGTGATACCAGCCGTTGCTGAGAGTTGTGTAGTTGTAATTCCTGAAAGCCTTGCAAGGGGCAGGGTTCCTGTTGTGATATTATCTGCAGAAATTCCTGTTCCGATTTTCGATCCGGAGAGAATTCCATCCGCCGCAAGATCCTCCACATCAGCATCCAGATTTGTTAAATTATTCCAATGAACTGATGCCTGTCCGCTCGTCTGAAGGTTGGTTTTATTGTAATAATTCCCGGATGCAGTTGTCCAGACAGGATCAGTTTCAGTAACTGATCCTGTTTTTTCTGCATATAGTGCATATGGAACACTTAAGATCTGGCTCTGACCTGCAATAGTATAATTTGTACCGCCTGCAGGATCCATCTCTGTTCTCAGAAAGTTTGGCCCTTTTGACCAGTCAATTGTAGAAAAATCCCCGATCGATGCTTTTCCGCTCCCGATCTCAAGAGTCAGAAGCCCGTTTTCATTTGTGGCAGGATTTGTGGTATAAGTCTCCTGAAAGACAATAATCTGAATAACGCTTCCCCGAAGAATGCTTGTACGTACTCCAATACTCTTCTTTGTAATCAATTCTCCGCCGTTGTCTCTCACCACACACTGATAACTCATTTTTTGAGGCGGCTGCGCATAGACACATATGGTCACTGCCGCAATAACTGAAAGGGTAAATAGCTTCTTCATAATTTACTATTTTTTAATGATTTTAAAGATTTTAACTTCGAGATTATTATTGATTATCTTCAGGAAATAGATACCTGAATGAAGTTTATCCATTATTATTACCGTCTCCCGCTCTTCAATCTTATTATCCTGAATTAGGATGCCGTTCATATCATGAAGCCGGAACCTCATATTGTCATCTTCAAATGATCCGATGACCAGCTTTATGCTTCCCGCTGTGGGATTGGGATATACCAGACATTCCAGGGTTATATCCTCAGTGTTTTCGATCGCAGTTATGATCGAGATCTCGTAAGGTTGCTGAACACCCTGAATTATAAAACCGGTTGATCCGCTGAACTGATTATATACAATCTGACCCACGGTATAGGTGGCACTGCCTCCGCTGCCGGTGGCAGTTCCACCGACAGTAGTGATGGCTTCCTGACCCTCCGTGATCTGAGGGCATAAACTGCATAAGAGCAGGATGTAAAGAGTTCTGATTAGTTTCTTCATAATATATAGATCTTAATTTATTTTAAATTGTTTCTCCGGAAGCCTGATCGGAAAACATCTATTCAACCTTCATCAGAAGCACTCTGAAAGGTCTGCTTTGAAACGGAGTGGAATTTGGATAAAAAATATAGATTTCCGAAGTTGACAGGTTATAGGAGATCGGAATTTTCGTTACATCCCCATTATTAAAACCAAGGCCTACCCAAAATTCTCCTCCTGAATTAATTTCAACGGAAAGGACCCTGGTATTAACACGGTTATAACCGGCAGGATAAGCAGCTAAGACATAGTAGGTAGATGCTCCTCCCGTTGTTCCAGTGAGTTCAGACAACTCACTGAAGGATTTTCCGTTTATCCCAACCTTAACCGTACCCTCCACATCCAGCGAAGCGTCTGGTGTTATATCACCAATCCCTATATTGCCATTGCTCCCCAGGATAGTCAGTCTCTCATCCCAACCAGATTCATGTCTGACTCTAAAATAAATATTCTTATTGAAATTATCGTTCGAGAAAGCCATATTACCGTAATAGGCTCCAATTCTCATACCTTCGGTTCCCTCGGCATCGAAGAGGTCAATATAACAGGAATTGCCGGCATTTGCAATGACCAGAGGATTAACATGCAAAGAAGTACCAATGCTCACCATGCCGGCATCATAATGTATATGATTGCTTACCTTAGTCCATAAACTGCCCAGATCATTGTCAGGAGCCCAGGTTGTACCTTTCCACTTTAGAACCTGTCCGGAAGTTGCCGATTGCTGGGCAATTTTCAAAGGTGAAGCAGTCGTTCCGATTCCTGACAGAGTTGCATCGGTTGTTGAAGTTTGCGTACCCCAGTTATCGCCGGGAATTGCAACCGTGCCGCCTCCCTTGTTCAGAGTAAGATTTGTTCCTGATAAACTGATTGTCTGGATCTCATTTGAAGCATCTGCATCTGCATCTGCATTATTCTCAACATCTTTTGCATATAATGCATAAGGTACACTAAGTATCTGGCTTGTACCGGCAATAGTATAACTTGTGCCACCTTTAGGATCCATTTCCGTTCTTAGAAAATATGGACCGTTTGACCAGTCAATTTTAGAGAAATTCCCGATGGATGCTATACCGCTTCCGATCTGGAGGGTGAGCAGCCCGTTTTCGTTTGTGGAAGGATTAGTTGCATAAGTCTCCTGGTATATGATTATCTGGATCATGGTCTCCCGCAGGATGCTTGTCCTTACACCAACACTTTGTTTGGTGACTAATTCCCCGCCCGGATTTCGAACCACACACTGATAGCTCATCTTTTGCGGAGATTGAGCAAAAACAGATATGGTCAACATCATAGCAATAACCTGAGTAAATAAATTTTTCATGGTGCTCTGTTTTTAATTTGTCTTAAAATCATTTGATCAGTCATACCTGAATGGTTTATTATTAATGTAAAAGATGAATGGTCCCATTAAAACATACCAGGCATTTCAGAGAATTTGATATCCTTTGGAAGGACAAAATATTTTGCATCAACCGGGAGGTTGGTCTGGATCTTAGTTACCTCCTGGTGGGAACCAATTCCCATTATCTTCATATCCAGCAGCATGAGTATACCGTTCCATGTAAGCACTTTCCCCATTTTTCCCTCCATTACCTTGCATGGCTTGCCCAGGAAGGTTTCATCAGGGGCTTTGCTGAATCCCATTTTTGAATACATGGATTCCGTAAAGGATTCAATATCTCCTTTTGATGATTCGGCAATCCAGGTAATGATCGGGTTTTTAAGCTTCAGGCCCTCATCAGAATGGTCAGGATCCCACAGATACTGGTAATCACCATAAGTGACAACCCAGCCTTTTCGTTTTTCACCATCTTCAACCGCATCGGTATACATGGCGCTTTTCATCCCGTAATCGTCGAAATAAAGAGTCCCTTTACCTACTTTATCTCCGGAATATGAATATTCGATAATTCCTGATTTCAGACCATAAGGTTTCAGGGTAGTTTCCTGGCCTGCCAGCTTAGGCAGTATGAAAAAAAGACTTAATGTTAACACAAACAGGGTTTTCATGATTTTGAATTATTAAATGTTTTATAATGGTTTCTTTTTTCGTGTTACCTGCCAGTTGAATGTCATTTCTTCGCGGCTGGTATTTGATCCTTTGGAGTTGTCAATTATTTTACTGCCTCTGCCGCCGAAGAAGGTTTTTCCATCGCCGAATTCAACCAGCAAATCGGGTGGTACTTCTGCCTTTTCATCTTCATCTTCCGGTATTTCAACGTCAGCAGGAAGAGGAGTTCCCAGGTCTTTTAAATATGTTCTGAGTGATTCTGATGTACTTGTGATTGTTGGATCGGGAACCGGATCTTCAACTGGGCCGGGAGCATACTGAGTGGACATGTCGTCGGTTTTATGATTAAAATTATTAATCGGTTCGGATCCGTCAGGAGTCCAGCTCCTGCCATTTGATCTTTCCGTCTCATCCCAGGTAAATTCTACCGGAAATCCTCCTGTGCCAATTTTGACTACCTTATCTGTTTTCTTATCTATGATCAAAATAATATTTGACTTGAGTAAGTATTCTTTTTCCGGTATTTGCCTTTTTAAAGGATTCTTGTTCTTTATTGTGTTTTTTTCAAAACCATAACCACTATGGTTTGAATAAGCATATTCCTTAGATCTGTAAAATGCATTGAATGAAGAAAGGTTTATTTCAAGAGGACGATAATATTCCCAGCGCTGGTTAAACATCGGCATATCACCGGAGTTTTCAAGCTTAAGAGGGACATAAAATGCAGCATCGCTTCTTTCGTCCAGTGAATAATTGCCCCTTTCGACCCCGTCACTCTGCTTTCTTGAATAAGATGATCTTACGGTATTCGTATAACTGCCATCTAAAGTCAGTGTCGCTTCATATTCCAGCGGTTTGACAGTGACCGTCGCTTCATCTATGTATTCTATTGCAAATCCTTCAGGAATAAACTTAGCCATGACTGAGATCTGCTTGTCCTTTTCCCCGGCTTTATATTCCAGTCTGGCATAACCTGCCAGATCCGTTGTTATCTTACTGCCCGATCCCGGAGTTACCTTTCCATCGATAAGTCCCGTGATCTCGACCTCAACTGCAGCCGGCCATACCCCTGCCGGATATCCGGCTGTGTCAAAATCATGGACATCTATTGTAATTGCAGTCTGTTCGCCGCTATAGATCACATTTCGCTGCGCCTCGACAATAATTTCGAAATTGTGCTTCATTGTTTCAACAATAAATCCCTCTTGGGGAGCTCCTCTTACTACGATCAATCCTGAAAAGAATGTGAATAGGATTATCGCAGCTAATAAAATTCGCTTGTTCATAATAGATATATTTTCAATTTCTACACTAAGGTTCCAATGATTCATCAGAAGCAGTCATTCGGATCATCCTTCATATCAAAAGGATTTCTCAGGACGATGACCCTGATAGATCTTCCTGCTTCGCTATTACCTATTTTATCTTCATATCCGTGTTTTAACAGGTAACTTTTACTTTCCTCGGTTGGATCTGTATCTGTACTGGTCCAATCATATGGCTTGTCCTGTTGACCTGGTTTACCCCAGTGCCGGGTTGTAACATTTTTATCCCAATATATTGTCATTGAAACTTCCACCGGATATTTGGATCCTGAATCATTTGTTTTGTAACGGACAGATCCCTGTATTTTCCTTGCTTTCCATGTTCCGTTTGTCTCCATGTGATCCTCCTTTTCATCACCAACCCAGTGATTTTCATAATGCAGATTCATTGTTCCTTCACCTGCCATTATTCTTGGCTTGAGGACCTCCAAATTCTGTAGGTGGAACAATACATCTGATATTTCCATACCAATTTGATTTTTCTTCAAATGTTGCACCATCGCCGAGTGTCTCTTTTGGATGGTTTATCCATTCATGTGTTTCAACGGTAAATTCAAAACTGCATTCATTTATAAGCTGATTGTAACGCTGATCGATAAATGATAAAGCTTCAGTATTCATTCCAAGGCTTCTGGCCGTTTCGATATATTTTTCAGCTGCCTTGAGATATCCTCCGCATCTGTTGGCTCCTGATTGTTTGCTGAGATAATTTTCTATTCCATGTTTGAGAGCTCTTTCAGCATTAGCCTGTTCAGCTGAAGCAGATGCAGATTGATCTGATCCTGACAAACTTCGCTGATGCATCCATGTTACATGTCCTTCCACCTGGGTAAGAACTTGTTGCCACCTCAGGCAATCATCATTTGCAACTGATGTACATGCAAATGCAGGCATATATTCATCAGTAATTTGAATAAAAGGGCCTTTGTATGAAGAGGAACCATAAGGTTCACTGGTTTCTGCAATCAGTCTTATCAGGTTAGTGGATTCCTCTTCTTTATCTGCAAGAGGCCGTGATGGATTATATGCTGCAAGCTTATTACTCTGGGATGAAATCTCAGCCGCAGACGGAGTGCCAAGATTAAACCGTCCTGTGATGTAAAAAGTACCTTCAATGTACCCTTCATCAGGATGTCGGACCTGTGATCCAAGCGGTATTATAAACTGGTTATTTATAACATGATATAGTATCATTCCCATTGTAACATCAACAGGAGGATTGTAGAGTTCCATGCGTACTTTATCCAGAAAAATCAATCCTTCGGGAAGGAGGCTTATTCCATTTATATGGGTCTTGCCGAGAACTCCGGCCTGCCTGGTTCCATGAAGCACCAGAGTGATCCGGGTGTTCTCCCTGACAGCATTCTCCGGGATATAAATACCCACTGTAATTCCTGTTTCAGGATCTTCTGCCATAATACTTCCCCCATCTGATCCTATTTCCTGGCTTTCCCGGATATCAGAAAAAATTGGAGAGCCTTCAGTTTCAGATGAAAGTGTCAGGATAATAAGAATCGTCAGGAGAAGGCTCTCCTTGAGTATTTTAAGTGATGACATGATTGATCAGATTTTTACAAATTCAACCCTGCGGTTGTTGGCCATATCTTCCGGTGATGCATTATTGGAAATGGGTTTCGATTCTCCCCAGCCTTTGGAGGTTAGTCTGTCGGCAGAGATCCCCATTTTTATAAGTGTGTTTTTAACGGTATTTGCACGCTCCTCAGAAAGCTTCATATTGAAATGCATCATCACCCTGGCTGTCGGTATGTCCTTCAACACTGAATTTCAGACCGGGATTATCCTTCATCAGGGTATATATTTCATTGATGGCACCCATTGATTCGGGCTTCAGGGTTGACTTATTCACATCAAACCGGATACCATTGACTATGATCTTTCCATCCTGCATCATCCGGTCATAGTATTTCACGCCACCTTTTGCAATCCGGACATTCTTTAACATAGCAGTGGTTTTCATCGAAGCATGATATGCATAAAGAGTAATTCCGCCCGGATTGAAATCGAGTCTGGGGAATATTTATAAGGCGTGTATCATCCAGATAAGCTTTAAGTTTTCCGTCGGTATAAGCAATGGAAATGTGTCTCCATACATCAGGATCCTTGGCCTTATCGGGATATTCGCTCGTTGCAGTTCCCATCCTCATCTGGTTTCCCGATGTTATTACATGATGATAGCCTGTCGGACTTTTACTTTCCTGGTTCTTCCTGTCGTACAAGTATATTTCGAAAGGATATTCACCTTTATAAAGCAGATCAAGTTCAATTGTAAAGACATCGGGGAGATGATCTTCCCCGGGATCCTTAAAATAAGGGACTATCTCCGGACTCCCGTCTCTCAGCATGATGACCTTTTCTCCGTCAAGTTCGGCAACCTCTACATTCCCCGACCGAAGATCCCATCTGGACGGGAATTCCCCGTTCTCTTCTTTTTCAAGGTTGTCTTCAAAAATTACCTGGTCGCCGGGAACAAAGTCGTATTTTGACCATGAAAGTACAGGAGAAGATTTTTGAATGCTTTTGTTATCTGCTTTTTTCCCCGGTTCATTAGTCTCAGCATCCGTTACTTTTGCATCATTCTCAGAGGCAGCCTCTTCCTCATTTGTATCGTCTTTGGTTTTTTTGTCTTTTTTCTTAAAGACACCCTTGATGCCCTCTTCAATCTTGTCGAATCCTGCATCAATAACTCTGTCGGTTGCACGGTTGGCACGATTGTCAGCTTCATGGTTCACCTTGTCCTTGACATCAACTTTCACCTGAGCTTTAGCTTCAGGGGAAAAGTGCATCAGGAGGGCAAAAACTACTGAAAAGAATAATGAATATTTCATGGCAGTATAATTTTTAATTAAAATTAGACTGTCATAAAGCAATAATCAAGAGCAAATGAGTAAACAGGGCTTCTGAATTAGTATCGGGGGTTTTTAGGCAGCTGCAAGCTCCGGCTGAGCATCTCAGACTCATCACAGTGCAGTTGGCAAGAAGCAGTTGGCAGTTGGATTTCTCTTAATCATGCGCTCATCTCTAATCGCTCAGTCTCTAGTCCCTGCTTCGCTCCTCAATCTGCGTTCCCGCTTCGCGGGATTTCGTCGCTTCGCTCCTCAATCTGCGCTTTCAATCGTACAGATGCTCCGTCAGCGCCTGAAGCACCTGTTTCTTGAGAATGGGAGATACCGGGACTTTAGTATTATCTTTAAGAAGAAGATAACCGCCGTCTCTTTTAACAAACCTGTCGATATAAGTAAGATTAACAAGGTGTGACTGATGCACTCTGATCATTCCTGACCCTGAAAGAAGACTCTCAAATTCCTTAATCGTCCGTGAAACAAGGATATGTTTCCCGTCAGAAAGGGTGAATGAAGTGTAATTACTGTCAGCTTCCGCCCTTACAATATCACTTACCGAAACAATCTGCAGATGATCAGAGGTATGCAGAATTATCCGTTTAAGGACTTTTTTGCCCTGAAGGTTTTCGCTGAGGGCCTGAAGCTTGAGTTGCTGTTCCTGTTGATTAATAACTGACCGTGCCTTTTCAACCGCCCGGCACAGTTCATCAGTATCTATCGGTTTCAGGACATAATCAAGAGCACTTACCTTTATTGCATCAAGGGCATACTCGTGATGTCCGGTCACAAAAATGATCTTGAAAGGCACCCGGGGAAATTTTTTAAGGAGATCAAAACCTGTTCCGTCGGGAAGTTCTATGTCAAGGAAAAGCAAATCAGGCTTATTATTAATAATTGCATCATAGCCCTCCTGAATGTTTCCTGCAGTTGCCAGGATATTGATATCCGGGAAATTTTCTGCCAGAAGTGATCTGATTGCATTTCTTACCGCAGCCTCGTCATCAATTAAAATAACGTTCATTTTTTCAGGGACATATAAATAAAATACATAGCTTCATTTTCACATTTCTTCTCGCTGTCATCGCCTGCACACGCTTCACCGCTCATCTCTTGAGAGTCGGAATCCTTACGCATAAATCTTCTTATATGGCAACATTATAACGACTTTAGTGCCTGCCGCCCTGTCATCTTCATATAGATCGATGATCTCATAGCTGATATTTTTTTGATGCATCGTTTTCCGGAAATTTTCGAGTCTCTCCCTGGTAACCTCTGTTGAAACTGATTTCTTGTTTTTCTTTTCGGCAGCCCTGGCAGCTGCTTCTTTTCTTCCGATACCATTATCGACTACTTCAAGCCTCATGAGACCATTATTAAATGTATAAGTGATCCTCAGGTTCCCTTTATGCTTCAGAGGCAGCAGTCCGTGTTCAATGGAGTTTTCCACACAAGGTTGTGTGAGCATAGGAGGAATGCTTACATTTTCAGGATCTATCCCTTCATCAAGCCGGATATCATACTCAAATTCTGTTTCAAATCTCAGTTGCTGAAGATCGAGATATAATCTGACAGTTTCAATTTCCTTTTCGAGCGGGATAAATTCCTCTCTTGAATTTTCAAGGATATTGCGCATAAGCCTGGAGATTTTTGTCAGGAAGTTATTAGCTTTCTGAGGTTTCCCTGCAAGGATGAAATCCTGTACGGCACAGAGTGAATTGAAAATAAAATGAGGATTCATCTGTGCCCGCAGGAGCCTTTGTTCGAGATCAATCCGGGTTAACTGGCTGCGGAGCCTGCTATGCCTCAGGATAAGGAACGAAATCAATGTCACAAATATGATCAGGATCCCCAGTCCGGCCATGACAAGTCTCTGCTGCCTTATCTGGTTTTCATGACGGATCCTCTCTTCCATACGTTCATATTCTGCAGCTTTCTGTTTCTTGTCATAATCATACTGGAGTTCCAGCCTTGTTACCTGCTTAAGGTATGCTGCATTACTGATACTGTCTTTAATCTGATAATGTTCTTTAAGATATTTGTAAGCAAGGTCTTCACGATTGATGCTGCTGTAGAGATCGCTGAGTACAAGCGATGCATCATGAACCACAAGCGGCAGTTTTTGAACCTTTCCCATCTGATAGGCCTTTGTGAGGCTTTCAAGGGCAGTTTTATGACGGCCCTGTGATTTCTGTATATTTCCAAGGGTCACATAATAGTTGACTAGTTCAGGATCCTTTATCTTAATCGCAATTTCCAGAGCCTTGTTAATATAGTGCTCTGCAGAATCACGTTTTGAAAGAAGCAGAAATGTTGATGCAATATTATTGCATCCTGAAGCAATTCTTGAGTGATAATTCATCCGGTAATCCAGTTTTAATCCTTCCCTGAAATACATCAATGCACTATCATATTTTGCTTTTGCATTGTATGTTGTTGCAATAGTGTTATAAGTTTTACTTATCTCCCATATGTCATTTTGTGCCTTTGATATCGCCAGTTTTCTAAAACAGAATTCCAATGCCTTGTTCCAGTCCTCCTGGTGGTAGTACATCAGTCCTATACTTCCGTAAGCAATTGCAACGCCTGAAGAATCACCTTTCGCTTCCCAGAGCCCCAGTGCTTCGAAATAGGAATCGATAGCCCGGTTGAACAGGGCCATGTCCCGATAAATATTCCCGAGGCTGTTTGTTGCATCTGCAAGGGGGATTGTATCTCCTGTTGAACGGGCAACATCAATTGCCTCCTGGATCAGGGCAACAGCTTTTTTAAAATCTTTCTGGCGCTGTGCGAAATAGGCAAGAACACTGTAAGAATTTATTACCCCCCGGTTGTCGCCTGTTTGTTCGAAAAAATTCAGGCTGAGAGTTCCATATCTTTCAGCTTCTGTCAGATCGCCTTTTAAACTGAACACATATGACAGATAAAAGCAGGCTCTTGCTTTACCGGAAATGTAATCAAGCTTCCTGTAAATTTCATATGCCTGTATATAGTAATACTTTGCACTGTCTTCCCTGTTGAAGTATTTTGTGAACCATGCCAGGCCCAGGGTAAGTGAAGCGTCAGCCTTGCCTCTCAAATAATTTATCTTTTCGGATTCATTAAGGATCTGATGTACCATTGGGATGACCATATCCGGATTTCTTCTTGCATTGGAAAACAGATTCTCATTCCTTTTATTGATAGAAATGTGTCAGGTCGTTCCTGTACAGGCATGTTGAAGACAATAACCCGGGATAGGATATTTAAATATACAATGACCGATATAACCAGACCTGCAAACACCGAAGGATAATTATTGATTAAAATTAATCAAAATATTGCTAACTGAGAAGTGATTAAAAATAATCATTATCGGCTCGTATGATTAAAATACAGAATATGACTAATTTATGTTAGTCCGGCGAGTATGGACATTAACTGCATTAAAAAATATTGTATAAATAACTTGTTTAATAAAAATGATTACATATCTTTGCACCCGCTTTTGAGCATAAAGTTGGTTGAGGGGTTAAAAGAGATAGACTTCCGGCTTAGGATGAAGAGGAAGGAAAGAGGTTGAAAAAGCCGGAAAATTTATCTCATTTTTTTGGCAGGTAATAGAAAAAGCATTACCTTAGATGCCCCAAAAGTGGAATAAGATCCGCCGGAATTTTTGGTGGAGTTTTATAAAGTTCTTTGAAATAATGAAGTAGCAACCAGGCGAGATGAAAAAGATCTCGTCAAAAGATTAACTTGTTAGTAATTTGAATGAGACCCGGGGGTATTTTTCGTAAAGAGATTTGAAATAACAATTTTTACAACGAAGAGTTTGATCCTGGCTCAGGATGAACGCTAGCGGGAGGCTTAACACATGCAAGTCGAGGGGCATCACGGGGTAGCAATACTCTGGTGGCGACCGGCGCACGGGTGAGTAACGCGTATGTAACCTGTCCTTTACAGGAGGATAACCCGGAGAAATTCGGACTAATACTGCATAAAGATATAGTGAGGCATCTCACAATATTTAAAACTACGGTGGTAAAGGAGGGGCATGCGTAACATTAGCTAGTTGGGAGGGTAACGGCCTACCAAGGCAATGATGTTTAGGGGACCTGAGAGGGTGACCCCCCACACTGGTACTGAGACACGGACCAGACTCCTACGGGAGGCAGCAGTGAGGAATATTGGTCAATGGGCGAGAGCCTGAACCAGCCATCCCGCGTGAAGGAAGAAGGCGCTATGCGTTGTAAACTTCTTTTTCAGGGGGATAAAATTCTGTATGTATACGGAACTGAAGGTACCCTGAGAATAAGCATCGGCTAACTCCGTGCCAGCAGCCGCGGTAATACGGAGGATGCGAGCGTTATCCGGATTTATTGGGTTTAAAGGGTGCGTAGGCGGAAGAATAAGTCAGTGGTGAAACCCTGCAGCTTAACTGTAGACTTGCCATTGATACTGTTTTTCTTGAGTATGGTCAAGGCAGGCGGAATGTGTAATGTAGCGGTGAAATGCTTAGATATTACACAGAACACCGATAGCGAAGGCAGCTTGCTGGGCCGTTACTGACGCTGATGCACGAAAGCGTGGGGATCGAACAGGATTAGATACCCTGGTAGTCCACGCCGTAAACGATGATCACTAGCTGTTGGCGATACACCGATCAGCGGCAAAGCAAAAGCATTAAGTGATCCACCTGGGGAGTACGGCCGCAAGGCTGAAACTCAAAGGAATTGACGGGGGCCCGCACAAGCGGAGGAACATGTGGTTTAATTCGATGATACGCGAGGAACCTTACCTGGGCTTAAATGTAGAGTGCATTGAGAGGAAACTTTCATTTTCTTCGGAACTCTTTACAAGGTGCTGCATGGTTGTCGTCAGCTCGTGCCGTGAGGTGTCGGGTTAAGTCCCATAACGAGCGCAACCCTTATCGTTAGTTGCCAGCGGGTAATGCCGGGAACTCTAGCGAAACTGCCGGTGTAAACCGAGAGGAAGGTGGGGATGACGTCAAATCAGCACGGCCCTTATGTCCAGGGCTACACACGTGTTACAATGGCCGGTACAGAGGGCAGCTACCTGGAGACAGGATGCGAATCTCGAAAGCCGGTCTCAGTTCGGATCGGAGTCTGCAACCCGACTCCGTGAAGCTGGATTCGCTAGTAATCGCGCATCAGCCATGGCGCGGTGAATACGTTCCCGGGCCTTGTACACACCGCCCGTCAAGCCATGGAAGTTGGGGGTACCTGAAGTCCGTAACCGCAAGGAGCGGCCTAGGGTAAAACCAGTGACTGGGGCTAAGTCGTAACAAGGTAGCCGTACCGGAAGGTGCGGCTGGAACACCTCCTTTCTGGAGAAGAATATCCCGAGTTTCGCCTGGTAATACTTCATTTAATAAGTTTAAAGTTTGGAGTTTGGAGTTTGGAGTTAAATGCTTCGGAGTCTGAATTACAGATTTTAAACTTTATAAAAATATTCTGAGTTTGGAGTTTGGAGTTTAGAGTTAACTCTCAAAACTTCAGGCACTTTAAACTTCAAACTTAAAAAGTTCTTTGACATATTGGCAATAAAAAGAGTTAGTAAAATGATTACTCTATAGAAAGTTAATAAGAGCGCATGGTGAATGCCTAGGCTCTCAGAGGCGAAGAAGGACGTGACAAGCTGCGAAAAGCTGCGGGGAGGAGCAAATATCCGATATATCCGCAGATGTCCGAATGGGGCAACCCTCCCGACTGAAGGTCGGGAATCCATAGTGATATGGAGGCGAACCCGGAGAACTGAAACATCTTAGTACCCGGAGGAAAATAAAACAATTTAGTGATTCCCTTAGTAGTGGCGATCGAACGGGGAACAGCCCAAACCGGTTTCGTTTAGGCGAAATCGGGGTTGAAGGACCACTGATATTATTATATATAAAAAGCGGAACATTTCTGGAAAGTTAGACCGGAGGAGGTGAAAGTCCTGTACGTGCAGTTATATATAATATAAGTGGTATCCTGAGTAGGTCGGGACACGAGAAATCCTGATTGAAACAGCGAGGACCATCTCGCAAGGCTAAATACTTCTGAGAGACCGATAGTGAACCAGTACCGTGAGGGAAAGGTGAAAAGTACCCCGAACAGGGGAGTGAAATAGTACCTGCAACCGTGCGCTTACAACCTGTCGGAGTTCCGCTTAGGCGGAATGACGGCGTGCCTTTTGCATAATGAGCCTACGAGTTACACCTCACTAGCAAGGTTAAGACATACTAAGTGTTGGAGCCGAAGCGAAAGCGAGTCTGAATAGGGCGTATAGTTAGTGGGGGTAGACGCGAAACTTTGTGATCTATCCTTGGTCAGGCTGAAGTTCCGGTAACACGGGATGGAGGGCCGAACTAGTAAACGTTGAAAAGTTTTTGGATGAACTGAGGATAGGGGTGAAAGGCTAATCAAACTGAGAAATAGCTCGTACTCCCCGAAATGCATTTAGGTGCAGCCTCGGACGGAGTCTTACAGAGGTAGAGCTACTGATAAGGCTAGAGGGCTTCACCGCCTATCAAACCTTGACAAACTCCGAATACTGTAAGATGTTCTCCGGGAGTGAGCCTGCGGGTGCTAAGGTCCGTGGACGAGAGGGAAAGAACCCAGATCATCAGCTAAGGTCCCGAAATATATGCTAAGTTGGTTAAACGAGGTGCGACTGCACAGACAGCTAGGATGTTGGCTTGGAAGCAGCCATTCATTTAAAGAGTGCGTAACAGCTCACTAGTCGAGCGGTTGTGCGTGGATAATAATCGGGCATAAGCATATTACCGAAGCTATGAACTTCCGACTAAAGTCGGAATTGGTAGGGGAGCATTCCAATCAGCGCAGAAGAAGTATTGTGAAGTACTTTGGAGCGGTTGGAAAAGAAGATGTAGGCATAAGTAACGATAATGGAGGTGAGAAACCTCCACACCGAAAGACTAAGGTTTCCTGATCAACGCTAATCGGATCAGGGTTAGTCGGGTCCTAAGGGTAACCCTGGATAACAGGGGATCCTGATGGATAGCTGGTTAATATTCCAGCACCGCCGTATACTGCGAAGGGAAGACGGAGGAGTGAAAGGTCCGCGTACTGACGGAATAGTACGTTGAAGGGTGTAGTTATACCATCGGGTTAAGAGCTGGGTGGTGATGAACCTGAAAGTACCATGAGCCTTCGGGCAAGTGGATAGTGACCCTAAACAGACTTCCAAGAAAATTCTCTAAGCTTCAGGTATATGGCGCCCGTACCCCAAACCGACACAGGTAGTCGGGGAGAGAATCCTAAGGTGCTCGAGTGATCCGTGGCTAAGGAACTAGGCAAATTAGACCTGTAACTTTGGAATAAAGGTCTCCCGACAGTGATGTCGGGACGCAGATAAATGGCCCAGGCGACTGTTTAGCAAAAACACATGGCTTTGCGAAATCGAAAGATACTGTATAAGGCCTGACACCTGCCCGGTGCCGGAAGGTTAAGAGGGGGGGTTATTCTCAGCAATGGGGAGAAGCTCTGAATTGAAGCCCCGGTAAACGGCGGCCGTAACTATAACGGTCCTAAGGTAGCGAAATTCCTTGTCGGGTAAGTTCCGACCTGCACGAATGGTGTAACGATCTGGGCACTGTCTCAGCCACGAGCTCGGTGAAATTGTAGCCCCGGTGAAGATGCCGGGTACCCGCAACGGGACGGAAAGACCCCGTGAACCTTTACTATAGCTTAACATTGATTTTGGGTAAGTGATGTGTAGGATAGGTCGGAGACAATGAAGCGGTTTCGTCAGGGATCGTGGAGTCACCCTTGAAATACGACCCTTCATTTGCCTGGAATCTAATCCCGCGTAAGCGGGAGACATTGTTTGGTGGGTAGTTTGACTGGGGTGGTCGCCTCCCAAAGAGTAACGGAGGCTCCTCAAGGTGCCCTCAGCACGATTGGTAACCGTGCGTAGAGTGCAATGGCATAAGGGCGCTTGACTGTGAGACGTACAAGTCGAACAGGTAGGAAACTAGAGCATAGTGATCCGGTGGTTCCGCATGGAAGGGCCATCGCTCAAAGGATAAAAGGTACTCCGGGGATAACAGGCTGATCGCCGCCAAGAGCTCATATCGACGCGGCGGTTTGGCACCTCGATGTCGGCTCGTCACATCCTGGGGCTGGAGAAGGTCCCAAGGGTTCGGCTGTTCGCCGATTAAAGTGGCACGCGAGCTGGGTTCAGAACGTCGTGAGACAGTTCGGTCCCTATCTGTTGTGGGCGTAGGAGATTTGAGAGAACCTGACACTAGTACGAGAGGACCGTGTTGGACAGACCCCTAGTGTACCTGTTGTGGCGCCAGCTGCATCGCAGGGTATCTATGTCTGGAAGAGATAAGCACTGAAAGCATCTAAGTGCGAAGCTCATCTCAAGATGAGATCTCCTTTGAGGGTCGTTGAAGACTACGACGTTGATAGGCTGCAGGTGTAAAGACGGTAACGTCAAAGCCGAGCAGTACTAATCACCCGAAGACTTTTGAGAGTGCATTTTACTAACTTTTGCCAAATGTCATAATATTGAAAAGATAAAAGGTTAAAAGACAAAGGATAAGAGATCAGAAACTCTGAGACTCTGAAACCCTGAAACTCTGAAATCTTAAGATCTTAAGGTGACTATAGCGACGGGGTTCCACCTCTTCCCATTCCGAACAGAGAAGTTAAGCCCGCCAGCGCCGATGGTACTGCGAAAGTGGGAGAGTAGGTAGTCGCCGACTTTATAACAGAAAGCCCCTCAGGAAACTGAGGGGCTTTTTTTATAGATTAATATGAAGTAAATTCACGAACAATTGTCCCGATCTGTAGGAGAATATTCACTTTAATAATTAACGAACTTACACGCAGGAAATCCTTAGGATCACAGAGGGCCAACGAAGTTTTTTCTCTGTGGATCTCTGTGATTCTCTGTGGAACTCTGTGTAACTTATAATAGGTATGAATATCTTACTATGATTGTCTTCTGGCATATATATCTTTAAACCTGTTGTAAACAAAAAAAGGTGCCACATGGCACCTTTATATTTTTAACTGGTACTGCTTACTATTAATAGAACTTATACCTGTTATCAACTATCTGAGCCTGTTTGCGAAGCGCTTCATATGCCTCATAACCGCCTCTCATCTGGAAAGAAGCAATCATATTCTCCTGTACCTGCTTCAGATCCTGCCCTTCGGAAGTCGCAAGAGAGTTCACGAAAAACATAAAAACCCCGTTATTTCCCTTGACCGGCCCACCTATAACTCCCTGTTTTGCGGCAGACGCTGCAGCAACTAGAGAAGGCTCGGCGCCAAGACCGGGTACAGTATATGATCTGAAGGTGACCCCTGTAGCTTCCTGAACAGTAAGCCCCATCGAATTTGCAATATCATCAAGTGTTTTTCCTTCCTGATTGATCTTGCGTAACTCTTCTGAAATAACTTCGGCTTTCTTATCCCTGATAAGCGTAAACCTGATATCATTCTCAACTGCTGCAACAGGAGCTATCCCTTCTTCCTGTATCTTTGTACAGAATGCAATAACATAATTGTCGCCTACTTCAAAAACAGCCTGCTGGTTATTGTCCAGGACAATATTGCCTTCTTCAGCTGAAAAGAGTGAGATAACAAGGCTCCTTGGATTTTCAAGTCCCGGAAGGGTTTTCTGCTGCGGAGCAACATCGTTTGCCAAAAGTTTGTTCAGCCCCTGTTCTGCAACAGAACTGTTAAACTTTTCATATGTATTGTTGGTTCCTGCAAACTGGCTGGCCTCACTGTAAATCTTCTGATTGGTTGTGGAACTTGCTATGATCTTTCTGTCAACTACACCTATATTATATTTCCT
The DNA here is from genome assembly GCA_963700275.1 of uncultured Bacteroidales bacterium. Taxonomy (GTDB): domain Bacteria; phylum Bacteroidota; class Bacteroidia; order Bacteroidales; family VadinHA17; genus LD21. The sequence goes on along the minus strand of CAVOWZ010000015.1, from coordinate 47,401 downwards.
CGAATTCTTTGATCGGTCAAGTATCTCAATAATATGGATACCAAAACTGGTTTCTGCGGTAACAATTTCACCTTTTTTAGCAGTAAAACATGCATTATTAAAAGGAGTGACCATCATTCCTTCACGGAACCAGCCAAGGTCGCCGCCTATCTGTGCTGAACCCTGATCGTCCGAATTGGTCATGGCCAGTACTTCAAATTTCGACCCCGACTTTATCAGCTTAACCAGACTGTCAGCTGCAGCTTTGGTTCCCTGCAGGTTTCTGGTCTGATTTGGTGATAAAAGTATGTGTCTTGCATGCACTGAATCAGGTCTGTCGGCAGCTTCGATAAGTCTTGCGATCTTAAATGAGCCATCTTCCTGGTAAGGACCGAATACTTCAGTTTTGTTTTCATTTTTGACAAATTCCCTTAGGTTTTCAGCTACATTGCTCAGGGGAACAAAGATTCCGTTATACCTCGAATCAGCGGTAAGATTTATAAATTGTACCGGATCACCAGAAGCCTTGAATTCATCCCTGGTTTTAATTATCCATTCCTCTGCCTGTTTAATGTCTTCTTCTGAAGGAGCAACATTAAATACAACATATTCAATATTTCTGAGGGCAGTCCGGCGGAACCGCTCTTTGTTCTTTGAGTAGTAGGATTCAATTTCAGCCGGTGTTATGCTGACAGCCGAATCAGGTATCTGCGAATAATTTTTCATTAAATAACTGAAATCGACGGTGGCTCCGGAAAGGATCTTATCAAACTCAGCCTGCCGCGATGTCACGTATAGTCCTTTTGATACAAGATTGTTATATTTGGCGTTCATCCTGTCATTCACGATCTCATCTTCAAAGAAGAGCCAGTATTTGTTGGCTGTCTCATCAGATTCAGTCTGTTTAAGGAAATTCACAAGGAATGATTTATTGAAAACGCCGGTTGACTGATCAGTGAACAGCTGCTGTACTATGGGATGGGGATTGTTACCAAGTACCATTTCCTCAGTTTCCTCAGAGCTGACACCTATACCTAATTTCTTATATTGCCTGTCCTGGATAAGTTCTCTTACCATCTGCTGCCACACCTGCTCCCTTATCGATTCGGCGGTCTGTTCATCTATTGTTGATGAGCCGGAAAGTTTATATATCTCAAACATGCTCTGGACTCTCTCTTCAAAATCCTGGTAAGAAATATATTCTCCGGCAATTTCACCGATCTGATAGTACTTTTTGGCCTGTAATCGCTGACCTCTTCCTCCTCCGAAAAAATCGCTGACCACAAAAAGGAAAAGTGATAAACCTATTATTCCTGCAACAAAGACCCCTGCTTTTTCCCTTAAAAACTGAATAGCTGACATTAAATATGTTGTTTATGAATTAATAAATATGAACTTTTTAAAAATCAGGCGACAAATATAACAAATTTCAATATTAAAACGGGAGCTTTTTACTCCGGATAATTATAATAATGTATCTCCGGAGCAAGTTAAGCAGGTAATATTTCGTGTGTTTGTAAATAATGATGAGTGCATACCAGAAGGGATTGATTATTCTGACCCTTGATTTATTCATTATTACAATCGGATATTAATATAAATAATGGTATATACTGTAAAATACTGATATAAAAAATGAAAATGGTACCAAAATTGGGGGTGGATAAAGAAAAAAATTATAAAAAAATGAAAATAATGCTAAAAAACAGGGGGTGGTATTGAAATATATATATTTTTGCAAAAATAAATAATCAGAAATATGGCAGAATTAAGATTCAGTGCACTAAAAGAGGTTTTTAAAAGAGAACCCGTTGTGACAGTACCTCCTTCAAAGGATGTCTCCAAGTATTTTGGATCACATGTGTTTAATCTTCACAAGATGGAACACTACCTTTCTCAGGACGCCTTCAGGGTAATAAAAAAAGCAATCAATGAAGGGAAATCCCTTACCAGGAATGAAGCTCAACAGGTTGCGATCGGGCTTAAGACCTGGGCAATTGAAAATGGAGCAACACATTTCACACACTGGTTCCATCCGCTTACTGACGGTACCGCTGAAAAGCATGACGGATTTATTGAGATGGGCGACAATGGACATATGGTTGAGAATTTTTCGGGAGATGTCCTGGTACAGTCCGAACCGGATGCATCAAGCTTTCCAAGCGGAGGAATCAGGAATACTTTTGAAGCCAGAGGATATACTGCCTGGGATGTTTCATCTCCTGTATTTATTGTAGGTGCAACACTATGTATCCCTACAATTTTTGTTTCCTATACCGGAGAAGCCCTCGACTACAAGGCCCCGCTTCTGAAAGCACTGTCGGCTCTTGATAAAGCCGCTGTTGATGTTTGCCAGTTCTTCGACAAGGATGTGACGAAAGTAATTGCGACCCTTGGACTGGAACAGGAGTATTTTCTTGTGGACGAAGCATTGTATTATGCCCGTCCCGATCTGTCGCTTGCAGAAAGAACCCTGATGGGTCACCAGTCATCAAAAGACCAGCAATTGTCAGATCATTATTTCGGATCCATACCCCAGAGGGTTATGTGCTTTATACAGGATTTTGAATGTGAAGCGTATAAGCTTGGAATACCTGTGAAAACACGTCATAATGAAGTCGCTCCGAACCAGTTTGAATGTGCTCCGATACATGAAGAGGTCAACCTTGCCGTCGACCACAACCAGCTTCTGATGGATGTAATGAGACGAATTGCCAGAAAACATAAGTTCAGGGTACTGTTCCACGAAAAACCCTTTGCCGGCATAAATGGTTCGGGAAAACACAATAACTGGTCGCTGGCTACAAATACAGGTGTCAACCTTCTCTCTCCGGGTAAAAATCCAAAGTCGAACCTTCAGTTCCTTACATTCCTTGTCAATGCAATTAAAGCAGTTCACGACAGTAATGAGATAATCCGTGCTTCGGTAATGAATGAGTCAAACTCATACAGGCTGGGTGGACATGAAGCTCCTCCTGCAATAATATCCGTTTTCCTGGGGACATATCTTAACAACATGCTTGAGAATATTGTGAACAAGGTGACTGATAAAAAAATGACCCCGGCCGAGAAAACTGAACTTAAGCTCGGGATCGGTAAAATTCCTGAGATACTGCTTGACAATACCGACAGGAACCGCACTTCACCTTTCGCATTTACAGGGAACAGGTTTGAATTCAGGGCTGTAGGATCATCAGCAAACTGCGGCGCCGCAATGATAGTATTGAATGCTGCTGTTGCAACTCAGCTAAAAAAGTTCAAAAAAGATGTCGACACCATAATTAAAAAGGGAAGAAATAAGGATGAGGCAATCTTCCAGGTTATTAAGAAATATATTATCGAATCACGTAAAGTTCTGTTTGAAGGAGATAACTACAGCAGGGAGTGGCATACCGAAGCAGAAAAAAGAGGATTATGCAATCTGAAAAGTGTTCCCGAGTCAATCAAATGTTATCTGAATCCCGCCGGGAAAGAGGTTCTCGTGGGATCAGGTGTCTTTTCAGAAAAGGAGCTTGAGAGCCGATGCGAAGTTGAATATGAAAAATTTACAAAGAAAGTTCAGATTGAAGCAAGGGTGCTTGGCGACCTCGCAATAAACCACATTATCCCCACTGCAATCCGGTACATGAGTATCCTGCTGGATAATGTCAAAGGACTTAAAGAGGTTTTCGGAGATGGCGAGTATGAAAAAATGGCAACGATACATAAGGAAATGATTGTAGAAATTTCAGACCACATCTCCAATATAGAAAAAGGTGTAAATCTGATGATCGAAGAGAGGAAAAAGGCAAATGTTATCGAGGACGCTTACAAAAAATCTGTTGTGTATGAAAAGAAGGTCAAGCCTTATCTTGAGGAAATCCGGTACCATATAGATAAGCTGGAGCTGATCGTTGATGACGAGATATGGCCTCTTCCAAAATACAGGGAACTGCTGTTCACACGTTAGAATTGTCACATATTCATTATTGTACGGGCGTTGCATGCAACGCCCGTACAACGTAATGATAAAAAATATTGTATGGGCATTGCATTCAATGACCATACTACGTAACCATAATAATTACTGTATGGGCATTGCATTCAATGCCCTGTAACGTAGTAATAATAATTATCCATCCCTTCCGTTTGTTATTTACACCGTTCTCATTTATTTAATTATTTTTATGGTCAAATCGGAGAGGATGTCATGAAAAGGTTTATAATCTTATTTTCTTTATTAATAATTGTCACATTACAGGATTCCTCTGCCCAGAAAAGAAGGGGCGAAAGGGCTTATGATGCCTATAATGCCGGTGAATATTTTGATGCTATCGATGAATTCAAGAATACCTATTCAAAAACAAAGAAATCAGATAAAGAATCACGGGCAGAATTTATTTTCATGATAGCAGAGTGCTACCGGCTGGTAAATGATCCCCGGAATGCAGAGACCTGGTATAAACTTGCTGTCAAATCGTCATACTCCAGGCCTGAAGCTCAGTTCTGGCTCGCATCCACACTTAAAAAGAATGGTAAGTATCAGCAGGCTATTGAAGAGTTCAGGAATTATAAGCAGATTGCCCCTGCAGATTCAAAAGCCGACCAGGAGATCCGTGCAAGTGAGCTGGCCCTTGAATGGCAGCGTAATCCTGAAGCATATACTGTTGAGGAAATTAAAGAGCTGAATTCAAAGGAAGCCGATTTCAGTCCGGCATTCGGACGCGACGATTTCGGAGTTGTTTATTTTACTTCTTCGCGTGATGATGCGGCCGGAAATAAAACTCACGGTGCTACCGGTCAGGGTTTTACCGATATTTTTGAGAGCAGGCTCGATAAGAAATCAAAATGGAGTATTCCGGTTCCGGCCGATATTATCAACAGTGAATTTGAAGACGGTACCCCTTTCATTATTTCAGAATTTAAAGAGATATATTTTACAAGATGTGAAGCAGGAAAGCGCGAAGAAAAAGGTTGCGCAATAATGTTCTCGAAAAAGACCGGGGACAGCTGGAGTGAACCTGAAAACCTTGAAATACTTCCGGATTCCCTTGTAACGGCACACCCGGCACTTTCACCAGACGGGCTGACACTCTATTTTGTTTCAGATATGGCAGGAGGTTCGGGCGGAAAGGATATCTGGAAGGTCAGCCGTACTGCAGGAGGCCAGTCATGGTCAGATCCTGTTAACCTGGGACCGGATATCAATACAGCCGGTGATGAACTCTTTCCTTATATGAGAAATGAAAATACCCTTTATTTCTCTTCCGACGGATTGATAGGTATGGGAGGACTTGATATTTTCAAAGCTACAGAACAACCTGACGGATCCTGGACGGTACAGAATATGAAAGCGCCCATTAACAGCTCATCTGATGATTTCGGGATCGCCTTTGAGAATGATAATGAAAAGGGGATCTTCAGCTCAACCCGGAAAGGCCGTGGCAACGATGATCTCTATTCATTTGAATTCCCTCCGCTGAAATTCAGTGTAACAGGACTTGTTAAAGATGAAAAAACCGGTACCGCAATCCAGGGTTCAACAGTTCAGCTGATAGCAAGTGACGGTTCAAACCTTCAGGCTGAAACAGGTGCAGGAGGCGACTTCAAGTTTGCACTCAAACCGGATGTCGATTATATTTTTCTGGCTTCCAGAAGAGGTTACCTTAACGGAAAAGAAAAAGAAACCACAAAAGGGCAGGAGAAAAGCCGTGATTTTATGGTTACTATAAACCTCACAGCCATCGACATGCCAATTGAATTGCCGAATATCTTCTATGATTTCAACAAATGGGACCTCAGGCCCGAATCGATGGTCTCTCTTGACAAACTAGTTGAGACACTTAATGATAATCCGAATGCTACGATTGAACTGATGTCACATACCGACTCGAGGGATACAGAGGCCTATAACCAGGAACTCTCCCAGAAACGTGCACAATCAGTTGTTCAGTACCTTATCGACAAAGGTATTGAACCCGAAAGGTTGGCGGCAAAAGGATATGGTGAATCGAATCCTAAAGTCGTTGATGCTGCAATCTCAGCTCAGTCGCCCTTCCTCAAGGCCGGAGCAACCTTGTCGGAGCAATACATTAATTCACTTTCCGGCGATGAGCAGAAGGAGATCGCTCACCAGATCAACCGCCGGACTGAATTCAGGGTCCTGAGAACAGACTATGTTTCACCGAAATAATAAATTTCAATCCGAATATTGACAATGTCCTTTGTGCCCTTAGTGATATCCTTAGTGCTATTTGTGGTTAAACAGGATTTTTAGTATGAAAAATTTTATCTCATCTGTTCTGTTAGTTGTATTTACAACAATTACATTACTCGGATCCAAACCAGCGAATCCTGTACGGATACTTGTAATTACAGGCGGACATGGCTATAAGGTTGAACAATTCAATGAAATGCTGAACAGCCTGGGTCCTGAAGTAACCTGGCAGGTTGCTGAACTGCCCGGAGCATACGAGATGTTCAAATCCGAAAACAGGAATAAATATGATGTTCTGGTTTTCTATCACATGTGGCAGAAGATCACGGAGGAACAGGCAAATACCTTTGCCGGATGCATAGAAAGCGGTAAGCCGGTGGTGGCACTTCATCACAGCATCTGTGCCTTCGACGACTGGCCTGAATACTGGAATATTATCGGAGGTAAGTATTTCCACAAAGAGACAACATTCAACGGGAAAGCATATCAACCTTGTTCATATATCCATGATCTTAATTTCAACGTAAAGGTTACCAGCCCAAAACACCCTGTGACCAAAGGAATCAGCGACTTCCCGATATTTGACGAAACATATAAAGGTTATTATGTAGCAGACAATGTAACACCTCTGCTTACAACTGACGAACCAAGCAGTACACCAACAATCGGCTGGGCAAAAACATACGGCAAATCGAGGATTGTAGTCCTTCAGAGTGGTCATGACGTTCCCACTTTCGAAAATCCCAATTTCAGGAAGTTACTTAAGCAGGCAATCGTTTGGGTTATCAAGAAATGATCACCACCTACATCAAAAGGGGACGAAGTAATAACATCTGAACAATCGAAGTCAGAATGAAGAAGTGTATAGTTCTTAATTCTTAATTCATTTGATTCGCCCTCCGAAGCATAGCGCAGGATGGTTCTTCATTCTTACTTCATTAAGATTCGCTGTAAATTAAGAAAGTCATATCTTCTTGTCACAAATTCCGGTTTCATTTGTCTTATCCATGTAACAGGCTAACCATATCCTTCTCCGATGTCATTCGATGATGTTTACCGGAAGTATTACAGGGAGCTGCGACGATTCGGCCGGCAGTTGAATCTGCCAGAAGAAAAGTGTAAAGACCTTGCGCAGGAGACTTTTATGAAGTTCTATGTCGGACTAAACAATGGAGAGACTTTCAGAAATCCGCGTGCGTGGCTGTATAAAGTGTTCCTGAATCAGTTTAAGACCTTTTACAATTCAAGGAAATATGAATCAGCCGAAGTCGAAAACAGGTTAGCCTCTGAAAGCCTTTCACCGGATATTATCGATGAATATACAAAAACAGAAAAACAACGTATTGTATTTGAGATGCTTGAAAAACTACCTGAAAAGGACAGATCAATTTTATTGTTGTACAATCGTGGTCTCTCCTATGCTGATATGGCCGAAGTGCTTGGAATTAACCCAAATTCAGTCGGAACAACACTTGTGCGTGCTATTAACACGCTGAAAGAACTATTAAAGCATCACTACAATGAAATGTTTGAACAGAATTGAGATCCAGGAATTCCTTGATAAGGAGATTGAACCCTCTTTAATAGCAAGAATTTCGGATCATATACAAAAATGCGAAAAGTGTTCATCGCTTTACAGGGAAGCTGTTGAGGATAAGGGAATGATAAACAAATTATTGGGCGATAGTCCTCAGGATAAGATCTCAATTCCCCCTTTCAAACGAAGTGTTTTCGGCAAGAAAAGAAATAGATTTTTCAGCATAGTTCCCATATTGACGGCTGCTGCAGTTATAATTTTTATTTTTTTGTTTCGCTCTCACCGCGACCAGGTCAGCGGGAAGATTCCTGAAGCTGAACTGCTTATGTATGAATTCCTTGATGGGAAGGACCTTAATAAACTATGGCATGAAAAAACACAGTTATTAATAATTCAGGATGAGAAAGGTAATGTAATTCAGTCAATAATAACAAACTAATACATATTCTATGAAAAGATTGGTTTTGCTTTTTTTGCTTTTAAATGTTACTGCAAGCCTGGGCACAGCCCAAAAACTCCTCGACATTTATAAAAATGGTCCGGTAAAGTTGGTCGCAGAAAATACTTACGGTGATGAAAACAACTGGGAGACTTTGTTCAACCTTTATTATGATACAATTACAAAGAATGTTAGCACCGAGAGTAATAAGAAAATTGTTGTAGCTTCTGACGGATCGGTCTTTATGAGTCATAAAAACCGGTATGAGATATGGAAATTCGGGCCGGATGGGAATTTTGTAAAGAAATTTGGAAGTAAAGGAGGAAAACCTGATCAGTTTCCTTATATGCCAAATATACAGCCTGTTGTTGACAATAAATATGTATTCACTTCGGATGTTCAGGGGAGGTTGAAATTTTTTGATCTTGATGGAAATTTTTATAAATATATTAAACTGGATTACATGACAGGTGGTTTCCAACCAACTGGGCATGGGATAGTTTTGATGGAGGGTGATGTTTTATGGAAAACAAAGTGGAGAAGAATGATTGAAAAACTTAATATATACACAGGTGAAACAACCATTATTCACGAATATTTTACCGACAGAGGCATACCAATGAATAGTGCTAACGTCGATTCTCTCATTAAAGAAAAAAAGGAAAATCTCAATCTTCGCATTCAGGGAGATTATTTGTCTTCAAACTATGGAAATGTTACACTCTTGCCAGATGGTCAGTTTATTAAAGCCAACCGGAACACAGGTGAATTTACCTTATTCAATCCGGCCGGCAAAGAATTGTTAAAAGCAAAGATGGATGTTGATCCCGTAAAGATAACGGAAGATGATGTAGAGCAAAATTATAAGATGATGAAAAACAGAATCATCAGATCTATGGAAGCTTACCGGGAATTAATATCACCTGACAATCAGATGCGCAGGAATAATCCGGACTGGTCACCTGTGGGTGCTGAAAAAGCTATAAGGAATAACCAGAAATGGCTGGATAACATTGATATTTACAGGGATATTAAAAATTACTATCCATACTTCCCGTTTTTTTCAAATATTATTACTGATGATGAAGGTAATCTGCTTGTATTTGAATATACAAATACAGGTGAAAATGAATCCAACTTCTTCAATGTGATAGCTTATGATAGTAATGGGGAAAAAATCGCCCGTACAAGCTTTGTTTGTGATGAGTATGATCTGAGCTTTTCAGACAGTAAATTCGTAATCTTAAAAGGATATGTTTATGCTGTCGCTCGGCTTAAGAATATTACTGGAATGCCATTGAGACTGGTAAAATTTAAGATTACAAACTAGCCTTATTAATAACTCTTTTCTGACTTCTGAATTTTCTTTATTATACCAGGTTAGGGATTCAGAGTATCCGGAGGTGGTTTTCCGCTTCCGGATTTTTTCTTTTTCTTATCTTTAGCCCACAAATTTATGCGATGCAGGAAAAATCGAAATATGATCTGCGCGGTGTCTCTTCACAGAAAGAAGATGTCCATGCTGCCATAAGTAAGATCGATAAGGGCTTCTTTCCGAAATCGTTCTGCAAGATAGTCCCGGATCTGATAAGCGGCGACCCTGATTACTGCAATATAATGCATGCCGACGGGGCAGGAACGAAATCTTCACTTGCATATGTATATTGGAAGGAGACCGGTGATATGTCGGTATGGAAGGGTATCGCACAGGATGCGATTGTAATGAACCTTGATGATCTTCTGTGTGTCGGTGCATGTGACAATATTCTTATATCATCAACTATTGGACGGAATAAGAACCTGATTCCCGGAGAAGTGATATCAGCGATAATCAACGGAACGGAAGAATTTCTCGCGGAGTTAAGAGACCTTGGCATAGGTATCTGGTCAACAGGCGGTGAGACGGCAGACCTTGGCGATCTGGTAAGGACAATAGTTGTTGATTCGACAGTTGTCACACGGATGAAGCGTTCGGAAGTGATCACAAATCAAAATATAAAAGAAGGTGATGTTATAATCGGACTGGCATCTTTTGGTCAGATAACCTATGAAAAGGAATTCAACGGCGGTATGGGCAGCAACGGACTTACATCAGCACGCCACGATGTTTTCGGATCATACCTGGCTGAAAAATATCCCGAGAGCTTTGACTCATCAATACCCCGCGATCTGGTTTACACCGGAAATCTGAAACTGACCGATCCTGTTGAAGGAACCGGTATAAATGCAGGTAAACTTGTCCTTTCACCAACGCGGACATATGCCCCTGTTATAAAAAAGATCCTGGAATCGTTGCGCTCCGGGATCCACGGGATGGTTCATTGTTCGGGGGGAGGACAGACAAAAATACTCCATTTTATTGATAATCTTCATGTAATAAAAGACAGCCTTTTCCCGCTCCCGCCGCTGTTCAGGCTAATACATGAACAATCCGGGACCAGCTGGAAAGAGATGTACCAGGTCTTTAATATGGGTCACAGATTCGAGATATATACAGATCAGAAAAATGCTGACGAAATAATCCGGATAGCCTCAGGCTTTAATCTTGAGGCGAAAATCATTGGCCGGTGCGAAGCTTCCGATATAAAGAAACTGACGATTTTTTCTGAATCCGGGAAGTTTGAGTATCTGTGATCTAAGTCAATTACACGGAGTTACTAAAAATTCAATAAACCACCCCGGCCAGAACATCTATATTTCTGCACATTAGATGATTTTGTGGTCTGGCCACCCCTCCTTAAAAAAAGGAGGGGAAACTTTAATCCGTAAAACTCCTTAAGTTGATAGCTATGCTCCCAAGGGGGGAGTCTCAGTTCGCTACTGTCTCTTCGTCCCTTCGTCCTTTCGTCCCTCAGTCATTCATCGCCTCTGATCCCAAGTAACTTAAGGTTCCAGCATCAGCTCTTCATGTTTTCTGAAACACCGTCCGAGACTGATCAGTCTGGCACCAATCCGGCAATCGAGACAGCGTCTCTTTTTGCAGTATTCATTTCTGAGCTGTATGAGTGCCTGGGAATAGAATGCCGATTCAGCCTCGATTCCAATTAGTTTCCATTCATCAATAATTGAATTCTCCTCTGACGGGATCTCATCAAGAAATGACAGAGCCTTTTCGCTGACCTCTTTCTGGTCCCTTGTTTTTCCATAGACAAATATTGCAGGGATAACGGCATTTATCAGAAGGAGATCCGATGCCTGAGATCCGGTATGCTTTGGAGAAAAACGGCTCTTTTTGCCGAAAATGAAATGATCATTCCAGTAATCCGACGCCCCGACCTCAAAAACTCCCTCCAGCTGCTTTATATTACTGCACTCAAGTGCCCTGGAGAATAATCCGCCGGTACCGGCGAGCATTGTCGCAAGCTGTGAGATCCTTACAGTGGGGAAATTGGCTGGTCTGAGCCTGGCAAATTTCCAGATAAACCCGTGCAGTGGCTGAAGCGAATATTTTGCAGAGAGGATCTTATATTCGCGAATGAGAGAAACATAATAATCATCATTGATTGCATCCCTGAATAGTCCTTCATCAAGCAGACCGGCTGTACCAAACAGAAGCGCCTCGATCTGAAAGCGGTTGTCAGCATGTTTTCTGATAATCCTGAACGGAAGGGATGCAGCAAGCATTTCGAAAGGTTCAGTATTTACCCTGAACCCGAAATAACGCACCAGTAACCTGTAAAAAGTCTCTTCCCAGTCATGTCCGGTGTCCGTAAAGATCCTCATGATCTGATCCATTTTATCCTGAAGCCTTTCAATAAGGATCGAACCAAGCCAGTGACGGATAAAGAGAGGATCGATCTCCCTTATCTGGTCCTGGCAGGCAATTATACAGGGATTATTTATCAGCTCAAGGTATTTGTCGTAAAGATCGGGATTGAATGATAAGGTTGTTGTCAGTACTTCAACTCCTTTTGAATTGAAAACCTGCTTATCATTAATTGCAACTACATGGAGTATTACATTGTCAAAGGCAGGATCGTGGTTATGTCCATGATTGTCAAAATGAGATGAACTTGTATGTATTTCAACATTTCCTGCCCAGCTGGTATCTCCGATACAGATCCTTGCATTGAAGAAATCGGGTCCGGAGTCCCTGTTATATTCTCCTGGATGGATTACCCTGATTTTTTTATTCTCATTATCCAGAAGCGACTCAGGATCATAAAGAGAATATTTCCACAGATAATGAAGGAATTCTTCTTTCATGGCAGCACGGGTTTAAAATTTGCAGCGAAAGAATAAAATTATGCAAAAAGGTCTTATGAAGCAAGAGGGGAAACCGGAATAATTCCGGGGTAAGCTCAGATAATTTTATGTTCCTTTAAATACTGAGCCATTTCCAGCTGGATCTCCCGTGCCTTTTCCCCGGCAACCTTATCGAAAATTTCAGAATTATCGGCGAATATGATTCCTCTTGATGAATTAACAAGCAGTCCGCATTTGTTTGTCATTCCGTATCCTGCAACTTCTGCCAGGCTTCCGCCCTGTGCTCCGATACCGGGAACCAGAAGAAAATGTTGTGGGACAATTTTACGGATATCTTTAAGCATTTCAGCCCGTGTGGCTCCGATAACATACATCAGGTTATCGGTATTGCCCCATTGTTGTGATAATGTCAATACTCTTTCAAATAACCTGATCCCGTCTTCATTGTGATACTGAAAATCATCAGCTCCCTTGTTTGATGTAAGCGCGAGGAGGATTACCCATTTCTGACTGTATGAGAGGAAGGGTTTGATGGAATCTTCACCCATATAAGGTGCTACAGTTACTGCATCACAATCCATATTTTCAAAAAATGCCTTTGCATACATTTTTGAGGTGTTGCCTATATCTCCCCTTTTTGCATCAGCTATTATAAAAATATCCGGGTAATTTTTCCTGATATATTTTACGGTCTCCTGAAGTGTGATCCATCCCTGTGCTCCCGAATACTCATAGAATGCCACATTTGGTTTGAAGGCAACGGCAAAGCTGTGAGTGGCGTCAATGATCCGCCTGTTAAATTCAAGAACCGGATTGTCGTGGTTCAGCAGGGAGGGTGGTAATTTTTCAATTTCAGTATCCAGTCCCACACACAGGAAGGATTTTTTCTTCACTATGTTGTTAAAGAGCTGTAAATGATTCATCAGTAAGCAGATTAAATATTACTTTCCTTAAGACGTTCAGCATTCTCGGCCATCTGGAGTTCTTCAATTATATTCTCAATATTGCCATCCAGGATGCCGGGAAGATTATATATTGTAAGATTGATCCTGTGATCTGTCATTCTGCCCTGGGGGTAGTTGTATGTACGTATCTTGGCTGACCTGTCGCCGGTTGATACCATTGTTTTCCTGCGACGTGAAATATCATCAAGATATTTCTGATATTCAAGGTTATAGAGCCGTGTCCTTAATTCTTTCAAAGCCTTGTCATAGTTTTTAAGCTGCGATTTTTCATCCTGACAGGTCACAACGATCCCGGAAGGAATGTGGGTAAGTCTGATTGCGGAATATGTTGTGTTTACTGATTGTCCTCCGGGACCGGATGAGCAGTAAGTATCTTTCCTTATATCTTCATTTTTTATCACAACATCAAATTCACTTGCTTCAGGCAGCACCACCACCGTTGCAGCTGATGTATGGATCCTTCCCTGTGTTTCGGTCTGGGGCACACGCTGAACCCTGTGAACTCCTGATTCATACTTCATTATACCATAGACTCCATTGCCTGAAACGGCGAGAACGATTTCCTTATAGCCTCCGGAAGTTCCTTCCGAATAGTGGTTAATCTCTGTTTTCCAGCCTTTCAGTTCAAAGAATTTGGTATACATCCTGAACAGGTCGCCGGCAAAAATACTTGCTTCATCACCACCAGTACCTGCACGGATCTCAATAACGGCATTCTTCTCATCCTCGGGATCGCCGGGTATAAGAAGCAGCTTTATCTCTTCCTCCATCTCCGGGATCTGCTCATTCAGCCTATCCAGCTCGCTTTTGGCCATTTCACGCATCTCTTCATCCTTCTCTGTTGCCAGCAGCTCTTTTGTACTGGCAATATTTGACAGAGCAAGCTTATATTTTTCGTACGATTCTATTATGGGCTGAAGTTCTTTGTATTCTTTGTTCAGAGCAATATATCGCTCCATATCCGAGAGCACCTCCGGCCGGTTCAACTGGTCGCCTACCTCTACAAAGCGCTGTTTCACTCCTTCGAGCTTCTCAAGAATCAGATTGTTCGACATAATTTCAGAAATTGCCCGCAAAGATAGTAAAAAAGGAAAAATCGTACAATGGGGAAAGAGGAAGTGATGGAGGGAGAGAGGGGGAGATGAGGAGAGAGGGGGAGATGAGGAGAAAGGGGGAGATGAGGAGAGAGGGGGAGATGAGATGAGGGGGGGATAAGGAGACGAAGTGATGGATGGACGAAGAGACGGAGGGACTGAGAGACGAAGGGACGAAGAGACGGAGGGACTGAGAGACGAAGGTACGGAGGGACGGAGGGACAAGCGGTGAGTAGTGAGCGGTGAGTGGTGAGGTGCGGGTCAAGGCTCCCCTCTTGGGAGAGCCTGTCCCGCGCAACGGGAGGCTGGGGGTGGGTTAATCAAAAACTTAGTGGCTTTGAGACTACTCAAAAATTGCGGTTATTAAGCCAACTTCTGGAATTCTTTTCATAAATGGAAAAAAATCCTGGTTTTCACGCAACTATTTGTACTCATTTTGCGTCTTTATAATGAAGAAACGGATTTGTCTGATACAATAAGTTTCCAAATTGCGAAGATTTCAGAATAATTTTTTAAAAATAATTTCAATTGTTTGACAATTTACATAAAAAAGCCTTATTTTTGCGTTCCAAAATTGGCGACTTGATTTATTTGTGGACAAACAATATTTTAATAAAAGACATGTATTTAACATCAGAAAAAAAGCAGGAGTTGTTCAAGTCATTCGGAACGTCTGAAATTGATACCGGTACAGCTGAGGGACAGATAGCGCTCTTCTCGTACAGGATCAATCACCTTACTGAGCACCTGAAAAAGAATAAGAAAGATTTTAGTACACAGCAATCACTTATTAAGCTTGTAGGTAAAAGAAGGAGACTTCTTGACTACCTGAGAGTAAAAGATATCGCACGATACCGCGAAATCGTAAAAGCATTGAAATTACGCAAATAGGGAAAAAGGCAATTCTGAATTGCCTTTTTTCATATTATTTTTATACCTGTAATTTCATCAATCACAAAATTTTATACAATAATGTTTAATATCAAAGAGAAAACTATTGATCTCGGTGACGGGAGACAAATAGTATTACAGACAGGAAAGCTCGCCAGACAGGCTGACGGTGCTGTCCTGCTTAAAATGGGAAAAACGATGCTGCTCGCAACTGTTGTTGCAGCAAATGAACCTAAGGAAGATGCTGATTTCATGCCTCTTTCTGTTGAATATAAAGAAAAATATGCTTCATCTGGTCGTTTTCCCGGCGGATTCCTCAAAAGGGAAGCCAGACCATCAGATAATGAAGTGCTTATTTCAAGAATGGTAGACAGGGCATTACGTCCTCTCTTCCCTGATGATTATCATGCTGAGACTTTTGTGACAATAAATCTGATTTCAGCCGATACCGATATTATTCCCGACGCACTGGCAGGCCTTGCAGCATCAGCAGCACTTGCTGTTTCAGATATACCTTTTAATGGTCCGATCTCAGAGGTGAGAGTTGCCAGGATAAATAATAAGTATATCGTGAATCCCACAGCCACACAGATGGAAGAAGCTGATCTGGACCTGTTGGTAGGCGCAACCTATGATAACATACTGATGGTTGAAGGAGAGATGAAAGAGGTACAGGAATCTGAAATGCTCGAAGCTATTAAAATTGCACATGATGCCATTAAGATCCATTGCAAAGCCCAGATGGAGTTTGCCGGAGAGGTTGGGAAAACCGTTAAACGCGTGTATGCTCCTGAAGACAACGATGAGGACCTTAAGAAAAAGGTCTGGAATGAAACATACGATAAATGCTACCAGGCTGCAAAAGCATCAACCACAAACAAACAGGCCAGAACTGAAGCTTTCGATACAATAATTACGGAATTCCTTGCACAATACACTGAAGAGGTTGAAGTAAATGAATCTCTCGTAAAGAAATACTATCACGATGTTCTTAAGGAAGCTGCCAGAAGGCTTGTTCTCGATGAGCAGATCCGCCTCGACGGCAGAAAGCCTGATGAAATACGTCCGATATTATGTGAAATTGATCCCCTTCCGGCAACACACGGCTCGTCGTTGTTCACCAGAGGCGAGACCCAGTCACTGACTACGGTAACACTCGGTACCAAGCTTGATGAGAAAATAATTGATGAAGTATTAAACCAGGGCAGCGAGAAATTTACACTTCACTATAATTTCCCTCCTTTTTCAACAGGAGAAGCTAAACCTGCTCGCGGTGTAAGCCGCAGGGAAATAGGTCACGGTAACCTTGCCCACAGGGCCCTTAAAAACATGATGCCAACGGACGATGAAAATCCATATGCCATAAGAGTTGTCTCAGACATTCTTGAGTCAAACGGATCTTCTTCAATGGCTACAGTCTGTGCAGGATCACTTGCCCTGATGGATGCCGGTATTAAACTCCGGAAACCTGTTTCCGGTATTGCAATGGGCCTCATAACAGACACAAAAACAAATAAATACGCAATTTTGTCAGATATTCTGGGTGATGAAGACCACCTGGGCGATATGGATTTTAAAGTTACGGGGACAGTAGACGGTATCACTGCAACACAGATGGATATCAAGGTCGAAGGTCTCTCCTTTGAGATCATGGCCAAAGCCCTTGAACAGGCAAAAGCCGGGAGAATGCATATCCTGGGGATCATGAACAAAACAATTTCAGAGCCCCGTCCGGAACTTAAACCTCATGCCCCGAGAATAGAAATGCTTTCCATACCCAAGGAGATGATCGGTGCACTTATCGGCCCCGGTGGAAAGGTGATCCAGGAGATACAGAGAGTTACCGGAGCTACTATTATAGTTGAGGAGATCGATGGCAGAGGAGATGTAAATGTTTTCGGAGAAAATAAGGAAGTTATTACAGCTGCTGTCGACTGGATAAAGAAAATAGTTGCTGTTCCTGAGGTAGGACAGGTATATAAAGGGAAAGTAAAAACGATTGTCCAGTTTGGCGCTTTCGTAGAAATACTCCCTAATAAGGACGGATTGCTTCATATTTCAGAAATAGACTGGAAAAAAGTACAGAAAGTTGAGGATGTTTTGAAGGAAGGTGATGAGATTGAAGTCAAGCTGATCGAGGTCGATCAGAAGAGCGGAAAACTCAAGCTCTCAAGAAAGGTTCTTCTGCCACGGCCCCCGAGATCTGAGCATGATGAGCATCGGAACCAGGAAGATGAACGGAAATAAACTGAACTTTAATATAATTTGTAATATTCAAGGGGCGTTGCATGCAACGCCCTTACTATTTTTGTTTATTTGCCTGGCAATTTATATTTTTGATTTGTTGACCCTATAGTAATAAAGGGAATGAAAATCAAATACAACTACATAGTAATTGAAGGTAATATCGGGGCAGGTAAAACAACTCTTGCCTCCAGGATTGCAGAGGAATTTAATGCACGCCTCATTCTCGAACATTTTGCCGATAATCCTTTTCTTCCAAAGTTTTATGACGATCCCGATAAGTATTCCTTTCCGCTCGAACTTTCATTCCTTGCCAGCCGGTACAGGCAGCTCAGAGAGGAACTTGAACCACAGGACCTTTTCAGTTCATTTACGGTTGCAGATTATTATTTCGCAAAATCACTGATCTTTGCCGCTTCAACTCTTAAAGGTGATGAATATAACCTTTACAGGCAGATTTTCTATATAATTTACAGTTCCCTGCCACGGCCCGATATCTATGTTTACCTTCATCTTAATCCTGACAGGTTATTGAGGAATATTGAAAAAAGAGGCCGCCGGTATGAGAAATCAATAACTATAGAATACCTTCAGAAAATACAGGAAAGTTATTTTGCTTTTTTCAGACAGAATTCCGGGACCAGGTATCTTATTATTGATATAAATGAGATAGATTTTGTCTCAAGTGAAAGCCATTATTCGAAAATAATCGGAACCATTTTTTCTAACGATTACCCTGTTGGATTGAATAAGGTGATTTTGTAATTATTTAACCTGTCTGCCGGGTTTGATGCATGGCACCAGGAATTTTCGATCATGGCGGAAATCAAATGTGTGAATGGTGTAACTTATTTTCAAAATTATGTAACATATATTTATTTAAAAATTTTCACCTTTGCCTATTAATACATATTGGGAAACGAATACAAAAAGGCCTTTACCTGACCTGTCAACAGATGTTCTCAATAAAGTTCACCTGAATTAATTGCCTGATCTTTATTATTATGATGAATAGCAGTAATGATGAAAATATTTAATTAACCGATGATTAATTGCCAATGTAATTCCAAATTTTAAAAATATTGTTAAACATCACTTGTAGTAATTTTTTTTTTTAGATTTGCAGATAAATTTTGTATCTTGTTCACTTATTGTTCAAACATCATTAATAAATAAATAATTAGTCTAATTATGAAAAAAATCAGCAGCTATTTTATTCTCATCTTGGCCGCAGCCGTAATGACCGGCTGTAGTGGTCTTAATAAGATGAAGAAAAACCAGGAAACAATCAAGTATGAAGTTACTCCGAAAGTTCTTGAAGCCCATGGAGGCCTGGTTAATGTTACTATCAAAGGTGAATTTCCAGAAAAGTATTTCGACAAAAAGACAACAGTTACAGCCACCCCTGTTCTGACTTATGCAGGTGGGGAAACAGCTTTTGATAAAGTTCAGGTACTTCAGGGTGAGAAAGTTATGGCCAATAACCAGGTTATTACTGCTACAGGCGGTAATTTCACCTATAATGCTGTCATTCCTTATAAAGACGCAATGAAAGTATCGGAGCTTATGCTGAGAGTAAATGCGGTGAGAGGTTCAAAAAATCTTGATTTTGAACCGGTAAAACTGGCAGATGGTGTTATCGCAACTTCAAATCTGGTTCAGAAACATGGAAGAGCTGTGATGATGAAAGATAATTTCCAGAGGATTATTCCTGAAACCAAGGTAGCCGATATTAATTATTTAATTAACAGGGCAGATATCCGCAGTGCAGAACTTAAAGCTGAAGACATTACAGCTCTGAAAGAATACATCAAGTCTGTTAATACTGATCCGGGCCGCCAGTTCAAAACTGCAGTGGTCAGCTCATACGCATCACCCGATGGCCCCCTTACTTTGAATGAAAAATTGTCAGGAAACAGAGGAACTGCAGCCGATAAATTCATCAAGAAGGAATTCACAAAAATTGAAGCCGCACAAGCTGGCGACTTCTTCGATAATTTAACCACTCCGGAAGACTGGGAAGGTTTTAAAGAAGAAGTTGAAAAATCATCAATTCAGGACAAAGATCTTATACTCAGGGTTCTTTCGATGTACGCTGATCCTGCTGTCCGCGAAAAGGAAATCAAAAACATGGCTTCAGCTTATGAATCACTGAAAGATGAGATCCTCCCCAAACTGAGAAGGTCAAAAATGATCATTAATGTTGATAAGATAGGACGCAGCGACGAACAGATACTTGCTCAGGCTAAATCAGATCCAAAAGTACTTGGTCTTGAAGAAATGCTGTATGCAGCCTCACTTACAAAGGACGCCAATGACCAGCTTAAATTCTACCAGGCAGCTGCAGAAGCATATCCGAAATGTATCAGGGCTCATAATAATGTTGGTTATACCCTTATGGCTCTTGGAAGAACTGACGATGCCGTTAAAGCTTTCGAAGCAGCAAAAGCTATCAATAACAATGATATGGTGAAGAACAACCTTGGTTTCGCTTCTCTTGTTAAAGGTGACCTCGTAAAAGCTGAAGAACTGTTTAATTCAATGACTGCCCAGACACCCGAATCAAAATGGGGACTTGGTGTAATTGCAATTACAAAAGGCGAATATGATAAAGCAGTAAACCTTTTCGGAACAGAGCCTTGCTTCAACCTTGCACTGGCACAGCTTCTTAAAGGCGATGTTACCAGGGCAAAAGCAACTCTCGACAGCATGAAGGAATCCTGCCAGGGAAGAGCTCCCTATCTTAAAGCTGTTATCGGAGCCCGTACAGATGACAAGAATGCCGTGATCAACGGATTAAAGGAAGCCGTCGCAATTGATCCTGCATGGAAAGCAGCTGCAAAATCCGATATGGAATTTGCAAAATTCTTTGCTGACGATGCATTCAAAGCAGTGGTTCAGTAATTATAACAACAATATTACCCTGGGGGCGTTGCATGCAACGCCCCTTTTTTTCATATCAATCCATGGGGGCAATGCAATCGACGCCCCTTTTTTTATTCTGTTGCAGGGGCATTGCATGCAATGCTCCTACGGTTTTATTTGGTAAATTCCCATAAAACTATCCCCGCACTAACCGCTATGTTTAACGAATGCTTCGTCCCTAACTGCGGGATCTCAATCACATGATCACATATATTGATAACTTCCTGGTCAACACCATTTACTTCATGGCCAAAAACCAGGGCATATTTTATGTTTTCTTCAGGAAGAAAATCATTCAGGCTTATTGCTTCATCAGCCTGTTCAATACCAATGATCCTGTAACCTTCAGATTTTAATTCCGTAATTGCCTCAATTGTCTTTTTAAAATATTTCCATGTTACAGATTCTGTTGCTCCCAGAGCAGTTTTCCGGATCTCAGGATGAGGAGGAACACCGGTAATACCACACAGATATATGCTTTCAGCAAGAAAAGCATCGGCACTCCGGAATACCGATCCGACATTGCTCATACTCCTTACATTGTCAAGGACAATTACAAAAGGTGATTTTTCAGAATTCCTGAACTGTTCCACACTCTTCCTCCCCAGTTCCCTGTTGAGCAGCTTACGCATCTTTTTTTCACGAAAATAGGGAAAATATGCTTTTATTGTTGTATTTTGTGTAAGAGGAATTCCGTGAATTAAAGGTTATTACTATAATCTGACTATATCGTTATGAATATTCATGAGTATCAGGGAAAATCGCTGCTCCGTGCATATAATGTAGATATTCAGGAAGGTTTTGTTGCAGAGACCCCTGAACAGGCGTTACTGGTTGCAAACCAGCTCCACGAAAAATTCGGTTCGGAATACTTTGTGATAAAAGCCCAGATCCATGCCGGTGGCAGGGGAAAAGGAGGCGGTGTGAAACTTGCAAAATCGGTTGAGGAAGCAGGCAAAATCACTTCGGAATTACTGGGTAAAGTTCTTATAACTCCTCAGACAGGTCCGACAGGAAAAATTGTAAGAAAAGTCCTGGTTGCACAGGATGTTTATTTTAAGGGAGAATCAGAAATCAGGGAGTTTTATATCAGCATTCTGCTCGACAGGAATAAAAGCCGCCATATTCTGATGTATTCCCCCGATGGAGGAATGTCAATAGAAGAGGTGGCGGAAAAAAGTCCCGAAAGAATATTTACAGAGGAGATCCATCCGGGTGTTGGCCTGCAGTCATTTCAGTGCCGGAATATTGCCTTTAACCTGGGACTTACGGGAACCGCATATAAAAATATGCTGAAATTTCTGGCAGGAATTTATGAAACTTATACCGGATGCGATGCCCAGCTTCTTGAGATCAATCCGGTACTGAAAACGAGCGACGACAGGATACTGGCAGTAGACTGTAAAGTTACGCTCGATGACAATGCTCTGTTCAGACATCCGGGCCTGCCTGAGATGCGCGACCTGAACGAGGAGGATCCTGTAGAGACCGAGGCCGGAAAATATAACCTTAACTTCATAAAGCTTGACGGCAATGTAGGTTGTATGGTGAATGGAGCCGGTCTGGCAATGGCAACAATGGATATTATCAAATTGTCGGGAGGCTCGCCGGCTAATTTTCTCGATGTAGGTGGTGGTGCAAGCGCTGAAACTGTTGAAGCAGGATTCCGGATAATACTTAAAGATCCTGCTGTTAAAGCAATACTTATAAATATTTTCGGGGGAATAGTACGTTGCGAAAGAGTTGCCAACGGAGTCGTTGACGCTTATAAATCAGTAGGAGAAATCAGAGTACCGGTGATAATCAGACTTCAGGGAACGAATGCAGAAGAGGGGAGGAAAATTATTGACGAATCAGGACTGGCAGTTTATTCGGCAGTGTCATTCAGCGAAGCAGCCGAAAGGGTCAGCTCAGTTCTGAAGGGAGAATAATTTCATTTCCTGTGCGATCCGTCACAGAAAGGCTTATCGGATGACTTGCCGCACCTGCAGAGCCAGACCTCTCCGGGAGCAGATTCATTATCTCTCTGCAGATCCTTCAGAATAAAATTTCCGGCAACTCTCAATGGCCCTCCTTCTGTTACCTCAATGGTAACCTTAGGTTCATTCTTAACTGTCTTTTCCATTTGCTGTGTATTAACCCTGAAACCCTATTTTCCTGTGATGCCCGTCGCAAAATGGCATCTGATTACTCTTTCCACACCTGCATATTGAAATTATACTCTCGGATATCTCTTTCCTGTTTCCCGCATTTATCAGTTCAAAACTGCCTTTGATAACTATCGGTCCGTCTTTCATGATTTTAACAGTAACAGGCTGCTCAGGTATCTCTTCTGCTGCGGTTCCCATCAGCTCGGGCCTCCGGAATTTTATATGATTGGTTTGTTCGGGACCAGTATTATTATTTTTCTCTTCATCATTCCATTTCCAGGTAAGCGCTTCAGTCGGACACAAATTTACCGTTTGAATTATTTTGTCAGTTGTGGCGCCCTTCATATCAACCCATGGCCTGCGTCCGGGATCAAATACTTCAATCAGCTCCCGGTAACAGTATGTCGCATGGATACATGCATCGGGCTTCCAGAAAACGGTGATCTCCCCATTAGTGTATCTTCTGCCCCCCGAAAATGATTTGCCGGTTTCCATATCAGTTGTTAATAAGTTAACTTATTAAATGTTTGCAATTTAATATTTTTTTGTAATAAATATTTGGATAATCAATCCTATGATTGCTTATATTTGCCTGTCAGTCTGATACGTGAAAGTTTATATTGAATGACCTGTTTTGCGGAAATAATTATTGGCATTGTTAGCCGGAACAGCACGCTTACCGCAGTTGCCGGATTGCTGATATTTGTTTGTGCTATAGTAGTTTACCTTCTGTTAAGACTCAAGAAAACCAGGAGTGATCTTGAAGGGAAATGTTTGCAGGCTGAGGCTCAAACCCAGGAACTTCATGAAAAACTCTCCGCGCTTAAAAAGCAATCTGAACTCTTTGAAAAAGAGCAGATAAAAGCTGCCAACTACTTCAGGATACTGATTGAGGCAGCTGATGACGCCATATCTTTCTATGATAAAGACGGTAATCTTAAATTTTCAAATTCTGCCTTCTATTCGTTGATAGGACTTACCAGGGATACTTATAACATCGAAACAGCCTCAGAATTAATGCATCCCGGCGACAGAGATTACAATTCCAAAAAGCAGGTTGACTTAAATGAAAAAGGATCCTTCGAAAGCGAACTGAGATTATTGCACAGTGATGGCCATTATGTTTTCCTTTCAACCAGATCGGTTATTGTAAAGGATGAATCCGGAGTGATTCTCGGGTCCCTTACCATTTCAAGGGATATTACAAAACTGAAAAAGGAACATGAAGAGCTTATAAAGGCTAACATGGTGGCTGAAACAAGCAATAAGCTTAAATCAACATTTCTGGCAAACATTTCACACGAAGTACGAACACCCTTGAACAGCGTTGTGGGGTTCTCCAATCTTCTTCTGGCAGACGATATAACCAGGGAAGTCAGGGAAGAGTATTTCGAGCATATTACCTATAACAGCGAGAAGCTTCTGCAGATAATAGGCGATATAATCGACCTTTCAAGGCTTGAAAGCTCACAGATTGAAATAAATAGTGAGGAAGTTGCAGTTAACCAGGTTGTTAAGGAAGTTCTCGATGAGGCCAGGCAGGTTATAAGGAGAAATGAAAAGACGATTACTGTAAGCGTTATCACACCTCTCGATAATAACAGCGACAGGATCCTGTCTGACAGGGTATGGCTAAAAAGAGTCCTGAACCACCTGATGGACAATGCAATAAAATTTACTCTCGACGGTTCGGTGGAGTTATCATATTACCTTCAGAACGGAGATTTGGTCTTTAAGATCAGAGATACAGGCATAGGGATAAATAAAGAGAACCTTGGACGGATATTTGAGGAATTTCAGCAGGAGATAGATGGTCATCATCGTCCTTTTGAAGGTCTTGGCATCGGACTTACACTGGTAAAAGAGGTGATCGGTAAGATGGGAGGCAAAATTCTTGTTCAGTCTGAGAAAGGTATCGGATCTGTTTTCACATTTTCAATTCCTTACCGGCAAACAGATCTTGCCAGATTAAAAACAGAAGATCATCAGAAGGATCAGCCGGGGAAAAATTTAGACTGGAGTGCATTTAAATGCCTTCTTGTTGACGATAATGTTGATGTCCTCACCTATCTTAAACGGATACTCCTCGATACAGGGATAAATGTTATATCTGCCAGTTCAGGGGCTGAAGCTATCGGAATTATCTCAAAAACACCTGATCTTGACCTCATTCTCCTCGATTTGCAGATGCCTGAAATAAATGGCCTTGAAGTGACAAAGGAGATAAGGAAGATAAACAGCAAAATCCCGGTCATCGCCCAGACAGCCTATATTTTCGAAGATGATAAAGCCGGGATCCTTCAGGCTGGTTGTGATGCCTGTCTTATCAAACCCATTCTTAAAGACAACCTTATCACGGTGATGTCTTCTTTCCTGAAGTCTGTTTGATCCCATAGGCAGATCTCTCCGTTTTTCTTATTACTTTGTAAGCAACTTTTCCCTCATGGAGCAAAGCTACGCCGATATTATACTTCCTCTGGCAATAAAAGGGAGGCTTACATACAGCATCCCTTGTAATCTGCTGCCGGTTGCACGTCCGGGTGTCAGAGTCACCGTTCAGCTTGGTAACAGAAACCTCTATTCGGGTATCATTGCAAAGATCCATAATGATCCTCCGGAGCTGAGCAAAATTCGTCCGGTTGTTGATATTCCTGATCCCGTTCCTGTGGTGAATGATAAGCAGCTTAAGTTATTGAGCTGGATATCAGAGTATTACATGTGTTCGGAGGGTGAAGTGATGAAAGCTGCAGTCCCGGGGATACTCTTTCCCGAAGGCAATACATCTGCTCCGGTAACTGAAAAATACAAACCCCGGGAAGAGTCTTTTATCAGGCTGGCAAAAAAATTTACGGATGAAGAACTGAACACTATCCTTGATAAGCTTAAAAAAGCTCCTAAACAGTCATCTTTACTCATATCCTACCTTCATCTTTCAGCTTTCGGAACGGGATCTGATTGCAGACCGGTAAGGAAATCTGTGTTGGTAAGGGATGCAGGATCATCAACGGCAAACCTCGAAGGGCTTATCAAAAAGGGAATTCTGGAAGGTATCTCTGTTGAAGTCGGACGCCTGGAAGTTATGGATATAAGGACAGAACCGATTAACAAGCTGAGCAGCAGCCAGTCGGCGGTACTTGAGGCTATTCATAAAAGCTTCAGTGAAAAGGATATCGTTTTGCTTCATGGAATAACATCCAGCGGTAAGACAGAGGTATATATCCACTTAATTGAGGAGCAGCTTAAATCAGGGAAACAGGTGCTCTATCTGCTTCCGGAAATTGCACTTACAACCCAGATAATTCTGAGATTGCAGAAGCATTTCGGTCCCCTTACCGGAGTTTATCATTCCAGGTTTTCTGACCAGGAGAAGGTTGAGATATGGAAAAGGGTTGCTGAAGATAATCCTTCCGGGGGATACAGGCTGATCCTTGGAGTCAGGTCATCTGTTTTTCTTCCTTTCAGCGATCTGGGACTTGTAATTATTGATGAAGAGCATGACGGTTCCTATAAGCAGCACGACCCTGCACCGCGATATCATGCAAGAGATTCAGCCATTATGCTTGCAGGATTTCATAAGGCAAAAACAATTATGGGATCGGCTTCCCCGTCAATTGAAAGCTATAATAATGCAATCAGCGGCAAATACGGGCTGGCTGAATTAAAGGAAAGATTCGGGGCGGTAAAACTGCCTGTAATTATCCTGGCAAATACCCGGGAAGCTTACAGGAAGAAACTGATGGTCTCACATTTCACCCCTGAATTGCTGAATGCTATGGATGAAGCATTGGGAAAAGAGGAGCAGGTGATCCTTTTCAGGAACAGGAGAGGCTTCTCACCGTATATAGAGTGTCCGGAATGCGGATGGATAATTGTCTGCCATCAGTGTGCGGTGAATATGACATATCATAAAGCTGCCCGGAGCATGGTTTGCCATTATTGCGGTAACAGTACGGAAGTCCCCGCTAAATGCGGAAACTGTGGTTCTCCGGGATTGGCCACCAGAGGATTCGGTACGGAAAAAGTTGAGGATGAAATAAAAATTATTTTTCCCGCAGCCCGCGTTGGCAGGATGGACCAGGATACAACACGGAGCAAAAATTC
Organism: uncultured Bacteroidales bacterium; assembly: GCA_963700275.1. Taxonomy (GTDB): domain Bacteria; phylum Bacteroidota; class Bacteroidia; order Bacteroidales; family VadinHA17; genus LD21. The sequence goes on along the minus strand of CAVOWZ010000015.1, from coordinate 20,674 downwards.
CTTTAAAAGTATAATCAGAGCCTTTGAAGAGCGGAGGACAGATATTCTTATTGGTACCCAGATGATTTCCAAAGGACTCGACTTTGAAAACCTTACTGTTGTCGGAATACTTAATGCCGATAACCTTCTGAATTTTCCCGATTTCAGGGCACATGAAAGGAGCTTCCAGCTGATGGAACAGGTAAGCGGCAGGGCAGGACGGAGGCAGAAACAGGGAAAGGTGATAATCCAGACCTCAGATCCGCAAAATAAAATTATCCGGCTGGTATTACGCCACGATTATTATGGAATGTATAAAATCCAGGCAGAGGAACGCGAAGCTTTTAATTATCCTCCCTTCTGCAGGCTAATAAGAATTAACCTGAAACATAAGGACCGGGCAATGCTGAACAGCTTTGCCGGTAACCTGGGCGATGATCTGAAAAAGTTCTTCGGCAACCGTGTCCTTGGACCGGAATTCCCCGTCATTTCACAGGTGCAGCTATACTATATTAAAACTATCCTTATTAAAATTGAAAAACAGAAACCTCTTGCCAGGGCAAAAAATGTGATCCGCGAATCAATAGAAAGAACTGAAAAGCTGAAGGGAGCCGGAGGATTAAAAATATCGGTTGATGTGGATCCCTATTAACCACCTCATCAAAAAATACGTCTTATAATACGTATTTTAATACATATTATAATACGTATTATTATGTTGAACCACTCCGTAGTTCACTTATCGTTATACATTAAGGGGAGGGCCGGGGAGGGATTCAGATGGCCGGGAAGGAATTAAGGAATAAATAATAAAAATTGTTAAATTTGAATACTACAAAACCATGATATGAAAATCGAAGTTTCCAATGGTGAAATTATAGATAAGCTTTCTATCCTGCAGATAAAAATCGAACGGATAAAAGATGAGCAAAAGCTGAAAAATATAAAGAAAGAATATAATGATCTCCGGGAGGAAGCTTCTTCTGTAATGCGACAGGACAATCCGCTGTATAAGGCTCTTTATGAAGTAAACTGCGAGTTATGGGACATTGAAGATCATATACGCGACCTTGAACGCCGGAAGGATTTTGGAAACGATTTTATCGAAACTGCCCGTTCGGTCTATTTTAAAAACGACAGGCGGGCTGAAATAAAAAAGGAAATTAATATAATCACCTCCTCCGGGCTGACTGAAGAAAAATCCTACGAAAAATATTGAAATGCATCTTCTTGTGATCAGGACATCAGCTATGGGAGACGTTGCCCTTACGGTACCGGTCATCGGTTCTCTGAAAATGCAATATCCCGGAATTAAAGTCACCCTGCTTACAAAATCTGCCTTTAAACCATTCTTTAATTCTATCCCCGGACTTCAGATATTTGATGCAGAGTTTAGTGGGCGACATAAAGGATTTTCCGGATTTTTGAGGCTTTACAGCGAACTTAACAAAAATGAAGATATAGATTATGTTATCGATCTCCATGATGTTTTGAGGTCGAAGATCCTCAGATTACTTTTCCGCTTTTCGGGCCGGCATACGGCAGTAATTGACAAGGGGAGGATTGAAAAAAGAGATCTTATAAATGGGAGGAAGAAAGTCAGACTTAAGCATTCAGTCAGTCGTTACCTCGACGTTTTTGCGCAGGCAGGCCTGCAGATAAAACCGGAAAACTGGAGGAGCATCGTACCTGCATGTACTGCATATGGCAAAATAGCCGGACTGATTAATGATTCAGGAGCAATGAATATTGGTATTGCACCTTATGCAAAACATCCCCTTAAAATATGGCCTGAAAAGAACATCATCAGACTGGCTGAAATGATTTCAGAAAAGGTTGAAGCACATTTCTGGCTGTTCGGAGGTAAAGAGGAATATGAAAAGCTTTCAGTGCTTCAATCTTCTATCCCCGGCTCATTTCTTGTTGCCGGAAACCTTTCCCTTGATGAGGAGCTGGCACTGATGAGCAGATTCGACCTAATGATATCAATGGATTCTGCAAATATGCATCTTGCAGCACTTACCGGTGTAAAAGTGATCTCAATCTGGGGAGCTACCGATCCGCTTGCGGGATTTGGCCCATGGAACCAGCCTGAAGAAAATGCATTAAGGATCCCGGTGGAAGATCTGACCTGCCGCCCTTGTACCATCTACGGTAAAGGGAGTTGCAGAAGAGGCGACTTTGCATGCATGAACTGGCTGACGCCCGATAAGGTATTTAATAAACTGAATGAACTGGAAATATTATAAAAACTCTTATCATGACTAAATTTTATCCCTTCAGAAAGATCATATTGATTATGGCGCCAATATCTGTATTCATATTGATCTTTTCATCCGGCTGTTCCGAAATCAGGAAAGAAAAGAATTTTGATCCCGTAGAGCTTGTAAGCCCTCTGATGGGGACCGACTCCGAATTCAGGCTATCGAATGGGAATACATATCCTGCAATTGCCCTTCCCTGGGGAATGAATTTCTGGACACCGCAGACACGCCAGATGGGCAATGGATGGGGCTATACCTACGATGATTACAAGATAATGGGTATCAAGCAGACTCACCAGCCAAGTCCTTGGATAAACGATTATGCAGCATTCTCACTGATGCCTGTTACAGGGAAACTGAAGTTCAGGGAAGCAGACAGGGCATCATGGTTCTCTCATAAGGCTGAAGTTGTCAAACCATATTTCTACAGTGTTTATCTTGCTGATTATGATGTAAAGGTGGAACTGACTCCAACCGAAAGGGCTGCAATATTCCGCTTTACCTTTCCCAAAAATGATTCTTCTTTCATCCTCCTCGATGCTTTTAACAAAGGTTCGATGGTGAAGATAATTCCGGGAGAAAGAAAGGTGATCGGATACTGCCGTAATAACGCCGGTGGTGTACCTGAAAACTTTCATAATTATTTCGTTGCCATATTCGATAAGGAATTCAGTTCGGCACACACATGGAATGGTGATGCGTTGAATATTGGCAAAATTGATGCTGAAGGCGATCACACCGGAGCTGTGCTGGGATTCAAAACAACCGAAGGTGAAATGGTCCATGTAAAAGTGGCTTCTTCATTTATAAGCCCTGAACAGGCTGAGCTTAACCTGAAACGTGAAACGGAAGGGAAAGATTTTGAGACAGTTATGAGAGACGGCAAAAGAATATGGAACGACCAGCTTAAAAGGATAAAAGTTGAAGGGGGAACCCTGGATCAGCAGAGGACATTCTATTCATGCCTTTACAGGATGATCCTCTTCCCCAGGAGCTTTTATGAGATTGATGAAAAAAATGATATTGTTCATTACAGCCCTTACAACGGCAAAGTGCTTCCTGGATATATGTTTACCGATAATGGATTCTGGGACACATTCAGGTCTCTCTTCCCCTTCACAACTCTGATGTATCCCGAAGTGAACAGCAGGATAATGGAAGGACTGGTTAATACTTACAAGGAGAGTGGCTGGCTCCCGGAATGGGCAAGTCCCGGTCACCGCGACTGTATGATAGGATCCAATTCGGCCTCCCTGATCGCCGACTCATATCTTAAAGGTATCAGGGGATATGATATTGAAGTCCTCTATGAGGCAATATTGAAGAACACCCGGGGTGTGGGACCCGTCTCTTCTGTAGGCAGACTCGGCGCCGAATATTATAATGAGCTTGGCTTTGTCCCATATAACGTTGATATACGCGAAAATACGGCGAGGACACTTGAATATGCCTATGCTGATTTCTGCATATGGAAGCTTGCAAAGGAGCTGGGCAGACCCCGGGAAGAGATCGATCTTTTTGCAAAGAGGGCTATGAACTACAAAAATGTCTTTGATCCGGGAAGAAAACTAATGAGAGGACGTAATGAAGACGGCTCTTTCCAGTCACCTTTCAGCCCTTATAAATGGGGAGATGCCTTCACCGAAGGAAACAGCTGGCACTATACATGGAGCGTTTTTCAGGATATTGCCGGACTGGCTGACCTTATGGGTGGAAGAGAAAAGTTTGTCGCAAAGCTCGATTCGGTTTTTGAGGTTCCTCCGGTATTCGACTATTCATATTATGGTATAGTTATCCATGAGATCCGTGAGATGCAGATCATGAACATGGGAAATTATGCACATGGTAACCAGCCTATTCAGCACATGATCTATCTGTATAATTATGCAGGTGAACCCTGGAAGACCCAGCTGCGTGTAAGGGAAGTAATGGATAAGCTTTATAATTATACACCAGACGGCTATTGCGGAGATGAGGATAACGGCCAGACCTCGGCATGGTATGTATTTTCTGCTCTTGGCTTCTATCCGGTTACCCCGGGAACCGACCAGTATGTTTTTGGATCACCATTATTTGACAGGGTAACCCTTACTTTTGAAGACGGGAAGAGGTTTGTCATCGACGCTCCCGGAAACAGCAGCAGGAATGTTTATGTCAGCAGCATAAATCTGAACGGAAGATCATTCGACCTTAATTATATAACCCATTATGAGCTCCAGAGAGGAGGTAAGCTGACCTTCAACATGTCAGGCGAACCCGATTATGAAAGAGGGACGGAAGAAGGAGCATTTCCTTATTCCATGAGCACTGAAAAGTAATAGTACCCGCCGGGCACTAATTTGCTCTAAAGCTTAAGTTTAATGTTTATCCGTACAAGAAGTGCGGTAAGTCCTGCCATTGCCAGAGCCCATATTATTGAACCTCCGACAACTATCCATGGTGAAGAAGACTGCTTGTAAATAAGTATGGGAATATTTGTCATCCAGATCAGGTGATAAAGAATGTCGGGTGCGAGATATGTTGTAAGAGAGTGTTCACCGGCCGGTTTTATAAATGTTGCCCATGCTTTTTTACCTTTAACATCAACAATGAAGTAAATGATTATGAACAGGAGAAAGCTTATCCCGTTACAAATCATTCCCCAACTGGGAGTAGCTTTTATTTTTGAAATGATGAACCAGTGACGGAGTATAAAACCGGAAATGATTAAGATTATCCCCAATGCTGCGAAAATGGGAATTACTTTTTTGTGTTCCGAAAGAGGATACTTTTTTAAGATCAGTCCGGCAATTAATCCTGTCAGTACAATAAACGGAACACTTCCGCCGGTTAAAACGCCGATAAAAGGTTGTACAGGATTCAGGAAATTCAGCAATTTCAGTCCGGAAAGGATATTCAGAATAAAAAACAGACCGGCAGCTATGGCTGTTTTCCATATCGAATCGCGGCAGACTACATAAGTGAAATGCCGCGACCAGATATCCCCAGCCGATGAGCCCCAGTATGCCCCACCATCCTGTAATCAGCGAGCCGCTGTTTTCCGGTTCTCCCGACCTGAACCTGAATACAAGAAAGATAAAGATAGCCAGTGAAACAAGTTTGTATCCGGCTACTGTATAGATCCTTTCTTTACTGTCGCGGTAATCATTCCAGAAAAGGAAAACTGCAATATACATTAACAATGCCCACAGATCTTTGCTGAATCCTGTCAGTTCGGGATTCACGCGGCCAGTATTCAGCATCAGGACGCCAATGATGATCAGGCTCACCGAACGTGTAAGAATATGCCTGCTTAAATCTTCAATCTTCTCGCCCCTTGAAAATCTTTTTGAGAAGGCAAAAGGGATAGCCATACCAACAATAAAAAGGAAACCGGGAAACACCCAGTCGGCCAGTCCCATCCCGTCGAAGTTTGCTTCCATGTGCCCCAGCCAGTGAGGAGCAACCTTCATGTTAAGGTCATTAACAAAAAGCATCAGCAGCAGGGTAAGCCCCCGCATTATATCTATTGAAAGGATCCTGTTCTGATTGGTCATGGAATGATAATTTATCTTCTTAAAGTTTCAGTCTGAAATTAATTTTTTCAAGCAGAATGGGCAGACCTACACCCATTACTATAGCCCAGGCTATCGATCCCGCAATAACAAACAGGGGCACCTCAGAATTCTTATAAAATAAAAAAGGAAGGCTGAACTGCCAGATAATATAATAGAACATGTCCGGGACAAGGTATATTGTAAGGGAATTGGCTCCGGCAGGCCTTAACCAGCTTCCCCATCCGGTCCGTTTTTTTACATCGATGAGCCAGTAAAGAATGGCAAATAAAACCATGCTTATCCCGTTACAGATCAGTGCCCAGGACGGAGTTGCCTGGATTTTCGAAATAATGAACCAATGCCGCAGGAAGAAACCCAGGATAATGCTCACAAGGCCAAGTGATGCAATTGTAAAAAATGTTTTCCTGAAATTGTCATTTGAAAACTTTTTGAGGATCAGGGTTATAAGCATTCCCGACATGACAATAAATGGTGCATTCCCGTTAATAAGTATTCCGAGAGCCGGTCGGAGAGGCTTGAGAAAATCGAGCAGATGCAGTTTTGATAATATATTCAGCGCAAGGAAGAAAAGAATTGCAGGAACAACTTTTACTAAGTTATTTTCTGCCCACAGATAAACAAGTGCAGCAGCCAGATATCCCCAGCCTATTGTTCCCAGTATGCCCCATGAGTTAAATGAGAATCCGGAATTTTCTCCTGAACGGAAAATAATTACCATAGGAATGATCATTGCAGCCCCGGTCAGACGAAGGGTTATTATCAGCCAGGCATTCTTTTCAGTCTTTTTATAATTGTTCCATATAAGAAAGACACCTGAATACATTATTAGCGACCAGATGTTTTTACTTATTCCTGTAAATTCACCATTAACATTTCTTGAATTTGACATCAGCACACCAATAATCAGAAGGCTTATTGTCCTGATAAGTATATGCCATATGATCTTCATTGTGCTTTCACCACGTTTTATTCTGTTACCAATCGAATACGGTACTGACATCCCGACCATGAACATGAACCCGGGGAACACCCAGTCGGCCAGACCCATACCATCAAAACTGGCTTTTGTATGTCCCAGCCATGCCGGAACACCCGGCATATAAAGGTCATTTACAAACAGCATCAGGACCAGGGTAAGTCCGCGCATTATATCGATCGACAGAATACGGTTCTGATTTGTCATACAACCGGTATTTAATGGAGTAAAGATTGTAAAATTTTATTAATTCTTGTATTGCAATTTACTTTCCATTACACGGGTACCTCTGATATTCAAGTTGGCAATAGGCAGTTGGCAGTTGGCAATTTCTTTCACTCATCGCTCACCACTCACCGCTCATCGCTTATTCCCAGTTTGCCAGTTGGCAATTTCTTTTCACTCATCGCTCACCACTCACCGCTCATGCTTCGATCACTATATCATCCCTGGGTTAAATACATGGTTGTCAATTTATTAACAAATCTGGCATGTAGTTTGCATTAATAATAACGAAGAGCAGATCTTCATAAAACTTGACAAAATGAAAAACTTAATTCTCAAATCGATCCTCGCAGTCCTGATAGCTTCAGCGACCACAGTCAGGGCACAGGACTATCCGAGGGAATACCTGGGTCTCCCGGGTGACAATCTTAACCTTTATGCCGTAATGGATCTGTTCCGGAATTCGGAAACCCTTGAAGGTTTCGAAAGAAATCTCAACCATCCGGATTCAAGGATCAATAATCTCGACCTTAATGGTGATAATCTGATTGACTACATCACCGTCTCCGATTATGTCAACAGTAAAGTTCATACAATTGTGTTACGTGCCGCACTTAATAAAAACGAATATCAGGATGTCGCAGTCTTTACCGTCCAGAAGCTGCGCAAACGGAAAGTGATGATACAGCTCATCGGTGATGAAGCCCTTTATGGACAAAACTATATTATCGAACCCTTAATTGCAAACAGACCGAAACAGAATTTCTACTCAACACCCGTGTATACCGATAATGTTAATGTAATAAACAATTACTACTGGGACGTTTACGAATGGCCCTTAATAGTATACATTTATCATCCTCACTACCGCGGATGGCATTCTTCCTGGTACTGGGGTTACTACCCCGAGTGGTGGTCTCCGTGGAGCCCGTATTACTGGGACTTCTACTACGGATATCACTCCGGCTGGCATCCTCACTACTACAACTGGTACCATCACTGGGACCACCCAAGGTATCACGGATATTACGATCACTACTACAACGGCATACGTCAGCAGTCACCTCAGGTGCATCAGAGACTTGCTGAAGGCAGATACAATGATACTTACAGACGTCCTGAGCAAAGGAGTGAAGGTGCAGCACTCTATAACAGGACCCGTGCAGAAAGAGGCGATCCGAGCCGCAGGCCGGCAGTCGCAACTGAAACACGGCGTTCTGCTGAACAGAATGCAACACAGAGTACCGAGTCCCGGAGAAGGCCTGTAGCAACCCCTGAAGCCAGGGAAACTGACAGGAGAGCAACCGAGACAAGAGGTGCTGAAGAAAGAGCAACCCAGGTAAGGGAAGCTGAAAGAAGAGAATCCGAAAGGAGAGAAGTTACAGTAAGAGCTGCTGAAGAGAGGGCAACCCAGACGAGGGAAACTGAAAGAAGGGAATCCGAAAGGAGAGAAGCTACAGCAAGAGCTACTGAAGAGAGGGCAACTCAGATGAGGGAAGCTGAAAGAAGGGAATTAGAAAGGAGAGAAGCAACTGTAAGAGCTGCTGAAGATAGGGCCCCACTAGCCAGAGAAGCTTCAGCAAGAGCAGCTGAGGAGAGATCAAACCAGGCACAGGGAAGCCGCATCCAGAGCTTCGGAAGAGAGGGCCGCACAGGCCAGAGAAGCTTCAGCAAGAGCAGCTGAGGAGAGAGCAAACCAGGCAAGGGAAGCCGCATCCAGAGCTTCGGAAGAGAGGGCCGCACAGGCAAGAGAAGCATCAGCAAGAGCAGCTGAGGAGAGAGCCAGCCAGGCAAGGGAAGCCGCATCCAGAGCTTCGGAAGAGAGGGCCGCACAGGCCAGAGAAGCTTCAACAAGAGCAGCTGAGGAGAGAGCCAACCAGGCAAGGGAAGCAGCATCCAGAGCTTCGGAAGAGAGAGCCGCACAGGCCAGAGAAGCATCAGCAAGAGCAGCTGAGGAGAGAGCCAGCCAGGCAAGGGAAGCCGCATCCAGAGCTTCGGAAGAGAGAGCCGCACAGGCCAGAGAAGCTTCAGCAAGAGCAGCTGAGGAGAGAGCCAGCCAGGCAAGGGAATCAGCAGCCAGAGCTGCAGAAGCGAGAAGACCCGAGATCAGAACTTCTTCTGAAGAAAGACCGGCAAGACCCGAAAGAAGGTAGCAGGTAACATATAATCAATCAATCCCGCAGGTCACTGATCTGCGGGATTTCTTTTTACGAAAAATTGTAATTTCGATAACTGCCTTGTACATTTGAGCAATATTAATCGACAGTGCCAACCCAATACCAGAAATAACAGAAGTGAAAAGATTCAGAACATTAATAGAGATCATGCCTTCATGGGCGCTTGCATTCGGAGCTACGATCATTTCATACCTGATACTAATGATCACTGCCAGGTTTCTTGGGGAATTCAAATCGTTAAGCGGCACAACTGTCAATATCACCACCTTTGTTGTTTATGGGATAATAATCGGAGCAGCCTGTTTTTTCATTTCCAGGAAATATCCGGAAAGCTGGTGGCATGTACCGGTAATCTGTAATATTATAGGTATAACTTCCGCCTTTGGTGAACCGGTTTTCCTGATAAGCAACCTCTGGAAATTATTTGGTATCGGATGGATATTATCTGTAATCGGGACAATTGCAGGTGTCATTACCGGTAGAAGAAGGAAATCAAAGGATCCACAGACCACAGATCATATCGAAAATCTGTAAAATCTTCTTCTGTCCATAGCTTAATCATTTCCCCGGATCCCGAAATAATCTTTATTTTACAGGATCCTTCTCTTGATTTCTGACCGTAGGAATAATTCCCGATTTTATTTTATGGCTTTTATAAAACTTATAATTTCCTCAGTCAGTCCGGATTTCAATGGAAGAGCCGGATTTGTATATGTTGCCATATTCTTCTGCTGATCTGAATCAGATTCTTTGAGTATGTGATTCATATTCTCAAGGATCAATAGTTTTGCGTCCGGTTTTGCTGCAGAAAGCAGATTGGCATCCTTTACCGGTACCTGCAGATCGGTTGTTCCCTGAACTATTAAAACCGGTACTTTCAATTTACTGATCTCCCTTTGCGGGTCATACCTTAACCATGAAATCATATATGGCTGAACACTTGGACGATAAAGAGAGGCCAGTACCGGATTTACCTTTGATACTGTTTTCCCTGCTTTCAGACTGTCGAGTATTTTATTTGACTCATCCATTAACTGTGGTGGTAATTTGGTCTCCAGTTGCTCCTTAATAAGCAAATCAGCTGATCTTCCTGAACCGGCGACGGAAAAAAACCGGAAAAGTCTTGCAGCATTTCAAGGGTTTGCTGCGTATCAGTTAAGTATATTAAAACGGATTATAAAAACATATAACGTATAACTGTATGAGAAACAATGTAATATTATTTTTAGCGGGTCTGGCTGCTGTTGCACTTACCGGCTCATGTTCAAAGACAGACAATACTGAACCCGATCTGACACCAAAGAGCATTACCCTGACTGCAGAAGCGCCGCAGGCCATACAGAGTAGCAATGAATTCGGCATCGGACTTTTCACGAAAGTTACCGAAGAAGAAAACAAGAACCTGATGCTTTCGCCCCTCAGCGCAAGTACAGCCCTCACCATGCTGCTTAACGGCTGTGGTGGTGATACCTATACCCAATTGCAGGAAACACTTAAATATCCCGCAGGAACGACTATCGGTGACATCAACGAAGCTTATAAAAGCCTTGTTGACCAGTTACTGAACGCTGATCCGAAGGTGAAGCTTGCACTGGCAAATGCAATCTTTTACCGTAATGGCTTCAGTATTAAAGCACCATTCCTTGAAAAAATGCACAATGACTACAAGGCCACGGTTGACGATCTGGACTTTGCAGCCCCTGCAGCACTTACAACAATAAATAAGTGGGCCGGCGACAATACCAATGGCAAAATACCAAAGGTTTTAAATGAAATAGACCCCGATGCAGTAATGTTTATCATGAATGCCCTCTATTTCAATGGCGACTGGAGCTATCAGTTTGATAAATCACTGACACAGAAGCGTCCTTTTTATCCCGACGGCGGTAATGCGGTGGATGTTAATACCATGAATGGCGAAGTGGGTTCGAAGGTTGTTTATGGCAATGGCTTCAGGGCTATTGAGATGCCCTATGGCCGCACCAACTTCACAATGGTGGTGATAGTCCCGGAAGAGACTCTCAGCGCTTTTTACCCTTCTTTCACACCACAGTTGTGGAACCAGATTACTTCTGACCTCGACGGGCTGGACGAGTTCGGCAAAACAATTGTCTTTATGCCGAAGTTCAAGTTCTCTTACGAAAAGTACCTGAATGACCAGTTGATCAGCATGGGAATGGTTGACGCGTTCATACCGTACCAGGCGGATCTTTCAGGAATCTCCAGCAATTCGATTTACGTCGACTTTGTGAAGCAAAACACTTTCGTTGAGGTTGATGAGGAGGGAACAGAAGCTGCAGCGGTAACAACAATAGGGATAAAACTTACAAGTATGCCTCCGCAGCCACAACAGTTCATTATAGACAAGTCGTTCATATTCGCCATACGCGAACGGACAACAAACACCCTGCTATTCATCGGGCAGGTTTTGAATCCGCAGGAGTAGGGCTCAGGGCGACATACCTGACACTCACAAACCCATTAAATCATAAAAAATATGTATATGAAAACTTCAGTTAAAACACTAACCCTCCTGGTACTGGCAGCAGCCTTGTACGGATGTATGGACAAGACCGTGGAACGGATCACGTACGAGGCAACGTGCCTGTATATATGGGATTCAATGAATTCCGAAGCAGCTTCACCATGAGCGACCCAATTGAGATATCCATTCCCGGTAAGATCTTTTCAAGGATGATTATCTTTTTGTTAACGAGGTCGGTAAAGGAATACATGTCATAGATAACTCTGATCCGCGAATCCGCAAAAAGTCGGGTTTTACGAAATCATCGGTAATGTTGATATGGCTGTCAGGGGAAATATCCTGTTTGCCGACAGTTATGTTGACCTTGTTGCAATTGATATCACCGACATTGACAATCCGGTTGAGATCAGCAGGATCGAGAATATATTTCCCGAGGTTGTACCGGAAGAGACAAGTGGTACCCCTATGCCATGGTTAATAAGTCGAAAGGTGTTATAGTAGACTGGGAAGTAAAGACAGTCACCGAAGAGCATGAACCTGGCAGCACCTGGGGTGGTTGGATATACAGGGAGAAGATGACATTGATGGCAGCGACTGACGGCGGTGCAAACTGGTCGGCCGGGGCAGGTACTGCAGGCTCCATGGCCAGATTCATGCTGAATGATAAATATCTGCATCTTATTGCACATCCCTGGATGCTGAAGACGGTTGATATTGAAAAAGCTGAGAAGATGAGTATTGTGGACAGCGTGAATGTTTCCCGCAATATGGAAACACTTTTCCTGCTTGGAAATAACATGTTTGTGGGAACAACTACCGGCATGCTTATATATGACGTTACAGATGCAACTAAGCCCAGGCAGATTTCACATTATGACCACATTTCTGCCTGCGACCCGGTAGCTGCCGATGGCGACTATGCATATGTGACCCTCCGTACCGGCAACAGGTGTTCCAACGGACAAAACCTGCTGGAGGTTATTGATATATCATCAATTACAAATCCTTACCTGGTGAAGTCATATCCTATGTACAATCCGCACGGACTCGGAATTGACGGCGATCTGCTTTTTATATGTGATGGTACGGCCGGTCTGAAAATATACGATAGGTCAGATCCACTTGACATTATAAACAAAAAGCTGGCTCATTATCCCGATTTCTTTACCTATGATGTCATACCCATGGACGGTGTGCTCATGCTGGTTGGAGAAGAAGGAATATACCAGTATAATTATTCCAATCCCAAGAATATTATTCAGATAAGTCACATTGCAATAAACCCGGACGGAAAGTAAAAATATGAATGTAGCAAGGATCTGCACAGCGATTATTCTGGTTTCATTAACTGTAACTCTTTCTGCGCAGAAGAGCGAAAAACAGACAATTGTACTTAAGGGTGGTTCCCGGTTAACCGGGACCATCCTTGTCGATTCTTCAGACTATCTGAAAATTAGATTAAGGTCCCCACAGGTTATCACGCTTAAAAAATCAGAGGTATCATTAACCACTCCGGCACAAAGCATTGAAAAACCTGTAATCGACAGGTATGGCTATTCGATAAGGATCTCCGCTTCGGTGCTGACAGGCCTCAACAGTGAAGGAAATATCGGTAGCATGAGCTTCACCTCTCAAACGCTTACCAGTTACGGAACGGAATAAGTATCGGATTCGGAACCGGGTTTGAGGAACTCAACGTAACGGTTATTCCTTTATATACAGACCTGAGATATCATCTCTTAAAAACACGTTTGTCACCCTTTGTCTGGATAAAGAGTGGCTGGTCATTCGCGTTTGGCACACTGGATGACGGGCAATATTATTATTATGATTTTCCCAAAGCGAAGGGAGGACTTATGTTCAATGCAGGAACAGGTATAGAACTCGCTTCATGGCGAAGGAATGCGGTAAACATAGGCATAGGTTACCGTTATCAGAAGATTACTTACAAACACGATCACAACATTAGTGAAGAGACTATGAAAGAAATTATTACCTGGTTTAACCGGATTGAGGTACAGTTCGGTTTTATATTCAGGTAAAGCAGAAATATGAATAAATCAGTCATAAATCCATCTAAATTAAGTTATTTTATTGAAGCTTAATCTGGATGTTAAGAATGAGAAGGAGTGATGAAGATGAACGGACATTATCAGACCTGGAGCTTATCAGGCGTTGTTGGAAGGAGAGCCCCGTGCACAGGAGCTTCTCTACAGACGCTTTTTCTCATTCGCCATGTCGGTTTGTATCAGGTACACCAGAGATCAGTATGAAGCCATGGAGATCGTTAATGACAGTTATATGAAGGTGCTCAGCAGCATAGGGGAATTCGATGGTTCAAAACCTTTCAGGTCGTGGTACGGCAGGATCCTGGTCAATTCTGCTATTGACAATTACCGGAGGAATGCAAAGCATACATCACACCTGCAAATAAGCGATCTGCAGATAATAGAAGATCAGGAACCCACGATCAGCGCCGAATTATCGGCAAATGAGATCCTCTCTCTCTTCTGCCGGCTGCCGGATAATTACAGAATTACCTTCAACCTGTACGAAATAGAGGGTTATTCCCATGAGGAGATAGGGCAAATGCTTGAAATCAGTACATCGACCTCCAGAGCGAATCTTTCCCGGGCAAAGAAAATGCTCCGTGAATTGTATAAAAGAAATTTCAACCCTGAAAAGAGGAACAATGAAGCAGTTTGATGACATATTCAGGGAAAATGTGAATAAGGCTTTCAGCAATTATAACGCTGATCACCTTGCCGGTGAGGGATGGAATTCGTTCGTCGCAGGAAAAAACGGACGGCGCAGACGTGCAGCAGTGATCCCGCTCTGGGCAAGGGCAGCTTCAGTTATGTTGATAATTGGTCTTTGTGCATTCATTGCATACAGGATATCCACATGGCAGACAGCTAAGGAAATCATTACCTCAACTGAATCTGCAGGAAAGAATGATGAGGAACAGGTAGCACTTAACGAAACAGTGAAAGTGGTTACACCGGTTACTGCATCATCAGAAAAACCTGAAAGTAAGGAAGGGCAAATTGATAATAAGGCAGTGGAGAACCGGCAAGCTTATACAAACACAACTTCACTGCCGGAGCTGATCCCTTTGAAAAAAGAAAGAATATTGCTCCCCGGGATCGCAGAAACCCGGTTTTTAAATCCGGTAGCCTTAACAGATTTACCTGTTGCAGGAGTATTGAAAGAGTTACACGAAAAGCTAATAACTGAAGATTTAACACCTGGAAACATGAAATCAGCAGGTGTGATGTCTGAAGACTTTAAAAATGTTGAAGATGTTCCTGACAAGGGAAAGAGTTCCTCAGGGAGTACGTTTATGGCAGGTTTCTCGGGGTTAATGGCGCAGACCGGAGAAACAAGCTCTCCGGCTACCGGATTATCCCTGGGATTTTATCTCGACCAGAAGATCACAAAGAGGATCTCAGTCCGTCCGGGTCTCGCACTCGCCATGCAATCATTCGGACTTGAAAACGGCACCAACCCCGCCGGAATAAATTATTCCTCCATAGCGCTTTACGACGGAAACAACGCCACACCCTACTCATACAACGGGCATTTAAGCATGCTGGCTATGGAATTGCCGCTGAATCTTGTTTTCAGGATCATTGACAATAAACGTTCCGGTTTTTATGTTCTGCCGGGGCCTCAACCTTGTTCTATATCAGCCAGCAATTCACGGCCGATTTCGTTAATGAATATACAAAGGTAAGTTACGATAATATGACCGGTGAATTTTTCCGAAACCCGGTACTCATCCGTTGAGGTCGAAAAAGATTATGGGGCATTCAGCCGTGCAGACTTTTTCGGTCTTGCCAACCTGTCGGCCGGATACTCCTTTCCATACAGTAAAACAGGCATAATGCTTATTGAGCCATTCATGCAGCTGCCCGTTAACGATCTTACCAGTCTTAATCTCAGGATAAGGTACGCCGGAGTTTCCATGAAGCTGAGGTTCGGAAGGCAGGAAAAGGATCATCAGTAAATCACATGTTCTGAACTACTTCTGTCGGTTGTTGTCTTCAAAATTTCCCAAATGCTGCGAAACTTGAGTCATTTATTCAATCATTGGATCGTGCGGTCTTGTCTTTGATAATAATAATTAAGGCTCTTAATGAGAATCTGCCACTTAATATTATTTTTACAGCTGCACCTGACAATTAAACGTTCATTAATGATTTATGATTATATCGTCATAGGATCCGGATTCGGAGGTAGTGTTGCAAGTCTCCGCCTCATTGAAAAGGGATATAAAGTTCTTGTGCTTGAACAGGGGAGACGGTTTCATTCTGGGATTTTCCGAAAACAAACTGGAACCTGCGGAAATACCTTTGGATACCCTCTCTGAGGTTTTTTGGATTTCAGAAACTCTCAGCCTATACAACGACAACCATTCTGACCGGAAGCGGTGTAGGTGGAGGGAGTCTTGTCTATGCAAATACACTGTATGTTCCACCTGACAAATTCTTCAGTAATGATTCCTGGGCCAGGTTCGGTGACTGGAAAACATCCTTGAACCTTTCTATAACAAAGCTTCATTTATGCTCGGAAGAAAAAAATATACCAAACTTAACACCGAAGATCTCGTGCTGGAGGAAGTATCAAAGGATATGCATGTTCATGATACATTCGATACTGTTCATGTCGGAGTGAATTTTGAAGGTGACGGGAAGGAGACAGATCCATATTTCGGCGGATTGGGACCTCTTCGCAAAGCATGTGCAGAATGCGGAGGATGTATGGTTGGATGCAGGGAAAATGCCAAGAACAGTCTTGACAAGAATTATCTCTGGTTTGCCGAAAAAATGGGACTCGAAATACATGCGGAAACCAAAGCCGAAAAAATCACATGCAACGATAACCTTTATTATGTCACAACAAAACAGATTACTTCCTTTTTACCAAAAAGAAGAAGAATATTCACTGCAAAAGGCTTAATAATAGCTGCCGGAACACTGGGGACACTCAATTTACTCCTCAAGCAAAAACACAAGTACAAGACTCTGCCATTACTTTCCGATATGCTGGGTTATGAGTTGAGGACCAATGCAGAAACACTATGCGCTGTATCTGGTTCAAAAGATAAAATGAACAACGGGATGGCGATAACTTCAGTCTTTAAACCTGACCCGCAAACCCATGTAGAAATAGTGAAATACCCCGACAACTCAAATGCGTTGAAATGGTTTTTTGGACTTTCTGCAGAAGGAGCCGCTACAACAGCAGGGAGGTCCTGGAAGCTCATTAGTAAAACTCTCAGTTCCCTTCCCTTTCATTAAAACAGTCTTCAATTTCAGGTGGTCAACCGGTTTGGTTATATTACTGGTAATGCAGACAATGGATAGTGCTATGAGGATTGTGTGGAAAAGAACACTGTCAGGTGGGAAAATGAAGATATATAACAACGGCCATAAAAGAGTTCCGGCTTTTATCCCTGTCGGACAGGAAGTTTTGGAACGTTACGCGAGAAAGGTGAATGGTGTAGCCCAGAATGTACTTTTTGAAGTATTCTTTAAGAGGCCAACAACGGCTGATATCCTGGGAGGATGCCCGATGTCGGAAACGGGAGAGACAGGTGTACTGGACAAGAACCTGAAGGTGCACGGATATCACGATTTCTACATAACTGATGGTTCAGTGATACAGGGTAATATTGGTGTAAATCCTGCCCTCACCATAACGGCATTATCAGAATATGCAATGAATTTGATCCCTCCAAAGGAAGGGACAGAACAATCAAATCTGTCAAAACAACTATTACTTCTGGAAAACGAATGGAAAAAGAAGAGATCGGTATAATTAATATCTGGCGGGCATGCTAATGGGGTTCTCGTATCTGCTCATATTTCAGATTTTTTCAGGATTACTATTTGGATTACTTATGCCTGCTGACATCTTCAAAATTTTCCAGCTCAGGTAAATATTGATCAGACCGATTATTAAGAACAGAGGTTGAAGAACGCTTGATAAAGATATCCATGTAACCTGGATAATTATCCAAAGAGTAAGTAGTATGCCAAAAATTAAACCGGTATGTCCGGTATACCTGTTCCTTGTAAATGAAAGATAAGCACCAACAAGGTGTGCCAGTCCGTTTATAAGAAGCAAAAATAATCCCGGAAGAAGAAATGAATTCAGTGGTGAATTTGCCAATAATTCAGTCGAGGCACCCATGCCCTGACCAGAAGTGTCCATCAGATAACCGATTCCTGCAGGAATTGCACCTATTGCTGTAAAAGCCTGAAGAGATCCCAGTATATAATATAGCTTTCTCATTTTTGTTTGTCCCCCTTTAAGCGGATTGTTTTTAGGATCTAAAATAGTGTTTTTCATTTTTCTTACTTATAGGATTTATTTATAAAAACTTTTTCCAGCCTCTTACAGCAGCCATGTGTTTTGGCGTCAGGTAGAGGTTCGCCATTATTCTGCCGGTTACAAAAGCGAGAGAGGCGGCGACTACACCGATAGGTTCAGTAATCCCACACATACGAGCAGGACAATAATTATCCCTGCAAGCTCTATAGCTGTGGCGATTGAGATCGGCCCCGTGGTCCCGTTTATTATAAGGGTTGATCTCTGAAAGTTCAGAAGGACCGTCAGCACCGGCATTATTATCATTATTTTAAGCGGAAGATATGACAGACCTGCAAGTTCACTGCTAAGTCCCGAGATTTTTATAAACCAAATTTCAGCCAGGGGAGTGAAAGCCAGTAATGATATCAGAACAGTTACAAGTATTCCGAGGTAGATGGCAAAATTCCTTAAAATGGTATAATTTTGCTTTTCCTTTCCGATAAGGGCAATATTCACCTCCTGGTATGATAATCCCAGGCTCCTGAAAATAAATACAAGTGAAGTCACCACAGGGAGAACAGCCAGCGATTCCACAGCCATATTGCTCCTGCCAAGGAAGAAAGTAACGAACGGATGCACACCAAGGGATAATATTGAGGTAAGCGCCAGTGGATAATAGAACTTTGCAATTGATCTTAATCTGACATTGCCATTCTCAGGATCTTCTGTATTAAGAAGATCCTTCAGCGTGCGGGAGACCATAATTCTGGTTGCTATTGCTTCACATAGGACGGCCAGCGACATTGCTGCTGCACCAACGTATGCCCCTTTAGCTCCGGCAAAATACAGGAGCAATCCGGTAAGAACAATAACCGACAGCCGGACAAGGGTCCCGTAGGTTACCCATCTTGTAAGGTTATTTCTGATAAGGATCCCCTGGTAGAACCTCCTGTATCCGATTGATGCAGCCCAGGGGAAGAAAAATAATAAGTGCTGTATGGGCAAGCCTGGCAACTTCTTCGGGAACCTCCATCAGGGCAATAACAATGTAGTTGAATACCGGCGGAATAAGAATGATAAGCTGGATAGCGGTGATGCCGGCATTAAGTATCTGTAAATCTTTTCAGCTTCCTGTAGGAATGGCGCCCTGTGACAAGAGCCGTGGAGGCGGTCATTAACATTATTATCGGAGCTTCAATTATCATGGCAAACGAACCTGCTATACCAAAGGCAGCAAGGTTGTATTTCGCATCATTCAGCCGGGCGATAAAGGAAATCAGGATTGGCTGCTCAAAGGCCATCATCAGCCAGGTAAGTGCCAGCGGCCCTCAGAAAAGAAAAATCTTCCGGTTTGTAAGCCTTTCGGTTGTATCCACCTTTTTTATGAAGTCCAAAGATAGCTAATTATTGATGTGATCTCAATTTTAAGGGTAGATCCACTTACGGCTGAGTCTTGTGATCTGAGTGACAGCCAGACCGGTTCCGGCGGGGCGGTTACCTGCACAATGCCCGAGAAGTACATTCTTTCCTGTGAAATGGATTGCTGTATAACAATACCATCCGTCGGGATCATCTTCAATATTTTGACTTTCTCCAGGTTTTTCCTTCATCTTTTGAGATCGCAACGGTCAGTGGTGTTCTTTTACCTTTCATGACAGGGTCTTCACCTCCGTTATTATTCCAGACCATTAGCAGATCACCTGTGAAAGAAATTCTTTCAATTGAAGCCGGAGATAAAGGCGATCTTATATCACTTCTTTCCGCCGGACTCCAGGTCTCACCTTTATCGCTGGAAAATGAAATGTACTGGAATCCGGCGTCAGTACGGATAAACATCATGATATTTCCGTTAGCCAGCTCAATCAGTCCTGGTTCCTGAGTTATAATATTATCGGGATTCTGAACTTCCCGGCCTGCTTTCCAGGTACGGCCGTTATCATCCGAATAATAGCTGAACAGGCGGCCGATGTTATTCATTCTGGGCTCTCCCGGCTCCTGGTGAAGGGCGACTGAAAAAAGAGCCTGCCATTCCTCATCTGTATGACCCTGTCGTTATTCAGTACGAAATATCCTTTCCTGTCTGTGATACAGGGATGAGGATCGCTCCATGTTTTCGCTTCATCATTCGAGAATCTGATCATCGGGATAAGTCTTTAGCGGAATTCTTCCTCAGGTAGAAAGGGCGATCCACCATTCTGAAGCCTGAGAAGCGACACTGACATGACATTCATTTTACCTTCCTGGTCAATGATCTTGTGGCTTTCACTGCTCCATGGGTTTCCCTTGTTTCCCGAATATCTCGCGGCCAGGTGTGCATTGTCGTTGTCCCCTCCGGAACCACCTGTATACCGGGTATAAATAAACAATATCTTCCCGTTCCTGAGAGTAATAAAATCTCCCTCACTGTTCCTTGGGTTTCCCGGAAGGTTCAAGTCTCAGAACTCTCTTATTACCAGGTGACTTATCGATATCCTTTTCCGGAATGATATTTCCTGTTGAAATCACAGATATAAGAAAACATAGAGTAAGTGTTGGCATGGTAGATGAGAATTATTGTAATTCAAAGCATGGAATTTAAGTGCAATACGAATTTAAATGTAATAAAAGTTTATCAGAAATGACATGTTAAATCTTTTGTGTTTAAATTCAATTACTGGAAATTATTTTCCATTTTCATCTTCTTACTAAAATAA
>CAVOWZ010000014.1:0-86253 GCA_963700275.1 uncultured Bacteroidales bacterium | reverse complement strand
ACACAAGCTATGAAGGATGCAGTTTTCTGCAGCAAACGCATCAGACGATTTTTTGAATTCATAAGTAAAAATGGCAACCATCCCCAGAACTTCACAACCCTGTCCCTCAGTGCTTTTACAGCATTCAGACTGCTTCCACCTGTCGAAATAAGGTCTTCAATTACAACAACCTTCTGACCGGGCTTAAATGAACCCTCAATCTGGTTACCCAGTCCATGCTCTTTTGCTCTCAGACCTGACATAAATAAATGGCATATTAAGTTTATCGGCAACGAGTGCTCCATGTGCAATAGCCCCTGTTGCAACACCGGCAATCAATTCAGCCCCGGGATAGAGTTCACTTATCAGGGTTGAAAAAGAATCACGGATATATGATCCTGACCTCAGGAAAAGAAAGTGTCTTGCGATTGTCGCAATAAATCGGAGATTTCCATCCTGAAGCCCATGTAAAAGGATTTGATGGTTGTAATTTTATTGCTTTAATTTGTAAAAGATATTCAGCAGTTTTTTTTGCTATATTCTCCATATAAAATATGTATAAAGTCCATTTTGAAAACAGATTCATAGTATTAAGCTCTGAACCTGACAGGTTACAAAAATACGGCTTATTCCATAAATTCAATGCATACTACTGAACTTTATAAATTGATTGCATGATTTTCAAGCAGATACGAGCATTTCCTCGATAAATATTTATGGAACAAACATCCTGCACTTATGGAAGATATTCAGAATTTATTTCACAGAGGTTGGAGCTGCAGGAGGACTTGTAAAACACAAATCGGGAAGATTTCTCTTTATTGAAAAGAAAGGCAAACTCGATCTTCCAAAAGGACATGTTGAACCTGATGAAATGCCTGAAGAGTGTGCATTAAGGGAGGTTACTGAAGAATGCGGTTATTAAGGGGTCATACAATTATTAAGCCTCTCAATCCCACATATCATACTTACACATGGGAAGGTATATCTTATCTTAAAAAAACCAGCTGGTTTCTGATGGAGTATGATGGGGACATGGTTGTTAAACCTCAGAAATCTGAGGGAATTACTAAAGTTGAATGGCTTTTTCCGGATGACCTTAATAAGATAAAGATTAATGCCTGGTTGTCTCTGATGGAAGTGATCAACACTTCAGTTCTTGGAAACATTTAGCTAATCAATGTTCCCCTTGTAATTCTTCAGGTTTATCACTGCCGGAACAAACCTGGAGGCATCACCACCACTTCTCAGAATATCCCGCACAATTGTGGAATTTATATAAGAATGATCAGGTGCTGTAAGCATAAAAACCGATTCAATATCAGGTGCCATCGATTTATTTACCTGTCCAATAGCTCTTTCAAATTCAAAATCAGCTGCAGTTCTTAATCCCCTTAAGAGATATCCTGCGCCGTTCTTTCTGCAGTAATCAACAGTAAGTCCTTCATAATGATCAACTTTTACACCGGGGTTCATCCTTAAAAACAGTTGAAATCATCTCTTTTCTGACTGAAAGAGAATAGTAACTCTTCTTCAGGGCATTAGCTGCCGACGGCAATAATTATCTCATCAAACAGGCTTAGAGCTCTCATTACGATTGATTCATGGCCGATAGTGAACGGATCAAATGATCCGGGAAAAACTGCTATTTTTTTCATTCAAATGAAATTTTTTTGGGATTGCTTTACCTTTTGTTTAAGCAAAGAGCAGCTCAATGACTTCCATTATGTGTTCAACATAATGAAACTTTAATCCCCTTATATAAATTTCCTTAATATTCTCAACATCTTTTCTGTTCTCAGCCGAAACTATTATCTCCTTTGATAGCTGGCTCGTTTGGCTGCAAGTATTTTCTCCTTTATACCTCCAACAGGCAATACTTTTCCCCGAAGTGTTATTTCACCTGTCATTGCCAGAAATTTCTTAACTTTTCGCTGGGTAAAGGCAGATGCAATTGAAGCTGCCATTGTTATACCTGCTGATGGTCCGTCTTTCGGGATTGCTCCTTCAGGCACATGTATATGGATATTCCACTTTTCCGAAAAGTTATCAGGCAGCTTAAGCATATCTGCATTAGATTTGAGGTATTCAAGTGCAATAACTGCCGATTCTTTCATCACCTCTCCAAGATTTCCGGTCAGGGTCAGCTTTCCTGTTCCTTTGCTCAGCTTGTTTCCACAAACAAT
Organism: uncultured Bacteroidales bacterium; assembly: GCA_963700275.1. Taxonomy (GTDB): domain Bacteria; phylum Bacteroidota; class Bacteroidia; order Bacteroidales; family VadinHA17; genus LD21. Next base: position 84,088 of record CAVOWZ010000014.1, on the reverse strand, counting down.
ATTTCACCACCTGCTGCTGTCCATGCAAGCCCTGTAACAACTCCGGCCTGATCATTTCCGGAATACATGTCTCGGTTATACTTCGGAGGTCCCAGTATTTCAGTCAAAGCTGTTTGAGTGACAGCCACATCGATACTTTGTTTCTGATGCAATGTTCTTTGGCCGTAACTCTGACAATTTTTGCAAGTCGTTTATCCAGTTCCCTTACTCCTGATTCTCGGGTATATTTTTCAATCATTGTCTCCGTCACCTTTTTGTCAACTGTAATCTGATCAGCGGTTACACCATGATTTTCAAGTTGTTTGGGAGAAGATGCGCGTTTGGCTATTTCAAGTTTCTCCTCAACTATATAGCCTGTTATCTCAATTAGTTCCATTCTGTCGCGCAAGGCAGGACTTATTGTACCCAGGTTATTGGCAGTTGCAATGAACAACACCTTTGACAGATCATACTCCATCTCAAGGAAGTTATCGAAAAAAGTGCTGTTCTGTTCGGGATCAAGAACTTCAAGTAAGGCAGATGATGGATCACCCCTGAAGTCCTGTCCTACTTTATCAATTTCATCAAGTATAAAAACCGGATTCGAGGAGCCTGCTCTCTTAATATTCTGGATTATTCTTCCGGGCATTGCACCAATATATGTTTTTCTGTGACCCCTTATTTCTGCTTCATCGTGCAATCCTCCAAGTGACATTCTGACATATTTTCTATCCAGTGCCTTTGCCACAGATCTGCCCAGTGAAGTTTTACCTACTCCGGGAGGACCATAAAGGCAAAGAATCGGTGATTTCAGATCACCTTTAAGTTTCAGTACAGCAAGATGTTCAAGTATTCTCTCCTTAACTTCATCGAGTCCAAAGTGATCCCAGTCAAGTACCTTTCTGGCATTTTTCAGATCGAGATTATCCTGGGTATATAATCCCATGGCAGATCAAGGAGGGTCTGAATATAGTTTACCTGAACCGAATACTCAGCTGCTGCCGGATTAAGGCGATGGAGCTTCTCAAGTTCTTTATTAAATACTTTTCTTACATCCTCACTCCATATTTTTTCCCCTGCTTTTTTCCTGTACTCTTCTATCTCCTTTTCAACAGGGTTACCTCCAAGTTCATTCTGAATAGTCTTCATCTGCTGATGAAGCAAGAAATTCCCTCTGCTGCTGATCAAGATCGCTTTTAACTTTTGACTGCAAGCTCATTTTTAAGTTCAAGAACCTGTATCTCCTGAACAAGGAACTCAAGCAGCATAAATCCCCTGTCACGTAAACTGTTAACCTCCAGAAGCTTTTGCTTATCCTGTACCTTAATATCAGTATTGGAACAGATAAAATTGATAAGGTATGTATTGTTCTCTATATTTTTTATTGCAAAAGAGGCTTCAGGGCTGATGTTTGGATTTATCTTTATTATCTTCAGGGAGAGATCTTTAAGCGAACCGACTATTGCATCAAAATCTTTACTCATTATTTCAGGTTTCACTTTCAGGAATAGACCTCACTTTTGCTATAAATGTATGGATCATCGGAAACAAGTTCCTGTAACACCATTCTTTTACGACCCTGGATTATTGCAGTTGTTGAGCCGTCAGGCATCTCGAGCAGCTTAACTATCTGTCCTATAGTACCAACAGAATGCAGGTCCTGGAAATCACGGATTTTCAATATCCGGATCTTTCTGAGCAACTGTACCGACTATTTTATTGTTTCGATAAGCATCTTTTATAAGTTGAATTGACCTTGGACGTCCAATCGATATTGGCAGGACAACTCCGGGGAAAAGTACTGTATTTCTGAGTGAGAGTATCGGAATAGCATCAGGAACCTCAACTTCTCAAGTTCACCATCATCACCATCGGCAATGATAGGAATAATATCTCCCTCTCCATCAAGAATATCCGGAAATAATATCTCATCTCACCGCAGTCTGAATTTCTTTTCCATCTGATTATTATTCACACTTATTTCTCTTCCTGTTCAACTGAGATTGTGTCAAATTTACATAATATTTTATACATCAAGCCGAATAGTTGCGTAAGCAATGATTGTGCCAGATGAATTAATAAAACAAAAAGCCCCGTTCAAAGGGGCCTTTATAGTATCATTTATTCCGGATTTACTTTCTTTTTCCTGTTTACATGATCCTTATAGCGGTTCATAAATTTATCTACCCTTCCTGCTGTATCAACAAGTTTCATTTTACCGGTATAAAACGGATGCGATGTATTTGAGATTTCAAGCTTAAGAAGAGGATACTCCTTCCCGTCTTCCCATTTAATGTTCTCCTTTGAAGGTGCTGTTGATTTACTCATAAAAGTATATCCCGTTTGACATATCCTGAAATATCACAAATCTGTAATTGCCGGGATGTATTCCTTTTTCATTGTTTATTCTTTTTATTCTTTAATAATTAAAATTGCCTTAGTTTGGGGAGCGCAAAATTAACTAGTAATTTTCAATTCACCAAATGAAATCATTTTTAATCACATCTCCCTTTCCCCTTTCCCCCTTTCCCCCTCTCCTTTTCTCCCTTTCTCCCCTTCTCCTTTTCTCCCCTCTCCTTTTCCCTTTCTCCCCTTCTCCTTTTCTCCCCCTCTCCTTTTTTTTTCTCCCTTTCCTTTTCTCCCTTTCTCCCCTTTCTTCCTTTTTCCTCCCACTCTCCTTTTTCCCTCTCCCCTTTTTACCTGATATCAATTATCTGCCGGTCGACCAGAATGAATACCACGGCAGTAAGCACCGAATAAATAAGAAATATCTTTAATGGAATATATTCAGTTGGTTTGATTTTCATTTTTACCCAGATATAACCTGCAAGAAAGATCTTTGCAATACAATAGACTGTAAAGGTGGCAAGAGCGACCCCGACAATACCATAGCCCCATTTTATCATCAGAAGGCTAAGAGGTACATTCAGTCCGACCTCAATAATTGCGGCAATAAGGGTTATCCTTGTTTTCTTCCTCCCGATAACAATTGTCTGGGGGAATACTAGCCGTGGTATTATAAGCAGGGTATAAACGAGGAATACCCCAGCACTTTTATGAAATTCAGGTGCAAACAGTCGTGGAAAGAGCCAGCGTGTAAAGAGCATTACCACCATTGTTATGGGAAACAGAAGGTGCATAAGTCGTTTTGACTTCAATTTTAGTTTTACAAGTGATTCTTTCATTTTGGCTCTGGTAGCAAATTCAGGGAGCATCGCATTGCTGAGTCCGTTTGCAAGCAGAAGAGCCAGTGGCAACTCCTTTGCCCCATAGCGGAACCAGGCAAACATTGCCGGATCGCGATATACTGATGAAATTATCACACCATCTATATACTGGGCTGAGCCGCTTATAAGTGAGGTTATTATTAAAGGAGCGCCAAGATAGAGATGTTCCTTCATGAATTTCCACGAGAATTCCGGTTTTGTATAGCGTTTGAGCAGGATTATAAGCCATATCCATCTCACTACCGTTATTATCAGGAGGCCGTAAACCGACCAGATAATATCTTTCCCGGCAAGGATTGGCGCTATTACCAGGATAAGCTGTGCTGAAAAAGTATAAAATCCGTACTGAAGGATCCTGTACGACCTGTTATTAAGCAGATAAATATATTCAATAAGGCAAACCGGACTGCTGAGGAGTAAATAGAGTAATAAGAGGTTTATGAATGGCACGTTTCCCGACAGGTGGAATACCGATATGCTGCTTTTTACAGCGTGTCCGAGAAAGAATGTAAGGAGACTGAAGAATGTGAGAAGCAGGAATGCATTGAATATTTCCGGAGATTTCCCCATCCCTGTATCTCCCATTTTCCTGTATGTCCTGTTACGGTGATAAAGTGGCAGCAGTGCCTGGATAACCCCTGTAATCCAGAAAAAGCTAAGCATACCGGCAATGAAAAGGAACATTTCCCATTTTCCTATTTCTGCGCTGGAAAGGTGGCTTTTTGTAAATACAATACTTATAATAAGGAAGACAGTGAACCTTGAGAGCTGGTAGATCTGAAGACCTGAAATATTATCGACGAATTTTGTTACTTTCAGTTTCATCCTTCTAAAAACCGCATAAAGATACTAATTGAAGGTTATCGTAAGAAATTAAAACCAAAATTTTGCTAATAAAAATATTGGGACTATTTTTGCATTCCTGAAACGGTGGATGTAGTTCAGTTGGTTAGAACGTCGGATTGTGGTTCCGAAGGTCGTGGGTTCGAACCCCATCTTCCACCCCAAAAATAAAAAGGCTGTCCGCCGCAGGCGGTGCAGTCTTATTTTTTTATGAGCGTCTGAAGCCCGCTTCAGTAAGCGAATGAAAAAATAAGACTGCACCCGGCGAAAGCCGGGACAGCCTTTTTATTTTTGATGGTTCTCCCCCCAGGGCTCGCCGTTTGAGCGAAGCGAAAACGGCAACCCCTTGTAACCCGGGGCACCGGGAGGTAGCCATCATCAAGGAGGTGGCACCAACGGAAATTTTCAGTTATTGATTGCCTGCTTATTTATCAAATCCGTGGATAGTCATGCATTCACCACCTTTAAGCGCCGACTGGTGGGCTACAATACCCGGAGTTGTATAAGCAATTGCTTCGTAAATATTTACTTCAGGCTGACGATTATTAACTAATGGCATCAATGAATTCATGAGTGATGAAAGTATGGGATCCGCCATGACCGCTATCGTGTCTTAATGGTTCGGGTAACATATCCGTCTTCCACCATAAGGAGAAAAATTGGCTTCTTTAACAGGTTCCTGGATTATGTATCCACCCTCATCCTTCCCGGTTCTTTCAGCAGCTCTGACAACAATTTCCCCCATTCCGTTCTGGTCTGTTGAATAAAAGCTCATTTTATCGCCATGCCATTCTCCTCTTTCTGTTCCCATTATTGCACCTTTCCGGAATATTTGGACCCGGAAAGCCGTTCCCCTGTTAGTCTTGAAAAATGCAGTTTCGCCCCAAAATGGATTATTATATACATTGTCTTTTATAAGAAATCATCATCTCCCCATCCAAGGCAACTCACTTGTACATCTTTCTCCCGTCACCGAAATCAGGAATGAAGTTGCATGTGTTGGATAATTCATAGGTGGCTGACCGTGCCTCCATGTCGGCTTATGATCAGGTGTAAACCACAGGTTTGAAATTCCGGGATGATAGTACTCTGCCTCACGCTAAAGATTTTACCAAATAGACCTTCTCGATACCATTTTTTTGCCTGGATTGTATTCTGACGATATACGCTTGTTTCGGCCATCATATACGTGAGGCCTGTTTTCTCAACCGTATCCAGTATTGCGGCACAATCCTCAATTGTCATTGCCACCGGTACTGCGCACAGGACGTGTTTGCCGGCTTTAAGTGAAGCAATCACATGACTTGCATGGTCCGGAACGGGAGTAGCTAGGAAAACAGCTTCAACCTTAGGATCGGGTAACAGTTTTTCAAGAGACTCATAACTCTTTGAACATTTATATACTTTCATAAGTATATCACGCCTGTCGGATCTTAGATCGCTAACTGCTTCCACAATACAATTGGGATGTTCGTGGAAATAAAAGCTTGTGCCGAATCCGCCACCGATTATACCGATCCGGATCTTTCGTGTATTTGACTGTTCTTAGGTAATGTTAACCGCGGTGATATGGTTATTGCTGTAGCCCCAGTTCCGGCAATCTGATAAACTTTCGCCGACTTAAAGATGATGGCGAGAAATTTACTTTCTTCTTCATGGTGGTTAATATTTATGAAATTAACTATTTAAGAGCTCCTGTAAACCGGGCAGTTGAAGGATCAGTTGCCCCATAAGCCGTTTCGGATTTTTGATCAAAATAAATAATTGCCGGATGACCGATTGCAACTTTATTCTGATCCAGAATGACATTATGTCCCAGTTTGGATAGGCTAGCCAATCCTGAATACTTAATCCTTCTCTTATTGATAAACTTCGTGCCGGAGGCAGTGCATCCCTTCGTTTTGCTGAAGGATTAAATGATCCCTGGTGCAAATTGGTGTTAAACCTGGGGAAGGTAACAATATCATAGAGATTCAGGCCGAATTCAACAATAGCCAGGAAGAAGTTAACCTGATTCTGATCCTGAGTATCTCCGCCTTCTGCACTCATAGCGAGAACCGGTTTACCATCCTTAAGGACTATAGTCGGTGAAAGGGTGACTCTGGGTCTTTTCCCTGGCTCAATACAATTCGGATGACCCTTCAGGGTATTAAAGCTTTTAAGTCTTGTCCCATGTGTGACTCCAGTATTTCCTCCCGGACCGGCACTGCTTCCCCATCCACTGGGCGATGCTGCAACCATGTTACCCCATTTGTCAATTACGCTGCATATTGTGGTTCCGCCCATGACTCTCATATACTCTCCACTGCCGAGAAGTGCTTTCATATTTACAGGATCCCCGGGCCGGCACTCATCAGATGCTTTGTCGAGGTCTATAAGCGGATACCTCAGCTTTGTATATTCATCTGAAAGCAGCCTGTCAAGAGGAACCTTCACAAACAAGGGATCACCGTAATATGTATCCCGGTCAGCAAGAGCCAGCTTTAAAGCTTCTGTTACAATATGTATATATCCCGGTGAAAGGTATCCGTATTTTTTTAAGTCGAAGTTTTCTATAAGCCGGAGAGCCTGAAGCATAACAGGTCCTTGTGTCCAGGTATCAGCTTTATATACTGAGAACCCCTTGTATTTGATTTTTACAGGATCTTCAACTTCAGTTATATGATTTGCCAGGTCTTCTTTTGTAAAAAACGACCCTTTGTCTTTATACCATTTAACAAGGGCATCAGCGATATCACCGCGGTAAAACCTGTCTGAAACAGCCTGAAGCTTCTGCTTTCTGTCCCCCTTGAACTTTTGTTCCGCATCCATCAGTTTCCTGAATGTTCTTGCAAGACCTGAATACCAGGTTGTGTCACCGGAGAATTCCGACTGTGAATACTTTATGTTTGAAGAGACCATTTTACCACTCTTAAGTAATTCTAAAGCAGGTCCGACAGCCTGCGAAAAGCTTAATCTGCCATATAACTGCAGAGCTTTGACGCAGACATCAACCACTGAAGGGACCAGAGCTGCTTTAATATCACTTAAAGGTATTCCTTTCTTCATGTACCACTGTATTCCCTCCCTGCTTAACGGAGCTTCTCCGACTCCCGATAGTACTTTCACCTGCCGTGAACCAGCATCGTAGTACATAAACACGACCTCACCCCCGATATTAAAGCGGGGGAAGTCGACAACCGATTCAGCAAGAATAACAGCAACTGCTGCATCCGCTGCATTACCGCCTATCCTGAGCATTTCAAGACCTGCCTCGACCGGTTTTTTTTCGCTGGCGGCAACAATACCGTTCTTCCCCTGGCTGTGATATGATATCTCCTGTGAAAATAAAGTCAGTGTAGAAATCCCGAAGAAAAATATTGTTGAAATTCGCATTATTGCCCATAAACACTTTATTGTCATAGTCTTTAATTTACGAAAATTTATCTGCAGTGAAAATGCACCTTATGGCCTTTATGACATGTTTCTGTCTTAATTAGACTTAAACCTCCTGTATCTGGAATACGCAATCAAAGAGATTGTAACAAGTAAAAAGAAGGTTACATATACAAAAACCGGCACCGGTACCGGATCACCACCCGCATAGGAATGGAGACCCGACAGATAATAATTAACCCCGAAATATGTCATAAGAACTGACGAAAATGCAAATAACGACAGCAGGTTAAACGTATAAATATCTTTCATCCCCGGTATCATTCGTGAATGTGTTACAATTGTATAAACAACTATGGTGATAAGCGACCATGTTTCCTTGGGATCCCAGCCCCAGTACCTTCCCCATGATTCATTGGCCCAGACGGCACCAAGAAAGGTCCCGATAGTCAGAAAATATAATCCGAGTGTAATTGTTTTATAATTTATTACAGTCAGTTCATCAATTGTTCCGGAGATCCTTTCCCTGTTCTTTCCGTTAGTCATTACAAGAAGCACCATTGTAAGCAGTCCGAGAAGAGCCCCCAGTCCGAGGAATCCGTAACTTCCCGTGATAACTGAAACATGAAGTGTGAGCCAGTATGATTTCAGTACCGGTACCAGATTCGTAATCTCGGGATCCATAAAGCTCATATGTGCCACCAGAAGCGTCAGTCCCGACAATACTGCAGTTGAAGAAAGTGCAAAATCCGACTTCCGGCTGAAAATGAACCCGGCAAGAAGTGTGATCCACGAAATGAAGATCATGGATTCATAGCCGTTACTCAGTGGTGCGTGACCTGCAATATACCATCTCAGGGCAATCCCCAAAGTATGTAAAATGAATCCGGTAAACAAAAGCCACCTCAGAATTTTTATCAGCAATGACCCTCCCGAACTGTTCCTGATGACCTTAATGATCAGGATTATTATCATTATCAGACCCAGGGAGAGATAAAACGGGAACAGTCTTTCAAAAACAGCAAGCCTGTAATAGAGTATCTCGGCTTTAACCCGTGATTGTGAAGGCAACTGATATTGAGTGAATCTTTTCTGCCATGCCCCAATTGATGATACAACCTGACCCGCTTTTACAGTATTATCTGACTGAACAGCCTGTGCCATTGCAGGAACAATATTCTGAAGATATAATGAATCCTCCGCGGTTAATGCTTTGGCCAGCGCTTCATTCGGGGGACCCCAGCTATCAGTACTGTCTCTCATGGGAAACATTCTCAGGAAATCGCCCCTGTAAATCATAAAAATTATGTTAACCCTTTCGTCAACTTTCATGATTTCCTTATCCGCCTTATTCCTGTTACCCGGCGATTTGGAATAGGCAGCATTCACATCGCGTGAAAGCTTATATGAGCCGCCTCCGCTCATATCAACAATATCAGAAAAAGCAGCATATCTTCTGCTTATTCCTATTTTCCTGCGTACTTCATTATTTGTTACTTTAATAAGAGGTATATCCTTCCAGTGGTCAAAATCAAGCAGCAGTCCCAGGAAGAACTGCATCGATGAATATTCCTCAAATTTGTTTTCACCTGTAACCTTCCTTACTATATCGTTGCTCAGAGTAGAAAGTGGCTTGGTTCTGCCTCTCTGATCCTGAACAAGTATTTCTCCAAGTTCATGTGAGGCTTTCTTCCCGGGAATGAATTGCTGTGCTGAAATGTTATTACTTCCGGAAAAGACAAACAGCATTAAAACGGAGGGAACCGCTTTTCTCAGAAATGAATTCCACGATCCGGCCTCTGCAGTACGGAATCTCGAATTTTTGATAAGTAATGATAGTAGTATGAAAAGGAAAAGGACAAAATAACCTGTATATGTAACAATCATTCCCACCCTGTCGTGATTAACAGAAAGAACTGTTCCCATTTCATCAGGATCATAGGAGGACTGGTAAAACCTGTAGCCTTTATATTTAAGTACATTGTTCATAAAAATGACAAAAGGCTTTTTTACATTTTCAGACTCATCGAGTAAGGTTACATCGCTTCTGTAACCCGAAGGGCTGTCGGATCCGGGATATCTTTCCAGGATAAAGTCATTCAGTATCAGTCTGAAAGGAAGCTCTGTTACTTTTGAGCCATATATTATCTCAAATTCCATGTTATCTGACTGGCAGGATCCCGAAACGAATGATTCATCTGCTCCCTGCTTAAGAAGGATCATTTCGGGCTTTGCCCCTGCAAATAGATGAAATACAGGTGTTTCTGACATCATTCCGGCAAATACAAGTTCATATTCCCTGCCTCCGGCATCGATCTTCCTCCTGAAATCAGAAGCTGATGACGAACCGAGCGTGTAATCTTCTGATTCTTCGGCCAGTATTTCACCCGAACTGTTTTTTACGGTATACTTAATATATTTGTCATCCGAAAAACAACTGCCGGTTGATTCACCTTCGCGGATGTGTATAATGCCCTCCCATCCGAAATACCGGGTTATCCCGGCGCCGGCTATCATAAGGATAAATGCAAGATGGAACAAAGCCACCGGAAGCTTGCTTTTTCTGAACAGCTTATTGATTATGAGCTGACCTGTAAGATTAACAGCCAGCAGGAACAGGACCAGCTCAAACCATTTTGTACCATATACCATCCCGTAGGCTGCCTTTGACCCATAATCGTTTTCAATGAATGTTGCCGCAGCCATTGTAAAGGCAAAGACAATGAATAAGGAACCCATAAAGACGGGTGAGAACAAAAACTTAATATACTTCATAGAGACGGATTATATATTTAAAAGAAAAAAATAAAACTAACAAAATTCATTTAATTCCTTATGTGAAACACCAATTGATCATATTAATTTTAATGCATAATATTGCATTTATCATATTACCTGTGAAAAAACTAACAGAGATTTTTGTAGATTGCGTCCCTGAATAATTCTTAAAAGACGTATCATGAAAAAGACCTGTTACATTTTAAGTTGTATAATTACACTCGGATTTCTGTTAGCATCATGTGAAGGGCCTGCCGGGCCATCAGGAGCGAACGGAAGTAACGGAATTGACGGGAAAGATGCCAACGAAACCTGCAAGCTGTGCCATAACAGCAATGTGGTACTGGCCAAGGCATTTGAGTATGAATATTCAAAACACTTTGAAGGGGAAGCTTTCGAGGAGGGAACAAGGAATAACTGTGCCCCTTGTCATTCTCACCAGGGGTTTCTGGATGTAATAACCAAAAATACACCTGCAACAATAACGGCAAATCCTTCAGACCCGACAAAATTTATCAATAATTATGTTGCAAGTGCTTCAGCGCTTTCATTTCCGGGACCGATAAACTGCTTTACCTGTCACAGTTCATTGCATAAGAACTATGCCGGAACTGATTTCCTTCCGTTATCCACCACTGCCGCTGTTCCGATGACGATGTGGGGTGGTACAAAAACAATTAATTTCACAAAAACCGGAGGTAACCTTTGTGCGAAATGTCATCAGCCAAGGCCGATAACTGCATCATCCGGCGCTATGATCGATTATTCAAAGCTTGTTTCAGAACCGGCAGCTGTTTATAATCTGTCATCAGTAAGCTACAGGACTGGTGTTCATTACGGGACACATGCAGCTATGGCATCAGGTGTTGGCGGAATTGAATTCGGCTCAGGTTATACAAATTCCGAGCATACCACAAAAGCTTCATGCAACTCATGCCATATGGCATCACCAACGGGACTGGCAGGAGGACATTCATTCAGTTCGGCGGGCAATTATACCGGGTGTAATACCACAAATTGCCACTCAGGTATGAGTGCCGATAATACCACACTTAAGGATGCACAGAGTTATGTTACTTCAAAACTTGAGGAACTTGCAGCAAAGATCAATGCCATCGGCGGAGGTCACGATATACTTCAGAAAGATCCTGAAGACGAAATGTATCACGGCTACTTTGACATCTATGACTCCGGCTCCAATGCCACAGGATACTGGAAAAATCCGGCTAACGGGACACCGGCATTCCCGGCACTTACAAATGCACAGTTTGGTGCAATCCTTAATTACCAGCTTATTTTCCGCGATGCAAGCAAAGGAGTCCACAATTACCCGTATATCAGGAAGCTCCTTGACAATACTCTCACAGCACTGAATTAAACACCTGATCGGATTTATATATTAAATCAAAGGGGCGTTGCGTGCAACGCCTCTTTTTTCTATATTTGACTTTATACTATAATTCCGCATTGTATGAAATTTTTACCCGCTGCCAGGAACTGGATAACAATTATCGGTTCACTGATTGCCTCGATCAACCTGATTATGATCATTGTGTTGTTCCTGATTTCAACCATTTTCAACAAAAATGAAACAAATCTGGGGCTGTTCATTTACATTATCTTACCAGGATTCCTGTTGCTTGGGCTGATAATGATCCCGGCAGGAATGATAATTTCAAGAAGAAAAAGACTCGCCTCAACCCCTTCTGAAAAGAAGTTGTTACCGGCAATAGATCTGAATAATCCGCGGCACAGAAAAGCATTTATAGGTTTCACCATTGCAACATTAATTATTCTGTTCCTGTCCACTTATGGAAGCTTCGAAGCATATCATCTGACTGAATCTGTAGAATTCTGCGGGACTCTTTGTCATAAAGTGATGGAACCTGAATATACTGCATACCAGAACTCACCTCATGCAAATGTATCTTGTGTTGAATGCCATGTCGGGAGCGGTGCCTCATGGTATATCAAATCCAAGCTCTCCGGATTACATCAGGTTTATGCTGTAGCTACAAAAACATATCCTTCTCCTATTGAAACACCACTTCATGATCTGCGTCCGGCAAGTGAAACCTGCCAGAGATGCCATTGGCCCCAGAAATTTTATGCCAGGAATCTTCAGACTAATAAGTATTATCTGGCAGATTCACTTAACTCCGAGTGGAATATTGTTCTGCAGATGAAGATCGGGCCCGAAATCAGTGATCTTGGTTTTAAGGAGGGAATACACTGGCATATAAATCCGGATGTAAATATTGAATACATATCTGAAAACGACAAACGCGAGCTGATAACCTGGGTGAAATACACTGATAAATCAACAGGAGAGGTTACAGTCTACAGAAATCCTGAATATGAAATGTCCGACAGTTTATTATCTGCATCATCGGCGAGGACCATGGATTGTATAGATTGTCATAACAGACCTTCACATAAATACAGTTCCCCTCCCTCGTATTTCGATAAGGCAATGCTTACAAATGAGATCTCAGAAGATATCCCCTACATAAAAAGAACTGCAATGGGAATTCTCAGAAATACATTCACAGATAAGGACACTGCATTGATGCAGATAGAAGAAGGGATAGTTAATTATTATAAATCAGATTTTGGCGATTTCTACGAAAAAAACAAGGCTAAAATTGATGAGTCAATAAGCAGTTTGAAGAAAGCTTACAGCCAGAATACTTTCCCGGGGATGAAAGTGACTTATGATGTTTATCCCGACCACATTGGGCATATGGAAGTGGAAGGTTGTTTCAGGTGCCATAATGATTCTTTCACTTCAGATAACGGAAGAAAAATTACAAGGGATTGTAATCTCTGCCACACAATAATTGGTCAGGGTAACCGGGAATTAATCCGGTACACCAGTATAAAGGATACAATGGAGTTTCAACATCCCATAGATATCGGAACAATCTGGAAAGAAGCCAATTGTTCAGAGTGCCATAAGTATTTGTATTAGCACGAAAAAACCCGGCCATTTAAGCCGGGTTTATCTGTTTCTCCAACGCCCGTTACAATTTATTTCTTAAATGTGCGCATATAGTTTACCGTATTCCAGATATCATCATCCGATAATTTTCCTTCATATTTCGGCATCTCATCCCTTCCGAATTTGGTTTTGTAGAAGTGCTCGCCATCAGTCTGTTTCTGATATGCATCTTTTGAAAAATCACCCGGGAAAGTCTTCAATGCCCTGGCTTTGACACCGTCGCCAAGTCCGGTTTTACCATGGCATGAAGCGCAGTTTTTTGTATAGAGAGGCAATCCTGCTTTAGTGCTTGCATCTCCCATCGCAATCGGATTTTTCATTGTTTTATATTCTGCAGGTGCGTCCCATGGCTTAGGTTGTGTCTGTGCCAGAACATTCAGGCTAATAAGCGATACGCCCATAAGAATTACTAAGGAACTGATAAATGCTTTTTTAATGGTTTTCATAATCAACTTTTTAAATTTGGGTTATATAGTACAATTATCGTGCAATTTTTTTTGACCAGCCTTATTGTTCTTCCGGTTCATGATATCCTGAGATCATTCCCCTGAAAAGAGATGTCGGTGTCGAACCCAGTGTGCATGTATAGATATGAATTATCATGAACACCGAAAGGAAGAATCCCATAGTAATATGCAGGATATCTGTAAGAATAAGGCCGCTGACTCCGAAGATCCTGTTTATAGTAACTTCCGGAAACATAAGTCCAAGACCTGAAATAATAACAAGGGGCATTGCCACATACATTGCCATGACGTATGAAAACTTCTGCAAAGGATTGAATTTCCTCTCAAGAGATACAGGAAAAGGGTGTTTTTCACCCCTGAACATACCCCATGCGTAATACCTCATCTGCTTTACAAGATCTGGCCAGAAATTCTGTTTTGCAATCTTATAGTACTTCCCGTTTCCTGTGACGAGGTTTCCGGTTACAAAGAATATAAAGCTGAGTGTCAGAATTGTAGCAGATAAATTATGCCATCTCACAGCTTTTTCGAAACCCACAAGGAACTTCATATCCTCTCCCGTAAATTGCATGCTGATGCCGGTAATTATAAGAATTATAATCAGAACTGCATTCAGGGTATGCCACAATCTTACCCAGACCGGATATAAGTACATTTTATTCTGTATTTAATTTATTTTCTCCTCAACCTGAAAACTATATGTGCCAGGATCACGAGCATTAATATTCCAAAGATAACAATGCTGGCTATGCCAAGATATGAATTCCTGTTTGCTCCGATAACATAGGACTCATTCAATATTATACCATTCAGAAATCCGTCTCTGCGCTGTTCTTTTGACTCGAACTTATACAGGGATGCCATAAGCATTGAATTCTTCGTATGACATTCGTTGCAAAGTTTAACCGCCTTGTCTTTCGGAAGGACCATGTGTGATACAAGCAGGCTGTCGTTAATTTTCGTATGACACTCAATACATCTTACACTTCTGAAATGAGCAGTCTGATCGGGAAGCCATTCGTGTGTTTCCATCAGGTTAATCTCATCGCGGTCGGAAAGAAGCTGAAATCTGCTGAAATCAGAGTGACAGTTCAGGCAGATCGCGTTATCGTATGTTATTGTCTCTTTCAGGTTCTTACTGTCCCTTATGTTGATCTTATAGGTATGAGGATCATGACATTTCCAGCATGTAAATCCATCTTCCTCAAGCTTAAAATGAGTGCTTTCCCGGTAATCAACATCGATTTCTTCAAAATTAAAGCTGGAATACTTGTCGTCCCCTCCATGACAATCGAGACAATTGTATTTAAGCTCCATCCTCAACTCTCCCGGGTGAGGAAATGTAGTGTAATCTGCCGAATGACAATCTGTGCAACCAAAACTTTTATGATTTGATATATAAAATTCTTCCCTTTTTGTTATCCGATCAGAGCACATCAGCGCAGTTACCTGAGTTCCAAGCAGATCGTTTGCATATTCATATTTCTCCTGGCCATGACATTTAAAGCACCTTTCATTATCTTCATAAAAAGGTGAAACATAGACTCCCGTATCCTGAGCAGGCAAACCGGACCATACTGCAGCAAAGGAGAGCTGTGCAGGCAGGCTGAAACAAATGATCACCAGTATTCCGGTATACAGGGATTTCATTCTGCTTTATTTGTTAAAACCTTACAGTAATATTGAATCCGAACAGGTAATCTCCCTTCGAAAAATCATTCCCATTGAATACCAGGTTACGCTGATTAATTATCTGTGAATAATTTGCTGCAAACACCTGGAAAGTATGAGTTGCAGTACCTATCTCCCAACCGACTGAAAGATTAGGCTTTGGCTGAACATCAAGATCCTGCTTTGTCAGCAACTGGTCATATTCAAATATTAACGACTGATCCCCGAATAAATTAACGCGTCCTCCTGCAGACAATCCCAGGTTGAAATTCTTATAACCCTCAGTATCGCTGTATTCTGGGACTGAATTATAGTATATAGCCGAAGGGGCTATCTGAAGTGATATCTTTTCAGACATCTTTCGGGCCAGAATAAACTGGGTAAAGTAAGAGAGCCTGTGGATGTGCCGGTAAGAAGCTTCGGGGCCAAAAAGCAGCATCTTCCCTGAGATCGAGAACCATATTCCCGTAATACGACAGTGAAACAGGCATACTGTTGTCATCCATCTGACGCAGAATCAGATATTTCCATTGAAGATCCTGAAGTTTGTAGTCTTTCGTCGTTCCCGCTCCGACCATAAGCCTGTCGGTGATACCGTAATTAAGTCCAAGTCTGGTGTTGGCTGCACCATAGATTCCGAACAGATTATCGATGTTTTCTATCAGACTGAACCTGTGATGGATCTGAAGTTCAAGCCCTCCCTTGTATGGAGTTGCAACTGTATGGTTATCAATAAGTATACTGGTCCCGAATGTAAATCTAACAGGCTTGGGTTCCGGTTTTGCCTGACTCTCTTCCTGCCCTGACAGTGTCACCATCACGGCTGATAATGTCAATACTAAAAAAATCTTTTTCATTTGATCCGGTATGGTTAGGTTTTGGTTCATTTATTATTCTTTGCACCCTGGGAGATCCAGTAGAGTATCCTTAGTTTTTCTTCGGGAAGTGTGAATGAAGCATGACTGCTGGAAATCACTTTAGTATAAAGTTTGCTTTTATCAGCAGGCAGGTTCACATAA
This sequence comes from uncultured Bacteroidales bacterium, assembly GCA_963700275.1. Classification (GTDB taxonomy): domain Bacteria; phylum Bacteroidota; class Bacteroidia; order Bacteroidales; family VadinHA17; genus LD21. The sequence goes on along the minus strand of CAVOWZ010000014.1, from coordinate 67,728 downwards.
CCGCCTGTTGTAAGTGATTCATATGAGAAAGCTGAACGCAGATCAGGATCCCTTGAACCTCCATGACAACCTGTGCATTTATCATCAAGCAAGGGTTGAATTACAGTGCTGAAATGAACTGAATCGACCGGGTCGACCGTCTCAACCCTGAATGAATATTTTTCACAGGAAGCAAGAATAATGATCCCTGCCAGAATGGTAAAAACTACAATACCGGGTTTTCTCAGGTTGTTTAAAAATTCCATTATAGGTATATTCGTTATTTACCACAAAGATATCAGTCAAAATATATTAACCATACTAAACGAACTTAATTTTATACCGTGCAGTATGTTTTTTGTCATATTCAGAACTTATAGGAATTTTCTTCTATAAGCTTATCAGCGATCCTTCTTCTGGCTTCTTTAATATTACCGGCCCTCACTCTGGTGAGGATATCCGCAGCTCTTAAAACCTTTTCAGCATTCTCTCCTTCTGCAAATGAAGTGATGGCATCGAAAGCTGATTTCTTTATTTTATGCGCAGCTTCATAAATGTTTACATTCAGGATGTCTTTGTAAACAGAAATATCCTCCTTAAGTGATTCAAGTTTCCGAATCCTAAGTGACAGAGATTCCGATAAATATGTTTCAATCATCATTTCAGTGAGATTGTTCATGACCTCCTGTTCGCTTATCAGGCTCTTTTCGAATCTTTTCAGTGCTCCGTGGAGACAAATCAGGGTTATCTTTTTAAAAGCTGAAATATATCCTGATTTTTCTTCAAAATAACTTTCCCCGGGATTTCCGGATTCAGTTATTTTCTCAAGATTTTCATATAATTCAGCAGCTTTGCCGAAAAGGTCGAAGTCGCCTTTCATTGCACGCTTCATTGCAGTGTCAGCTACAAGAAGGCGGTTGATCTCATTGGTTCCTTCGAATATCCTGTTTATCCTCGAATCGCGGTAACCCCTTTCAACATCCATCTCTGCCGAATAGCCCATACCACCATGGATCTGAACAGCCTCATCCGCAACAAAATCCAACATTTCAGAGCCGACAACCTTCAGGAGGGCTGCTTCAACTGCATAATGACTGATTGCATCTATTGTAGCCCGTTCTGTATCGCCACAGTCAGCTTTAAGCCTGGTAATCAGGTCATCAATATCCCTGCTTACCCTGTAGACTGCTGATTCGGATGCAAAAAGCCTGACGACCTGTTCGGCAAGCTTATATTTTATAGCGCCGAATGTTGAAATAAGCACTCCGAACTGTTTCCGTTCATTGGCATATTTTACAGAATCGTTTATGGCTTTTTTTGCAGCGCCTAAAACATTGGCTCCAAGCTTGATCCTTCCCATATGAAGTATACTGAGGGCTATCCTGAAACCTTCCCCCCTCTTTCCCAGCAGGTTTTCTACAGGTACTTTGACATCATTATAGTATATCTGGGCTGTTGAAGAACCTTTTATACCCATCTTATGTTCATCGGGACCGACAACGACACCCGGGGAATCTGATTCGATAATGAAGGCGCTTAAAACACGGTCGTTGTCAATTTTTGCGAATACAACCTGTGTATCTGCAAATCCGGCATTGGTGATCCACATTTTCTGTCCGTTCAGGATATAAAATTTCCCGTCATCCGACAGCCTGGCATTTGTCTTTCCCGAATTTGCGTCGCTTCCCGCACCCGGTTCAGTAAGGCAATAGGCTCCAATAAGTTCACCTGTTGCAAGTCCCGGGATATATTTTTCCCGCTGATATTTGTTTCCGTAATAAAGGACAGGAAGAGTACCGATTCCGCAATGTGCCATATATGCTACTGAGAATGAATATCCCGCTCCTGTGGTCTCTGCAACAAGCATCTGGGTGACGAATGATTGTCCGAATCCTCCATACTCTTCAGGTATCGAGATCCCCAGCATGCCGAGTTCTCCCGATTTTTTCAGGACAGCCTTCATCAGCTCCCGGTTTCCCTTCTCGAGTTCAGTCATCTGAGGATACACCTCCGCCACGAGAAAATCACGACAGGTCTGTGCTATCATAAGCTGTTCCTCATTGAATTCCTCGGGTATGAAAACACTTTCCGGATTCGTTTCTGCCACGAGAAATTCACCACTCTTCAGATTCTTTCTGTTTTCCATTACTATCTTTGTTAATTATTAACTCCTGAAAACTTTTCTTTTATCAAAATGCACCCCCTTCCCTACCTTCCCCGATTTTTTTGTAATCCAACGACTGTGCAACTATCTCTGCAATATCGAGATTCTTTAACTCATCCTCCCTGTTTTTATACTTAAGGCCGTCGGTGATCATAGTCATACAGAAAGGGCAGGCTGTTGCGATAACAGTTGCACCGGTCTTTATCGCATCCTCTGTCCTCTCAATGAATATTTCCTTTTCGCCTTTCTCGGCTTCCTTAAACATCTGGGCACCTCCTGCTCCACAGCAAAGCGCGAAGCTCCTGCTTCTATCCATCTCGACCAGATCGGGTGACAAACTTTTAAGTATATGCCGGGGCTCATTATATATTCCGTTTGCCCTGCCCAGATAACAGGGATCGTGATAGGTAATAGAAATATTTTTGAATGCAGAGGCATCGGTTCTAAGCCGGCCGTCTTCAATAAACTTCAATATAAACTGCAAATAATTAACAACTTCAAATTTTCCGTCAAGATCAGGATATTCATTTTTGAGTGTATTATAGCAATGCGGGCATATTGTAATGATCTTTGATACTTCATAAGATTTAAACGTGGAAATAACCTGCATTGCCTGCATCTGGAAAAGCATTTCATTACCGGCCCTTCTCGCCGGATCTCCGGTACAGGTCTCCTCCTTCCCGAGAACTGCGTAATTAATCTTCAGATGATTCAGTATCCTGGCAAATGCCCTTACTACCTTTTTATACCTGTCATCAAATGCACCGGCACAACCTACCCATAGCAGATAATCCGGCTTTTCGCCCTTTCTAAAAAGATCTGAAAGAACCGGCACATCAAAATCAAGACCTTTAGTCCAGTTGAGTCTCTCTTCTGCAGAATACTGCCATGGCGCGCCGTTATTTTCTATATTGTTGAATACCGATTTCAATTCTCCGGGGGCAGAAGCTTCTTCAAGCACCAGATATCTCCTCATATCCACAATCAGGGAGGGCTGATTAATATTTACCGGACATTCAGTTGCACAGGCATTACATGTAGTGCAGGCCCATATCTCTTCCTCTGTTATATAATCTCTGATAAGGGAACGGTTGTCGCTGTAATCCCTGCCCTGCTTTACAAGCGACGGTCCTTTCTCTTTCATCCGCGCTCTCAGATCCATCATGATTTTTCTGGGAGAGAGCATTTTCCCAGTAATATTTGCAGGACAAACCGACGTGCATCTTCCGCACTCGGTGCATGATAATGAATCAAAGTAATTCTTCCATGTCGCATCTTCGGCATCCTTAACTCCGAATCTTTCAACCGGAATATCAGCCGGCGCTGCCGCGAATGCAGTGTCGGGATTAAGCATCAGCTTTACTTCCCTTGTTATGCTTTCCATATTGGGCAGTTTGCCGGGTGGTTCCAGTCCTGACAGGAAAACGTTCGGCACCGACATGAATACGTGAAAATGCTTGGAATACGGCAGGTAGTTCGCAAAGAAGAATATCAGAAGGATATGTGACCACCAGGAAATTTCATAGATTATTCTGAATCCGCTTTCGGATATTCCTGTGAGGATGCCGGATAAGAAATATCCGACCGGATAGATCCCCTCAACAGCTTCACCTGAGATCCTCTTAAATCCTGAATAACCGGTGTTCATGGCAATAAGTGACAACATCAGCAGGAGAATCAGAGACAGGGAGATGTTTGCATCCCTGTGGGATCTTTTTTTCATTTCAATCCCCTCAAACCTCCTTATATGCATCAGCAGGCGGCGTCCGAGGAAAATGATTATCGAAACGGCAACCAAAACGGCGAAAATATCCCCTGATGCCATCAGGAAGTCATAAAAAGGACCCAGGAACTTAAGGATCTTATCCGTTCCCGCCAGGCCGTCAATCACCATTTCGACGCTTCCGAAAATAATAATACAGAACCCCCAGAAAACGAGAGCATGGAAAAATCCGGTTACCGGTCTGCGAAAGATCTTGGTCTGCCCGAAGGCAACCTTCATCATCAGGCCAAACCTTTTCCCGAAGTCTTTTATTGGACTGGCAGGTTTTGTAAGCCTGAACCAGCTGATCAGGGTTCTGAGCGTGTAGAAAAATACTGCCAGAGTGATCAGCAGGGTAATCGCAAATATTATCTGACGAATCATGGGAATATACTGATATAATTGTAAGGGCATTGAATTCAATGCCCTGCTATCTCTTCTTCAGGGCGTCAACCAGTTTTGGAAGAACCTTCATTGCATCGCCAACGATACCGTATTGTGCTGCTTCAAAAATGGGAGCATCCTTATCGGTGTTGACAGCAACAATGTATTTTGAGGAGCTCACTCCTGCAAGGTGCTGTGTTGCCCCTGAAATCCCGACTGCAATATAAAGGTTTGGAGCTATGATCTTCCCGGTCTGGCCGGTATGTTCTTCATGAGGCCTCCATCCTTCATCCGAGACAGGTCTTGAGCATGCTGTTGCAGCGCCCAGTGCATCGGCAAGCTCTGTCAGCGGGCCCCAGTTATCGGGAGATTTCATTCCCCTGCCGCCTGAGACTACGATATCAGCATCCGCAAGAAGGATCTTCCCGGATTGTTTTTTAGTATCCAGGACTTTTGTTCTGACCAGTGCACCGTCTACAGGGATTTCAATTTTCTCAATTACGGCACTGTTTGTAGTTTCAGTCAGGTGAAAAGTGTTTTGTGCAAGTGTCAGGATTTTTATTCCTGATCTTATTTCAACCTTCGCAAATGCATTACCCGAATATGTTCGTTTATAAACAATAAAAGGTTCAATTGAAAGTGGGAGCCTGCTTACACTGGAACCCACACCGGCTTTCAGTCTTACAGACAGTCCGGGGGCTATTGCCTTGCCGGAATTATTATTTGACAGGATAATGATGGTGGAGCCAATCCTGCGGGCAACTTCAGATATTGCATAGGAATATGCCTGATTGTCGAGAGATGCAGGTAGGTCATTTTCGATTGTCATCACCTTACCGGCACCATAGTCTCCCAGCTTTTTCAGTTCAGATTCATCCACCTTCCCTATTGAGAGAGCGGTAACAGTGGAATTCATCATTTTTGCTGTTTCTGAAGCAAATGAGACCAGTTCGAAGGATAGTTTCTTGAATTTCCCGTCCCAGTTTTCAATATATACAAGAACTGACATAGATTTTTGATTTTTAATGATAACGATCAGATCACTTTAGCTTCATTCTGAAGCAGGTCAATCAGTTGTTCCGGATGCTCCGCATCAATGAATTTACATGCCGCCCGGGGCTCAGGCTTCTCAAAAACCGTAATAACCGTCAGCGGGTCAACAGCTGAGGGTTCGTAAAGTCTTATCTGTTTTGTCCTGGCCATCATTATACCTCTCATGGCCGCTATTCTGGGTTCTTTTGCAATACCTTTCTGAACAACCGCAACAAACGGGACAGGCACACTCACAACTTCCTTACCTCCGTCAATTTCGCGGGTAAGAACTGCAAAACCGCCTTCAATTGAAATACCGGAAACTGCCGATACGGAAGGCAGACCAAGGAACTCAGCCAACATTCCTCCAACAAGAGATCCGTTGTAATCGCTCGATTCAATGCCACAAAGGATCATATCATACTGCTCTTTTTTTATTACTTCTGCTATCTGGGCAGCAACGTAATATGCATCTTTCGATTCAGAATTTACCCTTACTGCATCATCGGCACCTATGGCAAGAGCCTTGCGTATGGTCGGCTCTGATGAAACAGGGCCGACATGCACAACAGTAACCGATTTTATTCCCGAAGCAGGAATGTCTTTCAGTTCAAGAGCCCGTGTAAGAGAGAGCTCATCCCATGGATTAATAACCCACTGAACACCAGTAGTGTCGATGGAAGTATTCCCTTCAGAAAACTTAATTTTAGTCGTCGTGTCGGGAACATTGCTTATACAAACCAGAATCTTCATTATATCTTGCCTGAATTATTATTAACTTCTATGCCACCCAAAACACAGGTCCTGTTATATGAGATCAGAGGCGGCAAATATAATAATTTATGATTCACATACAAACCGTCACGAAATGTTGTAATAGTTGTATTCGATATAATTATTTTATGTACTTATCTGAATAATTGACATATATATAATTAATGATGGAATGGAAATACAGTTATTCGAAATAAAATGGTTAAGGTTAATTTATTGTAAGTTTCCGGTACACCTGATCAATTAATTGAAATATATGCTATAAATTCGCCCCGCCGGAAAAATAGATCCGGACCTGTACGTGAAAAACCTTACTGTGAAATACGGGGCTGTCATTCTTTCAATGATCTTCTGGTCATTTTCATTTATATGGTTCAAGGTGGCAAATGTTACATTCCGACCCCTTACAATCGTATTTATCCGGCTTGTAATTGCGGTAATAATCCTGAATGTATTTATTTCACTGACCGGGAACCACATCAGAATAAGGAAGGAAGACAGAAAGCTTTTCTTTCTTCTGGCATTGTTTGAACCTTTCCTTTATTTCCTGGGAGAAAGCTTCGGATTAACTTATGTCTCTGCAACAACAGGCTCAGTAATAATCTCCACAATACCTGTAATTGCAGCTTTAGGAGCATGGCTTCTTTACAGGGAAAAGCTCAAAATAATCAATTATCTGGGTATTATTATTTCTTTTATCGGGATACTGATATTTATCCTGAATAAAGAAGGTGGCCTGTCCTTTGATATCAGAGGTATAATTCTCCTCCTGTTTGCAGTTTTTTCAGCCGTTGGGTATAATCTTACTCTCAGCCGTCTTGTTGGCTCTTACGACCCGTTATATATAGTCAATATTCAGAATATGATCGGAGCAGTGCTATTCCTGCCTGTATTTCTGATATTCGAGCTCAGACATCTGGGCAATACTGCGATTACAATCAGAAGTCTGATCCCCATTTTCGAGCTTGCACTCTTTGCTTCATGCGGTGCGTTCATCCTTTTCGCTTATTCAGTAAAACATATGGGGATATCAAAGGCAAATGTTTTTACAAATTGCATTCCCATCTTTACAGCATTCTTTTCATTCATTGTACTGGGGGATAAAATGACAATCCAGAACATTGCAGGGATGATAATCGTTATTGCAGGCCTCTTCATGTCGCAGATCAACGGCCGACCGAAAAAGAGCGGGGAAGCAATGATCCTGACGGGAAAAACTGCATGATAATTATCAGCAACATATATCATGTTCATTAATACTAATTTACGTGCAGCTTCCGTTAATAAATTCTTGCTATATTTGATCAGCAAATGAAATCCACATGTTATACATATTTAAACACCAATAAATATAATTTCAATAACATGTGGGTTCCATCATTCCTTTAAAATAAAAATTAAAGTATGATGAAAATATGGGCAGAAAAAGCTTATACATATTTATTTTAAGTGTTCTGATACTCGATTCAACTGCCCAGACCGGCGGGGATAATGTTTATGAATTCCTGAACCTCACCCATTCCGGGCTGGTCTCCTCACTTGGAGGTACAAATGTTTCGCTCCGTAACGATAATCTAAACTTGTCATGGCATAATCCCGCCCTGCTGACAGAAAGCATGAATAAATCGCTGGCATTGAATTATGTGAACTATTTCGCGGGAGTTAATTACGGCCTTGTGATGTATTCATTTTCATATCCCAATGCCGGTAATTTTGCTGCCGGACTTACATACCTTAATTACGGTTCATTCACCGGGGCCGATCCTTCCGGGATCATTACAGGAACCTTTCATGCTTCCGAATATGCATTCTCTGTGATCTGGTCACGGAAAATATATAATAATTTCAGCGCCGGAATAAATTTCAAACCTGTCCTTTCACATCTTGAAAAATACACATCATTCGGATTTGCATTTGATATCGGCGGAAACTATCATACCGGATCAGGACTGTTCTCTGCAGGACTTGTAATAAAGAATTTTGGGGTACAAGTCACCACCTATGCAGGTGAAAAAAGGCTCAGTCCGCCTTTCGAGATCCAGGCAGGTATAACACAGGAGCTGGCACATGCGCCATTCCGTTTTTCCCTGGCCCTGAGGCATCTTGAAAAATTTGACCTTACACATATATATGATGATCCCGAAGAAGGAAGCGGTAATTCCGGATTTTTTGAAAATATGATGAGGCACATGATTCTGGGTGTTGAAATGATCCCTCATAAGAATTTCTACCTGAGCGCAGGATATAATTACCAGAGAAGAAGCGAGCTAAAGCTGGAATCAAAAACTTCTGCAGTCGGGTTTTCATGGGGATTCGGGGTTAATACATCAATTCTGAATATAGAGTTCGGAAGGGCATCATATCATCTTGCAGGATCATCAAATCATGTTTCGCTTATTGTGAAAACTGATAAGATTTACAGGAAGCTATGGATAAAAAACTGATAATTGCAATCGACGGATATTCCTCGTGTGGTAAAAGCACATTTGCAAAAGCTATTGCAAAAGAACTTAACTATATCTATATCGATAGCGGAGCAATGTACAGGGCGGTTACCCTGTATTGTATAAGAAGAGGATTTGTCAGTGATAAAAAGCTCAATGTTGAAGGAATAGTGAGTGAATTAAAGGATATGCATATAGAATTTGTTTACAACCCCGATATCAGCGAATATGAGACCTTCCTTAATTCTGAAAATGTTGAGAAGGAGATAAGGGGTCTTGAAGTTTCATCACAGGTAAGCAGGATAAGCCAGATCCACCAGGTGCGCTCACGGATGGTGGAATTGCAGAGGCAGATAGGTGTTCTCAAAAGTATTGTGATGGACGGAAGGGATATCGGAACAGTTGTCTTTCCTGATGCCGATCTTAAAATATTTATGACAGCTTCAGTGGATATAAGAGCAAAAAGAAGATATGATGAATTAAAATCCAAGGGTATTGATGTTGATTTTGCAGAGATCAGAAATAATATTGTAGTCAGGGATATAACCGATGAGAACAGGGATATCAGTCCACTCAGGAGGGCTGATGATGCTCTGATACTCGACAACAGCAGAATGACTGTTGAAGAGCAGATGGAATGGGTTCATAAAATAATTGAGGAAAAGTTTAATGATAGTCGAAACTGACGATAAATCCGGTTTCTGTTTCGGCGTGCAAAATGCAGTCGGGATAGCTGAAAAAGCTCTTCTTAAAGGTGAAGAAGTATATTCACTCGGACCTATTGTCCATAATGAAATGGAGGTTAACAGACTGGTAAGACTGGGACTTACTGCAATTAACCGTGAAAGGCTGGGCAGGCTGAAAGACTGCAATCTGCTTATAAGGGCTCACGGTGAGCCACCCGGGACTTATCTCCTTGCTGAAAAGAATAATATCACAATTATTGATGCTACCTGCCCGATCGTTAAAAAACTTCAGGCAAGAATAAAAAATTCCTGGCTCACAACCTGGGATCAGAAAGGACAGATTGTAATATATGGCAAGCCGGGACATGATGAAGTCGTAGGGCTGCTGGGCCAGACCAATAACGAAGGCATCCTGATCTCCGGGCCGGAAGACCTGTCAAAAATAGATTTTACAAGACCTGTTTTGCTCTTCTCGCAGACAACAATGAGCATGAGCGATTACAATAATATAGCTGAACAGATCAGGGCAGAAATGGTCCGTGCAGGCAACAGTGATACGGAAAATAATCTGAAGGTTCACCGCACTATCTGCAGCCAGGTATCAAACAGGGAGCCCCATCTGAAAGATTTTGCAAAAAAACATGATATAATAATCTTCGTCAGCGGAAAGGAGAGTTCAAACGGAAAGCTTCTTTATAAGGCCTGCAAATCGGTAAATCCCGCGACATATTTTGTTTCCTCTCCCGATGAGATTGAAAAATCATGGTTTGAAGGGAAGGGAACAGCCGGCGTCTGCGGAGCAACATCAACTCCTAAATGGCTTATTGAGGAGATACGTGACCTATATTAATCTGAATATCTGAAGCGTAAATTTTCAGATACTTCGAATCTGTACTTCAATCAATAACTTTCTGACTATTTATCTGCCGAAGTATTAATCAATCATGACAAAATCAAAAGTATATTTTACTAACCTGAGAACCAGGCCGGGACACAATCTGCTTAAAAAACTTGAAAACCTCATAATTAAAGCCGGAATAGAAAAAATCGATTTCGCCAAAAAAATTGTTGCAATCAAGATCCATTTCGGAGAACCTGGGAATCTTGCTTATCTCCGTCCGGATTATGCTGCACAGATCGTTAAGTTCCTGAGATCAAAGGGGGCCAATCCTTTTCTTACGGATTGTAATACACTGTATCACGGAAGGCGTTCAAATGCTCCTGATCATCTTGAAGCAGCGTTTGAGCACGGGTACAATCCGCTCGTAACAGGATGTCCTGTAATAATTGCAGATGGAATAAGAGGGGCTGATTACCGTGAGGTAGAGATCAATTCAGAACTTACCGCCAGTGCAAAGATTGGTGCCGCAATTGTTGATTCCGATATTATAATTTCAATGAATCATTTCAAGGGGCATGAACTGACCGGGTTCGGGGGTGCACTTAAGAACCTGGGAATGGGTTGTGCTTCTGTGGGTGGCAAACTCTATCTGCATTCAGGATCTTCACCCCGGATATATGAAAAGAACTGCACAGGATGCAGAATGTGTGAGAAATACTGTGCTCACGATGCAATAAAAGTTGGCGAAGACAGGATAGCACATATCGATTATGAAAAATGTGTCGGCTGCGGACAATGTGTTGCTGTCTGCCAGTATGATGCTGCAAGGGTTATCTGGAAACAATCGTCGGAAACTGCATGTAAAAGGGTATCAGAATACGCCCTGGCAGCCCTTAAGGACAAACCGTCGTTTCACATCAACTTCATAATTGATGTTTCTCCCGATTGTGACTGCTGGGACTTAAATGATTACCCACTTGTGCCGGACATTGGCATTGCTGCATCTTTTGATCCTGTGGCTCTCGACAAGGCAAGTGCCGACATGGTTAGTGCAGCTCCCGCCCTTGCCGGAAGCAGCATACGCGAAAGCGATAACCACGAAGATCTCAGGGATAAGGATAAATTCAAAATCTCACATCCTGACACTTTCTGGCAGGTCGGAATTGAACATGCCGGAAAGATTGGGCTGGGGACCACAGACTATGAGCTGATCGATGTGAGATAATTATTGGATAAAATTATCTTGATCGTATCTCCCTTCTCATAAATGTCATATAGGATATTACGAAGCAGAGTACTGTAGCGGCAATAAGGCCGGTTAGCTGCGGCCATACAAGCAGCAGGCTCTGACCAAGCGGCAGCGGACCTGGAATTGTTCCGACTATCTGTTCCATTGTCAGAGGGCCCAGACTCCTTACAGAAGGCATCAGAAGGGTTGTTGTTGCATCGGTATAAAGCTCACCCGGAAGTATCCTCATCAGGGTCAGTATTATCTCCTGGTAACGGAAAACCTGATTAGTCGTAGCCATCTCCGGGGGAGCAATGGCTTTGGCAATCAGATTGACTATTATATTATAGAAAACCGTCAGGAAAAGCCAGACTGCAATACAGGCCAGGGCTGAAGTTGCCGGCTGACGGAAAGTAACCGAAAAGAGAATTGCCAGATTAAGCCAGAATGCAACATATAATATGCTTACCAGGATGAAAAACACAACCCGCCAGAATTCTTCCGGTGTCGGCGGAAGTCCCGTCATTATTATACCCAGCCCCATTACCAGGAATCCGAGAGCAAAAAGCAAAACACTGATTACCGTTAACGCTGCCAGGAACTTCGCATTGATAAGATAATCACGGTGAATGGGCTGTGACATCAGCCTGCTTAGCGTACCTTTGGTTTGCTCCGAATTAACCGTGTCAAATCCCAGGCTTATTCCCAGAAGCGGCCCCAGAAAACTTATAAAAACAAAAAAGGAGGGAAGTGTTCCGTCAGAAATTGTATAGAGCTTCAGGAATAAAAATGTCCCTTCCGGATCATTCGCCTTGACGGCACTTCCAATATTGGTAAGGGCCGTGTACATGGAACCAAAACAGGTAAGGGCAATGATAAACAGAAGTATGATAAAACGCCAGCTGCTGACCTGATCTGATATTTCCTTATAGACTACAACCCTGAAAGGATGTACTACTTCATCGTCCGTTTCCAGTCTTTTCCTTATCAGAAGATTCGAAAAGAAACCTGATAGTTTTGTCTGCTGTTTACCTGTTACCGTATCATTCATTGTTTTCTCCTCCTTCAAAATAACGGTAATAAATATCATCGAGTCCGTATTCTTTCTTATTCAGGAAATTCAATCCTTCACCCGCTTCAACAATTTTTCTTGAGATATCTGTTGTCGCATCACGCAAAGACTCAATAACAAACCTTCCGTTTTTCAGTTCAACATTTGTTATTCCATCGACATCCTTCAGGAGTTCTCTTATCTTTTCTGCAGAAAGACTGTCGGACTTTCCCCCGGAAATATCGCCGAGACCAACTTCTATAATGTAAGGGGTGCCGGCAAAGAGATTCTTCGATAAAGTTTCAATCTTTCCTTCCGCAATCAGCCTGCCTTTCACAAATATTCCCACACGGTCACAAACCTGCTGAACCTGGTGAAGGTGATGGGAACAGAACAATACCGTAATACCCTGTTCCCGGCTTAGGGAGACAATAAGCTCCATAAATTCCCTTACACCTGAGGGGTCGATGCCAAGAGTCGGTTCGTCAAGGATGATTACCTCGGGATCCTTTATCAGGACATCTGCAAGACCAAGCCGTTGCAGCATGCCCCTGGAATATTTTAGTGTCTTTTTATTTGAATTTTCCGACATGCCGACCCTTGAAAGGAGCTGTTCTGCCTTTTCGGTTGCCGCTCTTCCTGAAAGATTGTTCAGCCGGCCTGTAAAAACAAGATTCTGAAGGCCTGTAAGGTCATCATAGAACCCTACATTTTCAGGAAGATACCCTACCCTTCTCTTAACCTCAATAGGATTGCTTGTTGAATCAATACCGCAAACTCTGACTCTTCCTGAAGTCGGATCAGTCAACCCCAGCATCATCAGGATGGTGGTTGTCTTTCCCGCGCCATTCGGTCCCAGCAGACCGAATATTTCACCTTTCCGGATCGTAAGGTTAAGATTATCAACTGCCGTAAACGATCCGTACTGTTTTGTAAGATCGGTAAGTTCAATTATATTTTCAGTCACCTTTACCTCCTTCCGTATTTCCGGAACAGATACCAGACACTTCCAAGAGCAGCAAGAATTATAAGTATCCCGATCCAGCCAAGTAGCATCGGAGTCTTAACCGAGATCCTGAACGTTGCCTTAGAAGCCACTTCAGGTGTCTTTGCCTCAAGGTTAGTAACATAATCACCTGCTATGGCCTTCTTATCAGCTTTTATTGTTGCAAAAACACGGGCATTGCTTCCTGCTTCAATCCTGTCGATCTTTTTGGGATCAAAAATAACATCCCAGTTTACAGGAGCCGAGAAGGTCAGTTCAACATCCGTTAAGCCCGATGATCCGGTATTTCTTATCATAAGTTCAACTCTTTTCTCATCTCCGGCAGTTATGTCGGTGCTTAACAAACCTGTCGGTGTTGTGAGCTCCATATTGAATGATCCGGTAATCACAACCTCGAGGTCAAGGGAGGCAGATGTTGCATTGGTACCGGCAGTAACAGGTATCTGATACGTCCCGGCCTGGATATTGACCGGAGGTTTTATCTCAATGGTCACATTTACAGTTCCGGCCGGCTCTATTTCTATTGATGTTGCCTGGTTATAATTCGGCTTGAAGATAACACTCCAACCCCTGGGTGCATTGGTCCTGAATGCATATAATTGCTTTTCGGCAGTCCTGTTTCGTAATTCGGCGGTGAAAGTAAAAGTCGATGCCGAATGACCCTGCATGTTTGACTGTTTGGTTGTGAATTCGGTCTCGAAGGTTCCCTGTTCCGAAACGACAACAACCAGTGGCAGCGAAGATGCTGCTCCGGCAGAAACAGTGAACCTGTAACTCCCTTTATTTACTTTCAGGGGGACATCCACCTTTAATGAAAGAGTTTGTTTCTGCCCTCCCATTATTGCAATCTGGCCAACCTTGTAACTTCCTGAGGTAAGGGTATAATTCCAGCTTCGCGGAATTCCTGAAACCGTAATTTCCATATTCCGGAGGTCCTTATTGTTATTAATTACATCAATACTGTAGTTAATAGATTCGCCTGGTGGTACAGTTATCCTGGTGTAAGGTGTGAACAGTGTAATACTGTCGGCAGTTGCTGCAGCATTACAATTAAAAGTAATTAATCCTGTCAGCAGGATCAATAATATTCCTTTAAATTTTGCAGAATCTGACATAAATAATCCTCCTTAATTTTAATGACATTTATTACGGAGGGCAAATTTAAATTTGAAAGGAAATATGTTAATAATTTTTTTTCTTAAAAATTTGTTAAAAATTATTCGGGTATCCGTGGGTACGATTAATTCGGTATGAATACTGTTTATATCTTTGAACAATTTTCTAAAGAATAATTAATACAGATTACAATGTCACTAACAGAACAAATTGCCGCCGATCTGATAAAGGCAATGAAAGGGAATGATAAAGTTGCCCTTGAGGCAATAAGAGCTGCAAAGACAGCATTTCTGCTTGCGAAATCGGAAAAAGGTCCGGATACGGTTCTTTCCGGTGATGAAGAGCTGAAGATCATCCAGAAGCTGGTGAAGCAGAGAAGGGAATCTGCTGCCATATATAAAGAAAATAACAGGCAGGAACTAGCTGAAAAAGAGACTATCGAAGCAGATGTCCTTGAAAAATACCTTCCGGCCAGAATGGGTGATGAGGAGCTCACCCTGGTTGTAAAGGCTATAATCGACCGTCTGGGAGCAAAATCACTTTCGGAAATGGGCAGGGTAATGGGTGTGGCAACCAAAGAACTTACCGGCAAAGCTGATGGTAAGGATATTTCGGCTAAGGTAAAACAACTCCTTGGTTAAAAGTATTATCAGGTATTTCGTTCATTCCGGTAACGAATATTTTACCTGCAATTCAATCATTGAATGAAGGAAAAGGCCGAAAAAAATAGTTCATCGGGATTGCGGGAACTTCTGAAACTATACAGGTTTTTGAAGCCGTATCGCTGGATATTCATGACAGGCCTGTTTTTCCTCATTATTTCAAGCGCAGCAAGTCTGATGTTCCCGAAATATCTGGGTAACATGGTCGATATTGCCAACCGCGGGAGCCTTCCCGCCGATATAAGCCGGATAGGATTGATCCTGCTGGTCATTGTGGTCATTCAGGCAATATTCGCATATCTGCGGACCAGGATATTTGTTTATGTGACTGAGAAGACACTTGCTTCGATCCGGCAACATATATATAATCACCTTATTAAGCTGCCGATGTCATTTTTTGCAGAGAGAAGGGTTGGTGAACTGAACAGCCGTATCTCCTCCGATGTCTCTATTCTTCAACATTCAATAACGGAAACTCTTGCCGATCTGCTTTCCCAGATCCTGATAATTACCGGAGGTATAACACTTATGATGTTAACCTCTCATAAACTGACGCTGTTCATGCTTGCGATAGTTCCTGCCATGGCCCTTTTTGCTTTTTTCTTCGGAAGGGCTATCCGCAGGTACTCCAAAAAAGCACAGTCATATATTGCTGAATCAAATACAATTGTCGAGGAAACACTTCAGGGGATCCAGAATGTAAAAGCATTTACGAATGAGATTTTTGAAATAAACCGCTACCGGAAAAAGACGGATGAAGTGGCTGATACAGGAATTAAAGGCGGTAAGTACCAGGCCGCTGTTTCCTTTATCATCCTGGGGTTCTTCATTGCGATGGGGCTTGTTATATGGAGGGGTGCCCTGCTCATATCCAGTGGAGAAATGGAAGCCGGACAGCTTTTTTCATTTGTAATTTATTCAGGGTTCATTGCAGGTAATATTGCAGGAATGGCCAGTGTATATACCAGGCTGCAAAGGACTATAGGGGCGGCAGAGAACCTGCTTCTTCTGATGGACGAACCCACCGAACAAATCGATGAGAAATATGTTCCCGGTCCTGATCATACCCTTCACGGTAAAATTGTTTTTGAAAATGTTGAATTCCGGTATCCTTCAAGGCCTGAGATTGCTGTTTTAAGAGATGTGACCTTCAGTATTGAACCAGGGCAGGAGATAGCCATTGTCGGCCCAAGTGGTGCAGGAAAATCAACAATCGCATCGCTTCTGCTTAAATTCTATGAACCCGACAGCGGCAAAATCCTTTTTGACGGGCGCAGCAGCCGCGACTTTCCTGTAACTGCTGTCCGGTCGCAAATGGCAATAGTAATGCAGGATGTATTCCTCTTCGGCGGTACTATCCGGGAAAATATTGCGTATGGTAAACCTGATGCGTCGGAGGATGAAATAACAGGTGCAGCCACCCGGGCGAATGCATGGGATTTTATTCAGTCATTCCCCGACAAGCTCGAAACTGTCGTCGGCGAACGCGGCGTGCAGCTATCAGGAGGACAACGTCAGCGTATTGCAATAGCCCGCGCCATGCTGAAAGATCCCATCATACTGATCCTCGATGAAGCTACTTCTTCACTTGATTCCGAATCTGAAAGACTTGTCCAGGAAGCCCTTGAAAAGCTGCTCCGGGGAAGAACATCCCTGGTGATAGCTCACCGGCTGTCAACGGTCCGAAATGCCGACAAGATTATTGTAATCGATGAAGGAAGGATTGTCGAGCAGGGAACACATAATGAACTGATGTCAAATGGCAAAGGGCTGTATAAAAGTCTTACCGAACTTCAGTTTACAAAATGAGGATTTTATTCATTTCCTCATAAATCATAAAATTAAGATCGGAATTATAAACAATTTACTTAATAAGCTGTTTATTGATATTATAAGATCTATAAGTCATGAAAGCGGCCAGCAGCTTTAAAACGAAGATCCTTGGAACCGGGAATGACAGCAAAACGATCATTATAAGAATAATTGTCGGGCTGATCTTTATTTCTGAGGGAATCCTGAAATATAAGCAGGTACAGTGGCTGGGGCCAGGTCGCTTTACCGATTTAGGCTTCACCAATCCCTTCTTCTGGGCATATTTTACCGGAGCTTTTGAAATAGTTTGTGGAACGCTGGTCTTATCGGGATTATTTACACGTGTGGCTTCTGTTCCTTTGCTAATAATTATGCTGACTGCCCTCGTCACAACTAAACTGCCATTAATAGATACCCGTGGAATCTGGACATTTCTGCATGAATATACGACGGACTTCGCCCTGACTCTCCTGCTTATACTTCTTCTTATCCATGGAGGAGGGAAATGGTCTGTTGACAGGATCTTTAAGTCATTGTCTTAAAGAGCCATTATAAATCTTTACCACTTGTCTGCCAAAATAGGCTATTCCGGTATTTTATTATACCTTTGCGAAATATTAACACAACTAAATTATTTCTATGGGCAGATCGCAGGAGACATTCGGTAAAAAGGAAGTAAGAACAAGGAAAGAGAAGAAAAGAAAAGAAAAAGAACAGAAGCGTGCGAAGAAAAAGAATGAGGTGAAAAAAAGCGGCTTCGACGATATGATTGCCTACGTAAATGAATTCGGAGTTATTACCTCAACTCCTCCCGATCCGGATAAGAAAACTGTTGTGGATGCAGAAAGCATTGAACTTACGATAAATAAAAACAGCCCTGATGTTGTTCCCGATTATGTACGGAAGGGGATTGTTATTTTCTTTAATGATTCAAAAGGCTATGGATTTATCAGGGATCTGGAATCAAATCAGAGGATATTTGTTCATGCAAACAGCCTTCTGGAACCGATAAGTGAGAATAATTTAGTGACTTTCGACCTGACAAAAGGGCCAAAGGGCCCATCTGCCCTGAAGGTAAAGCTCTTCAAAGAATAAAATTGCAGTCAGAATAATTTGACTATATTTGCGCCCTTATTAACAAAGTGATTTCCTTACAGCGTTGTCACGCATTTAATCCAGTCTGCATTTGAGTTCATTTCAGCCGGGATATTAAATCAATCGCTCCCGGGATCACAATATAAAAATATTTAATGACAAATTTTGAAGAAATGGGATTTACTCCCTCTGTCCTGAAAGCAATTAAGGAACTTGGATTTGAAAATCCAATGCCTGTACAGACGAAAGTAATCCCTCTTATGCTGGAAGATAATGTTGATATTATAGCACTTGCACAGACCGGAACAGGAAAGACTGCTGCCTTCGGCTTGCCCCTTGTTCAATCGACAGATACAGAAATACAAAACACCCAGGCTCTTATTCTCTGCCCGACACGTGAATTATGCATGCAGATCACCGGCGACCTGAATGATTATGCAAAACATACAGGCAATCTGAGAATCCTGGCAGTTTATGGCGGCTCAAGCATAGATAATCAGATAAGAAGCCTTAAAAAAGGAGTGCATATCATCGTTGCAACACCCGGAAGACTTATTGATCTGATTAAAAGACGTGCAGCACACCTGTCGTTTGTAACCACTGTGATCCTTGATGAAGCAGATGAAATGCTTAATATGGGATTTCTTGACAGTATAAATGAGATCCTTGAGGAAGTTCCTGAAGACAGAAGAACACTCCTTTTCTCTGCTACAATGTCTCCTGAAATTGCATCGATCGCAAGAAAATATATGAACGACCCGGTTGAAGTAACAGTAGGAGTAAAAAATGCATCAGCCGAAAATGTGAGTCACGAATACTATCTTGTACATGCCAGGGATAAATATAATGTTCTGAAGCGTATTGCCGATAACGAACCGGATATCTACGGGATAGTTTTTTGCCGGACCCGCAGGGAAACCCAGGAGGTGGCTTCTATGCTGATAAATGACGGTTATAATGCTGATTCCCTCCATGGAGATCTGTCGCAGGCACAGCGCGACTCAGTAATGCAGAAATTCCGGCAGAGAAATCTTAATCTGCTTGTTGCAACCGATGTTGCTGCCAGAGGACTGGATGTTGATGATCTCACTCATGTTATCAATTTCAGCCTTCCCGACGACACTGAGATCTACACACACAGATGCGGCCGTACAGGAAGAGCAGGGAAAACAGGCAAATCAGTATCAATCGTTCATCTGAGGGAGAAGCAAAATCTCTTCAAAATAGAGAAGCTTATTAAAAAGCCTTTTAAGAAAATGCAGGTCCCGACAGGCAGTGAAATATGTAAAAAGCAACTTTTTAACTGGGTTAGCAAGCTTGAAACTACCAATACTGATCACCAGGAGATTGATAAAATTCTTCCTGAGATAAAAATAAAACTCGAGGGGCTCAATAAGGAAGAGCTGCTTAAGAAAGTCATATCACTCGAATTTGAGAGGCTCCTTGGCAGTTACAGGAACGGAGAGGAGATTATTGAAAAGGTTGCCGACAGAGAAGAAAATACGGGGAGATCATTCAGAGATAAAAAAGAATTCAAATCGTCGGGCAAATACACAAGACTATTCATCAATCTTGGAAAATCTGACGGATTTTATCCCGAACAGCTCATTGATCTCGTCAACACAAATACTAAAGGCAGGAAAATTCCAATAGGGAAAATAGATCTTTTAAAGAGCTTCTCCTTCTTTGAGGTTGAAGCCGGCCATGCCGATGATCTCATGGGGGCATTGAACAATTCAAAGTTCCTGAAACGTAAAGTTGCAGTTGAAGTAGCTCAGGAAAAGACTGATAAACCCCGGCATCCGGGATTTGACAGGAAAAAACGTTTCAAAGTATACGACAGAAATTAAGTTGTGGAACCCACTCCGGGTGATTTGTGAACCACGGAGTGGTTCCACAAATGATTAATAATTCATAACAGCGTGATTATAATACGTTTTTTAATATGTATTATAATACGTAGATGATACTTCCTGATCCTTATTTATAGTTCTCGAGCAGCTCAAGTATACAACCTATCTCCTTTGAGCCATCAATGTAGCTGTATGCTCCTCCATCCCATCCACCGCTCTGGAGCGTAGGCATATTTATCATCCTGAATTCCTTCTCCTTTCCATTTATATTTTTTACCTGGAAAGCAATGTGATGGATTCCCTCGCCATTATTATCGAGGAATTCCTGCCAGGTACTTTTTCCGCCAAGAGGCTGGATCAGTTCAATCTGCAGGTTTTCCATTGAGAAAAAGGCGAGTTTGGCTTTTGCATCAGAAGGATTTCCCATGAAAAGCGTTGGTCTGGATGAATGTCCTTCAGCAACGCTGGGCTGTGGTGGGTTCACGCCCAGCATTTCAGCCCAGGCAGTACGGGCTTTATCAATGTCTCTGACAATAATACCCACCTGGGTGACTTTTTTAGAAGGGATCACCGGCTCTTTCTGAGACTCTCTTCCGGCGAAAAATGAAAGTGAAACGAGGCTGGCAATCAGCACGGATATCAGAATATTCTTTTTCATGATTTTATTAATTTATCCCCAAATTTAGAAATTGTTGAAGCCAAAGTCAACTTTTTTATTCTGCCTTAGCATTGTAATGGAACCTTTCCCCGGTCGTCATCTGGATCCACGGGAATGAAGGATCATCTCCCAACCTTACATAATTGAGCCAGTATGGCTCGCGATGATCAATGGTGTGATTCAGTTCGTTTTCATGACCCGGAATAATAAGTTTTGGCTTAAAACCCTTTGCCAGCCTCATTTCGGGATAATAAGACCAGGAATTAATCATGAGCACATCAATTTTATATTTGCCTCCAATGGTATCAATCCAGTTCAGGTCTTCTGTGTCAGACTGGTCACCGGTATGGGCAAAACACATACCATCAGGCGAATACACCAGGTAAACATTATTCACGATATTGCTTCCCTGATGTCCCGGACAGACAACAACCTCAATATTTATCTTTTTAAGCGGAAGGTTGATTGTCTGCAATTTTTCAATTGTTCTTTCAGGATGAAGAACACTTTTGTAAACCGGTAGTTTTTCCCATAATCCGGGAGGTGTGATTACAGGTTTATTCTGTTCAATAAAAGTGCCGGCCACCCAGTCATCGGCATGATCGCCATGATAATGAGTAACAAAAAGGACATCAACAACATCAATCAGACTCTTAATAAGCTCCTTACTGAATGCAAAATTTTCATTCCCGGGAATACCTCTCTGGATATCGAAGCCGACAGTGACCGATGGAGTTTTTACAACGAAAGTATGATTATACAGTTTCCAGATGACAGCCCCTGAATTAACCTGCAAAGTTCCAATCTCCCTGATGGCATTTTCAATCCTCTCACGGTAAAAAGCCTGAACTGCCGGACGATGCTGAGCTTTTTCCTCATGAAGGACATTATCTATCATTACAAGTGCCATTTTACGTGTCATGTTCTCCTGAAGTGATGGCGGATTTGCAATTAATGCTTCACTCACCAGGCTCAGGGTCACTTTCGCCTGCTGGTTCAGGAAACCATCGACATCTCCCCACCAGTCAGTTCTTACATCGGGGTCGGGTTTCCCCTGGCTCTGAGCGGCCAGACTTATACCCATTAGTAGAATTATTGCAAAAATAAACTTCTTCATAACAGATTATTTTTTGATATATCAGTACTGGTTTTTGTTGCTGCCCGCCTTACCTGAAATCACTCAGGCGATAATAATAAAAAATTTCAGGGATTTCTGCAGGATTTCATAACTTTCCTGATATAAATTTTTTTATTATGAAGAAGATCCTTTGCGTTTCAACAATATTGATGCTTCCCATGTTGTGCCTTGCACAGGAGAAGGAGGATATCATCAAAAAAGGCTGGAATCTTGGAGTTCTGCCTGCCGTTGCTTATGATTCAGACCTGGGGATCTATTACGGGATCATCTTCAATCCTTTTGATTACGGGGACGGATCAATCTATCCCAATTATTTTCAGTCTGTTTATCTTCAGATATCAGGCTATTCGAAGGGGAGTTCGGAACACATTCTCGAATATGAGTCTTATAACCTGATTCCGGGAATAAAATTTTTCGCCAGGGCAAAATATCTTGGTTACAAAGCATATCCGTTTTATGGTTATAACGGGAATGAATCAATCTATCATCACGAATGGGAAGATCCTGATGATCCCGCATATAAATCAAGGATGTTCTACAGGATCGAAAGAAAATATTTAAGGGTATCAGCAGATCTGCAGGATACCATAGGTGACAGTAAATTTCAATGGAGGGCAGGCTGGGCAATGGGGTATTACAGGACTGCACCGGTAAATATTGAAAAAATGAACATGAAGCTTACAGGCGATAAGATCCTTCCGGATACTGCAACCCTGTTTGAGGAGTATAATGACTGGGATATCATCAGGGACGAAGAAAAGGATGGAGGAATAGTAAACAATTTTATGGCAGGTATTATTTATGATTCCAGGAATAAGCTCACCAACCCCGATAATGGAATATTTACCGAGCTGAATTTCAGATGGATGCCATCGTTCCTGAGTAAAGGAGGTTATTCCTGTTTCAGTATCGGGCTCATTCACAAGCAATACTTTACAATTGTCAGCCGCCGGCTTATTCTTGCTTACCGGCTCTGGCTGAATGCAAACATCCTGGATGAGCAGCCATTCTATACCCGTCAGTTACTGACTAACTTTACAGGGAATGAAGGTTATGGCGGTTCTGCCACACTACGTGGTGCATTGATGCAGAGAATTGTAACAAATGACTTTCTTCTCGGCACCATTGAACTGAGATCACGACTCGTAAATTTCCAGCTGATAAAACAAAACTGGTATATAGGAGCTGTGCTGTTTACAGATGCCGGAAGGATACTGAAAACCGTAAAGCCCGACCTTAATGCTGTTCCCGATGAATATTTTCCGTTCTATTTCAATCCCTCTGATAAATCCATCCATCAGACCGTAGGGGGAGGATTGAAAATTGCAATGAATGAGAATTTTGTTCTTTCTGCTGAATTCGGAGTTCCGTTAAGCATCCAGGATGGCACCTCCGGACTTTACCTGGGTCTCAATTACCAGTTCTGAGATAGTTTTCTTTCTGAGCTCCCATCTCTCATAATTAATTAATCTGATGTAGCCCGGAGAGATCCCTTTTTTTATCACGTATAAAAGTGTTAATCCGGCAGCTAAAGCCGATATTATGACTATCCAGGGCGAGCCTAAATAGGTATTAAATCTTTATTTAACTTGCATTCAGGCTCAAAATAACCCACGATCTATGAACTCATCTCTTAATGCCCTAATATACACCTTATTTATTGATCCCCTCCTTTCAGGACTGCGGGAAGCGGTTTATGAAAAGGTACATGATTCCGAGAGTGTGATTGATATTGCATGCGGGACCGGAAAGCTGGCAATGTATATTTCAGGGAAGGCTGGTCAGGTGACAGGGATTGATCTGGATGAAAAGCTTATAAAATTTGCTGATTCACGAGCAAAAATGAAAGGATTAAATAACATGACATTTAGAGTACAGGATGCAACGGACCTTTCAGCATACTCTGTAGGTGAATTTGATATTGCAGTTACCTCGATGGCAGTCCATCAGTTCAAAGAGGATCTGGCAATAAACATACTCAGGGAAATAAAGCGGATATCCCGGAAAGTTATAATTGCCGATTATAACTGTCCGATGCCTTCCGGCTTTATAAAGTCATTTGCCTATGGAATAGAGAGTATCATAAAAGGTGACCATCACCGGAATTTCATGAATTACATGTCGAGGGGCGGTATCAGCTGGTTTGCCGGTTCAGCAGGACTTTCCATTCAATCATCTGAAATCAGGGGAAACGGCGTCTTTACAGTGGCAGTCTGCAAGTAACTGACGGTTCAGATATTTCTAAACCTCTTATTCAGCTCCTCCAGAGCTGTGAAGAGATTGGTAGTTGCCTACCCCAGTTCCACTGGGGGTTATTAATATTACACTCTTTCAGAGTCTCCGGAAGACTGTCATTTTAATATTTAGTTATTATTCATTCCGAAAAGAGTCTTTTATAAATCCTCCATCTTTCAACCAGGCTATAAAGCTGTCTCTCCAGGTGCTCACTGCATATCCTCTTCCGATACCCGAGTCAAATCCGTGGCTGCCCTTTGAATAAATGTGTAATTCCACACTGAATTTCTTTTCTTTTAGAGCACTGTACAATTCAATGCAGTTTTCGGGAGGTGTTGTTGTGTCCTCTCCTCCATTCATTATAAAGACAGGAGGAAAAGTATCTTTTTCTTTAAGGACCTTTAAAAATCCCGGATTTAATCCCGGGTAAAAGAGCCCAACAAAATCAGGATTTGTATTTACCTTTTCAAATTTTGCATATGACGGTAAGGATTTTCTCGAACAAAGAGAGTGCTGCTATTATTGACAGGAGCTCCTCCTGCTGAAAAACCGCCGATACCTATCTTCTTTTCATCAATGCCCAGTTCCTTTGCCCGGCTGCGAAGGACATAAATTGCCCTCCTGGCATCGGCATATACATGGGAATTATATTCATTCCTTGAGATCTTCAGTTCTTCCGCGTCCTGATTAAATGTCCTGTATTTGAGCACAAGAGAGGTTATTCCATGACGGGCCAGCCATAACGCCATGTCGTTTCCTTCGCGATCGATCCATACATCACGGAATCCTCCTCCGGGACAGATAACAATTGCCGCCCCGTTAGCAGTACCTTCTGCCGGCTTATGAATAATATAAGTCGGAACCGACACACAGCTGAATACGCGGTTCGACTGCGAAGGAGAACTTTCACTGAAATCATTTACGGCAAGCTTCTCTTCTTTGTATTGTATCGGATTGCCGGGAATACCATCCGGCCATAAAAGTTCTTCCTTTGGTAATTGTGCTGTTACACTAACTATTCCCGAAAGGAATATCAGAACAGAAATCAGGATTCTGAAACGAGGTTTCATAATTATAAGATTAAATATTTTTAAAGAATGAAAGTACAGCTTTATTTCTAAAATCAAAATTATACAGATTTCAGGCTGATTAACGGGAAGAAGCACCGGACAACTAAAAAACACTTTAAAAAGCATAAATTATTGTCAGAATCGCTAATTCTTGTGAAATTAGCAGGACTAATTCACCCGGAATCAGAGATGGCATACAAACTGTCAAAAAACAGGAAAATCGATTCTGTTGAGCCCTTGTGCAGAAAAAAGACTTATAATTCCCCTGAAGAGGCTCAGGAGATGATCCGCCAGATTATGGAAACACGGGTTACCAGAGCGATCCATTTTTATCAGTGCCCGGTCTGCGGTTTATGGCATTTAACAAGCAGAAGAGAAAACTGAAATATTCAAAATGAAAGTCCCGGATCAGCACAGAATACCTATAAGTATCAGGATTATAATGAAAGATCAAAAACCCTTCCTGCTTTTGTGTCGGCTTCAAAAATTATCTCGTAAAGCTTTCTTTTATTAATTTTCATATCACTGTACTAAATTTATGTCATAAATAATTGTTCTGACGAAATGATATTATCTTTAAACTCATTGACTTTATTACAACCTAAATCAGCTCCATGAATAAATTATGTCATAATTCCGCGACCAGACAGTTTCTTTGCACTGGCATACTTTTAATATCGCTATCCGCTTCACATATCCTGAAAGCCCAGAACATTACAGTAAGCATTTCGGGGATAAGGGCGGAAAAGGGACAAATAGTTATCGGTGTATTTAAGGACAGTGATACATATCATAAAGAGGAGCCATTTGTTAATGAGATATTTCCAAAGATCAATCTCCTCCAGGAAGCGATGAGTGTGCAGTTCAGTCTGGAGCCGGGGGTTTACGGACTCTGCCTGCTGGATGACGAGAACAATAATGGCAAAATGGAATATAATTTTCTTGGAATGCCAAAAGAAGGTTTTGGTTTCTCAGATTATTCCCATAAAGGTATCACAAAACCCAAATTTGATTCTTTTAAGTTTACTCTGAACAAGGATCAGAATAAAAACATTTCAATAAAAGTCAGGTATATTTTGTAAAACTATATAAAAAGATAATTCAGGATAAGTTTCTTAAGGGTCATAAAGAAACACAAAGACTTTCTAAGCTTTGTTGGTTTTATTTAAGTGATCGGAACAACTTAAATAAAGAACAAATATATGAGCCCCTATAAACCACCAATGTTTTCAGTGATCATTCCCACTTATAACAGGGCAGATCTCCTGGTAAGAGCTTTAAAATCACTTATCGCCCAGACCTATAAAGACTGGGAAGCGATCATTGTGGATGACGGCAGCACTGATGATACATATTCACAGATAAAATTTTACCTGGAACCTGACAGCGGGATCAAATATTTCAGGAGACGCCATGGCGGAGAAGCCCGTTCAAAAAATTTCGGCATAAATACATCTTCCGGTAAATTTATCACATTCCTTGATTCAGATGACGAATATGCCACATCTCACCTTGAATCCAGAAAGGATTTTCTAGAACAAAACCCTCATATAAAATTTCTTTATGGAGGAGTAAAGATATTGGGCAATCAATATGTACCGGACAAAAACGATCCGACAGTAAAGATAAATCTTAATGATTGTGTGATAGGTGGGACATTTGTTATTGAAAGGGATACTCTTCTGGCATTAAAAGGTTTCACAAATATTATTCTGGGACCGGACAGTGATCTTTTTGAAAGAGCCCGTAAGAAGAATATCACAATAGCTGAGGCCAAAGTACCAACATATATTTATCATCACGAGAATCCTGATTCAATAACCAATAATCTTTACCTGCAGGTAAATAATCCCTGAGAATTTACATCACTCTGTTGCTAATAAATCCGGAAGGTAAACATTAATGACTCCCGGTTGTTTATTCATTTGATTTAAAAGACATAAAACATGACGAGTACTATTAAATACATTATTGCTTTTTCATTATTACTTATAACACAATCAAATAATTACATTGCAATGGCAGATACAGAGAACCAGAAATACAGTGTTATTCATTCAGAAGAAGGATTCGAGATCAGGTTTTACCCTTCATCGATACTTGCCACTGTTTATTCTGATGCAAAAACTTACAGAGAACTTGCATATCCGGGTTTCAGGAAACTTGCCGGTTATATTTTCGGCAGTAATGATTCGGATACAAAAATCTCAATGACTTCACCGGTGCACATGGAATTCAGTAAAGAGGAATCGTCAATGAGCTTTGTAATGCCGTCATCCTTCAGTGAAGAAAATCTGCCGCGGCCAACTGATAAGGCCGTTAAAATTGAAAAGACTGAGGATGTATACATGGCAGCCATAAGCTTCGGAGGATATGCTTCCGACAAAAAGATAAGGGATTATTCTGATAAACTCAGGACCCTGCTGGATAAAAAAGAAATATCATGGTACGGCAATTTCAGGTATCTTGGTTACAATCCACCTTTTCAGGTTTTTGGAAGGAAGAATGAAATAATAGTATCAGTCAGGTGGTCAGAAAAGAAAGCTGAATGACAGAAAATAGTTACAATCTTACTGACTACAGGCGAAATAATCTCGACAATTCATCATCGCCTTATCTTTTACAACATTCAGGAAATCCGGTATGGTGGCAGGAATGGAAGAAGGAAATACTGGATATGGCCATAAGGGAAAATAAATCTTTGCTGGTTTCAATAGGATATGCAACCTGCCACTGGTGCCATGTTATGGCTGCCGAAGCCTTTTCGGACATTGACACTGCTTCATATCTTAACGAAAATTTCGTTTGTATTAAAGTTGACCGTGAGCAGAGGCCTGACATCGACCAGTACATGATGAATTTCATCCAGACACAGAGCGGAAGCGGAGGATGGCCACTGAATGTATTCCTCACACCTGATGCCAGGCCTGTTGTTGCTATTACATACGCTCCGGTTAAAAGTGATGAGAACAGGATGTCATTCAAAGAGATCGCCGGAAGGGTAAATGAATACCTGAAATCGGAAGGCAATACCGTGCCTGTATTCAATCTTATTGAAAATGATCCGCCTACGGAAGAAGAAAGCATGATTGCCCGTGAGGTCGGATACTATTATGACGATGAATATGCAGGATTCGGCGTCGGACAAAAATTCCCTCCTCACTCAATTCTTCTCTTCCTGCTTCATTATCTTTCTGTAAAGGATGATGAAAAAATAATGAAGATTATCATGTCCACCCTGGATGCAATTATGCTTGGCGGACTGAATGACCATCTTCAGGGAGGAATATTCCGTTATTGCGTCGACCGTAAATGGACTATCCCGCATTTTGAAAAAATGCTGTACGACCAGGCACTATCGCTGTGGACCTACTCGCTTGCATATAAGGTGACAGGCAACCAGAATTACAAAGTAATGGCTGAGAAGATACTAAAATGCCTCGATGAGAGCTTTGAGGATAATGGATTATATGTTTCAGCATTTAACGCGGATACTGATCATCAGGAAGGGACTACTTATATCTGGAGCCGCAGCGAAATTGAAGATATCCTTGGAAAAGAAGATTTTGAAAGATTCTGTGATGTTTATTCAATAAGTGAAGAGGGAAACTTCGAGGGCAGAAACCATCTTATAAGAAAAAATAAAGATGCTCTGAATGATATTGAAGATAAGCTGCTTGCTGTCCGGAAGAAAAGAAGCCAGCCTACCGTTGATACTAAAATCCTGTGTGGCATAAATGCACTGACAGCAGCCGCAATGATACAGGCTGGAAGATTTCTTGAAAAACCTGAACCTGAGATCAAAGCTGAAGGGATCATTAAGAAACTTACTGAAATTTTCTGGGACGGATCGACACTCGGACATTCTTATTATAACGGTGCACTTCAGAAACAGAGCTTCCTTTCGGATGCAGGAGCAATGCTGACAGCAATTACAATGTTATATGAAACCAATGAAGAATGGAAGATGACTATGGATCAGTTTTCGGTCTATGTTGAATCATTTAAGGAAGAAGGTAAATGGATAGAATCGAGAGTCAGAGGATTTCAGAACAATCAGTGCATCGTGGACTGATCAGCCGGTTCCCTCAGGAATAAGTCTGGCGGAAACAGCTCTTACACGTTATTCTCTGCTTACAGGCAAGGAAGTAAAATCAGTACCATACAGAAGAGTATTACAGTCTGATTTTTATAACATCAATGCACTTTTGTGTAACGATCTGTTCCATGTTTATACTACAAAAATGCCTCTTTCATGGAAAGATTTACCTGCAAACTCACTTCAGAAGCGCGGTGAACCGGAAACAGATTGCTACAATAAGACATGCATGATGTTATAAAATCTTTCGCGCAAACTTTTTCTCTTATATATTTGTTAAATAGAAAATGAAAACTAAATAATATTATATGGACGACATTGAAATCTGCCATTGTAATGGCATAATGAAAAGTGAAATTGTAAAAGCTATTAAAGAAAAAGGATTAAAAACAGTCGAAGAAGTTCAGGACGCGACAGATGCCGGAACTGCATGCGGAAGTTGCATACCCGACATTGAGGATATCCTGAAAGAGATTAATGAATAAAGAAAGATTATGGAAAAGAATGAATTTGAGAAAAGGAAAAAAATTCTCTTATGCCGGTTCTATCGCTTATGCTGAAAAGGCCGTTGTAAGCAAACATGTACTTAAAAAAGAGACAGGAAATATCAGTCTTATGTCATTTGACGAAGGAGAAGGTCTGACCGAACACACATCACCATATGATGCTGTGGTAATGATAGTTGATGGCAAAGCGGAAATTATTATCAACGGGGTTTCCAATATTCTTGAAGCCGGAGAAACCATAATCATGCCGGCAAATCACCCGCATGAACTTAAAGCGGTTGAAAAGTTCAAGATGGTCCTTACAATGATCAGAAGCAAATAATAACGTTGTTTAAGGTATATCAGAATCCTGAATTTGTATTTCTGACACCGGCTTATCCCTCCAATAATCTGATAACTGATCCTGAAAACAATGTATCTGAATTCTTCATAAATTTTTTCAGCGAATAGCGGTCAATATCTTTGTTGATTGTATGAGGCGAAGTTACGCTTACCCCTGCAACCAGCGTTGCAAGCTGCTGCGCTTCAAAGAGATGAAGCCCTATGGCTATTCCGCACAGCAATCCTGAAAAAAAAGCATCTCCAGCCCCTGCGGTGCTTACAGACCGGGTTTTTATAGCCGGAAATCTGTTCAGCCGGTGCCCGTCCCAGAACCAGCTGCCTTGACTCCCGTCAGTTATTGCTGCGAGGATTGAGATATTATAAGATCTCAGCTTTTCGATGCAGGACTTTACGATCACTTCCGATCCTCTTTTCTCAAGCCTCATACCCGCGACTTCAGCCGCTTCATCCATGTTGACACATATCAGGTCGGTATATTTCAGGAAATCTTCATCCATGGCCTGCTTTATTTCTCCTGTCGTAAAAGATGCCGTGCAAAACAAACCATATTGTTTCCCGAGTTCCAGCAATTTCTTTCTTGCTTCAAGCGGCACCTCGGGTGCTGCCAGAATAATACCTTCTTTCTCAAGGCGTTGTATATCGGGAATGGCCTTCCCGATGAAGTCAGGGTCCACCTGGGAACTTGCCGAATCGTCAGTGGTCAGGTTACCACCGCTGCCATCCGGATAGAAAAAACAGAAAGAGAATAAGGTGCCTTTGCCGGGCACCTTATCAATCAGTTTCATATTAAAGCCATCTGTTGTCAATTCATCATACAGCAGCCGGCCTGTATCATCATCGCCAATCCTGCCAACCGGCAGAACTGAAAATGATGGACCCATAAGTTTGAGTACATAATACAATATGATATGTTGTTTACAATAATCCCGCACATCCATAAAATGGCCTCCTCTGCTTTCCTCCCTGCCAAGGGTATTATTACCGTTCAGTACGAAAAATTTCCCGCTCCCGATACCTCCGGTACCGACTATACCCTTGTATTTCAGGATCTGCGGATCGAACCTTAGATGGATAGGCTTCATCATGCAATTCAGTAAATGAGCTCCCATTCGGGATTTTCGCTGATCGGATGGGACGCTGTTCCGATAGTGGCAGTAAGCAGGACATCCGGATGCTCCTGGCAAAGTGTGATCGGATATTCCGTAGTGAGAGGTCCGAATAACGCTACCCGGAGAGCAGTCTGTTTCCATGCTCCGGTATCGCTGAACAACCTTACTTTCCGCGCCGACAGGCATTCCCTGATGCCAAGCGTGACTGACATCGGGGGTACAAATTGCCAGGCCGATCCGAAAGTGCGCTGAGCAAGTGCAATTATGGTGTCATAATTGTTCTCCTGTACCCTTATTGTTGAATTGCGGAGATCATCCAGGGTTACCTGGCTGTATGGATGGCGCCTTGTCTGGTTGTAGGCAATATGTCCGTCCTGTCCCCAACCTCCATATGTAATATCTATCGGTGCCTGGCTAATTTTCTCCCTTACCTCTTCTACATTATTTGCATTCAGCCATATCCTGTTACTTGCGGGAACAGATAATCCACGATTTACAGGATCATAGAAATGCTTCTCCATAAATCCCCTGAAGTTGTACGGGTGGGCCTTCGGCAATTCCCTTCCCTGCCAGCCAAGGCACTCATCCATATGAAAAACGACAAGGTTTTCCAGGCTGATAAGCTCACTGTTGACCATATCGGTGAAAGGTTTATACCAGCATGACGGACCGCACGGAATGATTGCCCGGGTTTGTTTTCCCAATGAATTATTTCTTTTTATTTCAGAGGTAAGTTCCCCGGCCATCAGCCGGCCCATCTCTGCTGAATCTTTTACAAGGCGGAAAGGGACTTTGCATGCAGGATTTCCTTCCATTTTGTCATAAGGAATCCTGCACCACTCGTAAAGAGAGGCTGTAGTAATCTGATCACTCATAGAATCCGTTATTCAGGAAATTATGTTTACTATATTTTTATGAAAATCTTGTTTTTATACATCCAGTAGCAAATATACCAGCATGTCATCCACATGGCTGTTCCGTTCAATATTGTTACCAGTTTTTCGCCTCCCCATGAAAAGAATGTTTTAAAAATCGGATTAAACGTCTTTATCAGGATTTCGTCTCCTCCCAACTGGCAGAAGAGGTAGATAAAGATACAGTTTGCACCTACATAAATAAAGAATTTTGATCCTCCCAGGAATTTCTTCTTCACATCAATAAGCCAGTAGCTGAAGCAGAGGGCAAGAACAGCCCAGCCGCCGCTGGCAAATACGAAGGACATTGTAGCAATTTTCTTAATAATGGGTGTGATATTGAGCCAGTTGAGGGAATAACCCACCACCAGGCCAATAACACCTGCAATCAATAATATCTTTAACTTATCCTTCACAGGTTTTTCGCTCATCAGCAATTTGCCGCAAAGAACTCCCCACACTGTATGCGCAGTTGTCGGAAGGGCATTTAGTGAAGCCCAGATACTTGCCTTGTCAACACCCTCTATTTTGTTATTGACCCACGCTCCGAGATTCTCAAAAGCAATCCATGGATGATTGAATCCCTCAACCGGGAAAATCCTGTAGGCAATATCAACAACCACCAGAATTATTACTGAAAATAAAAGCTGCCATGTATAGCTTTTTTTCATAATAAGGTAAGCGATGAGATAAGTAACAGACAGCTGGGCAAGCACATTCTGAAATCTGAAAACAATGTGTTCAGGTCCTCTCCATGAAAGCCATGTGCCAATCAATAACAGCAAAAGCGACCTTTTGATTGCATGCATTGTAATTGACTTCGGCGAATCGCCTTTTCTCAACCTGTTGGCTACAGCAAATGGAATTGCCACCCCTACAATAAACATAAAAAACGGCTGTATCAGATCCCAGAAATGTAATCCGTGCCACTTGTGATGGCTGAATTGTGTTCCGATAAACTGTAAAACACCGGAATCAGCTGTCCGCAGAGTATTATAGATTCGTGTTCCTTCCCCTATAAGAAGGAACATTGTGAAGCCCCGGAAAAAGTCAACAGATGCGATCCTTTGCAGAGGCGAAACAGGCTGGTTGATCTCAGTTTTATTCATATATAACTGATTATAAAGTGATTAAATTTGCAGAATCGTTTCTTATTCAACGCCTTCCTTTACAGGTTGAGGTCTTCTCCGGGCAACACCACCCGATCTGATGACCTTGGTATTACCGCCCTGTTCGAGAAGAAGATCCACAGGTTTATTTGTTTTCCATGCGCCATCAGTGAAATCAGGAATATCAATTGAGTTGGAACGGTTGGCAATTGACCATTCACTCAGCGGACCAATAGCGCTCCAGAGGGCAGCATCATACACATCCTGGTCGAACGGGAGTCCGTTTCGCAGGCAATCAATAAGACGCCAGTTCATAAGAAAATCCATTCCACCATGGCCTCCGACCTGTTTGGCCATTTCGCCGATTCTCTTGATAATTACCGGAGTGTATTTTTCTTCAGCTTCTGCATATTCCTCATCATTAAGCCAGCGCTGGTGACCAACAGAAATCTTGCCGGGTAAGGGGTATTTTAAAGCAGCCCCGATAGTACCACTAACCTTATGAATCCTGGAATAAACATTCGGAGAAGTGACATCATGCTGTATCATGATTGTCCGCCCTTTATTTGTTACTACCGAGCAGGTTGTCATATTGCCCCTGTAAGGCATATCCACAAATTCCTTGTAAAATTCATCGGAAGAGGCCAGTTTTTTTGCTGTTTCATTCATCTGGAAATCTTTGCTCATGACAGCAGTAAGGTATTCCATTTTATCACCCCTGTTGATATCCATGATCTGGCAAATAGGGCCCAGCCCGTGTGTAGGATAGAGGTTACCCTGCCTGCCGCTGTTTTCTCTGAGGCGCCACATGTTCCAGTAACCTGTTTTACTGAAATTTAAATCAAGAAGTGTATGTATGTATGCACCTTCTCCATGTACAATCTCTCCAAAAAATCCCTGCCTTGCCATATTCAAAGTAAGCAGTTCGAAAAAGTCATAACAGCAATTCTCAAGCATCATGCAATGCTTGCGTGTTGATTCGGAAACTTCTACAAGTTGCCAGCATTCCTCCATTGAAACAGCCGCCGGAACTTCAATGCACACATGCTTACCATGTTCCATGGCATAAACTGCCATCTCGGCATGCATATTCCATGGAGTAGCTATGTAAACGAGGTCTATGTCATCCCTGTCGCACATCTTTTTCCATGCTTCGGGATCTCCGGTATAAATATCTGGTTTAAAACCTGTTCCCTCGATTCTTTTCATAGTTTTGTCAACTTCTTCAGGGATCAGGTCACAAAGTCCTTTTATTTCAACACCTTCAAGAAGGCTCACACTGTTGACATGGCCGCTGCCTCTTCCCAGACCGATATGTGCAGTCCTTACAACATCCATTTTAGGAGCTGTAAAACCGCACATATTAAATTTCTGGCGGCGTTTTTTCAATGCCTGTTCCTTTATGTTATTCAGGTTACTGAGAGTTTCTTTTTCAGCGCCGGGCTTGCATGACGGTAATATGTTTGAACCAATGATCCCTGCACCGGTAATACCACCCAATTTCAGAAAATGTCTGCGATTTACTTTCATAAATAAAATATTTGAGATATTAATAATAAAATTCTTAAAAATAAAGGGTAGAAAAGATTTATTTATGTGATCTACCCTTTATATGTTTCACTGCCAATGATTAATACCCGGGATTTTGAACCAACTGAGGAGCTTTCTTCATTTCCTCATTTGGTATGGGTATCCAGTAAATCTTCTTAACAGGCTTCCGTTGCTGAACATGTATCAACTGCCAGGTTGTTGTAACAGAGCCATTATCCTGATTCTTAACTTCAACAATATCCATACCTTTGGCATCCGTAAGGGTGGATTCAAGGATCTTCCATCTCCTTATATCATACCACCTGAGGTCTTCATAAAAGAGTTCGACCTGTCTCTCATGACGTAAAGCTGCTTCAATGTCTCCTGTAAAATCAGGCAGTGCAGAACGTTGTCTGATCATATTAATGTAGGTGGCAGCTGTTTCATTATCTCCTGATTCCATACAGGCTTCGGCATAATTTAAAAGTACTTCTGCATACCGTAAATAAATCCAGATATTGGTATTATAGTCGTTATACGTCTTGGTATCATCCATCATCTTCTTTACCAGGTAGCCTGTATAGCCGGCATTCCAGTTTTCTATGGGGCCGTTCCTTGTGTCGAGTCCGTACCTTTTCCCTGTTTCTGCTCCTCCCTTCACAGTGATTCGGGTCCGTCTGTCATAAATCCCGAGCGGATCAAGCGGGGCAAGATTTGCAAACCTTTTCTGCCACAGAGAACTGTCGCACAAAATTGATGCGTAAAACCTTGCTTCACGGTTATAATACGGACTTTCATGCCTGTACTTCGTTGTTCCTTTATTCTTATAATATCCGTTAGCATCAACATAGAAATGATCAAAAAAGTCGGAACCATCTTCCATCTGGTATGCATCGACCATTGCCTGAGTTGGATTATTGCTTCCATAGCAGTTGAGCCCGTTAGGGCCCTGCTGCCGGTTATTACGGTGCCTGTCACCAACATCGGCAACGAACATTTTACCCCATATCACCTCGGTATTATTAAGATTTGTTGCTTTAAAGAAATCGAAATAATTTTTAGAAACCTCGGCTTTGGTTGAGCCAAAATTTGCCAGCTGATTCTGGTTTAAATCGATAACTGCTTTTGCAGCATTTTTTGCAGCTGTCCAGAGCGCTGTCCTGTTGGGAGTTTTATATCCTACGTATTCACTTTCTGCTGTTCCATCAGCAGTAAGGTCGCTTGCAGCAAAAAGTAGCATTCTGGATTTCAGAGCCAATGCTGTTGCATTTGTAGCCCTGCCTTTCTCCATTGTACTTTTTGAACCCAGAAGTGCTGCAGCAGCATCGCAGTCATCCACGATAAAGTTAATTGTCTCTTCAAATGTCCCTCTTTTTATTTCCAGAAAATCATCACCTATTTTTGAAGGGCTGTCAATAATCGGCAGTCCTCCGTAAGTACGGCACATTTGTGAATAACACCATGCCCTCAACAACAAAGCCTCTCCTTTCATCCTGTCTGTTTTGACCTTTATAGCTGCCTGCTGAGCCTGAGGATATTCATTCACCACATTATCGATATTGGCCAGAAAGACATTGATAACCTGGACATTGTTGAAAAGACTCCAGTTTACGGTCCGGAATCTGGTTGAGTGGCCAAATGTACCCTGGTTATCTGCAGTAATGTTTCCCTGAACGTACACATCTGTTCCATAGATATGGATGAAAAATAATTCATCAGAGATAGAATTGACAGTTACGTTGGCATTAAATCCGTGATAAATACGGCGGTATGCATTTTTAAGATATGCATCAGCCAGGTTGACATCAGTCCAAACTGTAGCATCTGAATATCTGTCCAAAGGAGCCTGATCCAGTATATCTTCGCATGAAGACAGAGAAATACCCAGAACTGCAAAAAGGATTAAAATAAAATTATGTTTTTTCATAACCATAAGCTTTAAATCTGATTAAAATGTAATTTTTGCACCGATTGTATATGTTTTCATAATCGGATATTCCTGCATATCTCTGGCTTCGGGATCCAGAATCTTGTTCTGATTATAAAGAAGCAATGCATTTTCTGCTGAAACATACAGACTCGCTTCCTTCACCATAATGAAATCAAGCCATTGCTGTGGGAGAATATAAGAAAGCTGGATATTTTTCAGACGTCCGTATGCTCCCAACTGGTAATTGTAATCGGTCAGATAATTAACCCTCCAGTATTCTTCCTCCCTTTCATAAGCCCTCGGTTTGGAAGCATTTTTATTTTCCGGGGTCCATCTGTCTATTGCTTCATAGGCAAAATAGTTACCGATGCTGCCTGTCTGAAGATCACTTGACATGCTTCTCAGGGTTGAACCTGCACCCTGGATAAGTCCTCTTAACATCCAGCTTTTATAATTGAGATTAAAGCCTATACCATAAGTAAGTTTCGGATCTGCTGTTTTCTCAAAAAGCACCCGGTCATCGCTGGTTATCTCTTCATCTTTATCATAATCCTCGATTATAATATCACCTGGCTTAGCTCCCGGAACGTGGGGCAACGAGTTAACATGTGCTTCATCCCTGAAAATTCCTGCAGATCTGTAAAGCAGAATTGAATTCAATGGATGTCCTGTTAATACCTGCCATGGAACATTCCGTTCAGGTTCATCATTTTCGATAATAACATTCTTTGCATAAGATATAATCGGATTGATATCGAATATGAAATCACCCACCCTGTCCCTGTATCCAAGCTCAATCTCAAAGCCTTTACTGTCAACAATACCAAAGTTTTCATCAGGCAGCTCAATACCGGTATAAGAGGGAACTGATGCCTGTCTCTTTACAAGGATATCACTTCGGCGCTGATAGAAGAAATCTGCATTAAAAGTGATTTTTTTAAGTATGGCA
The DNA here is from genome assembly GCA_963700275.1 of uncultured Bacteroidales bacterium. Lineage (GTDB taxonomy): Bacteria > Bacteroidota > Bacteroidia > Bacteroidales > VadinHA17 > LD21. The sequence goes on along the minus strand of CAVOWZ010000014.1, from coordinate 30,250 downwards.
GATTCCCAGCCTATATTTATCACGTTGGCACGTTCCCAGGTGATGAAGGGATTTGGGGTTCCACTCTGGGCAAGGCTCTGTGAATAAGCAGTACCAAAAACACCGCCTGTCGCAAAAGCATAACTAGTGAGGTACTGGAATGCATTTACCCGGTCATTACCCATCTGGCCAAAAGATGCTTTAAGCTTGAAATAATCAACGAAGCTGATATTATTTTTCCAGAAATCTTCATTGGAAACCCGCCATCCGAATAAAACACTCGGAAAGAGGCCCCACCGGCCACTGTCTTCAGAAAAACTTAATGACCCGTCCCGGCGTAATGAAAACTGAAATAAATAGGTTTCCCGCAGGTTATACATGATCCTGCCAAAATAGTTAACACGGGCATCAAGGCTGATACTTCCGCCATTTGTCCAGTCAAGAGTTCCTCCTGCAAAGAGGTAAGGCAGCTGGTCAGAAATGTAATATCTCCGGAATGCCTGTATACCCTTGGATAAGTATTCTGAAGATTCCATAGAGACAAATGCACTTACATTATGAATGTCATTAAAAGTTTTATCATAGTTGAGCTTAACATTAAATGTTTTTGTTTCGGCATCGGAATAATAATCATTAAGCCTTGGTTCCGGAGCCTGCCCCTTCGGGAAATTTGCTATCACAAATTCAGAACCATCCTCTTTTCCTGTATTCCCATCAGCCAGGTATGCATCTGTGTCGAAAGAATAAAGTGTGAAAGGCTTTTCAAACATTTTTCGCACGTAAAAGTATTTGTCGTAAGCATAATATGCCGATAGTGACAACCCCTTAATCCCGGGGATATTAAGCGTCATCGTTAGTTTTGTATTGATCCTTGTTGTCCTGCGGTCGTCAGATCCCGGGTCGAAACCCGAGATCACCACCGGGTTATCCCCGTATTCAATGTCCGGGCCGGGCAATCCATTAGGGAAGAATGCATGATCTGTCGGTTTGCTTCTCCTCAGCATCTGGAATACCATTTCCTGTCCCCGTGTAGGATACATTTCATTTTCCTGGGAACCGTTCAGATCGACTCCGAAAGACAAATAATCATTTATTTTAGCATCCACCGCAGCCTTTACATTATACCTTTTATAATATGAAGCTGAATTCGTGTAAATACCATTATCATTCTGGGTAGAAAATGAGCCATAATAAGCTACTCCCTGGGTCCCACCGGTAACGGAAAGATTATGATTTGAGGTGGAACTGAAATCCTTTAATCCGGCTGCAAACCAGTCAGTATTCGGATGTGTCCACAGGTATTCCCCCGACTTGTATTTTGCTATATCATCCAATGAATAGAGCATATTATTCTCTGAAACATTTCTGTAGGATTGCATTTCACGGATCATTTCAGCATAGGTTCCGGCATCGCACATCTCTGGTATTTTTGTTGGCGACAATAAACCCTGGTAGAATCCGTAGGTGAATGTTGGCTTACCAACCTGACCGCGTTTTGTTGTAACAAGTATAACTCCGTTGGCTGCCCTGGCTCCATAAATCGCTGCGGATGCGTCCTTGAGGACAGTAATGCTTTCAATATCAGTTGCTGCAATTGAATTCATATCTCTGTCGGGGATTCCATCAACAACAATCAATGGAGTTGAATTCCCGAGAGTTGTATTTCCCCTGATGAGTATTGCTGATTCATTATTACCTGGTTCACCGGATCCCTGCTGAACAATTGCTCCCGAAAGTCTTCCGGCAAGGGCATTGGAGATCATTGAAACAGGCGCTGAAGAAATCTGCTCTTCGCTGACGGTTGTTATTGATCCGATCACGTTGACTTTTTTCTGTGTACCATAACCAATCACAACTACTTCTTCAAGTTCCGTTGTCTCTGACATGAGGGCAACATCTATTACAGGCCTTCCGTTCAGAGGTATTTCCTGGTTTGCATATCCAAGGAACGAAAAAACCAGGGTTGCGTTTCGGTCCGGTACTGTTATGGAATATTTTCCGTCAGCTCCCGTAATAGCACCAACAGTGGTGCCTTTTACAAGAATGTTCACTCCGGGAAATACTTCCCCGGTTCTTTCATCAGTCACTGTACCGGTAATTACCTGTTGCTGCAAACCGGGTGCTTCGGCTTGTAAATCATGTACAGCTATTGATTCGGCGTTGTCAATGGGATTATTAAGTCCTTTAGTCGGATTAGGGTCGCTCCCAAACGCACTGAGGATTGTTATAAGCATCATGGGAACAATTAATGTGATAATCCTGAAAGGTTTCTCCGAAAAAAACCTGCAGGAAAATGTTCGTTGCAAATTGATGAGTTTTTTCATAAAATAGTCAGATTTAAGAATTTTATCGGAATTACTCTGAATCCGGATTATTGTCCGGAGCAATGTTTTAGATCAGACAGTTGACGGAAACAGGACTATCCTTATCTTCCGTTCAAAAATTAAAGGATTATTGCTACATAGGCAGTTTATTAAGGGTTAATATCTATATCAAAATAATCAACAGGGGAAGCAGGTTAAAGTCAATTCAAAACGTTCATCAAGTTAGTTATTGTTTTGAATCTAAAATTAATTTTAGGAATTTTTAACATTTGAACAACAGGGTAATTGAAGAAGTAACACTCAGAGATACCGGAAAATCCCTTCTATTATTTCCAGGCCGACACTCTTACCAGTACCTTCATATTCCTGATTACCATTTCTGTCAAATAGTTGAAGTTGGATCTCAGAATCTATACTCTCCTTTATTCTTCTCGACATTTCACCTGACACAGGTGCTTTAAGGTCGCAGAAAGAATTTTTTATAACTTTTACCTTAAGCTCAGATGTTCTGTTTTTAAGAATAATTTCAAGGTCATCTTTATTGTTGCCGGTAACTGAAAAGACTGATTTATTGTAAGTGCTGAACAGGTAAAACTGTTTATTGAGATACAGAAAAGAGATTAATCCGGTAAAAAATCTTCCCATCCACGGGATCTTGGCTATTGAAAGCATAAAAGAGGTGTCATGCTCCTTAAAGTTATTGCTTTGGACCCATATCCAGGCTTCCGGAAATGACCCACCCCAATCCTTCTCAATATATCCTTTCCCCCCATCGAAACTTATTACATTATTATTTATTGATATCTCACCTGAGAGATCATGATTTACTGATACTACACCATGATTACATTCCATAAAGGGCACAAACGAATACCACCCCATAATTCCGGGTGAGAGTAAACTTGCAGGATACTTAACTCTGTTTCTGAAATCAATCTGTCCTCTCAGATTTATTTTTTCATTTTCAATGTCCAGTATCATTCCATTGCCGGTAAAGGTGGATGATCCAACTTTTACATAGAGATCCTTCCTCCTCCAGCTGAACTGATCAATCGGGTATCTTATATATTCCGTGGCACCCCTGGATCCATCCATTATCTGAACAAATGCATGAGGATCATTTTTAACAATTGAGACACCGGGAATGAATGAAAATGTATGAGAAAGATCCTTCGTTACCTGTTTAAAATACCAGCCTTCAAAATAATTTTTCTTACTCAGACTGCCCTGAAATACCTCGGGTTTGAATAATAGGATGCACATCGATAGAATTTTAGTTTAAAACAAACAAAACTATCATTAAGATTGTTTAAATTTCAGAACCTGACATATTAATTTATATCGATACCTTAATCCGATTGTATGAAAGTACTTCTTACAGGTGCCACTGGTTATATAGGACAAAGATTATTGCCTGTTCTTCTTGGCAGCGGTCATGAAGTGATCTGCTGTGTGCGCGATAAGGCAAGGTTTAACACCGGGAAGTACAGGTCCGGGACCATCTCTGTTATTGAAACGGATTTTCTAAACCCTGCAGCCTTGCAAAATATCCCTTCTGAAATTGATGCCGCCTATTATCTTATTCACTCAATGTCAACATTAAAAGGCGATTTTGAGAAAATGGAAGAGATATCCGCAATCAATTTCAGGGACCGGATACAGCAAACCAAAGCCCGGCAGGTAATCTATCTGAGCGGCATAGTAAACGAAGAAAAACTTTCAAAACACCTTTCAAGCCGCAGGAATGTTGAAAAAATACTCGGATCAGGATCATATGCACTTACAACATTAAGGGCCGGAATTATTATTGGTTCCGGAAGCGCTTCATTCGAGATCATCCGCGACCTGGTTGAAAAACTCCCGGTAATGGTTGCCCCCAGGTGGCTCAACACACGTTCTCAACCCATAGCGATCAGGAATGTTATTGAATTCCTGTCCGGGGTCTTATTAAATGAACAGACCTTTAATAAGAGTTATGATATAGGCGGCCCTGATATCCTGACATATAAACAAATGCTCCTGGGTTTTGCCGGAGTGAGGGGGCTCAAACGCTTTATCGGTACAGTCCCGGTAATGACACCTAAATTATCATCATACTGGCTCTATTTCATTACTTCCACTTCTTACCATCTTGCTCAGAATCTGGTAGACAGCATGAAGGTTGAAGTGATTTGCAGGGAAAACAATCTGAATGAACTGCTTTCAGTTAATCCCGTTAAGTATGAAGACGCCATCAGGGAGGCCTTTGAAAAGATTGAGCTGAACCAGGTACCCTCAAGCTGGAAAGATGCACTAACATCCGATACTCTGAATGACGGGATTGCCAGATATGCTGAAGTACCTGTACATGGTTGCTTTTCTGATTACCGGAAATTAAGCGTTACTGATACTGAAAAGGCACTTGACAGGATATGGTCGATTGGAGGAAATACCGGCTGGTATTATGGCGACTGGCTGTGGGGAATACGCGGATTTATTGATAAGCTTTTCGGTGGCGTGGGATTAAGAAGAGGAAGAAAAAACCAGAATGACATCTCTCCCGGAGAAACGCTTGATTTCTGGCGTGTACTGATCGCCGATAAAAAAGAAAAAAGACTTCTTTTATTTGCTGAAATGAAACTACCCGGTGAAGCATGGCTGGAATTCAGAATAGATGATGATAATACCCTGCATCAGACTGCTACTTTCAGACCACTCGGCTTATGGGGCAGATTATACTGGTACAGTGTCCTGCCTCTGCATGGATTTATCTTCAGGGGACTGATCAGAAATATCGGAAAATGAAAAAACGATCAGTTAACACAATTCTTTTATACATTCTGATCTCATCAGTTCTTTTTTCCCTGAGCATTACTGCTTTTCCACAAAAATATGAAGTCGGGAAGATATCACTAAAATTCATTGATAAAGAACGAGGTAACAGAAGAGTTCCGGCAGATATTTATTATCCGGTTGATTCACTCAGGAATGACAGTGATACATATCCGGATATTTCAGAAAAATTCCCGGTTATTTGTTTCGGTCACGGATATCTGATATCGGGTGAATGGTATGCCCATATACGTGATATTCTTGTACCTGAAGGCTTTATCATGATTTTCCCGGGAAGTGAGGCTGGTTTGTTCCCTTCACACAAAACTCTTGCAAAGGATATGAATTTTGCATTAAATGAGATTGGTAAACTCAATCAGGATAAAACATCGCCATTGTTTGACAGGATTGATACTGTTAAGTGCATGATGGGGCACAGCATGGGAGGAGGTTCATTGATGCTTGCATCAAAACAAAGCAGGGATGCAACCGCTATTGTGGCACTGGCACCTTTTGATACCAGACCTTCAGCTATAAAAGCTGCTTCTTCAGTGATTGTCCCCACCCTTATTTTTGCCGGAAGCAATGATTGTATAACACCTCCTGAGAAACATCAGTTGCCTGTTTATAATTCTTCAGCAAGCCCTGACAAAATTTACATCCTGATTAAAGGAGGTACACACTGCCAGATGGGTGTAAGTCACCCTAAATGCAGTTCCGCAGAAAAGGTGGCAGGATGCCGTGGAATAAATATCAGCGGGGATGAGCAGCTTAAAATATTAGCCAGATATATCCTTCCCTGGCTGAGATTTCATCTTTATAAGGATAATGAGGCAGGTAATCAATTCAATACTGCTTTAAAGAACGATCCGGCAATTGAATATAAACAATCCAGACCTCTGCAGACCATTGGCAAAGAGCTTCTTCAAAATTGAATCTTAAGGATCTTATCTTTTAAGACTTGCCTTTGAAAAGATATGATCAGGGATATTTATGTTGAACTGGATTTCATCAATTATCAGCTCTGTGCCCTTCCCCTCTTTCAGCATATCCTTGAAAATGGCTTTTTTGGGATACCATCTCTCGTTAATTCTCTGTATATCTGACAACTGACTTCTTTTAAGAAGAGTGCCGCTCTTAGCGTACATCTCTTCCCGCAGAGGAATATCCCGTTCCTGATCAACCCACAGTTTTTTACCATGGTATGCCACATCCGGAACAAAAGCAGTAAGTTCGATAATCCAGCAATTGCGGCCGTCAACTATTTCGCTACCTGTAACTTTTGCATTATACTGGTCAACAAGTCTGCTGTCCTCCATCAGGTCTTCGTAAGAAAGGTCTGAACCCATTACGGACTGATGTAGCATATGACCTGCAATCTGGATCACCCTGTCAGCCTCCGGGGAATAGATCCAAAGCTGATCGTCAAGTTTCAACATTTTTGTACCCTGCTCGCGAACCGGGAAAACGTATTCGGTGAAAGACTTTTTTGCGCCGGCAGTCCAGGTTTTCAGCTTAAATGTAATTGAAGCCCTTCTGCCATGTATGATCATCGATGATGAATAGTAACGGTTTTCGGAAATCAGGTTCTGATCAATTCTCATCAGGATCTTTTTACCATCCGGAAACTGAGCGGTTAGATTACCGAATAGGTTAAAAATAAATATCAGGGCTGTTAATCTGTTCATCCTTCAAGTTCTTTAAAAAGTTGTGATGTCTGACGTTTATAAATTCCCCTTCCGGCAAGCATGGTACCAATCTGGGTTGATATGAACCCCGGGATCAGACCAATATACCAGGTCTGAGGAGTTATCTGGGCCCTGAAAATGCGTGGCATCATGATGGAGGCATTTTTCATCATGAAACCCAGATCGATTCCATTATTCTGGAGATATAAGGCAATAAGCATTCCTCCGATAATTCCGGTCACCGACCCAAAGAAACTTATGATAAGAGACTCAAGCATCATTGTCCTGAACACATGATCTTTTTCTTCCCCTATGGCAAGACGCATGCCAAATTCACCGTACCTGCGTAATCCTCCCAGCAAACCTGCATTCCAAAGGATAAGTGACATACCAAATATGAAAACTCCGATGAGTATGAACTGAAGCTTGCCGGAATATTCAACGAGGAAGTCCAGATTATTAAGCTCCGGCAGACGCTTCATTATAAGTGAAAATTCATCATCTTCCGAATAATACTTCTGATTGAACCGGTCTGTTATTAATTTGGCTTCCTGATCATTATAGACACCTGTATTGAAAAATCCAAGTATTTCACCGGCAGCTCCCGACATATTTAAAGCATAGCTGACATCCTGTATATCAGCAATTATTGTACCTCTGTCAAGTGCAGTGGTACCGAATTCAACAGTACCTGCAAGAATAAAATTATACAATACAAGTGCTCCGTATATGTTTGAACTTACAAGTGTAATAGTATCTCCGGGGCTCAATCCCATCTTTTCTGAAAAGGTACTGCTAAGAAGAACCTCTCTTCTCCTTTCCGGCAGCCGTCCTCTTTTTAATGATTCAGGGATATTAAGACGTTCAGCTTCAGCACTATTACCCGAAAGAAGATCGATACCTATTCCCATTGCAGCACCCTGATCCATAGTCTCTCCCGATTGATCAGGTACATCAATAATACCTGAGAAATAAATCCTCTGTGAAAATTCCATTTCTGGAACCAAAGATATAAGACTGCTTTTTAGTGTATCAGTCCCCAGGATTGCCAGATCATTAGGAGACTGTGTCGAATATTCCGAGTAAGCCCTGGTCATTATTTTCACATGACCGGTTGAAAACCGTGCATTGAACTCAATGCTGTTCCGTATCACACCTGTCATCCAGGCGTGGAACACTACAGTCAGCATGACCCCGGATGAGGTCACCAGTAATGGTATCAGACTGCGATGTTTGTCTCTAATAAGTCCTTTAAAAAGAAACCTGATCATTATATTCTCCCCCTTAATGCTTCTGTAGGATGAAGCTTAGCTATTTTCCTGGCAGGCCAGTAACTGACAATGATTGTAACGATCAGTACTGTAAAAATTGTTCCGGCAATAAGTCCAAAACTGTATACCGGATATAATCTTTCAGACATTGCCACACCAAAATCACTGCTTTTCAGAGGTATTGAGATCCCGTTAACAGCATGCCTTACCAGCAGAGGTATACCATAGACAGCCCCTGCAAAAACAGCCAGTACAGAATGCATTGCCCCCTCTACAGTGAACAATTTTACAACCTGACCCTGAGTCATTCCAAATGCAACATAGGTCCCTATCTCTTTCCTGCGCCTGAATATTGACAATACCTGGCTGTCGAATACTCCCAGCATTGCCATCATTAATAGTATGAACCACATTATAGTCCCCATGGCGTTCTGGGATTTTATCATTTTTTCAAGGTCAGCCAGAAGTGTTTTCTGACTCTTGTATACCCACTCATCTGATCCGGTAATATTTTTCATCTCAGATGATGCTACCAGGATCGTTGCTTCTCCGGGAACAAGAAGCATTTCCCGGAGTTTTTCGATCGGAAGCCAGATCTGCCCCACATCAACAGAAGGCACATTTGTATCAAAGATCTCAGCGATCCTTATGGTTAAAGCATCATATGTCCCGTTTTTGTCGCGCCAGCGAAGTGTCACATTATCGCCTTCACTGAGCTTCGCACCGGAGGCCATAGCACTTCCCATCAAAGCCGGGACTTCTCCGTTATTTTCTTTAAGCTTTACAGCAGGTATTGCCAGAAGTGTCTGGTCAGGAGGAATTCCTTTAATTATAACTGACAGCATTCTTCCTTCAGGGTAAATGGTTCCCTGACTTATCAGAATCGGGACAATTGCAGGATCTTTTAAAGAGATTTCCCCGGGTACAACATTATGACTTCGTGATAATGTAAGAGGATCGTAAGGGTCATAATCCTTATGCCAGTACTGACCTCCTGCGATCTCCCATTTTATTGTGTCTGCCTTTGCCTGGCGGTCCCATCCTGCCATAAGACCGCGTGTCCAGATAATTATCACAAAGGAAGCAGACAGCACAATAACATTAAGCCATGTTCTTATCCCGGCACCCAGAAGATTTCTTATTGCAAGCTTTAAAAACAGCATATAACAATCTTAAAACTATTCTTCCCTGTGAAATTTATTTAAATATCAAGTACCAGCATTAACTGGAATCCTTTACCTGTAAAAAGACCTGAGTTATCATTGCCACGATAAAGAGCTGACTTATCAGGGTTCCAGAATGCCATTAAATATAAACTCAGATAATCATATTTAAGCTGAAGGTTTAAAAACCGGTACCAGTCTTTTGTATCCCAGTTATAATAAACAAGTCCGGAAATGCTATGAGACAGGAATAACGGATAATTAAGTGAAAGAGTTGAGAAGTTGTTCCTGACTTTCTGCTGACCATTTGAGGGATCATTCGCGTATCGGAAGTATTCAGAGATCATTGTCAATCCATTTCCGACCCCGAATGTATAATCAAAACCGAGGCTGAAATATGTTTCCAGTTTACCGGTAACAGGATTATCTCTATCATTCAGCTTACCGACAAGCTCAAACCATAATCCTATTCCCAGATCCCATTTACCGTCGATTGCAAACATTTGTTCAGAATAAAGGGTATCGGTTATCATTGGCATTCCGGAAAGTATGTCTGAAAAATCCGCCATCCTGTTATGATATGTTGCTGCTATTTCACCTTTCCCAAGGGGTGTCTGTAATCTGCCGCCAAACTCAGGTATTTTCGGTGCAGACGGAGCAATCTCCCATCCCTTCGCTTTTTTGTTTCCATATAAAGTCCATAACCAGATGTTGACATTGTTATTAAAATAGTAACGGCCCAAAAAACCATATACTCCGTCTGTCAGCTGCAGCGGATCCCTGTAATCCATCTTGTCAAACAACATCAGTGGCCGGAAAATATATGCCGAACCGAAATTTATCTTTTGCAGTCCGGCCCTCAGCTCAAGGTGTGAAGTGGAATATCTCAGCCATAATCTGTAAGGTTTCAGGTTATAGTTGAGGGTATCAAAATCTAAACCTGAAAATAAAAGGTTCCCATATGAATTAAATGATATCTCGGCATCTATTTTGGCATTTTCATTTAATTGCAGAGACGGATTAATTGAAGGAATATATCTTGCTCCGGTTTGCCAATTTACAGGTTTTGAAAAGCTGAAGCCTGTCCAGCCGCTTATCTGGTTATCTATATCAAGACTGGTCTTCTGACAAATGACAGTAGACCATGCGATCAGGAAAACAAAAGCAAATGAATATAGTTTTCTTAATTTCATCAGTATATAATTTTTATTTTAATGGCCTGATGGAACCCACATGTCTGAAAATTATATAGATATGTGTTTATGTATGCAATACATGTGGGTTTCATCCTGTCATTTTCTGATTATCCTGTTCCTGAACTTTTTAAATAATACCGGCAGGCTGTATCTGTCAATAGCTCTGCCAAGCCCCTTCCCCATGAACATACTCTCCGACAGCTCTTCTTCAGTCATCTTCAACAGTCCTTTCTTCTTCAGTTCATAAAATCGTGCGGTCTCTTTCCTCATTGAGAACCAGAATAAGAAGTTCATGAGGAACATAAAAAGAGCATAACGATAATCATTGAACCAGTACCATAACCAGAATATCATGAGTATATAGCCTGCATATCTCAAAATGATGACGCTTCCCGTTAAAAAGCCCAATATTGTGGAGACAGTATTTACGAGCAAGGTTCCAAACCAGTTAACAACAAACATCGATCCCAGCATAATTGTTTCTCCGCGTCCGCCTATAAAACCATGATAAACAGGCAGATAATGGCCTATAATTCCAAAAACCGGTATTATAAGAAAAAAGGGCTCAGATTTGAACAGAAACTTCGCAATTAACATCGGAACTGCAACTTTCAGGATATCTGCAACAGAAGTTATACATCCGTATTTAGCCCCGATCCTTTTATTGACAAGAGAGGCACTGACAAAATCTGTATCGAATGTTTCATCAGAGCCTTTCACGGGATCCGAGTAAAATTCAATCTCCCTGCTTTTGGTCACAGAATAATACACTATCCTTGCAAAAGAGATTGATCCGAAAAGATATCCGGTAAGGGCGCAAAGAAAAGAAAGCAGAAGTGGTTTGCTTTCCAGAAAAATAATTATGTCATTCATAATCATGAATAGTTAATATTCCATTAGATCCGTCGACAGATACATTCACTCCGTTACCGATTGAACAGATATTTTCAACTGATGCAAGAGCAGGTATCCCCATTTCCCTTGCTATAATTGAACAATGAGAAAGCAGGCCACCTGTTTCGGATACTATTGCCCCCGCCATGGAGAGAACAGGAGTCCAGCTCACATCAGAAAAGGGAATAAGTATCACATCTCCCTTTTTAACATTCCCGAAATCATTTAGTCCTTTCACAACCCGTGTCTTACCTGTAAAAATCCCTGAAGACGCACACACACCAGGGTGATTTTTATTTTTACCAGTTTCGAGGATAGGAGCATGATCTCCATATATTACAGAAGGAAGTATATAATCTCCCGTAGCTTCAATTTCATTCTTACGCGATGCAATTATATTTTTGTATGACTTGACTTTCCCCGACTTTATCTCATCGAGTATATTGTTTATCTCAGTGGCACCGAGGTAAAAAATATCACCGGTTGAGTCTATTACTCCCCGGTTAACAAATTCATTGCCAAGACTAAGATATAGCGACCGGAAAAGGCCATGGCCATATATGAATAATGAACTTATCATCTCCCTGTAAACTTTGAACCTTCCGGCTTTAAGATATGATCTGTGCAATCCTGAAGATAGACCATTATATTTCTGATTCAAACTACTAAAATCCATATTATCGGATCTTGTATCCAATGGTTCTGATTTCAGTATCATATTAAAAACAAATTCCGGATTTTCATTCCATTTCGGCACGGAAAAATCGGTCCCGCTTTCACTGAAATGGCCGAATTTCCCAAGAAACTTCTCAATCTCCTCTGCAACTGGCAATCCCTCAGGATATTTTTTAAGCTTCTCATATGAATTGCATTCTGATTTTATATGATCAGGCAATAAATAAATCATTGTGCGGATCTTATTAATATGAGTAAGTGGAGAAAGATCCTTCAACTCAGGAAAATCAGAAATAAAATCCAGTTGCCCGTAATCAATCTCCCGTTTCTTTAGTTTACTTTTAAGCCTTCTGTGATAAATATGCATCATAATTGGTGCAACGATATTCAGATATGTCAGACTGCCTCCCTCTCTGAACAGACTGTTATTTAATTCCTGATAGTTTTCAAGGGAGAATTCTGTTTTGATTCTCTTTTCCAGATCTTTATATACATTTGTTAACCTTTCATATTCGCTTAAAAATATTTTTTCGAATCCAAGTTTATGACGGATGAATCTTATTATCCTGAAAAGATGACGTATTGTCCTTAATCCCGGCTTAAAGGACGGTTTGGAATCGTCGCTGCTGATCATCAGCATTTCAAGTGAGTCGGTTGATAATCCAAACTCCCTGAATATTTTACTCAATGCAGCAATATTGAAATATGTTCTGAAGTAAAAGGATTTTGCCAGGTCTTCGGGATGAACATCAATTTTCCCTGTAATTTCCGAAAGAAGTCTGATCCATGTGCCGTTTACCAGAGGTATATTTACTGACCACACCAGGGGTCTGATCTGTCCCGGCAACATCTCTTTAGCCATTTTATTGGAATAGATGTTAAGATCCCTGGTTCCGGTAACGGGGCGGAATTGCAAATAATATATATTATTGCCGTCGAAGACCCATTCAATATCTACATGCTTATGGAAAATGCGTTTTAATTTCAAAGTATCAGATCCTACTTTCTTAATAACTGAAATTAACGGATAGGCCGGATCACCCTCCAGTAATTTATCTTTTCTGAATTTCCATCTTAAAGGAGTCAGGCCTTTTTGAACTAAATTCTCTCCCGGACCCTCAACAGCTTCAATAATAATTTCATCCTGGTTGGTAATGGGATTCTTGCTGAAGCTTACCCCCGCCAGTTTTGACCCGATCATTTCCTGGATTAAAACTGCACAACCTGAAGTCTTATTTGAAATCTTTTTATGGTATTCAGTTTCCCCGGACAAGGATGCGGAATTCCACACATCGAGAATGGCTTTTAAAATGTTATCAACTCCTTCAACATTTGTAATGGTCTGGAACTGCCCTGCACAAGTATACTCTTCAGTATCTTCCGATTTTGCCGACGAACGGATGGCATAAGGTTTTTGAGACAACTCCTGAATTTCATTTCTGAGTCTTTCCACAAATAATTGTTCATCCCGAAGATAATCATCATATAAATTTGCCGGAAGGATAAAAGTTAACGGTATCCTGAATCTGTGTTTTAAAAGGAAAAGCAGAAACTTAGCCTTGTTACCTGCTTCAGATATCTTAAGGCCCGGTTTGAGAGGATTGATCAATAAATTCTCCTTCATTCAAAGGAATTTACAATATTTGAAGATAATATTTTTTTAAATACCTGATATAAAAGAAGTAAAATAGCATAAAGCTATGGTCATTACTGAACAAGTCCGGCAGTTACTTGTTTATTCGACATGAACTTAAGAGGTGACACATTTAACAGGATCGACATTGGAATCACCCGGTGGATGGCTTCCAAAGGTTTGCTGCTTCTGCGTCTTAGCATTGGCATAGTTTTCTTCTGGTTCGGATTCCTGAAGTTTTTCGAAGGTTTAAGTCCTGCCGAGGAGCTGGCAACCAGAACTATCCGAACAATAACTTTCGGGTTGCTTTCAGAAAAGGTCATAATCTACGGACTAGCAACCTGGGAAGTGCTTATAGGAGCAGGACTCATATTTAAAATTTTCCTGAGAGAAACATTATTATTGCTCTATCTGCAGATGATCGGTACATTCCTGCCGATATTCCTCTTCCCTCAGGATGTTTTTCATGTCTTCCCCTACTCATTTACGCTGGAAGGTCAGTATATTGTTAAAAATATAGTACTTCTGAGTGCCGGTATAGTACTGGGAGCAACCGTAAGAGGAGGAAAGCTTGTAGTCTCAGATTAAATGCCGACTTATACCTTACACAGCTAAGTTACTTAAAAAGCATTTAACCACAATGAACACAAAGTTCACACAAAGGACACAAAGGATAATAGTGAATTAATATCCTTATAATAATTAGTGTCTGTCCATAAAGTCAGATGTTTTTAATTTAATTTGAATATCGAACAAGGATTTAACGATTTTTGATTTTAGAAGTATAAAGAAAATCAGCTGATTATACAAAACTTCATAAATCGTTAATCGATGTTCCTTGTTCTTAAATCAAAAAAATACCACTTTAAAGACAGGCACTAATTAAACGGGTTAAAACCAGCGGTATGATGTGCTTTCCAGAGGGTTCTTATATTGCAAGTCATCATCCTTTAAACTACCCCACCATTCTTTATAAATATCCCTTACGATCAGTATATCATTGCATTTTAGTCCTTTAAATCTCTCACTCTCAATAAGTGCAGTGTTGATCAAAATAGGATCAGGTGAACCATATCCGGAACCGTTCCTTATCCCTTCCACTATCCATAATAAACACTCCCTCGGCTAAAGTATCTCTTGCTTGACGGCCGGAATGTCACTTGTGCTTGACGGGAAACTCAGAATATGTGAGGTATCTCTTGCAAGTTCCAGAAGAGCTGTAATATGCATCGGACTAAATGCCGGCATCTGAAGCCATAAATTCTCTCCTTTTTCCCCTTTCTCCCAACAATTATAGGTTCCGTTTTTCAATTGCCTCACAAACACATCCACATCGGGCTTATCAATGTTGAATTTGTCCTTTGAACAACCTGTGAATACAATAATTAAAAAAATGATAAAAGAGATTTTCTTCATCATATAGGTTTAAATATCCCCGTTTTTGCCACAAAAATCAAGCATTCAAAAAAATATCGACGGAAGATTCCGGATTTCTGCTTTATTATATTAATCACTTTCTGAATGTTTACTACTATTAATGTTATAATTTTATGGCTGATTTACAATAAAGAGTCTTCAAGTTTAAGAATCGCTCTATTAAAATTTAAAAATGCAAAAAGATAAAGCTTCCCCAAATAATTCAGTTGTCTCGTCTCCGAAGAAGGGAGGGACAAAAAAACTCAGCAGACGTTCTGTTCTGAAAAGCCTGATACTGGTTCCTGTAAATCTGACCTTATGGCTGCCGGTGGTCAAAGCTCAGAGAATGGTCGGGGTATTTCCAGAGGGAAAAGCCATCCCGGGAGACAGGTTTAACGGGATTCCTGCCGGTCAGGCCAATGATTTGTATACCCCAAACCAGCCTTTCGGCAAGGCACAGGGAATTGTTCCGGGCAGAGTAAGCTGGGTATGGAATCCTGCTTCAACAAATCCCGTCTGTGCAAATAAACCGGTCCCTGAGGATGCAACAGGAGTGCAATACGACGCCTGGTTCATGGATAAGAATACCAACCAGGAAGCCGTTGATCAGATGTTGATCGCCGGACTTTGTTCCATGACAGGTAAGAAAGAGATAAACAATGCCTGGGATGCTGTATTCAGATTCCATAACGGGAAGCGGGGAAAAGGAGATGTGCCATACCGGAAAGGAGAAAAGATATATATTAAACTGAACAGGACCTCCGCTTCAGGCGGGATGACCGCTGAATACGAAAGACGTAAAGACAGGCCTGTCACCTTATCATCCGAAACATCACCCCAGATAGTCCTTTCCACTCTCAGACAACTGGTTAATGTGGCAGGTGTACCCCAGAAAGACATTTATGTGGGAGATGCAATGAGAAATATTTATCAGGATGAATACATTAAGTATCATACCGAGTTCCCTGAGGTGAACTATCTTTCAAGTTTTGGCTCCACACATGGAAGAATACTGTGCAGTGAAAGTTCCGGAGACCTGTTATTCTATTCCGATAATAAGGCTGTTATGAAAGAGGCCGGATCAGATAAGATCTATACCGTTCTTGAAGATGCAGAATATCTGATCAACCTGCCATCCATGAAAGGCCATGGGATCGCCGGCATTACATTATGTGTTAAAAATCATTTCGGCACCCAATCAAGAAAAAGTGCTGCACACCTTCATCCCGGACTGAACAGTAAAGACCGGCTGGGATATGGCCATTACAGGGTACTTGTGGATATGATGGGAAACAAATACACAGGGGATAAAAACCTGTTCTATATACTTGATGCCCTGTGGGCCGGCTCAAACTGGAACGGGATTCCAGTTAAATTCCTGATGCCACCTTTCGATAATCACTGGAGTTCATCCCTGCTACTGTCACTCGATCCCGTAGCAATAGAATCGGTTGCATTTGATTTCCTGAGGACAGAATTCACAAATCCTGCTCATACAATTGATTTCATAAGCGAACCGGGAGTTGATGATTATTTGCACCAGGCAGCTGATTCGAAAAACTGGCCTGCCGGAATTGTTTATACACCTAATGGCGATGGTATCCGCATGAAAGACAGTATTGGCGTTCATGAACACTGGAATAACCCTGCAGATAAGCAGTACACTAAAAACCTTGGTAAAGCAGAAGGAATTGAGCTTGTAAAGGTTTTCCGGAAAATTAACGCTGTTTGAAAATACTTTCCACCTACTATAACAGTTAAAATATATAATTTCCCCACTATTGGTAATATGGATGTTATTAACATTGGTTTTTTATTGAAATGAATAAAATGAAATTAAAAATAGCAAGTCTTGCAATTTTGTCGATTGCGATATCTTCAGTGTCCGGTCAGAATTCCGGTCAGCTGGATTTCAATGATGAAAAATATACAACACAAACCCTCACCTGTGAAGGAAAATCTTTTACAGTAAGAGCCTACGAAAAGATAGTTTATGTAAAAAACCCGGTTGATACAACTTACCAGCAAATAAATATTTATTTTCCTGAAGCCTATTTTAATGAAGGATCTGTCAATGGATACACTGCTGAAACAGCACCTGTATTCTTTCCTAATAAAATAGGCGGTTACATGCCTGCTCTGCCGGCAACCACCAGGGACCAGGCTATGAGAATGAGGCCACAGGGAAATCCTCCCGGAATGGGAAGTAATACTGAAAGACCCACAACGGTTGTTCTGGCACTCTCCAGAGGCTATGTGGTAGCCTCGGCCGGAGCAAGAGGAAGAACTACAAAAGACAACAATGGAAAATATACAGGCAAAGCGCCGGCAGGAATTGTTGATCTGAAAGCAGCTATCCGTTACCTGAAATTTAACGATAAAAAGATGCCGGGTGATGCCGGCAGGATAATTACAAACGGGACAAGTGCCGGAGGTGCAATGTCCACCCTTCTGGGTGCAACAGGGAATAACCCTGATTATGAACCTTATCTGAAAGCCCTGGGTGCTGCTGAAGCTGATGATGATGTTTTTGCTGTTTCAGCATACTGCCCGATCATCAATCTTGATCACTCTGATATGGCCTATGAATGGCAGTTCAATGGAGTAAACACCCTCAGAAAAGGCGGTTTCATGGCGAAAGATAATGCCCCGGCCTCTGTTTTGAGTGAAGAGCAGATCAACCTGTCAGAACAACTTAAGGATATGTTCCCTGCATATCTGAATTCACTGAAAATAAAAGATACCCAGGGAAACCTTTTAACACTGGAAAGTGATGGAAACGGAAATTTCAAAGAACTGGTCAAATCTTACGTAAAAGCATCAGCACAAAAAGCCCTGGATAACGGTAACGATCTGTCATCATTTACCTTTTTAACCATAGCCGACGGGAAGGTCACAGAGTTAGATTTTAATGCTTTTGTAAACCATATGGGAAGGCAGAAAACGCCCCCTGCCTTCGATGCCCCCGACCTTTCAACGCCTGAAAATATGTTGTTTGGAAATTCCCAAACCGACCTGCAACACTTCACGGATTTTGCCTCAAACCATTCAAAGATTAACGCTGCACTTGCCGACGAAACAATCGTAAAAATGATGAATCCCATGTACTATGTGGGTCATGAAAACACGAACACAGCAAAGCACTGGCGTATCAGGCACGGTACCCGGGACAAAGATACCGGACTTGCCATACCGGTAATGCTGGCAACTCTTCTTCAAAATAAAGGATTCAATGTCAGTCTTGAGTTGCCATGGGAAATACCTCATAGTGGCGACTACGACCTGGATGAATTGTTTCAGTGGATTGATGGAATTTGTAAATAGCCATTAACAGATAAGATCTAATTCCTCTGAGTGTTATGGTATACAAACTTTAAAACATATAGGAAATGAAAACTGATCGCAGGAATTTTATTAAGGTTGCCGGTTTGGCAGGTACGGGAATAATAGCCACAGGTATAAAAGGAATAAATCCCGGACAGGGTAAAAGGAAACGGGATCCTTTTGCTCAGACCAAAAAAATCTCCGAAGCGGAACATGAACAACTTTTCAATATGTGCGGATACTCAGCTCCCCCGCTTGAAACTGTATGTGTTGGATTTATCGGTCTCGGGAGCCGGGGTCCCGTGAATGTTGATGCAATGGCATATCTTGAAGGAGTGGAAATTAAAGCATTATGTGATAAAAGAATGGTCCGGATTGACTACACTCAGAAGATCCTTGCAAGACATGGCATGCCTCCAGCCGTTGCCTATGGCGGAAGTGAAGATGCATGGATGGATTTGTGTAAAAATCCTGATATTGATCTGATCTCAATAGCTGTACCCAGGGGTCCGCTACATGCCAAAATTGCTGTGTGTGCCATGGAAAACGGGAAACATGTTGCAGTTGAGGCTCCTGCAGCCTCTACTCTTGAAGAGGCATGGAAGCTGGTCGAAACATCTGAAAGAACAAGGAAGCACTGCATGATGCTTGAAAATTGCTGTTACGATTTCTTTGAACTTTTAACATTAAATATGGTCCGGCAGGGATTCTTCGGAGAAATAATTCATGCTGATGCCGGTTATCTCCACCACCAGAATAATTTTATTGTCCCGGAGAGCGGCGACATGTGGCGTGTTAGAGAAAGTCAGCACCGTAACTGTAATCTTTACCCGTCGCATGGAATAGGTCCTGTATGCCAGGCTATGAGTATCAACCGAGGTGACAGGCTGGCTCTCATGACTTCTATGTCGTCTGATGATTTTATGATGGGAAAAATGGCTGCAGAGCTGGCAAAAAAAGACAGCTTTTACAAAGAATTTGATACAAACTCCTACCGGGGAAACATGAACACTTCCATAATCAGAACCCTGAAAGGAAAGACGATCATGTTGCAATATGATATAACCAGCCCCCGTGTCTATTCACGCATTCATACTGTGAGCGGGACCAGGGGCTCTACCAGAAATATCCTCTTCCGGGCAGGATCTCGCAGGGAAAAGATGAATGGTTCAGTGAACAGGAGATGGAGGAATTAACAAAAAAATATACCCCGGAAATAGTCAGACGTATGGGCGAGCTGGCCAAAGAAATAGGCGGTCATGGCGGTATGGATTTTTTAATGAATTGGCGCCTTATTGATTGTTTAAGGAACGGACTTCCCCTGGAACAGGATGTTTATGATGCAGCAACCTGGAGTTCAATAGTCCCGCTGAGCGAGTGGTCGGTAGCTAATGGATCGAATTCCATAAAAGTACCTGATTTTACCTGCGGATCATATAAAACAAACACTCCGCTTGACATCACAATGTCAAAGGGAGGCAATACGGGAGTACGGCCACTGAGTTAAGTCCGGGGGTTCCGGAGCCCGGCAGCCCGTGACAATATTCCGGGCATCATTTTGTTTGCCTGATAGAAGAATCTGAACAGCCGGTTCTGTTAAAGTTCGAGAATTATTCCGACGGGACAATGATCTGATCCGGTTATTTCTTCCATGATGAATGCATCTTTCACCTTTGGCAGGAACGAATTGCTGACCAGGAAATAATCAATTCTCCAGCCGATGTGTTTTGATCTTGCCCCGGCCCTGAAGCTCCACCAGGAATATCTCCCGGTCTCGTCAGGATAGAAAAAACGGAATGTATCAGCCAGTCCTCCTTCAGTTAGTCTGTTCATACCGTCTATTTCCTCCTGCATATATCCGGCTGCTTTGTTGTAATTGGCTTTCGGACGTGCCAGGTCAATCTCCTTATGAGCCACATTCAGGTCACCGCAGACGATCACGGGTTTGATCCTTTCAAGGTCTTTCAGATAACTGAAAAAAATCTTATCCCATTCCTGTCTGTATGGCAGTCTGGCAAGCTCACTGCCGGAATTAGGAACATAGACATTCACCAGAAAGAACTGTTCAAACTCAAGACACAATACCCTGCCTTCAGCATCAAATTCCCTGATACCGGTATCTTTTATAACATTAATTGGCTGGATCTTTGAAATGACAGCCGTCCCGGAGTATCCGGGTCTTTCAGCTGAATTTGAATAGAGATACTTTCCATTCAGGGATTCAAGTGTTTCAGCAACCTGACCGTCATTGGCTTTTGTCTCCTGCAGACAAATGATAGTGGGATCCAACAGGTTCAGATCGTTAAAGAAGGATTTCTTTGCTATGGCACGGATGCCGTTTACATTCCAGGAAATTATTTTCATTTAATCAATTTTGTCAGTGTGTAAAAATAATAACTCCGGGGAAAAGATAAAATCCAAAAAGCAGCCGAATGGAAAGTTTAAACAAAATGGAATGAAATTTGTAAAATATTTCGTATAAATACCATTCTTGTTCTAATTTATAAGTGAAATATTAAATTTTTTATCATGAAGAAACTGTTTTTATTATTTGCATTTATCAGTTTAGGAGCAATAGCAACTGCACAGATCAGTTCCAATGCCCTTGGCGGACGACTCTACGGAGGCGACACCTTCAGCGCAGCCGAACTGTCATACCAGAAAGGACTTAACAGCAGGAACAGACTGGAACTTGATGGAAGCTTCGCCTTTAAGAAAGACTTTACAAGAATCGCAATTGTAGGTATCTATCACTGGGACTGGAAAATCGTTGGAGGATTAAACTGGTATGTAGGGCCGGGAGCAAGCCTCTCCTTTGACAACTATAATAATAATTCCTATGTTAACATCGGTATTGGCGGACAGATAGGTATCGAGTATAAGTTCAAAGACCTGCCTCTGCTTATCAGCCTTGACGCACGTCCCATGTGGGACTTCCTGGGTGATGTCAACGGATTAGGTTGGGGTGCTGCCCTCGGCATACGTTATACATGGTAACCCGGATCTTATCTTTCCAGGAACTCGCCAACGACATAAGAACTATTTTTGCTGTTCTGTATAAGAAATCGTATTTTGAGCCTTTGTATTAATCTCAAAGCCTCATTTATGAGAATCACGGTAAACAAAACCCTCCTTGAACTTCACAACGGAGCCAGAGTAAAAGATGCTGTTCTGAAATATTATTCCCGTCTGGGCAAAAGCAAACCAGGGCGCATGCCTCAGGTTGAAGATCGCTTTGGAAATATAGTCTCCGTTGATGGAGAACTTACCGATGGCAACACCCTTTTTATCAGGATCAGGAACCGAAAGAGTGTTTTGCTTCAGAAGATGGTTTCTCTTTTACTTGCAATCGTGGTTCTGGCCGGCTGCAGCACCGGAAGAAAATTAATTACCACCGGACCTCAGGAAAAACAAGCCATTATTTTCGCGGTAAACGACATGCATGCGACGATCGATAATTTTCCAAAGCTCGCATACATAGTGGATAGTTTGCAAACCATTTATCCCGACATGCTTCTTGTAAGTGCCGGGGATAATCAGACAGGAAATCCGGTAAATGATCAATATCCCGAAAAGGGATTACCAATGATTGAGCTAATGAATGCCGCCGGCTTTGACCTCAGTGCAACAGGAAATCACGAGTTCGATTCACATCCAGAAGGATTCAGAAACCTGGTCAACAAGGCAGATTTCGGGTTCATCTGTGCCAACATTTCCACGGACCCTTCACTTAATCTGAAAGTGGATCCGTTTAAAATAATCACCTTACCCAACGGACTGAAACTGGCATTTATGGGACTCCTGCAGATCAATCAAAATGGTATTCCCGATACGCATCCCGACAATTCAAAAGGATTCACCTTCTTCCCGCCTTTTGAAACGGCACCAAAATATCTTTATCTGAAAGATCAGAGTGATATATTCGTTGCACTTACTCATATTGGTTTTGAGAGTGATGTACTTCTGGCTGAGACCCTTCCTGAGGGAATCGATCTGATCATCGGAGGACATTCGCATACCAGGGTTGAAAAGGAACAGATCCATAACGGTATCCTGATCACGCAGGCGGAAAATAAGCTGAAATACGGAACATTGATCAGGTTGACGGTAAAAGATGACGGGACATTGCAGAGGAGCATGGAACTGATCGATATCAGAAATTCGAAGAACGAAAAACCTTCCATCCGTGCCATGGTTGATAAATACAACGACAATCCGGTACTCAAAGAGGTGATTTCGACAGCAACCGACGATTTTTCATCATATGAAGAACTGGGATATCTGATGGCTGATGCACAGCGGGATGCTGCCGGAGCCGACATTGCTCTTGTAAATCCGGGTGGTGTCAGGATCGATCATCTGCCAAAAGGTCCGGTCACAAAAATGAATGTTTATCAGCTCGATCCCTTTGGAAATGAACTGGTGGTAACAAAACTAACCGGTAATGAAATAAAGTCCCTGATGATGGCAGCTTTCCCCATTGACGAAAAAGCGCCACTCTATCCGTCGGGGATAAAAACAAAGCTACGACTGGATGCAAAGGGCAATCCTGAAGAAATAACTCTTCTGACCGAAAGTGGCACCCCTATCGATATGGACCGGACATACACGGTTGCCATGAACAGCTATATGGCAGTGGTTTACAAATACGGGCACAGTGATGCGGGTCAGTCGCTCTTTATTACAACGGCTGATGCTACAATAGCCTGGCTGAAAAAAAACGGGAATATAAGAAGTTATAGAGGTGAGAAAAGGGTTCAGATAATACGGTAACAAAATCATTTTGATTTGAAATAAGAATCATTACTTTTGCAGTTCTGAAATTCCTGGGTGTAGCACAGTTGGCTAGTCCCGCAGATGCGGGATTCGGGACATGGAGTCGGAATAATGTGTTCTTTATAATTTTAGGAGTAAGGCACAGTTGGCTAGTTCCGCGAATGCGGGATTCGGGACATGGAGTCGGAATAATGTGTTCTTTATAATTTTCGGGGTGTAGCACAGTTGGCTAGCGCGCCACGTTCGGGACGTGGAGGTCGGAAGTTCGAGTCTTCTCACCCCGACTTAGTAAATCAAATGGCCTTGTAAATCAGATATTTACGAGGCCATTTTCATTAGTAGTACAAAAAGTAGTACAAAATTATATTACGAGATTACCTGAACTAAATGTCACAGTCTAAGTTTTTTCACATCTTTTCAATTAATTCGCTTTTTACAAGGCGAAATCCTTCTTTAGGATCATAAGTTTCATCAGGACGAAGCAGGGCAGTTGTATCACCAAGAAACTCCGGATTATTCATTTTATCTTGGAGGTTCTTAAGAAAAGACTCTTTAGGGGGAATACCTGTAACTTCGTGATTCATGTAATGTCGAAATACCTGAATTATTTTCTCTTTGGATAAAGAGTCATTTGTTTTTAGTGCTTTAAAAAGGTCATAAAGATCTCTTCCCTTTTTTCTCTGGTAAAGTGCCCTTAGCTTAGTACCCAATAATTCTTCGATCTCATATGTTGTGATATTACATTCTCCCTTGAACCATGGGGAATTGAGTTTAAATGTCTTTTTCTTAAGATTAAAGACTGAAAAGTGCTCTCTGCAGTTTGTCTCTACCTTTAATTTTAGAACCTGTACAGGTTGTATCTCAGATTCAAAACTAAATATCAGTGTAGTATTTCTGTCCTTTTGTTTGATTTTTGGTTCACCTAAAAAACTTAACAAGTTTCCTGATTTTGTCAATTGATGGTCCAAATGGTTCTGCTGTAATCTGTACCAAATCAATATCTTCAGAATATCTGGGTTGAGGTTCCAGGAAAAGTTTATGCAAAGCTGTACCTCCCCGGAAAGCAAGTTTTTCAGCTATTATACTCATCTGAAAATAATTCAACAAGTGACCGGCAGATAATTAAATCCTGTTCTACCTGCTCATTAGCCTTCCATGGAGCAAATTCAGACCATTCTGTAATATATTGTTGTGGGATCATTCGTCTATTTCTATTTCTGCATTAACAATTACTTTCCATCGATTATCTGATGAGAAACCTTTGGTAGGAGCAGATGCTTTTAACGGAATCCTGAAAAAATCTAAGCCATTTTTCTGAGAGGCTTCAAATAGCTCATTAGCCAGTTTCTCGTTATTTATAACTTTCTCAATCAAATATCCAAGTCTTTGTATAGCAGTAGAAGGAGTTGAATTAAAAAATATTGGATCAAACTCCTTGGGATCCATTTCCTCTACAAGTTCATTCAATACAGTAGCTACCCTGGTAATTCCTCCGGACCTTTTTTCAAATTGAACGAGATCACTGGCAGTCAATACCGGTGAAGACACTTTAAGATAACCTGATTCAGTTTTTCGTTCTTTTAGCAACCTGCTTTCAATATTACTTTTACTGATGAAATTCACTTTTAATCCCTTCTTGTGGGAAGGCCGAAGCACTGGGAAATCAGTTATAACAAAATATTCCTGAGGCTGCTGGTGTGCAGCACCATATAAAGCTGCGGCACTTAATAATCCTACATAATATGGTCGGTTAAGATATTTCATGAAATTGTCCATGAACAAGGCAGCAGGAAGAATCCCTCTGTTTGCATATTGTGCAGAGATTATTAAATAGAATCCTCTGTGGAATGAAACTATTTTCCCCTTCTTCGATAATCTTCTTAAAGCACTTTTAATTGCTACTCCGGAGTAGTTCGGTAATTCCTCTTCTAACTGGCTCAGTGAAAATGAATTTCTTCCCTTTTTTTCAAGGTTTTCAATCCATTGACTTACATTTATGTTAATCTGTTCAAGCATATATTTAGAAGTGATATTTTGCGAAAGGTACCGTTTTTCGGCCTTTTATGCAAAAAATATATTCTAAAAATTTTATCAGTAAGTTTTTGTAATTCAAACGAATGTAAATTGTAAGATATTCTCGCCCCTTCAAATGAAAAGGCATTTCCATGATAGCGTAAGGGCTTTATTATTTGGAAATTGTCCTTTGAATTGTTTAAATTAGTATTGAATATGTATAATTTAATCGTGTGAAAATGAATTCAAATGAAGATGATGATATCGTTCATCCGGGAAAACTTCCTATTTATTTGAAAGGGAAAGAGATACTTGATTTGGTAATTAAAATTACAGATCTGATTCCTGAAAAAGATGAATACCTGAATGATGTTAAAGGTTGCATGTTATGTGATGCTGCAATGCTGACTGTAAAAGTGGCCGGCGCTGAAGCAGCAGGATTGTATGACCTCAAAATGGAAAATGCTGCAATAATACGCAAAGCAGCAAGAGATCTGATGGTGCAGCAGCATTCACTAGATGCATTCGGTTTTGAGTATGTTGAATATTATCAGATTGTCAGAGACCTTATCGAGGATTACAGGTTGCTATTCATTAACTGGGTGGCAGGATTTGATAAATGGGATTATATTATTGACCGATGGGGACTGTTTAATCCTCCGGGTATAGGACCCTTCGACAAAGACCCCGACGATGACATACCATTTCGAGGTATTGAAGAGGATCCCGAAGAATGATAAGCTGCCTGCAACCAATGTCCAATATTTTAATATTTTTGGACATGGCCGTAAAACATGTCCATTTGTATCCATATAGGGGGATTCATACCAAATATTGGAGTATGCAAATAGTTTAAAGCAGCTATAAAATGAAAAACATATAGCATTGATAATCTCTCATATAAATTAATACATAGCTTCTCACCCCGACAAAAAAAGGTTCATTTACAGTTAGTTACAAGGTTTTATGAACTGGATATGAACCGAAGAAATGAGAAAAGTTCAAAATATGATGATTTAATTTTCTCATTTTTCAACACCATAAACACCTTCATCATTTATTTGATGGGGGTGTTTTTTTGTTAAATTGTTGGATTAAGTTCCGAAATTAACAAGATGGAGGTTGGAATGGAAAAGATTGTAATTGACTATCTTTTGCATTGATCAAATGTTCCCATTAATCAAAGTAATATCAACTTTCCTTTCGGGAATACTGTGCAGGGAAACAGAAGGATAACCTATCGTCATGGCTGCATAACACTTATTTTCACCAGGAATACGGAGAAATTCCGCGAGCTTTGTAAATCCTTTCAAATGATCACCTGCAGCTGCCCCCTGTATTAAACCATTCCAACAAGTTGCCAGACCAAATGATTCGGCATAAAGCTGTACCAATTGTAATGCAGTATCACAATCTGTCTGTGGAGTTGAAGAGAATTTAGGGGCATGAAAGAATATCGCGGCAGGAGCATTGTATATTATTAAGTCTTTTCCATTCCTGTATTCGTCCAATCTCATTGTCAAATCAGGAACTACCCCTACTCCGGCTTTTGCCAGTTCTGAAAAATTAGCCATTGCTTTGAGATACCAGCTATTCAGGAGCCTGATTGTTTTCTGTATATAATCCGCAGTCATATCCCTGATGATTTTCATATTATCCTCTCCCGTCACGATTGTCATTTCCCTTACCCAGCCAATCCTGTGATGCGGGCTTCCGGGAGCAAATCCGGCTATTTCAACTATTTTTTTCAGCAATTCTGTTGGTGGAATTACTTCCTTATAGTTCCTTACAGATCTTCGCTGAGATAAGAATTCAAAAGCGGTTTCAGGTGTTACCGGCTTCTTGTTTTTGATACGCTTAAAATTTTCGGAATTAAATCCACTATGAATAATTGAATTTGTCGGACATCCGCAGATACATTGACCACACAGAACACATTCTTCCGTATGTGCAATTACCTTATCATCTCCATTGGTGGCTCTAAATACCTTTGTCGGGCAGATTTTTGTGCATAATCCGCATTTGGAACAGGTACCCTGATTAACCTTAATTGTTGGAGGTTCTAAAATCTTGTTTTCCATGTTATTTACTTTTAATTATGAAATACCGATCTGTTATTTTTCGATCTTATAATGGAGGGTCCATTGAGCTTTACGTAACACCTTAATTGATGAAAACAGGTTGAACCAGCCTAACTTCTTCTCACGATCGTCGAAATATGTCCATTCATCAAGAAATTCATATTTCCGGCTTCATCGCTCAAAATACCGGCTGTCAGGTACTCCAAATGAAATAACAGCACCTCTGCAGGTAATTATACGTGTATCTAATCCAACCCAAAATTTACTATTGTATCTTACTCTAAATTTTCTTTCCGATATAAAATACATAACCGTAATATGCTTTGTATTTGTAATATAACTCTGCTTCATACCGCTGATAGCTAACAAATTCTTCTGCGGTTTTGTTGCCGTTATATTTTTTCAGAAAAGATGCGTGAGTCTTTTGCATAATGGAATAATAGTTTGTCCAACAAGTTTCGGGTACGACAAAAGTGGCAATCGGAAGATAACCTGCTTTTTGCATTTGAGCAACCTTGTTCGGTATTGTATCTATTTCGGAATAGGCTTTTTGCCAAAATTCCTGAATTTCGGCAGGTCGTTCTTCGGTAAACCAAGTGTTTTCTGTAACTGCGATATACCCGCCCTGTTTCAAAAATTTTCGCCACTCGTTTAGTCCACGCTTGAATCCAATGTTATAAATCGCACCTTCCGACCAAATCAGGTCTAAATCTTCCTCTTGAAACGGAAGATTCTCCATATTGCCGACAATGCCTTTCATTCTGTCGTGAAGATTTTTATTTTGGGCGTTTTGGTTGAATTGATTGATAAAATCTGACCATAATTCAACACCTATAATTTCGCACGGAATGTTTTGTGCCAACACCATTGTTTGACCGCCTGTACCGCAACCAATATCAGCGACTTTGGACTTTTCAGTGAGACCGTCAATAAAACTCAATGCTTTGAGCGTTATTTCCGGACTTCCTGGTCCTTGTCTTTCCACATTTGAAAAATATTCGTAAATTACATTCAAGTCAAATTCGTGAATTGTTTGTTTTTCTTTGCTCATTTTCTTTTATTTTGTTGCATAAATAAGACACATTCTTCAGTATGTGAGATAACCATCTCATCTCCATTTGTGGCATTAAATACCTTAGTCGGACAGATCATTGCGAAAAGACTGCATTTAGAGCATGTACATGTGTTAACCTTAATTACCGGGGATTCTAATAAATTTGTTTCCATAATTTTATATAGTATTTTGTAAGCGTCATCTGCTATTTCTTATCCTGTAATGGACAGTCCATTGAGCTTTGCGTAGGACACCTATTGATGAAAACAGATTGAACCAGCCTAATTTTCTTTCATGATCGTCAAAGTATGTCCATTCATCAAGAAATACATATTTCGGGTTCCATCTCTCAAAATATCGGCTTTCAGGTACCCCGAATGAAAAAACCGCACCTCCTGTCATACCTAATTGTCTCTTGAATTTCCATTTCATCCAGGAGCTGTTCATTTTATTCTACCCAGAAACTATTAGTTACTTCACATACAATTTCAGCACTTCCCAATTCTCTTTGAATTGTGTGAAGAGTTCCCTGACTTCCGCTTCAGTCAGATACATTAATAGTCCCTCAGCAAGGATAAGATAAGGTCCTCCTGTTTTGACTTTCGCTATCCATTCGGGACTTAAAATTGAATTTCCGATAAAGACATGCCTTGAATTCTCTTCCATAAATCTTTTTCTGAGTTCAATGACCTCAGGAAAATCAATATCGTACCATATTACCTTACCATTATCTGTACGGTAAAAACGTGTATCTAATCCACATCCAAGATTTATTATAGTACCTTCAGGATATTTCGAAAGGAAATCAGTGACATACAGGTCAAAACGTCGACTGCGTAAAGACATTGTGACTGCCAGTTTCGGATTGTATTGTCTTTTAAGATCTTTTTGTGGATCGGGTTATCTGATCCGGCAATATGCTTCTTAATAATTTCGATCATTTCAACTGCTTTCGGATCTTTAATGATTGGATCTTCGCTTAATGACTCCCGTGCTCTGGCATAAAGAGTTATGAGCATTGTTGATGATACATCGGATATTGAAAAAGATGACAGTTTCATATGTTTTATTTTCTTATAAAAAACTTTTTAATCAGCTGCATTAGTAACGGTGCAGTGCCAGCCTATGGGAAATAACTAGAGGAGATAGGAACAATGATGCCAAAAGGACAGGCAGACCCCTTTGGTCCTTTCATCCAAGGGCATCGATGTGTCATTAACTTCTTATAATTTGAATCGCAAGCTTATCGAATATTTTGCCAGTCAGTTTCTTGAATGGATTCAGTTTCACCGGATAGAAATAATCCGATTCAAACCATCCTTTATCCCTGTAATAAGTATAATCCCGCCAGTTTTCATCAAGCATTTTATGCATACTCGTTCGTCCCATCCTGAATACCATCAGCCACCATAAAGAAGGAGAGGGATACTCTCGTTTCACCAGTTGAGCATAGTATTTTTTGCTTTGCTGATCAATGATCCTGTCAAAATCGTTTTGTGATTTTTCTGTCATTGGTTCCAGAGTTTTAATACAACAACCTTTAACAATATTGAATCCCATCCTTTCCGATAAAATCGAGGTATTTTACGATATCTTCTCCTTTCCCTATTCCCTGAACCACGATATTGGTAAATGTTTTCCCGAAAAAACTGGGCGATGAAAACAAATGCAAGCCTGTCAAGGAATACTTTGATTAATCCAGATACCTGGAAGGAGTAATTGGGAGATGCAAATATTACACCATTAGAATTTCCATTTTTTCCATCAGAGTATCCCTGTCATCCTTATACGGACAAAACTCTTCACCTTTATCAAAGCATACCCTGCAACCTTTGGAGGGTCCCAGATTGTATTCACTTAACCTTACTAATTCATACTCTACATTACCCAGAGTATGTAGATTTTTAAGGAATTTTTCACAAGCATTGTAAGAATGTCCTTTTCTTCCGCTG
>CAVOWZ010000013.1:0-72545 GCA_963700275.1 uncultured Bacteroidales bacterium | reverse complement strand
AGACGGAAGAAACAGATTTTTTGTCTGTTTCTTTTTTTACTCCTGTAAAACATTAGTATTCTGAATTATCCAATCAAGGACTTTATTAAATGAAAAAAAGCCTGCTCAACGAAGCTCATTGGGATTGTCCAACCCTTTACCTGGTTTGATTACGAACTCAATAGCAAGACCAAATTCCATATTCTTGTCTTTCCATTCAGGGATATCAATGTCACCAAGCATATTTGCAGCACGTAGGCATTCAGATTTTAAGTCTGGATGATTATTTGAGTTTGATTTATTTGTAGTAACGCTCTGGATGGATGAAGATTGATAACCTACTATGATAATCTTAGGAAGTATTGGAGCCTTGATTTCTTTATTATCTGAGAAAACTTTAGATTCTTCAATCATTCCGCCTTTATGCATTTTTACCAGGACAAAAACTTTCCCTGTATGAATTGAATTACGGGCCATCAGAGGATATTTTGTGTTTGGTAGCCTACAAATTTTAGGTTCTCAGCCATAGAGGATTTTGAAAATTGAAGATCTGGTTTCCCCTTATTTAATGAATCTTATTCTGTCCGAAATGAAAACATAACTAACAGCATTGCTGCAACGGGAAGAATAAATATATTCTTCAGAACTGCAGATTTACTGGATGGCCTTCTGTTTATCATGATTAATCTGTTTTTAATTGAACTTGAAAAACTATGTGCTAAGGGTACTGTTCCAAGATGAGCAGCAATGGTTAAAAGCTTATACTGGTATTCTTTTGAATTATTTAATTTCTTATTGAAATCTGATCTGCCAGATATTCATGGTTTAGTATTATAGACCTTTTAATGAGCCAGACAAAAGGATTAAACCATTGAAATGCAATAAAGAGTTCACTTAGGAGCAGATCAAAAGTATGCCCCTGCCTGATATGAGCAAACTCATGATCAAGAATATCACTATTATTCCCGCTTTTATATATCTTCAGCCGGGATTACAGCATAAGGGAAAAAGGAAAATGGAGGAAGCTTTAGATCGGAAATAACGACTTTGGGAATTGACTGTTTTTGACTACTCCTTTTTTAATTATCCTGATATGTACTTATCAGGCTTATCAATCCTCTTAACAGTAATAATACGGCAATTGTAAAATATATCCATATAAATAACTGTTATAATCGAAAGAATTAATTGTGGCTGACATAGTTGTTTCAAATGCATTCTCTGATAAAATAATATTATCTATTGCATTTGCCGGTTCTGAAGGAATACACTATTTGCAAATAACCGGAATCTTCAGAAGCCGGAAAAATAGTTGGCAGAATTAAAGTCAGTATCAGAAATATCCTGTTTCTCAGATAAAATGTATCCTTTACTGAAAAACAAAAGATAATAGAGGTATAACAAGGTAGTACCTGCTGATACCTTAAGCAGGTATAAGAGTAAATTATCCATCTTTTTCTCCTTTCTCTATGATTTGAATTAGTTTTTTCAAGTCATCAGCACTTAACTTTTTCTCATTTACAAAAAATGAAACAACATTTTTGTAAGATGATCCAAAGTAATCATTGACTACATCTTTCATAAATATTTTCCTGTATTCCTCTTTCTTTATAAGAGGATAAGTACTCATGGTTCTTACCATAAGCTTTATGGTCAACATACCCTTTTTCTTCAAGTCCACGGATAACCGATGAAAAAGTGGTATATAGAGGTTTTGGTTCCGGATGGAGGTCAATCAGCTCCTTGATAAATCCTTTCCGGGCTTTCCAAAGGATCTTCATTGCCTCTTCTTCTTTTCTGGTAAGTCGTTTCATTTTCTATAACTGTTTTTTCAAAGATATAACGTATATTTCAGTTATACAACTAAAAAAGCAAAAATATTATTGAAAACGTAATTTTATTTTCATAGTGACCATAATAGTAAGGTTTATTATTGACTCTGAGGGGAAAGTCAAAGATGCTGTCATTTCTAAAGGAGTTCATCCTGCTTTGGACTCTGAGGCATTAACCTCGCAAGCAGCTTATATAAATTAAATCAATTTGAAATAATATTCAGTATTTCAACTTGTTTTTATTCCAATTATTGGCGTTTTTTTATACCGAATTTTGGCAGGGGTGAATTCTACCGCATCGTTTTGGTTTATTGTAATATTTTGGGTAACCGCAAGGGTAGAATTAGCGGACCAGACTCATAGCAACGCATTAAAATACGTATTAAAACGCTCTGTTCTAATTTATAAATCAGATGACCTGAGTTTGATATGCATTCAATTACAGTTATAAGTCATCGATAACAACAACATTTAAGTGTTATTTTGACAGTTGATTATTCTGGACTTTTTATTGCTCAATTCTCTGATTAAATTTAAATATTTTCGGTAAGCCAGTAAGCTTACCGCGTAGCGGTTAGGGTATTGTAGAAAGGATTCTCGTCGAAGAAATAGTTCCGCGTAGCGGATATGGTATTTTTCCCATAACCTCTACGAGGTATTAAATCATTCTATAAAACCATTACCTACAATACCTTATGCCCTACAGGCGAAAAAGAATTATAATGATTGTTGATTTTTCAAATTATAATAACCTATATATTATTGATATTATGTTTATTGCTTATTTTTATTTATTGAATAGCGCTCTTTATATAAATTCATTAACATACGCATTAAAATACGTTTTTAATACGTATTTTATTTTCTGATACAACAAAGCCGCTAATTGATTTACCGCTTTCTGTCTTAATAACGTAGAAATACGTATCGTCGGGTAAGGGATTGCTTTTATGGTCAATACCGTTCCAGGTATTATCATAATTCTTATGCCAGTAAACCTTCGCTCCCCTTCTGTCGAATATCACCAGTTCAGTTTTGCCGAGGGAAGTGATTCCCCGTAAAACAAAATAATCATTCTTCCCGTCCATATCAGGAGTGATCAGTGAAGGAACAATAAGGTCCTGCACTTCAATTATTACTTCATCGGTCGCTTTGGGACAACTCCGTTTGTTACAGTCCACAGAAAATCATTCCTCCCGAATTCAATATTTACCACCTCAGCTTTCGGATCACCTGTATCAGAAAAATTTCCCCTGCCGGATAATACCGACCAGTCACCAATACCATATTCAGGCTGAAGTGCATCCATTGATGCTTCGAAAGTAAATATAAGGAACTGGTCCGGACCCGCATCGGCAACAGGCATCTGGTCTGCGGTTACATTAACAGGTTTTATGGCGAAATAATCCGTATTTTCATCAATTGTCAGTGTTCCTTTAATATAGTATGTACCTTCAGATACTTCCACAGGATTATGCAAAGGCATTGTGGCATCCTTGTCGATCCAGTAAGAATATGTAAGCTTCACATCCGATCCGGCAGTAATTGAAGGACTGGTAAGATCGACAGTGGTTGTTGAGCATATTGTCGGAGGGTCAGTGATTATGAAATTCAGAAGTCCGGGCTGTTCCTTAATAATAACACTGGCCGAAGGCGGTGAGGTACAGTTTTCCGCATTAGTCACCGTAAAAGTATATGTGCCTGGTATAATTCCTGTTACGGTTACTGACGAACCGGAACCGGTTGTAACAATTCCTCCCGGTGACCTTGTAAGCCTCCATTGGTAGGATGAAGGCAACCCTGTAAGCAATACGCTTCCCGTGGCAACAGTATGAGTGGGCTGAGTTATCTGGCTGATAACAGGCGCCGATGGTGTTGGAGGCTGAACAGGTATTTCACATTTCCCGATTGAGACGATGTGCATCCGGATGAGCTGGTTAAGGTGAAATAATAAGTGCCGGGCTGAAGACCAGAAATTGTAGTGCTTGTTCCCGAACCGTTCCTCTTTATTGCTCCCGGATAACGTGTGATGGTCCAGCTTCCCTGTGAGAGTAATCCCGTAAGTAATATGCTACCTGTTGCAACAGTGCAGGAAGGTGGTGTTAAGGTTCCGGCAACCGGAGGAGAAGGAGTTACGGGCTGTGACTGGATTATAACATTTGAAGAAGGTTGGGAATTACATCCGTTGGCATCTGTGACAGTGAATGTATATGTATTTGCAGTTAGGCCTGTAATAGTTGTGGTGGGCCCTTCTCCCCTTTTTGTAACTCCGCCCGGAGAAACTGTTACAGTCCATGAACCAGACTGAGGTAACCCGTTAAGCATAACGCTTCCTGAAGGAACGGCACATGTCGGCTGGGTTATTGTTCCCGCAACAGGGGCTGCAGGAGTCTGGGGTTGTACTTTGATGATAACATTAGAAGAAGACTCTGATATACATCCTGATCAGTTTTTTACCTTAAAAGTGTAGGTCCCGGGATTGAGTCCCGCAACAGTCGTACTTGTTCCTGTTCCGGTTGTGATAATATTGCCTGGATTCCTTGTTAATTCCCAGGTGCCTGTTGCAGGAAATCCGGAAAGAATTACACTTCCTGTCGGAACTGCACATGTGGGGTGAGTTATGGCAACGGTGACAGGAGGTGTTGGAACCGGACTGATTGTTAAAGTATAAACAGCTGATGCAGCTTCACAGGGAGCCCCCTCAGGATTATTTGTAGTTATAGTTATTAAAACTGTTTTACCATTATCTGATGCTGACGGCATATATACAAAATCGAATGGAGTTGTATCTGTGGAAACCGGAATTACCGATCCTGAACCATTTTCCGTTATTGTAACACTTGTTGCACTGCCGCTGAATTTGTTGCCGGTAACAGTTATAATTCCTGTCCCGCAGGTACTGCCGGCTAAACTGCTAAGCGTGATAGCCGGGGGATTAGCACAACCGCATGATACGGCGAAAGATGGTCCTGTGATCGTACACCCGGAAGTATTCTTAACAGTAATTGTATGATCCCCGTTAACAACCCCGGTAAAGGTTATGGCTGTCTGAAATACCCCGTTATCAAGTCGGTATTCAAGACCCCCTCCAACCGGACCAGTGACAGTCACTACAGCCTTTCCGGCTCCTCCCGAGCAAGCAACAGACACTGCGGGAACTGCGGGAACCGGTGGAGGATCGCTTATAACAACATTAACAGAGGAACCTGAAGTGCATCCTGATGCGCCTTTAACCGTGAAATAATAAGTCCCCGGCTGAAGGCCAGAAATAGTACTGCTTGTTCCCGAACCTGTTATTTCTATTGCCCCCGGATAACGTGTAATGGTCCAGTTGCCCTGTGAGGGTAATCCCGTAAGCATTATGCTCCCTGTCGCTACTGTGCAGGTGGGCGGTATTATGGTTCCGGCGACCGGAGGAGAAGGAGTTACAGGTTGTGGCTGGATGATAACATTAGAGGAAGACTCTGAGACACATCCTGATGAGTTCTTTACCTTAAAAGCGTAGGATCCGGGATTGAGTCCTGCTATGGTTGCACTGGTTCCCGTTCCTGTTATTATCACATTATCTGGATTCCTTGTCAATTCCCAGGTGCCGGTAGCAGGAAGTCCCGAAAGAATTACACTTCCTGTCGGAATTGCACAAGTGGGCTGAATTATGGCACCGGGGACAGGAGGTGTTGGAACAGGACTGACTGTTAAAGTATAAACAGCTGATGCGGCTTCACACGGAGCCCCTTCAGGATTGTTTGTAGTAATTGTTATTATAACCGTTTTACTGATATCTGATGCTGCCGGTATATATACAAAATCGAAGGGGCTTGTGCTTGTTGAAACCGGAATTACAGATCCTGAACCATTTTCCGTTATTGTAACACTTGTCGCACTGCCGCTGAATTTGTTGCCGGTAACGGTTATAATTCCTGTCCCGCAGGTACTGCCCGCTATACTGCTAAGGGTGATAGCCGGGGGATTAGCACAACCGCACGATACGTCGAAAGATGGTCCTGTGATCATACACCCGGAAGTATTCTTCACAGTAATTGTATGATCCCCGTTGGCAACCCCGGTAAAGATTACGGCTGTCTGAAAGACCCCGTTATCAAGTCGGTATTCAAGCCCCCCTCCAACCGGACCGGTAACAGTAACAACAGCCTTTCCGGCTCCTCCCGAGCAATCAACAGACACTGCGGGAACTGCGGGAACCGGTGGAGGATCGTTTATAACAATATTAACAGATGGATCTGAAGTGCATCCAAAAGAATTAGTGACCTTAAAACTGTATGTTCCCGGAGCAAGCCCTGAAACGTTTGTACTGGTGCCTGTTCCCACGGTACTTATATTACCTGGATCACGAAATAATGTCCATGTACCTTCAGCCGGCAAACCGTTGATTATCATGCTCCCTGTCGGCAATTCGCATGTCGGATGCGTTATTGTACCGGGAACTGGGGCAGCAGGTGCAAGATTTTCGGTGATAATGGCGCTTCCCTTCATTTCTGAAATTCCGGCCTTATTGGCCCCGGTAACCATATAGGTCCCGGTAAGCCGGTTACCGAATGAAATTACCATCCCTGTTCCTTCAACTGAAGGTTCCTGAGGAATTCCGCCTTTGTAAAGAGTATATTTCACACCTGTTTCCGATCCATTCAATCCGACTGCAACACCATCAGCCCCCTGGCAATAGGAGCCGGTCCCGGTAACTTCAAAAATTGCAGGCAAATCCATCGGATTGAGCACCGGATTTTCATTAACCAGAGCATTGACCCCGGGAGTTACAGTCAATTGCTTTTTATATTTTATGGAACCATAATAATATAAATATACCGCCACTTTGGTTGGGTAAAGCGGAGATGATTGAGTGTCTGAGATGAAGATCAGATCAGGAGTGGAATTAACTTTAAAATCCACAGAGCTTGTAAGAATAAAATGTGTCAGCAATGTTCCCGGTGCAACAGTTGAAATAATAGTACCTGGTTTGGAGATATTGGGAGTTGAAGCCAGCCTTACAAGAGTCCGGTCGGGATAACCTGAAAGCCTGCTTTCAACAACAGGTTTCACGGTAAACTGCTGGTAATCCTCCAGACCGGAACCGGTATTATCAATTTTGGCAGACAGGCTTCCTCCGGAGTAAACAAGCGAATTCATAAGGAATCCGAGCTGACAGCTGGCTAACTCAAAACTCAGGGTCGGATCGGTATTCTGAAGAAAAACATCAAACCCGAAAGTTCTGGGCCCCGTCTGGACAATATTCTGAACGGTTATTCTAAAACTCTGACTTTGCGCATTAACAAGAGTGGCGGGAATAAAAAATAATAATGCCATTAACCCCCGGAGGAGTATCTGTTTTGGTATATTATTTTTTAGTGCTGTCATTTTTAAGAAATCCGATGAATATATGCACCCAATAAAATTCAGATCAATTAGTTAGTCCTCAAACCGTCCCATACAGGATGGTTCAGCTCTACTTTTTAATAAAGCAACCTATAAAAATAGGCATTCCTTTAAATTTCAACTTATTACTAATCAGATTTTTGTCAATTAAAATGCAGGTGTCGTCAAATTTTAACCGCCATTAATAAAACTATATTTGTATTTTGTCAAATTGTTCAAATTTTAATGGCTATGATCAGATCGCTTCTACTCATTCTTGCAGCCTTTTTTATATTCTATTCGTCATCCGGACAGAAAGCGGATATGATTAAAAAATTTGAAGTCATGGAAGCAAAGCAGGCTGTGGCTGTGGACAGGAATTACTTCTATGTTATCAACAACAGCACCATTACAAAGCATAATAAAGAAGACGGAACGCTTACAGCAAAATGGGACGGAACAGAGGAGGGGATATCTCATCTTAACAGCGGGGTTGTCATCAGGGGCCGTTTATATTGTGCCTCATCAAATTATCCTGATTCTCCCATGGCCGGATCGGTAGAGATCTTTGATGCTTCTTCGCTTAAGCATATCGGAAATCATAGTTTTGGCATTTATACCGGTTCACTCACCTGGATAGACCAGCACAATGGATACTGGTTTGCCGGCTTTGCCCATTATACAGGATCGGGATCAAGCGAGGGGAAAGACACCCGGTGGACATCAGTGGTGAAATTCAACAGAAAATGGCAGAGGATTGAATCATGGACATTTCCTGAAAACATAATAAAATTGTTCATGCCAAAAAGTAATTCGGGAGCTGCATTTGGGAAGGATGGTAAATTATATTGCACAGGGCACGACAGACCTGAAATATACGTAATGGAAATACCCGGTACCGGCTTCACCCTGAAGCATACAAAAACAATTGAAACTCCGGTTTACGGACAGGGTATCGCTTTTGACAATTATGAAAAAAACAAAAAGATCATTTATGGAATAAGCAGGGAAGATAACCTTGTGATCGCATTTGAGATTGAGTGAATAAGAAAAGCCAGCCCTGTAACTCTATGTAACTACTCCTAACCTGATTTGGTAATTGTATCGAAATGTTTGGGCTGGCTGGATTAAATCATGGTTGGTAACCTTCTAATTCTTCTATAAATTTACACTATTAAAAGGCTGAAGTCAAATTTATTTTTCATTTTGACGAAGATTTTTTAAAATATTTTCCCGGAAACTTCAGGTACTGATGTTAATTAACAAAAAATCCCCCGTAATCTATTGATCCGGAATGATTTTTGTAGTAAAATCTGCAGAACTATAGGGATCATAAATTACCTCTCATGAAAATCTATAATCTCCTTCCGGCTGTTCTTTTTATATTTTCCATTCCATTAACAGGACAAAGCGGGCAGAATTGCCCCGGAAACAATGAGCATAAAAAAATTGACATAGTTCCGGAAGGGATAATTGAAGCCCCAACGATTGAAATGTATTATGACATTATTAATCCTGATACCTTTGTTGATACGATAATTCCACCTGCCTCTGAATCAGGTAAAGTAAGATCACTCCGCGATTTTACATTAGCAGAAGAGAGGGAATTCTATCCGGGAGCTCAAAAGTTCTACTCAAAACACCGTATGATGCCATCTCCCTATGAAAAATCATTCCTGATAAAAGCAAAGCCTGATCCATACGCAAAATACTATCTGATAATAAAAGATCCCATCACCCACAGGAGAATAAATTAAACCCTCTCCAAGCCTCTGACTGTTTATAAAGGGACAAAGTATGTTAATAAGTGATTCTGCATTTATTAAGTATTCTTTATTATTTTTGGTCGTACTGCAGTACAATTCTTTAGTCAGATGTGAAGTTAAATTGTCTCATAAATCTTTGTTTATGAAGAAAGGAAAACCCATTGTACCATCCGGGCCAAGAAAGCTTATTCAGATCAATAATTATACCTGGATTGAAAAAAGGGCTGATGTCCCTGATGAAATTGCCCGCCAGAAATTCCTGCTGAAATTGCCGAAGGTGGAAGACAGCAAGGACTTCATTGCAGGTATTCAATAAGAGCAATAAGACAACTGCCCTACTACAAGGATCAGTTCCATGCAATAAAGGATCGGCGGTGAAATTATTCCGCAGATAAATGAGAATGGCCGCAAATGCTTTGAATATACGGCCGGATCAAAAAAAAGAGGTCCGGATGAGCTCTGATTAGTTTATAACCAGAGATTTCTTCGTATTCGGATTATTCAATCCCCTGTTCTTCAGATAATGTTCACGGGCAACATTGTCCGGTACATTAGCAGGAATCTCAATAACGGTTTTGTGATCAATCCGCACGTATTTCATTTTGACTGCGGGTTTAAGATTTTTTGTTCTTTCCATGGTTTTATTAAAAAGCCTACAAAGATACTCAAAATTTCGTCAACCTGAAATTATATACCAACCTGAAATAATAAAAGAATTTAATCTTTAAACTACCTTTTTAGTTAATTTTGTTTAACTTTATGCTGTATTTCGGACTTAACCTAAAAATCAGCTTGATTTAAACCCTTAAACTTTTGTATTAAAATAAGGCTTCTAAAAGCTGATAATGATTTTCAAATACCCCCGGGATGATAGTTGTCAGATATATTTCCTCACTATTCCTGGTTTGTCTCGTTGCCTGCAACGGTAAAACTGATAATAATGTAATTACCTACCGGCTCAACAGATCTGATTATGTCGATAAAATAAATGTTACAGGAACTGTGCAGGCAGTGGTAAGCACACCGGTCATGTCACCCAGAAGTACTTTCGGCCAGATGACAATTGTAAAACTTGCTCCGGATGGCTCTTTTGTGAAAAAGGGAGATACCCTGTGTGTCCTGACTGTTCCTGAATTATTGTCCAGGTACAAAGAAATACTCATATCCATAGAAACTCTTGAAGCAGAACTGAAAAAATCAGAAGCTGACAATAAGATGAACATTGCTCTTCTTGAAGCCCAGCTGGCAACCAGTGAAGCTCAGCTGAAAATTTCCTCTCTCGATTCATTGCATATGAAGTTTGCATCAGGGGTACAATCTGAACTACTGGAACTTGAGATAAAGAAAGCTTTGATTGAAAAACAAAAGACAGAGAGAAAGCTGGCAGCTACACGACTGATTGGTGAAAATGACATAAGGCAAAAGAGAGCGAGGATCATTCAGGAGCAGATGAATGCCCGGACCTATGCTGATCAGATCGCTTCAATGACCCTGATTGCCCAAAGAGATGGGATAGTAATGAGGACCGAATCCCCCAGATTTATGATTAGCAGTTCAACGGGAACCGGATCATTCGGTGGTCCAATCAGAGAAGGAAGTGTAATTTTTATAAGCAGTACACCTGTACTTCAGTTCCCTGATCTCAGCAGGATGCAAATCTCTGCTGATGTGGCTGAAGCCGACTTCAGAAATATTGAGAAAGGACAAAAGGTTTATATAACAGTAAATGCGGCTGAGAAGCTTATGACAACAGGCAAAATAAACCGGAAAAGCTTGTCATCCAGCATTACCCAAAGGTATTCAGGTTCAAAGGTGAAGTCCTTTGAGGTAATTATTGACGTCGACAGCTGTCATTCAAAAATGAAACCTGGCCTCAGTGCCGGTTGTGAGATCATCTTAAAAGAGGAAAAAGATACTCTTTTTGTTCCTACACTGGCCATTTTCGAAAAAGACAGTTCAAAGCTGGTCTATGTAAAGCAGAAGAAGGGATTTGTTCCTGTCAGAATTGAGACAGGGACATCAGGAAGTTCTTTTACAATCATAACCGCAGGCCTTGAAGGTGATGAAACTATTGCCCTGAGAGAACCTCCCGGCAATCTGATTTCCGGTAAAGATACAATCAACAGATTTAAATATAAATAAACATGGATTCTGATGACAAGAAGAGTAATAATCCTATTATTAATTATACAGGTATCCTGCAGGGGAAAATATACCGGTGATATTGAGGTAACTACGGTAAAGCGGGGCACATTCCTTGAAGAGCTTACCGAACAGGGGAGTGTTCAGGCTGTTAATTCAATCTCAATTACGGCACCCGTTATCTCTTACCGTTACGGATCCCTTAAACTGGCCAGGATCGTTGAAGACGGTGAAGAGGTCAGAAAAGGTGATACTCTCATGATTTTTGATCCCTCCGAAATAAAAAGAGCTATTATTCAGGCTGAACAACAGCTCGATATTGCGAAGGCAGAGTATGAGAAACTGAGATCCTCCCAACAGTCAGAAATAGAAGATCTTGTAGCCGATCTTGAGCTGACAGGGATCTCTCAGGAGATAGCCAGAATCAATTTCGAAACAGCTACCTATGAGCCGGAGGCAACAAGAAAGGAGATTAAACTTCGCCTGGAATCTGCCACAATTGCTCTTGACAGGGCAAAGGAACAGATAGAGAACAAAAAAATTATTCACAAGGAAGATCTCCTCCAGAAATCCCTGACAATTAACCAGCTTAAAATTACTCTGGCTGATGCGAACACCTCAATGAACAGCCTTTTTGTTGTAAGTCCCGCAAATGGAATCGCTATTAAGGAACAAAACTGGAGCACACAGCAAAAATGGGGCGTTGGTGATCAGCCTTATCCCGGCTCGAAATTGATTGAATTACCTGATCTTGAGCAGATGAGAGCAGAAGTTAAAATAAATGAAGTTGATATTTCAAAGGTCCTTCCTGACCAGAGAGTGGAGATCCGGCCGGATGCTTACTCGGATTCCTCTTACAC
This sequence comes from uncultured Bacteroidales bacterium, assembly GCA_963700275.1. Classification (GTDB taxonomy): domain Bacteria; phylum Bacteroidota; class Bacteroidia; order Bacteroidales; family VadinHA17; genus LD21. The sequence goes on along the minus strand of CAVOWZ010000013.1, from coordinate 60,596 downwards.
AGGGAAAGTTGAACATGTTGCAAATCTTGCCCAGAACCTTGATTACAAATCAAAGATAAAGATCTTCCCTGTACAAATCCGTATAGAAGGCCAAAGCAAAACCCTCCTCCCGGGGCTGACTGTAAGCTGTAAAATCATTGTCAGTGAAATTCCCGATGTACTCTTCATCCCTCTTGAATCACTTTTCAATGAACAGGGAACAGATTTCGTCTATATACAATCCGGGTCAGGTTTTAAACGCCATAACATTAAGACAGGCTCAGTAAATGCCGATTATGTCATTATAACAGAGGGCCTTGAAGAAAGTGATGTCATAGCTCTTTCCAATCCTTTCCTTAATCTGGAAGAGGTTCAGGAAAAGAAGTCTGATGAAACAAGAAGTACAGCAGGGCCAGGGTAAAATACGAAACAGGGGCAACCGGAAATGAAAAAAATAAAATTACAGATTGATCAATACTATAATAATCAGATACACAATCTTATTGTAATTGCACTGCTCGCTGTGTCTGTTTCGTGTAACACAGAGAATAAGAACGGTTATATGGTTTTGAGAGGACCATTCACACAATCGATAGTTGAAACAGGAGAACTGCAGGCTGTAAATGCTTCGACTTTGACAATGCCGAGGATCAATTCAATTTACGGATATAATTTCAAGATAATCGAACTGGCTGAACACGGTAAACAGGTTCTGGAAGGCGATCCGGTTTTCCGCCTGGATCCCTCAACTGTTCAAAAATTCATAATTGAAAAAAGAGAAACCCTTGAAAATGAAATCGCTTCTGCAAATAAACTTAAGGCACAGATATTAAATAATATGCAGGATCTCAGGGCACAGCTGAGGAATGAGCAGGCTTCATTTGATATAAAAAAACTGCAGCTCGATAAGTCTGCTTTCGAATCGGAAGCAGTAAGAAAAGTCATTGAGCTTGAATTCCGGCAGGCTGAAATAAAGCTTGATAAAATAAAGAGAAACCTTATGCTGAGGCCTAAGCTCGACAGCCTCGATTATCGGATTCAAAGAATAAAGGTAATTCAGAAAGAAAATGAACTGTCAGCGGCAGAGAAAACCCTGAATCAACTGATTGTACTCAGTCCGCTCGATGGTATTTTTGTCGTTTCAAATAGCAACAGAACCGGTCAGATAATAAAGGTTGGTGATGAGGTATATCTGGGGAGCGTCGTTGCAAGGATCCCTGATATCAGAACCATGAAAGTTAAAGGCTTTATTCCCGAAAATGATATAAGCAGGATTAAGCCGGGACTAAAGGTTATTGTCAGGCTGGATGCTCTACCTTCTGTTCCCTTTCATGGTGTTATAAACAGGTTAAGCAGAGTGTGTATTGAACAGGATTCGAAGAAAGTATTTCTGACGGAAGTAATCATTTCTGACTCTGATCTGAGACTTAAACCCGGAATGACGGTACGCTGTGAATACATAACCTATGAAGGGGAAAATGAAATGTATGTCCCTACCCGCTGCATCCTTGAGGAAAATAAACATTTCTATCTGTTTACCGCGAAGAGAGGGAAAATACGAAAGACAGAAATTACCACAGGACCATCAAATAACATGTTTACGATTGTATCGGGTGATCTGAGACCGGGACAGGGTCTTTTGCTTCCCGAAAATATTTTAACCAGGTAATAACTCTTGCTATGCAGATCGATGAAAGTATAAGGATTGCATTCTATGGATTGCGTGATCATAAGTTCAGGTCATTTCTGACGATGCTGGGTATTATTTTCGGAACCGCTTCTGTAATTGCCATGATATCGATTGGTGAAGGCGCAAAAAAACAGGCGATGGCAAAGTTCCAGGATCTTGGTGTCAGCAATATAATTATTCGTGATAAGGATTTTACTGATACAGAACTTGAACTGGTCAGGACAAAATTTTCCCGGGGATTATCGCTGGGAGACACAAAAGCAATAGGTGATATTTTACCCGGAGTAAAAGGTATAGCTCCTCAGGCTGAAGCAAAGCTTGATGCCATGTATGGTGACAAGTCATCGAAGGCAACGGTAATCGGTATTACTCCCGGAGATAACCGGCATACTGAATTTCAGGGTAGATAAGGGTACTTTTATTGACACGGTTCATTATGAAAGGCAGCTGAAGGTTTGTGTGCTGGGTGCCAATATTGCACGTGAGCTTTTCAGCTATGAGGATCCGCTTGGCAGGTATATCAAACTGGGGGACCAGTGGTTTGAGGTTACGGGTGTCCTTAAAACAAGGGCGCTCTTTACCGAAACCATCGGGGAGCTTGCAGCCCGCGACCTAAATAATGATGTGTATATACCCCTTTCAACTTTCGGAAAAAGGATACCAAGATCAAATATGCTTTTAAGTGAACTGAAACAGGTTGCTGTCAGGCTGGAAAACTCGGAAAGGCTATTGGAATCTGCAGGCATAATCAAAAGTATTCTTACAAGACGCCATTTCAACAATGATGATTTCAGTATTATTATCCCCTATGAGTTGATGGAACAGGAGAAACGCGAAAGCCGTATCTATAATCTTCTGCTGGCATCGATAGCAGCAATTTCCCTGATTGTCGGGGGAATAGGTATAATGAATATCATGCTTGCATCCGTTCTGGAACGGACTCAGGAGATCGGTATCAGAAGGGCAGTCGGAGGCCGGAGATCTGATATTATGGGTCAGTTTGTAACAGAAGCAATGGCCTTAAGTATTACCGGTGGTCTGACAGGAGTTTTTCTTGGAATCGTATTATCCCTGGGGATAGGCCTTCTGACCGAAGTTAAAACCTTCCTCACGCTTTACTCAATATTCATTGCATTCAGTTTTTCAGTTATTGTCGGCATCACCTTCGGCTACCTTCCTGCAAAAAGGGCAGCCGACCTGAAGCCTGTCGAAGCGATCAGGCATGAATAAAAATTCAGGAATATACTCTCATTAAATACGGGGCTAAAATAAATATCGGATGTTAATGGATTTGCCCCCGGAGAATATTTCCTTCGAATAACCGTTGATAAAGTATCAAATACATTTAAGGTGATAGTAAAATAGCGGCTTAAAATCTGTTAATGCAATGAAGAAAATTATTACCCCGCTTCTTTTAATCCTCCTTCTAAGCAGCTTTCTGACAAGTTGTAAGAAAGATAAAGATAATCCCCCTGCCCTGCCCCCTGAAGAATCAATGACAATTGATTTCAGTAATTTCGAATCAGGAAATAAATCAGCCGTAGCATTTTCTTCGAAAGGGGTTGAAAACAGTAACTGGGAATTTGCAGCGCTCGTTGCCGGATATTTCAGAACTATGATTGCCGGGACACTTGCCGTACCCGTTTATTCCTTTAAACTGGCTTCCGGCGGGACTCCTGTATATATAGAAGATAAAACCTGGCAATGGAGTTATTCTGTCACCTTAACGGGTATGACTTATAAGGCCAGGCTTACCGGTCAGATCAGGTCAACGGATGTTCAATGGAAAATGTACATTACAGGTGAAGGAACCGGTGGATTTTCCGAATTCCTCTGGTTTGAAGGGACATCTGCATCAGACGGTTCCGGAGGACAATGGATACTGAATCACAGTCCCCGGTTTAATGAGCCTGTTCTTCAGATTGACTGGACACTCAGCGGAAATACTACCGGTGTTATCAAATACACCTGGATCAGGAATCTGAATGATAACAGAGATGCTGATCCTTTTAAAACCAGCTATATAGAATATGGGAAACAAACAGGGACATTTGATTCATATTATTCAATCTTTTATTTCAATGGCCTGGCATTTTCCGAAATGGATGTGGAATGGCATTCTGCAACACATAACGGAAGGGTCAGTAGCCTGTCAAATTTTGGAGATGCAAACTGGCACTGCTGGAATGGGAACCTGGTAAATGTCATTTGCCCCTGAATAAACTAGTACAAGAGAACAACAGCTCCTGTTTCGAAACAATATTGATCAAATATCGTATCAGTACCCGTACCTCGTGCAAAGCCAGCATCCTGTTTTTTGACTTTCAAATATAAAATCAGTAGATAACTACTACAGCTCTGGATGCTGGCTTCTTTATATCATATAAAACCGGCTTTATAAATTTTCAGTATAAATCCCTGAACTTTTCGTCAATAAACTCATTAAACCATTTATCTATCATTGATTTTTTAAAACGCCATTCCTTGCCCAGTTTTGCAGCAGGTATCTTCTTCTCCTGTGCCCAGGTATATATTGTTTGTGGCTTTACTCTCAGATATTCTGCCACTTCTTCAAGAGTCATTATTTTATCGTCGGTCAACATAATTCTTATTTGAAGTACTGTCAGGCTGGCTTATTGGTGATTTGTTCAGATTGTCCTGATTTGATTTATCATCCGGCTTAAACATACTTGCTGCCGATTGAAGGACAGCAATATAAAAGTTGCCTTCACGCACCCTGAACAACTCAAAGGGCATATCCCGGCTTCCAACGAAAGGTCGAAGATTCCAGGCTAATTGCGAACTTACAAATGCAAGAATTACAACCCAGATTTTGAAAATTGACATTCCAAGCTTTGGATAAATATTTTTCTTTTCACATGAAAATTTAAGCCCGTTAATAATTGTTTTAACAGCAAAAATTCCTGAAAAAGTAAAAATTGCCACATGCAATAATTTTAGAAATGAATAACTATTGCTTGTGATCATAAAAAAAATGACGATTGGTGCAAATGACAAAGCAATAGTCGTGAAAACAAAAAAACCTGCAAAAATTATATTCGCCATCTGAAGAATTGTCATTGTGGAACCTATCATGGATTGAACAACATAAAGTGCCGGGAAGCATATTAACAATGAAAGTATTATCAAACATGGTATTTTAATTCCGGTAACCAGGCTTTGTAATGCTCCATTGTAACTACCCATTATAATACCATAAAGGAAAGAGAATATAATGATGTACAATAACTGACTGAAAATGTAATTCCGCGAATTTTCAGGATCATTCAACATTTCAAAATACTCATCACTCCGTTGAAAGGCTTTGAAGATAGAAGGCAGATTGGTTTTCATGGGATTTTTTATTTTCAAATATACATCAATATATATTAACAAACAATAGTAAACACTAAAATAATATAATTTAAACTTAAATTTTTACCATCCTTCAAAACGTGATTCCGGTAGCACCACAACCTTAAATCATAGACCCTTGAAGATTAGTGATCTGCAAGGGTCATTAGATTTCTTGTTTACGGGTGGAATTTATTCCCTTTTTATTATTTGAGCTTCAACGATTTTAATTGCAAATTGTAATTCACCTGATTTGAGTAAATAGACAAGATCGTTTGCTTCTTCGATAGTAAAATCACCAGTAATTTCAGTCTTTCCTCCTTAATGTGAACAAAACGCTATTTTGTTAATAAAAAGTCATGGTGGTGGCGGTTCAACGTATATGGGAAACTGGAATTGGGTAGGGATTTTGATTGGTCTGGTTATAGGGTTCCTGATTGGCTATCTGGTCGCCAGAAGTAGAAAGTGATCCGGCTGATAATGTGAGCTTAATGCGTCAGGGGTCAAAGAATTATCTCTGACGGGAATAAAAGTGCTAGAAGCCGATCAGATCAAGGCTCAATTGGGAAAGAGCAATTCTTTTAAGTATCCGACAGAAAGTTGAGCATATCTGAAGCATTTTTATTCTCCGGATCAAATTCCAGAACGTGTTTAAAGTACACCCTTGCCTTATCGTAATTGTAATTTTTCATATATGTTCTTCCTAAATGATATAGCGCAGAAACATGCTTGTCGGTTTTGTCCAGGAGTCTTTCAAAAAAGGCAATTGCCTCATCATCTTTGCCCGATGCCTTTAAAGCAATACCCATATAATAGTTCGCCATAAGAGTTTCGGGACAATATTCAATCAGTTTCCTGTATGATGCAATACTATTTTCTTCTTTACCAAGATGGTAATAAGCCAACCCCAGCCAGAGATAGGTCATTGGTAAATGTTTGCCCGATTCGATTATTTTATTGAAAGTTTTAACAGCGGCCGAAAAATTAGTGGATCGGTAGATGAGCAACTCCCAGCTTGTACAAAACATACGGACTGTCAGCCTTAATCTTCAGAACCTTTTCCAGGTAGCTAATTGACTTTGACATTTTGCCAAGAACGTAATACACATTCGAAATCTCGAGCAGAATGTGTATGTTATCAGGATTATCCTTCTCTGCACATTCGAAATAAGCTGCAGCTTCTTTGAGATCCCCTTCAAGAAGTTTAATGAAGGCATCATCAATACAATTGTGAACCAGTTCAGACATGGTAAAATAATTTAATATTAGATAATCTAATCACGGTTTTTAATCGGAATATACTCCTGTTTTCCGAAAACATTTTTAAATGCAGGTCTGATGATCCTTTTTGCGGAAAATGTAAGTTCTTCAATACGGTGGGTACACCAGCCCGAAACCCTTCCAATGGCAAACAGAGGGGTATAAAGTTCTTTTGAAATATCAAGACATGAATAAACAAAACCAGAGTAAAAATCAACATTAATACAAACCACCTTGGTAGATTTTTCTCCTTTAAACACTCTAAAACTTCAGGTGTAAGCTTTTCCACCAGTGAATAGAGTTCAAATTCATCAAGCCGGTTTTTTTCTATAGCCAGCTCTCTTGCCTTTGCTTTTAAAATTGCAGCTCTGGGATCAGAGATAGTATAGACAGCGTGCCCTATTCCATAAATCTTTCCGGAATAGTCATTTGCTTTCTTATTCAGGATCTTTAGAAGATGTGCTTTAACTTTCTCTTCATCTTTCCAGTTCTTTACATGAATTTTCATATCTTCCATCATTTCCAGGACCCTGACATTTGCTCCGCCATGCAGTGGCCCTTTTAATGATCCGATAGCAGCGGTTACTGAAGAATAAATATCGGTTTCAGAGGAGCTGGTTACTCTCATCGTGAAGGTGGAGTTATTACCGCCTCCGTGTTCAGCATGAAGAACCAGCAAGCAGGTCAAGCAGATCACTTTCAAGTTTTGAAAAACCGCTGGAATCACCTTTTATTAAATAGAGGAAATTCTCAGCTGTAGTCATATTTGGGTTGCGGGTGACGGATTGAAAGTGTCTTCCCCATATACAGGTGTCTTAATGCCTGATATGAATATGCCACTATTGTAGGAAACTTGGCGATAAGACTTAACGACTGTTTTATCATGTTATCGAGGGCGATACTATCAGGTTTTTCATCAAGAATATATAATCCCAGCACAGACCTGGCAAGAATATTAAGTACATTTTTACCCTTCATTGAAAGTATCATGTCTTTCGTAAAGTCATCAGGCAAGTGCACGCTGGGAAGCCAGATGTTCTGAGAACTCCTCCAGCTCATCCTTATTTGGCAAATGTCCTGTCAAAAGAAGAAAAACGGTTTCATCAAATCCGTGCCTGTGCTCTTTCTGAAATCCGTGCAACAATATCTTCAATATCAATTCCCCTGTACAATAATCTTCCCGGAACAGCAATAACCTTGTCGCCCTCCTTCTTATAACCAACCACCTCTCCGATTTTTGTCAGCCCTACAAGAACACCAGATCCATTCTGCGTTACTGCAGCCCGCGTTTTACATCAAATTTCTCAAATAATTCATTATCAATCTGGCACGATTTCCTGACAGATTCCTCTAACTGTGAAAATAATCTCTGATCTCCCATTTGTATACATTTTAATTGTAAGATATTAAAAATTTGAAATCATATAAAGAGTACTTCATTTCCTGCCTTCAGAAACAAGATTCTTTTCAACCAGATCCTTTTCAAACCAGACCTTTTCGAATTTAAACCTGTTTGAAAGAAATTCCATTAGTTTATATTAACAATTAATTGAAGCATTTGTTTGTCCTTCAGAATAGTTTGGAAATGGTTTCCATTGTAATAAACATTCTTTTGCTATCAGGCAGATTTATAAAACCATATTTCGAATAAAAGTTACCTGCTTCCTCATCAATAGGATCTACCACAACCGCCATTGAACCAATTTTAAATGAAGAATCGTAACTTCGCCTTAAGGCGTCTAATAGTAATGTTTCTCCAAGTCGTTCTGTTTTGTATTTAATGTCTCTTGATAATCTTCCCAATAAAGTAACAGGTATGTCCCTATAGTGTAATCTCCGTCTTAAATTCTTTGGAATAAGTTCTTTGTTTATGCTTAAACCCGAAAGAGTAAAGTAACCTTTTACTTTATTTTTGTCTGTAACAATCACAAAACATACCGCAAGATGTTCTTTAACATCCTGATTTACCTGATTTTTAAGATAGGAATTAAGCGGTTCTTTCCCGCAATCAAAATCGGATATGTTATGACCCGGATTTAAAGGTACAGTCAGATAACTCATTCATTTATCATTTTTTTGTACCGTAATGCAGCACTTTTTAATGCCCTGTTTGGTTTAGAGGGATTCATTAATTCATTAAAAAAAATATCCATGGTCTTTCCTTGATGAAATAACCTTATTATACTCTTCCACTATCTTTGTTGCTCTCTCCTGAGCTGCATTTATTATAAACTCAGTTAAAGTTCTATATCCACCGAGGTTCGCAGCATGCTTAAAAAAGACCTTTTGCTCTTTTGACAATCTTGTTTCAACCCGGGCCTTTTCCAATGTTTTCATTTCTTTTTTTATAATTTCTATCAAATATTCTTGCCAAATGTACGGAATATTTACGTATTATAGAAATATTGTACGGAATATTTACGTACATATTGCAATAGCCGAACACTCACAGCCAGGCAGGTGATTTTTTTATAATTTTTTTGATTGGTCTTTCTTCACTTTGATCTGAATCTTAACCATTTCACTATGTACCCAAAAATTAAAACCATAATCACCGGATCAACCGGAATGGTTGGCGAAGGTGTCCTTCTTGAATGCCTTCAGCATCCAGCTGTGGAATCAATATTAGTAATCAATAGAAGACCCTGCGGAATCACTCACCCCAGACTGAAAGAGATAATTCATACTGACTTTTTTGATCTTTCGTCCATTGAATCCGGTTTAGCTGGGTATAATGCTTGTTTTTTTTGTGCGGGAGTATCGTCAGTGGGTATGAAGGAACCAGAATATACCAGAATTACTTATGACCTTACCATGAACTTCGCTCAAACCCTTAGCAAATTGAATCCTGATATGACCTTATGCTATGTTTCCGGTGCGGGGACTGACAGCAGTGAAAAGGGAAGGATGATGTGGGCAAGGGTCAAGGGCAAAACGGAAAATGACCTTATGAAGCTCCGGTTTAAGAATGTGTTTGCTTTCCGCCCGGCATTTATGAAGGCTGTAAAAGGACAGAAAAACCTCCCGAAATTCTATAAATATATCCAGTTACCATATCCCGTTTTACATGCATTATTCCCGCAATACTTTGGCTCGCTGAGCGATGTTGGGCTTGCAATGATTAATTGTGCATTAGCTGGCGCTGAAAAGAAGGTACTGGAGGCAAGGGATATTGCTGAAATAGCAAAGAGAACTGCTTAGCGACAAATCTCATTAAGGCATCTCAAATGTGGCTAGAATGCCGCGTTTTATCCTATTGTTAGTAGCTAACTTGTCCCCCAATTACCCTCTTAGTCCGACCATCAACAAATCTGCTTGTATAAATGAGCCTCCGCCCACCAGGCAGGGCATAAAAGCCGAAATTCTTTAGAATGGAATAATTAGGACCTTGCCAATAAGAACCATGATAATCCTTTAGCGTACCGTCGGCAATGTTACGAAAAGTTCTAACTCTGGGACTATTCATTGACTAATTCCAAATACAGGAGCCACGAATCAACTTGATTTTACGGCAACTCCCGGGTGGCGGACGAAGTGGTCTCAATGGCGCATTTGGTTACATCAGGAGTTATGGAAACTGGTGGTCAGCCAGTGCTTATTCAATAGTAAATAGTTATTTCTATTTCATGAATATGCGATAATTTAAGAATAATTAGACAGAATGCCGAGAAGAAGTTCGGTTATTCTGTCCGTTGTTTGAAGAACTAAGATGCGCTTTTCTCCGGGGGCTTCTTATTTGCCCTGCAGATAGATGTTCGGGTTGCTCTCTTAGTGTTCCTCTGCCAGATAGGCATTACTTGATCTTTGATTTAGAATGTTTCTTCCCAAACGTATATCGGATTCCTCCAAAGTACACTTTCAGAGCTCTTTTGCCATTTTTAAATCCGTGTCTGTAATTAGCACCATTGAGAATTATTCCTTTTTTATCTAAATATTCGGATTTGTATGTAATAATAAAAACCTTCACCGCCAAAATATATTTAAATGTTAATCCAAGATTTTTTCCAAGCAGTGCCTCCGCTATAAAAGTAGTTGTATAACAATTTGACATATCGGCTCCCAACCTCAGGTTATTTTCAGTTTTAAAACCAAATTCCGGAAACAATACTAAGTTCATTCATTAGTACTGGCATTGAAGTCGGGAAATTAAATCCATAATTATAATTCAGAAATCCATGAAGTATTTTTCTGCCCACTCTTAAAAGCACTTCAGGCATAATTGGAGAAAGCCTTTTTCCTCTTTCAAAATACATTCTTTATTAATCTTACTTAAATGAATCCATCTGATATTACCCAGATTTGCGCCAATTCCAAAACCTATCCACTTGAGATCGTATATGTATGTAAGGATATTCTCTCCCAAAAGTAAACTTGTTTTTTCCCCTTTCTTTTGTAAAATTATTTTCTTTGCTGATACCTCAGTAGAGATTTATTTTCTTTTAGCAGAATATTGCTTTTCATTCTTTCCTGACAAAGGGAAAAACCAGCTCCTGTTATTCTATACATATACTTATAATTCTCTTCCGTATATTCAGTACCAAATTGCCCTTCATGCGGATTATATGTAATAGTCCTATTATCATGATTTCTCAGGGATTTCTTCAGATCGATCCTTTTATAATATTTGACATCACCATTAATGTTTTTTACTAATACCAATTTTGTGGTGTCGGATAAGAAGGTTTGAGTTATCAGAATAAACGGTGAAACAGAAAGGTAGGTTATCGTCAATCGTAATCCTGACAGTTTTAATAGAGCTAAAATTATAAAAGGTGATAAATAATATTGCAGGAATTCATTTTATGTTAAGGACATTAATTCAAAATTAGTAAATAGAGCTCCGAGAACATAGATTACTTCGGTTAGAAAACTAATGTATATTAATGAATGTCATAAGAAATGGTTCAGCTTTTGACATGTTCTGAGGAATAATTAAAGAAATTTTTTCATATATAAATAAATGATGAAACATTCATTTCCTATAATTAATATGACCCATTTAATTCAAGCTATTCCCCAATATTGTTGTAAATTAAAGTTAGATGAAAGCCGGATCACGTATAAGCTCAATTGAGAACCTGAAAAGAAGAAAGGAAGCAATTATCTAATCAGTGTGCCCGAGTATCTTTTCCAGAATTTTTGCTCGTTCCAAACGATAAGTGCAATAATTAAAAGTAGAATCACTTCATAAATCTGAACAGGATGAAATCTTTGAGAATAACAGGCATTTTCATCGATCAGCCCTCTAATTCCATTGATGATAATGGGCATTAGTACATTTGGCATATTGTACACTCCATGGCAAATCAGATTGCTTGTCCATAACAACACCCGTTAAGGAAAAGTCCGATTTTCTGAATGCCCAGGCCAAGAGGCGTAATCCATGCATACAGATTAATTACTTCTTTATTTATCATTAAAGTTTTTTGCCATATTACTAAGCTTGTATGACCAAACATTAATCCTCCGATTGCATTTCCATCTTTATATCTTTCAAATTTGCCTGTAAGATTTATATCATACCATTCAGATATTGGAATTGTGGAGAGTCTTGATCCGATTATTTTGCACATGAAAACCGTTGTTAACAATAATAAAGCAGAGCTTAGCAAGGAATTAATTTAATCTTAGGTTGTTGAAATTTATAAGCTGTACAAATGTAACCGTACAAAAGAGAGAATATATAAAAAAGCAAAATAGAACTCCGGATTTGAAACAGCGATTTTCATTATGGAATGAATTATTACTAATTATATCAATAAAGTTACACCAATGAAAAGCTGAAGTCAAATTTATTATTAGTAAAAGCACCGGAAGTTTTCAGAGGGCCTAATAGGTAAATCATTCAGCTTTGCATCCAAAACGGTTAGACTAATACAGGATGAGTGGATTTTTCTTTGCACCGTATCATTGTCTTTAATAACTTCACAATACAGAATTTTATAAATATTTTATTGTTCACTATATTTTGATACAGGAGGAAAACCTTTTATTAATTAATTTTAAACCTGCGCTGGGATTAACAATTAACTACAAGAAAATGAGAAGACGAGATTTTATTATTACAACCGGATTAGCATCATTATCATTCAGTATAAATAATGCTAGTAAAGAGTGGGATGTAATTACCGCTGATGACCTTCAGAAGTTTTTGCGCAGTTTATGTCCTGTTCGTGAACCTTCAGTTGACCGGATTATAATCGGTGATCCGGGTACGAAAATTAAAAAGGCGGGGACTGCATGGACTCCATATTTTAAGACTTTAAAAGATGCTGTTGGTCAGGGAATCAACGTACTGATCGTACATGAACCCACATTTTACAGACACTGGGATCTGGATTTAAAAGATCCGGAGCTTTTTAATACTCCTGCAGCAGCAAAAGCTCAGTATTCAGAGGCTCTTGAAACAAAGAAAAAATGGATTGAGAGCAATGGACTGGTAATTATCCGGAGCCATGATGTTCCTGATATTATCAAAAACTTTGGTATCCCGTTTGGATTAGGATTAAAATTAGGCTATAAAAACGAAGATATTGTTCGTTCCAAAGACTATTATAATGTATATAAGACTGAAACAGATACCGCAGCAAATATTGCCAGGAAAATTGCTCTTAAGCTGAAGGATTTTAATCAGCCCGGAGTTGCATTCTATGGTGATCCTGACAGATTAGTATCCACAATCGGTCTGGGAACAGGTTGTATCTGTGATCCTCAGCAATATGCTGAACTTAATCCTGATCTATGCATTGGAATTGATGATACGATTCGCACATGGGTCCAGACAACCTATTCTGAAGATACCGGTAAACCACTAATAGTAATAAACCATGGTACATCAGAAGAAATGGGAATGCAATTATTAAATGATTATCTATCCCGGAATATTCCATCAATTGAATTTATACATATCAACCAGGGTTGTAGTTATAAATGGATCAGCGCCTGATAAAATCATAATTCCATTTTCTTGACGGTCCATCTATCCAAAACCCTATAAAATTCGATATATTGGTTTTTTAGCGATGACCGGATAATTATGAATCAGAAGAGGTAAAGCTGGATTTTTTCAAATGAATCGACGATCGTTCCATAAGGTTATTTAATTGGCAACTTCAAAGCTTTCAAAACTTCACCCTTCTTGAAATACACACGTCAACCCAGCCTGTGAAATTTCAATTTCCAGGCAAATCTCGTGCAAAAGCCAAGCACTGTGGCCCCCTCTGGCTTGTTCATTTGTAATTATCATAATTATTTTAACAACGAGCACTTAAAATCAGAACCGGGGGCTTTTTGTTTAAATAAAATTGACTTTGGCTCAAATAGGGTTTAACTTTACTTAAGAAATTGGCTGATTATAAACTATCAGAGAACTTGATATGGTATTGTTCATTTTATTTCTTATTTATTAACACTTATTCATTGATTATGAAAACAAGAAACATTATTCCTCTGTTTGCTGCAATACTATGTATCACAGCCTGCACACAAAAACCTGAAACGAGCAAGAATCAGGCGCTTGTTGATTCATTGAATGCAGTTGCCACTACTGCCTGGGGCTCAGGGGTAATCGACAAAGTGATAAACATTTATGCAGACGACGCTGTTGTGATTTCTGGTCAGATCAAAATGGCAGGAAAGGACTCTATTGCAAATGGTTGGAAATATACGGCTCCATATGCAAAGAACTTTAAAACCTATGAGAGTGTTTTTTCAGTTTCAGACGATATTGTTTTTATAGAAGGTCTTTTTACTTTCGACTGGAATAAGGATAATTATTCGGCACATGCAAAAGGTGTGGCAATAGTAGTATGGAAAAAGCAAGCTGACAACACATGGAAAATTACCTACCATGAAGAAGACCATGTCGACCTGCCAAAATAAATGTGACTTTGGTTTAAGCATGGTGCAACTTTATGGAGGGAATTGATAAACTGGTGGGTAATTCAATATCCAGGAGATACTTTCTGGTCCATCCTGTAAATAATAGAATCTGTTCTGAGTAAAGAATTTTAAATGAAATTACTTTTTATTCTCACCCTATTATTATCCCATAATATTGAAAAAATATCCTATCAACAGCAATATTAATAGCAAAAGGGCAGCAATTGTTGGAGGGCGTCCCTTGGTTTTGGTTCTGACCAATATGGTAGCATACAAGGTCCCAAGAGTAAATATACCACCAACAATTAATATTGCCACTGCAATCTTATGATTCTGGCTTCTATTGAATTCAAGTTGCAAAATAATTACGGCGATTGAAACTGATAGAAATCCACCACCCACTGTCCGCATAAGAGCAAGTATCAAAGTCTGCATTTCAGGAGTCAACTCTTTCCAATCTTTTTGTACCGCCATTCTATGGTAACCCATAAATTTAGATCTGAATAGGTATATAAGACCAAATATAATAGCTACAACCCCCCCGGCTAAAGTAAGAAGTGTGCCAATTGAATTATTCATTTCAGAGATTTTTGATAAATTAAAATATAAATGATTAAAAGTCAAATTTAGTTAAGAATATTCCGGAAGTCAATTTTATTTCAAGATTCAAATTTGATAGACAGGCTTCTTCAGTTATGGTTAGTTGCTAAGTAGATTGTCCAATAGGATTATCCAGTTTCCATTTATTCGTTACTTAATGCTGACCAGAAGAAAGAAAACATCATTTGTCAATCCAGACTGACAATTGGTAAACTGGAACGGTTTTATTTACCGATAAGCACCTTAAATTTAATATGATTAATTGAACATGACCAGAATTTTGATGAAGATATTTATACAGGGAAGCCTCTTCATTTTTGTTTGGAGCATAATTACAAATGATTTGAATATGAAAGCAATAAAAGTAATAATAGCATTTCTCAGCCCTTTATTCCTTCTGGCTTATTGTGAAAAGGATAGTGAGATACCGACCGATTTTCCAAACTTATCAATTGATAGTCTTAAAATACTACAAACTAATATTCCTGGTGGTCATTTATACAGACCTTATTTTCATTAATGAAACTGAGGGATTTGCAATTTCTAATTTTGGAATTATTATTAAAACAACAGATGGTGGCTATAACTGGGAACAATTATTATCTCCGGTGAATTTCTTTCTTAATAAAATCCAATTCACCGATAGTCAGACTGGTTATATTATTGGAGGTGATGACACCGGGGGCTATCTTTTAAAAACAGTTAATGGAGGACAAACATGGCAGTTAATTAATTTGCATACTCCGGACAAAGGGATACCAACGGGGATGTTCTTTTTAAATAATAAAACTGGATTTATTTCCGGGAAAAAACTATTCAGAAAAACTACTGATGGAGGACAAACCTGGTCAGAGGTAATAGATCCCCTTTCAGAAAACATTTCCGATATAAGTTTTAAAAATGCTAATGAAGGATATGCTACTTCTGATAATGGTAAATATTATAAATCTATCGATGGAGGTAAAACATGGCAATCAAAACAGGCAAGTACAAGTGACCATTTGAAAAGAATATACTTTACAGAATCAAAATCTTTTGCAAAATGTCGTATCAACGTATTTGTTGATTTAGCCACAGGAAATCAGACCTTCACTGTTCCGGAAAGTGCGTTTAATTTTCTCTTCTTAAATGAAAGCAGATGTATTGGAATTGGTCAGCATTATGAAGGTGGATTCTTACCTTATGGTGATATTTTTCTGACAAATGATGCATGGGCAACTTTCAATCAAAAGAAATATAGTCCTCAAAGTGAAGCCATGAATGTCACTGCAATTGCAAAAGTAAAGAATGGGAAAGTTATAATGATTGGCTTTGGAGCAATTAACAGTACAGTGATAGAATTTCGGTATTAATCTTTAAAGACCTTGTCAACACACTTATGACAAATCTGATGGCACCGGCAGACAATTAATCACTTCATACATTAACTTATTCCCAAGCCCTCGGAAAATCAGCCTCCGGGAGTTTCTTATTTGCACCTTAGATAGCTGTACGAATTGCTCACTTTATGATTAAACATTTTTTCAGCCAAATGAGGTAATTCCAGAGGTGGATGGATTTTTGCTATTTTAACCAGTATAGATTTTGATAAAACATTCATTTCTATTGATATAAACCTCTTGAATTACTTCAGTTTCAATAATAAAACATATATATTTATTCCTATATATTCTAACTAAACAGTTTTTTATGAAAAAGATTTTTACTCTGACTATGATGATCATGGCGGTGCTGAGCAGTCTTTGCCCAGTCACCTCAGAAAATGAGCTACCAGTGTGTTGTCCGCAATACTACAGGCGGACTGGTAACAAATCATGCCATAGGAATGAAAATGAGCATCCTTCAGGGATCTGCTTCGGGTACTGTAGTCTATTCCGTAAACCTACAGCCCGCTTCCACAGACAAATGCCAATGGTCTTGTGACTGTTGAGATAGGCAGCGGATCGCCTTTAACCTAAAGATTTTCTGCCATTAACTGGGCAGTGGGTCCTTATTATCTTAAAACAGAAACTGATCCAACCGGTGGTAGAAATTACACTATTACCGGGACAAGCCAATTGTTAAGTGTCCCTTACGCCCTTTATGCTCAAAAAGCAGGGATGGGTGACAATTGGGGATCTCAATCAGCAATAACTGATCCTACGCTGGAAGGTAATGGTGTACCAGTGCAACTCCCCTGAAAATAGCACAACAGTCAGCTTCAAACGGGCAAGTACTAAAGTGGGATGGAATAACCTGGAAACCAGGGAGTGATCTGGACGGAAATCTAAACCTGCCTTTTTCCGGCACAACCAACACCAGTGGAGGAGGATTTTCCATAACAAATTCAAATTCTGCTAATGTTTCAGCTGGTGTTGCAGGTATTTCAAGTGCAGTTACAGGTCAGGCTGCAGGTATCTTAGGTGTTACTGCCTCCGTGAATGGCACAGGTGTTTATGGAAGAGCAGACGCATTAACAGGTACCAATTTTGGAGTAACCGGCAAATCGGATTCACAGCAGGGAACGGGAGTATTTGGCATTTCCGGAGCTGCGACCGGAGCTGGTTCCGGTGTTTTAGGCATCTCAATGTCCACACAGGGAAGTTACGGTGTCAAAGGTATTTCTTACGCTACAACAGGAAGTAATACCGGTGTTTATGGATCATCATTATCAGCTCAGGGATATGGGATTTATGGGTATACGTCTTCATCTTCAGGGAAAAACTACGGGGTATATGGTAACTCAAAATCGGTCGAGGGATATGGAGTATATGGGTTAACAGATGCAAATACCGGTAAGACCTATGGAGTTTATGGGCAGACCGTCTCTGATCAGGGTTATGGTGTTTATGGTTATGCATCTTCTGCAACAGGAATAACCTGTGGAATTTATGGGAATTCAGTTTCAGGAACAGGATATGGTGTCACAGGGACTGGCTGGACCGGTGTCCGGGGTCAAACAGCTTCATCTTCAGGTTATGGACTTGAAGGTGTAAGTAGTTCATCCACAGGAGTAACCATGGCAGTGCGTGGCACAGTATCTTCACAGGATGGTTATTCAGGTTATTTTTCCGGAGGTAAATTTTACATCTCTGGCAATACTGGAATCGGTATTGAGAATCCGGGAGCGAAGCTTGATGTAAACGGACAGGTCAAAATCACCGGTGGCAGCCCCGGAGCAGGTAAAGTGTTGACTTCGGACGCCTCAGGATTAGCTTCATGGCAAACTCCTTCACCTGTAATTGGTCCCGGAGGTTCAACAGGAAGTGTACAGTTCAACAATTCAGGAGCATTCGCTGGTGATAACAACCTTTATTGGAGCGGTCAACGCCTGGGAATAGGCACTACATCACCTGCCAGACCATTATCTGTTAATGGTGGCAGTTTTCAGTCCTCAGCGGGTTTTGTAAATGATGAAACCGGTTACGGATTTTTTGATGGTTTAACCATCGGGATAGGAAACACAAATGATGGTATGGCAGCACAGCTCTGGTGCAGTGAAAACTGCAGGTTAGTATTTGCTACAAACAATTCATGGAAAATGGAGATTATGCCCAATGGAAACGTTGGAATCGGCAAGTATAATCCTCCATATAAATTGGATGTGGTGGGTGACAGGATTCGTTTGAACAATGCAGGTGAAACGGCGTGGATCGCAATGAGGACAGACGGAAGTGCCGGATTCCTTGACCTTTCCTTTGCGGGCGGGAAATTAGCCATCGGAGGGACCAATACCGGAGAGAACATTCTCCTAAATCCGGCTACAAACGCATGGGTTGGGGTGAGAACCTGGAATCCTCAGTACGAACTGGATGTTACCGGTAGTATCAGGGCAACCGGAAGTGTTTATTATGGCGGTACAGCAGGTAGTGCAAATGGAACTGCTTATAGCAAGCCCGATTATGTCTTCGAAGAAAGTTATCAAATGTTGCAGACCGAAGAAGTAGAGGAATTTTTAAATAAAGAAAACCATCTTCCGTGGATCACATCTGCTGTAAAAGAGAAGGAAGAAAATGGTGAGGTAGTAGATATGACACGCATGGCATTCGAGACAGTCGAATCGGTTGAGAACATTCAGCTGCAGGTAATAGAACAGCAAAAACTTATACAGAATCAGCAGAAAGAAATTGATGAGCTTAAAGACCTTATAAACACTCTTATAGCCAATAAGACGATGCAGGAGGATGATTAACTCTTGCTCACATTAACTTATTCTCAGCCCTCGGAAATCAGCTCTTGGGGCATGTGCTCAAAATAAACTTGACTTCGGCTTTTTGCTGGTGCAACTTTGAGTTGGCAGAGGAATGGTATTTTCTAGCAATTAAAAAGAATTTAGTTTAGTGCCTTTGTTAAAAGGACTAAAGAAGGAAGTGCCGTCAGTATCAAATTATTAAATAAATAATATTGATTAGAATGAAGAAATTAAATTCAAAGGATGCAAAAGAGATAGGAGAGAATATCGGTATCAATTGGAATAGTGCAAGGTATAGTGATTTCACAAAAGGAGTAAATGTTGAGTTTGAACATGGGACAAGATAAGATATGCATTCATCTTCTGATTAGAAAGAACGGGCAGTAGAAAACCTTTCCTGACACATTCCGGGTGGTTACTGTACCCGATCAATTATCTGATTTGCGATAGGCAAAAGAGGACGGATATGCATTAAAAGGGACTTTTTTGCACAGGAGGTAAAAACAAAAAATCCTGTAAATGTTAAGTTTACAGGATCTTGCATTAATCTGCACATAATACTTCGTGGAGATTAGGGGAATCGAACCCCTGACCTTTTGACTGCCAGTCAAATGCTCTAGCCAACTGAGCTAAACCCCCTTCCAAACTCCACAAATCTAAAGAAAAAAATCAATAAAATAAAACATACTCATTACCCTTACATTCCGTTTTGTCAGTATGCCGCGATTTTGTAATTTTGCCGCACATTTAAAACAACGGATGCCTTTATTTAAGAATATACCCGACTTCGATGATCTTATCTTCTCCTCCCGTAACAGGGAATACGGAGCCTATAAGCTCAGAAAAGGGTATCACTCCGCTGTGATCACAGGTATAATTGCTGCAGCAATACTTGCGTCCGGAGCAGTTCTCATTCCTTTCCTTTCACGCCCATCCAATGACAGGGTACTTGCAGGCGGCACCGGATATATTAATTACGAGATGGAAATATATGAGCCGCCTGCAGATAATATATATGTACCACCTCCTCCCCCTCCGCCTGAAACAAAAACAGTCCGGGAGATATTACAGTACGTCCCCCCGGAAGTCGTGGATACTGTATTGCTGACGGATCCGACCCAGGTATCAACCGATGAAATTATAGCCAATGCCGGCGAGGAAATATCAGAAGTTGAAGGTCCGGGATTCGGCGATGAATTATTTTCAGGTGATGGCGATGGAAGCGGTATGTATACCGATGAGCCATTCTTCCTGGTTGAAGTAATGCCATCGTTCAGAGGCGGCGACATAAACCGCTTCCGCGAATGGGTACAGAAAAGAACCAATTACCCGCAGGAAGCCCTCGACAGAAAAATCCAGGGAAGAATATTTCTTACATTCATCATTGAAACCGACGGTGGTGTCAGCAACGTCACAGTTGTTAAAGGTGTCGATCCGCTTATCGATAGCGAGGCCGTAAAAGCTATCGAAGCCTCACCGAAATGGACCCCCGGACTGCAGAGAGGACAGCCTGTCCGCGTCAGATATTCCCTGTGGCTCAGCTTTGTAATCTGAACTTTACAGTTTATTAATAAGTGTCAATAAATGGCTCTTTGACATTTAATTGTTTTTTTTATCTTTACCTCGTCTAAGTCAATGTAATATGAATCCCACATGTTTTTCAAAACCAAACAATAATAAACCTGTTTATCTAAACATATGGGATCTCCCGCTGTGCGGGACAGGCTATGTGGCCATTAAAATCAAAATTATTTGCATATGAAAATAAAGCTACTGGTTATTCTTGCATTATCCGTAATACTATCCGGTTGCGGATCTTCAAAAAAACAACTTGAAAGAGGTAATTATGATTCTGCCATCTCTGAAGCGGTCCGGCAATTACGAAAGGACGCTGATGATTCAAAACAGATCGCAACACTCGAAAGATCTTATGGGATCGCCAATGAACAGGACCTTGAAAGAATAAGGTTCCTTAAAATTGAAGGAAGACCACAAAACTATGATGAAATTTACCTGACATATAAACGACTCGCCGACAGGCAGGCACTCGTCAGAACTGTCCTGCCTCTGAATGATGGCGGAAGGACAATAGAATTTCCTTATATCGATTACATGCAGGAAATGATCGCCGCCAAAAAGAAATCGGCCGACTTCTATTACAATCATGGTTTGGAACTTATGAAAACCGGCCTCAAGGATTCCTACCGGCAGGCATTCGTGGAATTTATAAGAGCAAAAGAATATGTCGGCGACTATGAAGGGATAGACAATAAGATTCAGGAATCAAAATACCTGGGTATGAGCAGGGTGTTTGTTTCATTGCAGAACAGTACAATGATTAAATTCCCCCCGGAATTTGAGGAAGACCTGCTTTCAGTCGATATTCAGGCCCTTAACAGTGAATGGGTGGAATTCCATACAGTAAACCTCGACAAGGATACTAAGTACGACTACTTTATCAATGTAAATGTCAGGAACATACTTGTAAGCCCCGATCAGACATCACAGCTCGACTCGGTGATCAAGCGTGATGTTGAGGACGGGTATAGTTACCAGCTCGATAAGAAGGGAAATGTTATGAAAGACACCCTGGGAAATGATATCAAAATGAAAAAGTATAAATCACTTCAATGCGCGCTGATATCAACACTGCAGACCAAATCGTGCAGAATTGACGGGGATATTGAAACCATCCAGGTAAATCCGGATAAAGTTATAAAGAAAGATCCTGTCGGAGCCCGGTCGACATTTGAGAATATCTCTGCAAGAGCTCTTGGCGATATCGGGGCACTGAACTCATCCCAGCTTGCAAGGACAAAAACACAGATCATACCCTTCCCGTCAGATATTGAAATGGTATTGCGCTGTTCCGAATCTCTCAAACAGGCTATCCGGGGATCAATCCAAAGTAACAGGAGGCTGATCATTTAGAATATGAATAATAAAGACCGGCAGGCTGAAAGAGCTATCCTGGTAGGGATCAATTATCCCGGTCAGGACGAACACGAAACAAATGAATTTATTGACGAGCTCTCTTTTCTTGCCGAAACTGCCGGAACAGTGCCGGTCAAAAGATTTATCCAGAAACTAAACGTTGCCAATCCTTCAACATTTGTAGGATCAGGAAAAGCAGCCGAGATAGCTCAGTATGTTGCTGAAAATGAAATAGACCTGGCTATTTTCGATGATGAACTGACTCCGGTTCAGCTGAGAAATATCGAAAATGAACTTCAGTGCCGGGTTATCGACCGTACAAATCTTATTCTCGACATTTTTGCCCGTCGTGCCAGGACATCGCAAGCCAGAACTCAGGTTGAGCTGGCCCAGTATCAGTATATGCTTCCCCGACTGACAAGGATGTGGACACATCTTGAAAGGCAGAGAGGAGGGATCGGATTAAGAGGGCCGGGAGAAACTGAGATTGAAACCGACCGGAGAATAATACGCGATAAGATCTCCGCGCTGAAGGAACAGCTGAAGAAGATCGATGTCCAGATGTCGACACAACGCCGGAACCGCGGGAAAATGGTGAGGGTTTCACTTGTCGGCTATACAAACGTGGGGAAATCCACAATAATGAATCTTCTCAGCAAATCTGATGTCTTTGCCGAAAATAAACTCTTTGCAACACTTGATACAACAGTACGGAAAGTTGTTATCGGCAACCTGCCCTTTCTGCTCTCGGATACTGTCGGATTCATACGTAAGCTGCCACATGACCTCATCAAATCATTTAAATCGACACTTGATGAGGTGCGGGAGTCCGATCTGCTCCTGCACGTGGTGGATATTTCCCATCCGGGATTTGAGGATCAGATCAAAGTTGTTAATGAAACACTGAAAGATCTTGGCACCGCTGCCAAACCGGCAATAGTGATTTTTAACAAGATCGACTCCTTTACTTATGCGGCAAAAGACAACGATGACCTGACACCTGTCAGAAAGGAGAACTATTCTCTTTCATACCTGAAAAAAACATGGATGGCAAATGACAGGAATCACCCTACAGTTTTTATTTCAGCAAAAACAAGGGAGAACCTGAATGAGCTTCGGAAAGTCCTCTACGAAGAAGTGAAAAGGATACATATAACCCGCTATCCCTACAATGATTTATTGTTTGAAGATACAGAGCATCTTACTACAGACACTCCGTAAAATACTGGAAATCAACCACATTTATTGACGAACTCTGCCAGCGCCTTCAGCGAATGCTCCTCCTCCTCAATAAATCCCATGTGTCCTGAATCCGGTAAAATACATAATTCGGCATTCCCCGGTAATGTGACACGTCCCTGAATCTGTTCACAATTAATGTAATTATCCATGGCCCCCAGAATCCACAACAGCGGAATCTTTCCCTCTTCCATGACAGATAACCTTGAAGGTCGTGCCATCATGCCGTTAAGGACAGAAATTATACCCTCCCCTGGAATTGTTGAGGATATTTCCTTTGAATGCTGTAGCTCAGCTTTGAATTTTTCGAGGTTCTTTGAAGCGAACATTTTCTGAATGCTGTCGGAGAAAAACATGTTCCACTTTCCGGCTTTGATAAGCCTGATCTCCATTTTCCGCCTTTTTACAACTTCGGGGGTGTCTGCAAATGGATGGGAATGAAATAAACAGTAACCGGTGAGCTTTTCGGGGAAGAGACCGGCAAAGGCCAGAGTTACATATCCTCCCATCGAATGTCCGGCAAGGAAGATCTTACCAGTACCTGTATCCTCAACAAGATCCCGGATAACTGTTGCCATGAATTCCACAGAATGAACATCACTGAAAATATCCGATCCGCCGTGTCCCGGCAAATCAACCGAAATGACCCTGAATGTCTCCGCAAGCTTCCTGGCAAAACTGCTCCATATCTCTGAGGTTTCAAGATATCCGTGAATAAGCACAATCACTTTACCTTTGCCCTGATCTTTATAACTGATCAAACCTTTTCCGTACCTGTAGATCTTCTTCATGATTTTTTGTCTGGCGCTAAAATAACTGTATTTGAAATTGAATGATATATCCGTATTGTTAATATTAATAAATAGTTATATTTTTATAAAAAGCTATTCTGATAAGGGCTTCTGTTTAGTAACTATCGAATCCAATGAATAAAATCCTTTTCTCATCAGTATCGAAAAAATTTGTGATGGCACTGGCAGGAGTGTTTCTGCTTATATTCCTGCCGGTACATCTGATAATAAACCTCATGCTTCTGAAGGATGATCCTGAACCTTTCAATTCAGCGGCCCGGTTTCATGGCTTCCTTTCCTGTTATAAAGATCATCGAGGTCATTCTTTTTACAGCGCTGCTGGTCCATCTGTCTTATGGCATCTTCCTTCAGATCCAAAACTGGCTTGCCCGTCCGGTCGGCTATGTCGCCGGGAACAGATCAGAAACATCATTCTTTTCACGGTTTATGATATGGACTGGTTTATCAATTCTCACCTTCCTGGTCCTTCATTTTTTCAATTTTTATTTTATCAGACTTGGACTGGTCCCGGGTGATCCGGAAGATTTTTATTCCACAGCTCATGCTCTTTTTAAAATACCAGCATATAATTACGTATACCTTACCTGTTTCGTTTTACTCGGGCTCCATCTCTTCCATGCCTTTTCCTCGGCATTCCATACACTGGGATTGGATCACAGGATATGGACGCCGGTTGTTAAGGTCTTTGCATGGATATATTCTATAGGGATACCGGCAGCTTTTGCACTGATATCGCTGTCGATATGGCTTTTCAGATAGAAAAATCATCAATTATGGAAAAACTCAATTCAAAAATACCCGATGGTCCTTTATCACAAAAATGGACCAGATATAAATCTTCTGCGAAGCTTGTAAATCCTGCAAATAAAAAGAAGCTTGAGATCATTGTTGTGGGAACGGGATTATCAGGAGCCTCTGCTGCTTCGGCGCTTGGGGAGCTCGGATACAGTGTAAAAAACTTCTGTTACCAGGATTCTCCGAGAAGGGCACACTCCGTGGCAGCCCAGGGAGGGATAAATGCTGCAAAAAATTACCAGAATGATGGTGATTCAGTTTACAGGTTATTTTATGACATGATAAAGGGAGGAGACTACCGTGCCCGGGAGGCAAATGTTTACAGAGCTGCCGAAGTGAGTAACCAGGTTATTGACCATTTCGCGGCTCTCGGAGTTCCTTTTGCCCGCGATTACGGAGGTACACTCGACACGCGGTCATTCGGGGGAGTTCAGGTTTCGAGGACCTTTTATGCAAAAGGGCAGACCGGCCAGCAATGTCTCCTTGGCTGCTATTCATCACTTAACAGGCAGATAAAAAAGGGGAATGTGAAAATGTTTCCCCGCCGTGAAATGCTCGATCTGGTTGTAATTGACGGAAAAGCACGGGGTATTATTACACGTAATCTTATTACAGGTGAGATAGAAAGACACGGAGCCCATGCAGTTGTTCTTGCCTCGGGAGGTTACGGTACTATCTATTACCTGTCCACTCTTGCAGTAAACTCCAATGCCTCGGCTGCCTGGAAGGCACACAAAAAAGGAGCGTTTTTCGCGAATCCCGGCTTTATTCAGATACATCCGACCTGTGTACCGCAGCTGAATGAATTCCAGAGCAAGCTTACCCTTATGTCGGAATCGCTGAGAAATGACGGCCGCGTATGGGTTCCAAAATACAAAGATGACAAGCGGCCGGCAAATGATATCCCCGAAGAGGAAAGGGATTATTTCCTTGAAAGAAGATACCCCGCATTCGGTAACCTTGTTCCAAGGGATGTTGCCTCAAGAGCAGCAAAAGAGCGATGTGATGCAGGCTATGGCGTTGGTGAAACGAAGCTGGCAGTAAACCTCGATTTCAGGGATGCAATAAAAAAACAGGGGAAAAAGGCCATAGAGAACAAGTACGGAAATCTCTTCGAAATGTATAAAACAATAACCGGAAGTGATCCGTACGATGAGCCGATGCGTATTTATCCTGCCGGCCATTATACAATGGGAGGATTATGGGTTGATTATGAACTTATGACAACAATTCCCGGATTATATGCAATAGGTGAATCCAACTTTTCCGATCATGGAGCCAACCGACTGGGCGCAAGCTCACTGATGCAGGCAGCCGGCGACGGATATTTCGTTCTTCCCAATACAATAAGCAATTACCTTGCAGATGAAATAAGGACCCCAAAAATTAATACCGCTCAATCCGGATTTGAAGAAGCTGAGAAAAATGCCGTTGAACGTCTTAACAGGCTACTTTCAATAAAAGGCAAACAGACTGCATCATCATTCCATAAACGTCTGGGCAAAATAATGTGGGATTATGCCGGTATGACAAGAAATGAAGAAGGTCTGAAAAAAGCTCTTGTCCTCCTGAGCGATCTGCGTGAAGAATTCTGGAAGGACCTGAATGTCACGGGAACTGCCGGTGAGCTAAACCAGGAGCTTGAGAAAGCGGGCAGGGTTGCCGATAATTTTGAACTGGCCCGGCTTATAATTACCGATGCCCTTAACAGGAAAGAATCCTGCGGCGCTCATTTCAGGGAAGAGTATCAGACACCCGACGGTGAAGCGTTACGGAATGACAGTGAATATACTTATGTGGCCGTGTGGGAATATGCCGGTGAAGGGAATCCGCATATCCTTCATAAGGAAGACCTGATCTTCGAGGAGGTGGAAATGAAAGTGAGGAGCTACAAATAATACACAGGGCTCAAGGCAATGGCACAAGGCGAACAAAGACCGAGTTCTGAGCTTAGCCTTAAGTCACTAGTTAAACGTAAATAAACCGCACAACCCATACGAACCTCACACTAAAGATCTGGCGCCAGAAAAATGCAAAGGCTAAGGGAACATTTGTGACATACAAAATTGAAAATGTTGCACCGGAAATGTCCTTCCTCGAGATGCTTGATGCATTGAATAAAAAGCTTGTGGAAGAGGATAAGGACCCTGTTGCCTTTGATCACGACTGCCGGGAAGGGATTTGCGGATCGTGCGGGATGTTCATTAACGGCCATCCACACGGACCGGTGCCGGCAATAACCACCTGCCATCTTTCAATGAGATATTTCTCTGATGGCGAAACGATCCGGATCGAACCGTGGAGGGCAAAACCTTTTCCGGTAATTAAAGATCTTATAGTCGACAGGAGTGCCTTTGACAAGATACAGGAAGCCGGCGGATATATCTCGGTAAATACCGGCGCTGCTCCTGAGGCAAATTCGATACCGGCGCAGAAAAAGAATGCCGATGATGCATTCGATTCTTCAATTTGCATTGGATGCGGGGCATGTGTAGCTGCCTGTAAAAATGCCTCTGCTATGCTTTTCGTTTCGGCAAAAATATCGCAATTCGCACTTCTGCCCCAGGGAAGGGTTGAGGCAAAGGAGAGAGTAAAGGCAATGATCGGGAAAATGGATGACCTCGGATTCGGAAATTGCTCAAATACAGGGGCATGCGAAGCAGAATGCCCAAAAGAGATAAAGCTGACAAATATTGCAAGACTAAACCGGGAATATTACAAGGCATACTGAACCGGAGGGAACCGGTTTCAACTACTGGTGACTTTACACCAGACAAGTATAATTCTTTTGTTACACAGAGGTCCACAGAGAGGACACAGAGGGACACAGAGAAAGAAAATGTTAAGAACAAACTGTCTCTATTTCTTCAATTGTTTTGGGGATTGGTTTGCCAAGGACTTTATGACCTTTTTCAGTAATGAGCACATTATCCTCGATCCGGATTCCGCCGACAGACATAAATTTTGCAATCCGGTCGTAATTGATGAAATCCCTGAATTTGCCTTCTGCTTTCCAGCTTTCTATAAGCTCGGGAATAAAATAACATCCCGGCTCAACAGTAAAAACATGTCCGGGCATATACTGAAGCGCAAATCTCAGAAATGCAAGGCCGAACTGGTCGCTCCGTTTCACCTTATCATTGTATCCGACATGATTTTCGCCCAAACCTTCCATGTCGTGGACATCAAGTCCGAGCATATGTCCGATACCATGAGGCATAAATAGTGCATGAACCCCTGATTTTACAGCTTCGTCAGTATCGCCTTTAAGAAGATTCAGATCCTTTAATCCCGCAGCCAGGATCCTGCATGCCAGGATATGGGTATCACGGTTGGATTTGCCGGGGCCTGCCGACTTTATTGCTTCAACATTTGCTTTTAATACTATTTCGTAGATCTCTTTCTGCTGACTGCTGAATTTTCCGCCCACCGGTGTGGTTCTGGTGATATCAGATGCATAATGAAGGTTTGTTTCAGCTCCTGCATCGGCCACCATCATCCTTCCCTTCTTAAGAATATTATTATGCGAATGATTGTGAAGTGTTTGTCCGTTGATACTCAAAATAGTCGGAAATGAGGTCCCTGCACCTTTGGAGAGTGCAATACCCTCCACGGTACCGAAGATATCCTGCTCCTTAACTCCGGGTTTGCACATTTTCATGGCAGTCACGTGCATTTCATAAGCAATACCAACTGCCTTTTCGATTTCGGCTATTTCGACCTTTTCCTTAACCGACCTCAACGAAACAACAGCATGGATCAGATCGGCCGAAGCCCGTGTCTTCATCTGGCAGGGGTTCTCCTTCAGCACCGAACCCAGGAACATTTTAGTCTCGCCCCGGTAAGGAGGCAGGAAATGGATTTCCCTCTTCTTAGTTATTGCTCCGGTAATCAGCTCTTCAAGCTTTTGCATTGGAGCTGTTTCGGTTATCCCACACCCCAGGGCAAGTTCCCTAACGGTAGGCTGTGGTCCCATCCAGACAATATCATTCATGTCAAAATCATTCCCGAACAGCATTTCCTCTCCGGAATCAATATCGATCAGCCCCGCCAGTCCCGGCAGGTCGATACCAAAAAAGTAGAGAAAATCACTGTCCTGGCGGAAATGATAAGTATTTGCCGGATAATTCATTGGAGCTTCCGTATTCCCGATGAAAAGTGCAAGACCATTCTTCATCTTTTCCCGGAGCGCCGCTCTTCTTTTGATATATACTTCACTGTCAAACATTGCAAAAAGATTGGGTAATTATTCTGCTAAGTTAACACCATTGATGGAATGAAACAATCAGCATACACTTTTTCAATGTTAATAAATTCAGGGTTATGAACCGCGAATGCCCGGCATTAAGCTGATTTAATGATTATATTCGCACCGTTTGCAAACAAATCCATAGCCATTATCATGCCATACCGCAGACTTCCTAACACAGATGCTGCCCGTATCAGGGCAATGAAAAAGGCTTTTGACAGATCTCAGGATCTGCCTCCCAACAGAATGGTTATTTCAGCAAAATCCCTTGTCAGCCTTCAGAGATTTATCACGGTGTTTGAACATAGCATCATTCTCCAGAGGCAGACCTTTGCTTTTCAGAATATAAGGAGCGGTGACTATGCTGAGATATCGAGGAAAGCAAGAGTTTACCTTATCCATTTCATCCGGGTGATGAATATGGCAATTTCGAGGGGAGACCTGACTGCAGAGATCAGAATAAATTACGGGCTGGCAGTCAATAATTCAACAGTCCCCTGTCTGAAAACAGAGCATCAGCTCATTACCTGGGGACATAAAGTGATTGAAGGCGAAGAGCAACGGTTGCGGAACGGTGGAAATCCTATCACCAATCCGACTATTGCAGTCGTTAAAGTGAGATTTCAGAATTTTCTGGAAGCAAATAATTACCATAAGATCCTGATCAAAAGAATACGCGACTATTCTTCAAAAGCTGACGCTCTCAGAAAAGAAGCAGATGAAATAATCCTGCACGTGTGGAACGAGGTTGAAGCGTCATTTTCCGGTCTTCCTGAAGGTATCCGTAAAAAAGCTTGCGAAGATTACGGGATTGTATATTTTTACAGGAAGGCAGAAAAGAAAAGACAGATCATTCAGGAAAATCTCTTACCCGTTTTACATAAGCAGGCTATCTGAACATTTAATAAAATTTCCCAAAATCATCCGTTTTGACAATCGGTAACATAACCCTGTGCGACTATCCGCTGTTCCTTGCCCCCATGGAGGATATAACTGATCCATCATTCCGCTTTGTTTGCAAGCACAACGGAGCCGATTTCATGTATACTGAATTCATTTCATCAGACGGCCTGATAAGGGATGGAGAAAAGAGTGTCAGGAAACTTGATATTTATGATTTTGAGCGACCAATAGGGATCCAGCTCTATGGTCATTTAAAAGATGCAATGGTTGAAGCGGCGCTTATAGCTGAGGAAGCGAAACCTGACCTTATTGATATCAACTTCGGATGTCCTGTAAAGAAAATTGCCAACAGAGGCGCAGGTGCAGGAATGTTACGGAATATACCCCTGATGATTGAGATGACATCGGCAATCGTTAAGGCTGTGAAGCTCCCTGTCACTGTCAAGACAAGGATCGGATGGGATGATGAAAGCAGGAACATAGTTGACGTGGCGGAAATGCTGCAGGACACGGGGATAAAAGCAATAACAATTCACGGCCGGACAAGGGCACAGCTTTATAAAGGGAATGCAGACTGGACACTCATCGGAGCAGTTAAAAACAATCCCCGGATGACGATCCCGGTGATAGGAAACGGTGACATTGACGGACCTCTGAGGGCAAAGGAAATGTTCGGACAATATGGCGTTGACGGGATTATGATCGGACGGGCATCTGTCGGTCGGCCGTGGATCTTCAGGGATATAAGGCATTATCTCAGCACGGGTGAACTGTTGCCGGAGCCGACAGTTTCAGAAAAAGCAGAGCTGGCGCTTAAACATTTCGAAAAATCCCTTGAATTCAAGGAGGGCAAAAGGGCAATTTTTGAGATGCGACGGCATTTGTCCAATTATTTCAAGGGATTGCCCCATTTCAAAGAAACCCGGCTCAGGCTTCTCACAAGCCCTGAACCTGATGAGATTAGGAGTATCATCAATGAGATTGAACAGAAATGGGGAGATTTCAGGACCGACGAGAAAACTCCTGTCTATCCCATCTGATCAGCATTTTCCACCCATGGTTCAACACCTGAAGCAAGAAATGACAAGCTCTTCCATTTAAAGATCTTTCCGAGAACAAATATTATTACAATTCCCATCAGAAGCATAGTCCCGAACTCGGTCCAGGGATGTATTGTATGCTGAACCCAGATCGCAGATGTCTGAAGTGCCGATGATTCATTGGTCACCATTATGCACAGGAAAGCATTGTTCGCTGTATGGATGCCAATGGCAGATTCAATTCCGTCATCAAGAATTGTAATAACACCGAAAATTAATCCGAACAGAATATACTGTGGGATCATTGTCAGAAAACCGAATTTCTCCACTTCAGGATTCAGGGAATGCATCAATCCGAACAGGACAGATGTCATTACAAGCGGGAACAGCCGGTTCCTTACAATAACTGTAAAGCCCTGCATCAGGTAACCCCTGAACAGGACCTCCTCAAAAGCCGCCTGGAAAGGAATTAAAATTACTGAAATGATTATAAGAGGAATCAGGGTTGCTGAAACATTATTGAGAGAAAAATTTTCAGGATCGAGCTTAAGGTTTATAAACAGATAAAGCGCTGAAGCAGCAATCCATATCCCGGCAGAAATGAAGAACCTGTTCCATCTGAATTTACCTGTTCCGTTAATCACGGTCATAATTGTCCTGCCGTTCAAAGGCCTTACAAGGAGGACAAAAGCGGCCAGTCCCACGGCAAAAGGAATAAGCATATAAATAAAGCTGATATTTGGATCAAGACCCAGGGGGCTGAGATCAGCGGGATTGTCGGAGAGATCCGTGATTGCTGATGGATTTCTGAGCATGCTTATGATCAATGGGATGGAGCCAATTGTATTTGAGACTGCCAGTACGGCAAAGATCATTATAAAATATCTCCAGAAAGCGTTTTTCCCTTTAAAAGATGATTCAAGATGGTTCATATATACCGGTTTTTCAGAATTCTGTTACTGCTCTTTTGGGATAATTGAGTGAGTAATGAAGCCCTACACTCTCTTTCCTGTTCTTCGCAAATTTTATTATTATATACCCGACATTGATAAGATTCCTTAATTCACATATTTTCTGTGAGATCAGTGACCTCTTAAAAAGATTCTCCGTTTCCTGATAAATTATTTCAAGTCTCACCATGGCTCTTTCAAGACGAAGATCAGACCTTACTATTCCGACATAATTGCTCATAATCATCTGGAGTTCCTTAATACTCTGTGTGATAAGGACCATCTCCTCCAGATGGGTTGTTCCCTTGTAGTCCCAGTTGGGTATTTTTTCCTCGAAGGTAAGTCCCTTTAGTCCGGCGCCCGAGTGCAATGCTGCACGGTGAGCATAAACTACAGCCTCTATCAGAGAATTGGATGCCAGCCTGTTAGCGCCATGAAGACCTGTTGATGCCACTTCCCCCAGGGCATAAAGTCTTTCTATATTGCTCTGCCCGTCCATATCAACTTTTACCCCCCCGCAGGAATAATGTGCTGCAGGAACTACAGGTATCATATCCTTTGTAAAATCGATACCTCTGGTCATACAGTGCTGATAAATAGTAGGAAAGTGGTCTTTCAGTCCTTCCGGATCAAGATGTGTACAATCGAGCCAAACATGATCATCCCCCACATCTTCATTTCTGTGTCGATAGCTCTTACGACAATATCACGTGGAGCAAGCGATCCCCGGCTGTCATATCTTTTCATGAAATTTTCCCCCTTCATATTCTTAAGAACAGCGCCATAACCCCGTAAAGCCTCTGTAATAAGAAATGACGGCCTGGTATTGGGATCATAAAATGAAGTCGGGTGAAACTGAACAAACTCCATGTTCTCTATCGTTCCCTTTGCCCTGTAAACCATAGCAATCCCATCTCCGGTTGCTATTTCCGGATTGGTTGTTGTGAGATAAACATGGCCGATCCCGCCGGTTGCCACAATGGTTATCCTGGAAAGAAATGTAATTACCTTCTGGTTGACAAGGTCAGCGACATAAGCGCCATAACACTTAATCCCGGGATAATTACGCTTAACCTCCACCCCAAGGTGATGCTGAGTCAGCACCTCAATTGCAAAGTGATTCTCATAGATCTCAATGTTCGGATCACTTTTCACCTTTTCAATAAGTGTTTTCTCAATCGCATCCCCTGTTTTATCCTTATGATGAAGGATCCTGTATTCAGAATGGCCCCCTTCCCTTGCAAGATCATACGTTCCGTCCTCTTTCTTATCGAAAGGCACACCCAGTTCTATAAGGTCATTTATTCTGGCAGGTGCTTCATTTACCACCATTCTTACAACTGCTTCGTCACATATCCCTGCACCGGCAATGAGAGTATCGCTGATATGCTTTTCAAAATTATCCGGTTCACGGAATACCGAAGCAATACCGCCCTGAGCATATTTAGTATTTGTATCATCAAGCTTCGATTTCGTGATAACTGTAACCTTTCCGTATTTTGAGGCTTTAAGGGCAAAAGTCAATCCTGCAATACCTGATCCGAGTACAAGAAAATCGGTGCGCTTCTTCATAATATCACTTTGATTTAACGACAACAAAGATAGTAATAGATTTTTTGGAAATTATCAATCATTAACCACTCCATACTACTCACGAACTCATCCCCCCGACCCCATAGTCGTCAACAAAAGGAGTTATGGGGATAAAAGTTTCCCCTCCTTTTTTTTAAGGAGGGGTGGCCAGACAACAAAATCATCAAACGTGCAGAAATATAAATGTCTGGCCGGGGTGGTTGATTTAGTTCTGAGAAAAAAGTACATTTTCATTATCTACGTATTATAATATGTCTTATAATACGTATTTTATTACGTTGATCCGAACCACTCCCCCCCCTTTACAGGGTAAAGCGTTTATAACTAGCCGCTGTGGGTCCTCTTACCAAGTGTCATGGATTCATAGTATTTGAAAAACTAATACTAAATCATTAATTTGACAGCTCAACTTTAGATGAAAAGAACAATATTATCAATCATTAACAACAGATTAACAAATAAAATATATATTGTAGTAAAACGCTGAATATCATGAATATAAAAGAGCTTATTGAAGATTTTGCTGTTAAAGTATATAACCAGGTAGATAAATACCATAATCTATTTCCTAAGGGAATTGATCAGCTGATAGACATAAACGGTATTAAAATATGGATTAATAAACTTGATAAAGGCGGAAGACGATATTTAGTTCATCATGCTGAGGTTATTAATCCTATCTACCGATTGATAGCCTCAGATTACAATCCAAAATTAATTTTAGATATAGGTGCTAATTATGGATTCATTTCTGCTGTTATGCACAAAAATATGCCAGAAGCCCGCATTATTGCTGTTGAACCAAACAAAAAGCTTATACCATATCTTACAAGAAATTTTAAGCTGAATGGAATTGATGGAATTATATTAAATTCTATATGCGGTAAAGAGACAACTTCCGAACATGACTTCTTTATTAGCCCTCGAAGTAGTATGGATTCAAGGGTGGTTGGTAAAAATAAATGGAAAAAACAACCAGTAGAATCCACATCTATTGATTACTTATTAAAAGAAAGTAATGAACGGATTTTTATTAAAATTGACACCCAGGGTTATGAAGAGTTTATACTGCAAGGTGGTCAAAATTTCCTATCAACGCATAATGATTGGCTTATTAAAATGGAATTTTGTCCAATCCTGTTTGAACATCACGGTACAAGTTCCCGAAAATTCCTCTTATGGCTTATTGATAAATATGACGTTGCAGAAATTGCTGATATACCATTCAAATCAAAGGATATTAGGTCCGTTTTTGAGTGTAAATTAAATCACAACGATGTTGATGATTTCATTAAATACATTAGAATGCTGAGAGAAAATGAAATAGGCTGGGGAGATCTATTAGTAAAACCAAAATCAGCATAGCTCTGCAGTATTATTTATATCCTCTTCCGGTAGATATGAGAAAGAGCTTGTATACCCCAGTGGGCTATTATAGCGAGGAACCAGCCTGCAGGGCAGAGAGGGGGATCAAGGGGGTGAGTTCGTGTGAATACCCTCCTCCTTTTTGTGAAACTAAACTTTTTAAATTACTTTTGCCTTCCGTTAAAATCACACAAAATTACTATGGCTCAGGAAGATGTTTTCAAAAAGCTGGTCGCTCACTGCAAGGAGTATGGTTATGTATTTCCATCAAGCGAAATTTACGACGGACTAAGTGCGGTATATGATTACGGCCAGTATGGCGTGGAACTTAAGAATAACATCAAGAAATACTGGTGGGACAGTATGGTTCTGCTCCATGAAAACATTGTCGGCCTCGATTCGGCAATATTCATGCATCCGACAATATGGAAGGCATCAGGCCATGTTGATG
Source organism: uncultured Bacteroidales bacterium (assembly GCA_963700275.1). GTDB lineage: Bacteria > Bacteroidota > Bacteroidia > Bacteroidales > VadinHA17 > LD21. Next base: position 25,330 of record CAVOWZ010000013.1, on the reverse strand, counting down.
CATTCAATGATCCGCTTATTGATAATAAAGATTCAAAAAAGCGATATCGTGCCGATGTTCTGATTGAAGAATATATGGCAAAAATAGGGGACAAGAACGACAAGGAGATTGAAAAAGCATCTGCGCGTTTCGGCAAAGATTTTGACGAAAAAAAATTCAGGGAAACCAATCCCCGTGTTCTTGCCAACCAGGCGAAAATTGATGAGATCAATGCCAGGTATTCAAAAGCCCTGAATGCAAACGATCTGCAGGAGCTCAGGCAGATCATAATTGATAATGAAATAGTTTGCCCCATATCCGGAACCCGGAACTGGACGGATGTAAGACAGTTCAATCTTATGTTCGCCACTGAAATGGGATCCACTTCGGAAGGTGCAAGTAAGATCTATCTCAGGCCCGAAACAGCCCAGGGCATCTTCGTCAATTTCCTGAATGTCCAGAAAACAGGAAGAATGAAGATCCCGTTCGGTATTGCCCAGATCGGCAAAGCGTTCCGCAATGAGATAGTTGCCCGCCAGTTCATTTTCAGGATGCGGGAATTCGAACAGATGGAGATGCAGTATTTTGTCACACCCGGCACAGAACTTGAATGGTTTCGGCACTGGAAAAAATTAAGGATCAAATGGTTCAGGGCACTCGGTTTCGGTGATGACAACTACCGCTTCCACGATCATACCAAGCTGGCACATTATGCAAATGCTGCCACCGATATTGAATTTAAGTTCCCCTTCGGGTTCAAGGAGGTTGAAGGAATTCATTCGAGAACAGACTTTGATCTGAAACAGCATCAGCAATACAGCGGCAAAAAGTTGCAATACTTCGATCCTGAAAAGGGCGAATCATATATTCCTTATGTTATAGAAACATCTATCGGCGTTGACAGGATGTTCCTGCATGTCATTTCTGCTTCATACCATGAGGAAGAGCTGAAAAAAGAGGATGGCACTTCCGACTCCAGGGTGGTAATGAGACTGCCGGCTTTCCTTGCGCCGGTTAAGCTTGCTGTAATGCCGCTTGTGAAAAAAGACGGACTTCCTGAAATAGCTGAAAAGATCATCCACGATCTTAAGTTCGATTTCAACTGCCAGTATGATGATAAAGATTCCATAGGGAGAAGATACCGCAGACAGGATGCCATTGGGACTCCTTTCTGCATTACAATTGATCATCAGACAATTGAAGATAATACGGTTACAATCAGGTATCGCGATTCCATGCTTCAGGAAAGAGTCCCGGTGAATCAGCTTCAGGATATCATTGAAGAAAAGGTCTCCTTTAAGGGCCCTCTGAAAAAACTTCAGGATGAAACCCACATGCATTAAATACACACTCATGAATATAATTTTCAAACATGTGCGGTTCCATCCGACCTTTGAAAAGAAATTATTTTCGGATGAATAAAGTCCTGATCATCACCTATTACTGGCCGCCCAGCGGAGGAGCAGGAGTCCAGAGATGGCTGAAATTTTCAAAATACCTCCCCGGATCCGGATGGGAACCCGTTATCCTGACCGTCGATCCCCAATGGGCTGTTTATCCTCAGCAGGATCATAGCCTGACTGAGGAAATATCCCCCTCTATTGAAATAATTAAAACCAGATCATCAACCGGGATCTTCTCAGTATATAAACTTCTTACCGGCAGAAAAGAAATACCGTATGGAGGATTTGCCAATGAAGATAATCCGGGCCCTGTACAAAAATTCTCAAGATTCATAAGAGGAAATTTTGTCCTTCCCGATGCAAGAAAAGGATGGAACAGATTTGCATTCAGGGCTGCACTGAAAATAATCAGAGAAAAAAAAATTGATTACGTAATTACAACAAGCCCTCCCCATTCGACACAGCTGACGGGACTGAAACTTAAAAGGGCCCTGAATATCAAGTGGATTGCTGACCTGAGAGACCCCTGGACGGATATTTATTATTCAGGCAGTATGTACCAGACCTGCCTTGCCGGAAAGATCAACAGCTCAATGGAGAAAAAGGTACTGAACAATGCTGACCATGTTATTACAACATGTAACGCCACCATGAAGCTTTTCAGATCAAAACTTGACAGAAACCAGCCTTCCGGAAAAATATCCACGGTAACCAATGGCTATGATCCTGCTGATTTTAATTTCAGCACACTCAGACCCGGAAGTTTCACTATTACATATCTTGGGACATTTGCCGGTAATTATGATGCAGAGGTTCTGGCTCAAGCATTCGATTATTTCGGTGATCACAATTCCACGATAACCAATCTGAACTTTATCGGAAAAACCGACAGTAAGATCGAAAAGATCTTCAGGGACAGGAAAATGGTGAATCTCAGTATAATCCCTTATGTGGAGCATAAAAAAGCAATGGAATATCTGGCCATGTCGGTTGCCCTCCTGCTTGTTGTCCCCTTAGGAAATAAAGTGAATGAACCTATCCCGGGGAAACTATTCGAATATCTAGCCTCAAAAAGGAAAATTATTGCACTGGCACCGAAAGATGGTGATGTGGCAGAAATCCTGGAAAAGACTAAAGGAGGAAGAGTATTCGGAAAGGATGATTCCGAACAATTGGGAAAATACCTTCTGAATATCTGTGAAGATTTCCGGAATGGAGTTTATGAATACCATCCCGCGGGAGTTGAAGAGTTTACCAGGCAGAACCTGACCGGGAAAATTGCCGGCATTCTCAATTCCTTCCAGTGACAGGTCCGGAAGGCTGAAATAAAGGTCTTATATTTGAAAGATAATTGTAAAAGTTATGTCCGAGACAATTAATTTTCTTCTCCCGATGAAAGGGCATTCAGAGAGGGTTCCCGGCAAAAACATGAAATTATTCAAAGGAGCTCCTTTGTATCATTCTGTAATGAAAGAACTGCTGAAAAGCAGATACCCTGGGAAAATTTTTGTTGATACTGATTCTCCTGAAATATCAGACGATATAAAAAGGTTCTTCCCGGATGTTGTGATTATCAGCAGACCAGCTCATCTGTGCGGTGATGACGTTTCGATGAATAAAATCATTGAGTATGATCTTTCAATTGTAAGTGGTTCCGGGTTCCTTCAGACACATAGTACCAATCCGCTTCTCACTTCCGAAACTATCGACAAAGCAATTGCTTTTTTCATCTCAAACAACGACAAATATGATTCGGTTTTCGGAGTCAACCGCTTACAGTCAAGGCTCTACTTCAGCGACGGAAGAGCGATCAACCATAATCCCGATGACCTGATAAGGACGCAGGATCTTAAGCCGGTTTACGAGGAAAATTCGACACTTTACATTTTCAGCCGTGATTCTTTCGCGAATGCAGGCAACAGAAGAATAGGCCTGAAACCCTTTATGTTTGAAGTGCCACCGGCAGAGGCTAAGGATATCGACACCCAGGCTGATTTTGATATGGCCTGTTATCTGTATGACTATTTCAGGAAGAAGTAACCCGGGAATATCATAATGAAACCTTTTCTGAATTAATCAATTTCAGGGCTATGAAAAAAAATAAATTGCTGGATTGCATCAGAAAAGCAGATGAGAATCCTTCTGAAACTGACGGTTCAGTCTTGTCAGGATTTTCAGGGGCAAAGATCCTTTCTCTTCTTAAAAACCTTGCAGAAGTCATCGTGAGCAAGGAGACAACATACCTTGAAGTGGGAGTTTACCGTGGACTTACATTGCTTTCTGTTGCGGGTTCAGTTCCTGATCATGAAGTTTATGGCATCGACAATTTTGCTTTTTTTGATAAGGACGGAAGGAATCTGGATATTATAAATGAGCGAATGAACCTCCTGAATATCCGGAATGCCAGGATTATAAATGAGGATTTTGAAGATGCCCTGGAAAATCTGGAGAAATTCACCCCTGCTAAGAAAACCGGGCTGTATTTCATTGACGGTCCGCATGATTACCGAAGTCAGCTGATGTCTCTTTTACTAATAAAACCATGGCTGACAGAAGATGCCGTTATAATAGTTGATGACTGTAATTACAGGCATGTCAGGCAGGCTAACAGGGATTTCCTTATGACTAACCGGGAATATAAGCTGATCTTCCAGGCGTATACAAAGGCACATCCCGATAATCTTAAGGCAGATGAGAGAAAGGAAGCGGAAGCAGGGTGGTGGAACGGAATAAACGTCATAGGCAGAGATCCGGATAATTGTTTTGCACCATTTTTCCCACCGGTGTTAAAAGATAAAAGACTTTTTACGAATGATCACCATATTCACACTGCAATGTATCCTGAGGCTTTCAGGAAATATTCACAAATAGTTGACCTAATCGCATCAATAGCTTCGGGAATGCAGGCGAAACGATTCCGGGGAAAATATAAATCAATGAATACCTTTTCCAATGATCTGATCTATGACAAACTTAATCCGTCATTCTTCAGCTAAAATGAATAACTGTTCAAAGACAAATGAGAATCACTGATCGGACCGAATTATTGTAATCAGATGCGAAAAATCCGCAATTTGATATTGAAGTTCTGGGAATCACCCACATTTACAACATGGGGCAGTTTCATGAGCAAAAGCCTTTATGCGGTCCTTTTGCTGCCTGTGATCACAACGGTCCTTTCTCCCGAGGATATTACAATCTGGTTGTTGTTCAACATTCTTATCGGTTTACAAAATATAGGGGATCTTGGCTTCGGCGTAACATTCATCAGGGTCATGTCGTATGCCATGGGAGGTGCTTCAGATGTATCTGATCTTGTCAGCACCGGAAGGGCTATACGCAGGAATAGCCCTAATTATGACCTGCTGGAACGATCATATACTGCAACCAGGTACCTGCTTTTTTATACAAGTCTGGCTTTCATAGTAATTATTTCAATATCCGGATATTTTACGCTAAAGAAACCTATCAGCCTGACCATTGAACAGGGTAATGCATGGATTGCATTCGGACTGATACTCATTACAACATACATCAGGTTTAACGGCAACCGTTATTCAATATTCCTTCAGGGAGTTAACCAGGTAGCAATGCTCCGAAGATGGGAAGCGATCATATCCTTATTCTCCATCTTTTCGGGCTTCTTTGTCGCCGTTTTCACAAGATCATTATTATGGTTAATTGTAAACCAGCAGATATGGGCAATAATCCAGATGCTTTTCAACCGGCATCTCTGCAGGATTGTGCTGGAAGGAAAGTTCAGACGATTCAGGTCCGATGGCATCGACAAAGAACTGGTAAAATCAATATTCCCGGCTGCATGGAAAAGCTGGATAGGATCTCTGATGTCTTACGGAGTTGTGCAGGCAAGCGGACTTGTTGTTGCACAGATCGGAACAACTCCAACAGTATCTGCATACCTGTTCTCCCTTAAGATTCTCGATATAATCAAGAATTTCAGCAATGCTCCCTTTTACAGTAAGATCCCCTTGTATAACAGATTGTTTGCCGAAGGGAACAGGAACGGTCTGATGGTAAGGATAGAGAATGGAATACGTTACTCACTTCTGACATTTTCGGTTACAGCAATTTTCATTGGAATAGCAGGTCAGCCACTGCTGAGACTTATTGGCAGCAATGTTTCCCTTGTTTCTGAATGGATATGGATAGCCATGATCTTTGCATACTTCTTTGAACGGTACGGAGCATTGCATCTTCAGCTTTACAGCATCACAAATGATATCGTCTGGCACATAGCCAACGGTGTGTCGGGATTGATTTTTATAACCTTCAGCTTTATTTTCACTGCAGTAGCCGGATTAGGAGTCATCTCGTTCCCTCTGGCAATGATAATCAGCAGCCTGTCGTTCTTTGTATGGTACACTGCCCGGAAATCATACAAATATTTTAATCTTGATTTCCCGGGTTTTGAATACAGGACAAGCTTTTATCCGTTATTATTGCTGGCAGCATACTTGATATTCAGATTGGTTGCATAAAAAATATAAAGGTGAAATTTGTAAAAGATATTTTAAGCTTCATCCCCAGAACTGTTAAACACAGGAGATGGCTTCAGACTGAATCATTCCGTCTTAAAGCATTCCACGATCTTCACATGGGGGAAGATTGCTTTCTGATCGGGAACGGTCCATCCCTGAATAAAATGGATCTCAGCCTGCTGAACGATTATTTTACTATCGGTCTGAATAAGATCTTCCTCCTGTTTGAAAGAACAGGACTGAAAATTGACTATCATGTCTGCGTAAACAGGTTCGTTATCGAACAATGTTCACAGGATTTTCTTAAAATGAAATGCCCGTCTTTCATCTCATATAAAAACCGAACTGATATTCTGGAAGACAACGAAAAGGTATATTTCATAGGTGATGTACATTCGAAGTGGATATTTTTTGAAGATATAACAACCGGAATATCGCAGGGAAGCACTGTGACCTATGCGGCATTGCAGATTGCATTTTATCTGGGATTCAAAAGAGTATTCCTTATTGGTGTTGACCATAACTTCGCCCGGAAAGGTACTCCGCATAAGGTTGAAATATTGAAGGGTGATGATCAAAGTCATTTCGACCCGAACTATTTCAAAGGCATGAAATGGCAGCTTCCCGATCTTGCCGGATCGGAAAAGGCTTACAGGCTGGCAAAGGACCATTTCGAAAAAAATAACCGTCTCATAACCGATGCAACAGTTGACGGGAAACTTAATATCTTCCCGAAAATGAAATTTGAAGAGGCATTAAGCATTGCTAAAAAGAAACAAGGGAAACAATGAAAAAGAAAATCGCGGTTACTGCTCCTTATTTACAGCTCGAATGGGAAAAATACAAGCATCTCCTCAGCGATTATGAAATTGTTATTCCTCCAGTTTTTGAAAGGTTTGAAGAAGCAGACATGCTTCGCATTCTTACACCTGATATTGAGGGAATTATTTGTGGAGATGACAGGATAACCGAAAAAGTGATAGATAATGCTGCAAGTCTCAGGGTAATTGTCAAGTGGGGAACAGGAATAGATTCAATAAACAGGAAATATGCCGGATCAAAGGGAATTCCAGTACGCAATACTCCTGATGCATTCATAACCCCCGTCACTGAAAGCACTATCGGGCTTATGCTTTCAATTGTCCGCAGGATAGATGAAAACAACCGTAAAATGCATGAGGGGAAATGGGAAAAGATCCGTGCATTTACCCTTTATGAGCTTACAACCGGGATAATAGGTTATGGCCGGATAGGATCAGCAGTTGCCGGTAAGCTGTCAGCTTTTACTGAAAATGTGATCTGGCACGATATTAAAACTGATGAAGAATTAAATCCAAAAGGAGAATTCTTTGGTAAAAGGGTCACTCTTCCCGAATTGCTTGAAAGAGCTGATGTTATTACAGTCCATTGCGACCTCAATCCTTCAAGCCGCCATCTCATTTCAGAAGAAAATATCCTCCGGATGAAGGATGGTGTTATTCTTATCAATACTGCAAGGGGACCTGTAATAAATGAACCGGATGTTGAGAAATACCTCAAAACAGGGAAGATTGGGTTTGCCGGACTTGATGTTTTTGAAAAAGAGCCGCTGCCGGAGGATTCGTTTTTGAGATCATGCGACAGGTGTATTCTTCTGAGCCACAATACCAATTCAAGTCCGCTGCACTGGGAAAGAGTACATCTTAATTCGATAAAAATGCTGAAAGAATATGTGTGATAGTCCTAAAACACTTAACCACAAAGAGCACGAAGTACACACGAAGGGACACAAAGGTTTATTATTGAAAATCTTAATTAGCTGAAATTTATAAGTAACATGAAAAAGCAAAATGGCAGGAAAGTAATCCTTATAACAGGATGTCTTGGGGGGATAGGAAGTGTTATGGTTGATTTCTTCAGGAGCAAGGACTGGTTTGTTATCGGGACCGATAAACGAGAATCATATTCAAATGCCGACATCAAGATAACAACGGATCTGAATAACGTGGTTGAATCGACCGATCATGTTCTGGCAACAATAAATGAACATAAGATAACCCGTATAGATGCTCTCATTAATAATGCAGCCGTTCAGATAAAGAAGAAATTTGAAGACCTGAGTTATGAAGACTGGCTTGAAAGTTTCAACGTAAATGTTATTGCAGGCTATATGCTGGTAAAAAAACTCCGGAAGCATCTTCAGGGAGGCAGCGTTGTGAATATCGGAAGCATCCATTCTTCGCAGAGTAAAAAGGGATTCCTTGCTTATGCAACAACAAAAGGCGCAATAAGAACCATGACACAGAACCTTTCACTTGAGCTTGCACCCGATATTATGGTAAATTGTATAGCGCCTGCTGCAATTGACACACCGATGCTTAAGGCCGGACTGACAAAGGAGGAATACCTGCAGCTCAGGAAATTTCATCCTGCCGACATTATAGGGAGCCCGGTTGAGTTATCAAAGCTGGTATATACCCTTTGCGAAAGGAATATTTTCCTTACCGGAGCTTATATTGAATACGACGGAGGCATTTCAAAGCTTTTACATGATCCTGAAGTATAATGTCCGGATTCAGCTTTATTCGACCAGTCAGAAAAACCGCTAAATGGTTTAGGAATAATCTTACCGGAAGCGGTAAAATCAATTACCGGAACGGCGGAACGATAAATTTCATTGATGTCGGTTCTGTTGGAAAAATGCCTGAACCATGGCTGTCGAATGCAAAACATATACGAACCCTGCTCTCATTCGAACCGCTGGAAGAAGCACGGAAAAGAAAAAATGTAATAATATCTTCAAATGCTCTCTGGAGTGAAAACTGCAAAAGACCTTTCTATATTTATAAAGGGCTCAGATCTACAGGGTCTTCACTGTTTGAACAGAATTTCGATTATGTAAATCAGAATTTTGATGCTCTCAAAAACACCGGACCACTGCATCTCGCTGAAACATGGCACAGCAGGTCTGAATTGTTAAGGGTCACAGAATGCGAATGCAAAACACTTGACTACACTCTTGAAGACCTGGCATTACCTTTTTCTTTTGATTTCTTAAAGATCGATGCCCAGGGGGCTGAATATGAAATTCTCCGTGGCGCTGAGAATTTTCTTACTGCTTCCTGCATCGGGCTTCAGCTTGAACTTTTCAATATACCTTTGTATAAGGGAATAAAGCTCCTTCCCAAAGTTTCAGAATATCTGAGGGGATTCGGATTCAGCCTTGTTAAGAAAATGCCCTTTCACGGAACTTTCAACTCCCAGAATGATTGCATATTCATTAAAGATAAGATCCATGATGACAAGACAGAAATTAAACAACTTATCATGAATATATACTCCGGGAATACCACTGCGGATACTTCCGTTTAACCGCGCTAACCACCATGTAAATCCTTGGTTATAAGCTTATTTCTTCCTCAGAAAGAGGTTTATATAAACCCTTACAAAAAACAGGTAAACAAACCGGAATAAAACCCTGATTCTCTTACCCTTTGAATATTTTAAACTGATCCTCAGATAATCCCACAACCAGGCAAAGGAATAAAAAGATATCCCTTTCATGTCATATACTGCCACCGGTATATCAATATATTTGAATTTGATCCCTTTGCAATACCAGAAATAAAAAAAATCATAAACCGAGCTGACAGTATATTCTAATTTATAGGGATGTTCCTTATAATAATCAGCCTTTACAAATGCTGACTGGTGATTGACAGGTATTCTTTTCCAGAAATTTTCAAGGCTAAGGGGCTTTACACTCTTACCTGTATCAGGATCTATACAATATCCGTAAATTATACCGGCATCAGTACCCCGGCTGAAAACATCCTCAATAACTTTTTCATTGTAAAAATAATCATTTGAATTCATGAAGTTTATCCACTCGCCTGAAGAGAGGTTTATCCCTTTATTCATTGCATCATAAATCCCTTTGTCTGGCTCAATCCTGAGAATATCAATTTTATCCCTGTAACGGTTGAGAATTTCCACTGTTCCGTCAGTCGACCCTCCGTCGAGCACAATGAATTCAATATCAGGATATGTTTGTCCAATTACACTGTTTATTGTCTTTTCAATCGTGCTGTAACTATTGTAAGAAATAGTTATTACTGATATTTTCGGCATTACCCGGGAATCCATTCTTTTCAAAATATTATATTGACCCTTCCTGATCAGTTTTAAAAATGCAAAATAAGCAGGAAAGTATTAACCAGTGTTAAAATAAACAAGAATTGCCTAATTTTATCCCGGCTACAGGAAATTTATCATACTTTTAATCCGGGTACCCTCAGATTCTGTAAACTGATAATTAATTTATTATGAAGTCATTTAAACAGCTTTTACCTCATTTACTGATCATCGCCGGTTTTCTTGTCATTTCATATATTTACTTTTATCCCGCTCTAGAGGGAAAAGTCCTTCGTGCCAACGATTCTTCTGTATCCAATTATATTTCTAAAGAGATCCGTGATTACCGTGCAGCAAACGGGAAAGATCCATTATGGACCAATTCAATATTCAGCGGAATGCCGGGTTACCTGATCCTTACGAGACATCCGGGGAATCTGATGAGGCATGTTCATAATGTCCTGATGGTTTTTAAAATGCCTGTCGCTGTTCTCTTCCTGGTAATGACAGGTTTTTATGTTCTTTTGCTGATGATAGGGGTCAGCCGGTGGATCGCGGCTGCAGGAGCTGCTGCATTCGGGTTATCCTCATTCCTGTTTCAGATACTTGCCGCCGGACATAATACCCAGGCTATTGCACTGGCATATATGGCTCCGATGATAGGAGGAGTCTGGTATGCATACAGGCATGATGCAATTAAAGGAGCGCTCTTCACCGCGGTCATTCTTTCTCTCGAACTACTGGCAAATCACCCCCAGATAACATATTATGCCGGTTTATGCCTTCTTGTTTTCATAATTACTGAATTCATCTGGTCGGTTAAGGAAAAAACAATACCGAAGTTCCTGAAGACTTCTGCATTACTCATTATTCCCGTAATCATTGCGATCGGTGTTAATTTCGGGAACCTGTACACAGTTTATGAATACAGCAAATATTCCATGCGTGGAAAATCTGACCTGGTAACTGAGAATAAGAACATGTCATCGGGACTTGACAGGGATTATATTGTTCACTGGAGTTACGGGATTGATGAAACTATGAACCTTCTGATCCCTGATTACAAGGGAGGTTCGAGCAAGCCCTTCGACCGTGATTCCGAGACGGTTAAAGCACTAAGGCAGAATAATATGGCATCAGCTTCAAACCAGGTTCTGAAATACTGGGGAACCCAGCCGGGTACAGATGGTCCGCATTATATGGGAGCGATAATCATTTTTCTTTTCATACTTGGCCTTATTATAACGAAGGGAAGGGAAAAATGGTGGCTTCTGGTTGCAACGATACTATCGGTCATGCTGTGCATGGGGAAAAAATTTCATGCCCTTTACAAATCTGTTTATTGACTTCTTCCCCGGATACAATAAGTTCAGGGCGGTAACTATGACACTTGTAATAGCACAATTCTGCATACCTCTGCTCGGGGCGCTTGCATTGAGAGACATCTATGAATCCTCCATATCGAGGAAAGAGCTCCTTAAAGGCCTTAAGATTGCATTTGGGATTACGGGAGGAATACTTCTGCTGGCAGTCATTATTCCCGGAATTGCCGGTTCATTCCTCAACCAGGGAGAGACCGTCTACCCCGACTGGCTTAAAAGCGCAATGGTGGCTGACAGAAAAGACCTCCTGAGAAATGATGCCATCAGGTCTCTTGCATTTATTATGGCAGGAGCCTCAGCAATACTTGCATTTTTAAATAATAAACTGCGGAAAGAATATTCAATTATTATAATCGGATTGCTCGTTATTCTGGATCTATGGATTGTTGATAAAAGGTATCTGAATGCCGACAGGTTTGAGAGGCCTTCGGCAATCCAGAAATCAATCGCCCCAACCCCGGCCGATGCTTTCATACTTAAAGACCAATCCTATAACAGGGTACTGAACCTGGCAGTTTCAACCTTCAATGACAACACCCCAACTTCATATTTCCATAAGTCAGTAGGAGGTTATCACGGAGCAAAACTTAAAAGATACCAGGAGCTTATCGATTCGGCCCTGATAGGAGAGATAAATAATTTTATCAGTGCAGCAGGTAATGCCAAATCGGCTGAAGATCTCATACCCCCACTGGCTACTACTCCTGCACTGAATATGTTGAATACAAGATATATCATCTATAACACTGAGGCACCTCCCGTCATCAATCCATACTCCCTGGGAAATGCCTGGTTTGTGGAAAAACCGGTTCTCGTTGAAAATGCCAATGAGGAAATTATGGCCATCTCTTCCTTAAATCCTGCATCAGAGGCGGTTATTGATAAAAAATTCCGGGATCAGGTTACCGGGGCATCATACCCTGTTTTGGATGGCGACACAATAAGCCTTATCTCCTACAAGCCCAATGAACTCATTTATAAGTACTCCGCAGGAAAGGAAAAACTGATTGTCTTTTCCGAGATATATTATCCTGCCGGCTGGAAATGCTATATTGATGGTAATGAAATACCTTATATGAGGGCAAATTATGTACTAAGGGCAGTTACCGCACCGGCAGGTAGTCACGAAATTAAATTCTCGTTCAATCCCGAATCATATATAACCGGGAATAAGGTCTCTCTGGCAAGCTCAGTATTACTGATCCTGCTTATCGGCGGATTCATTGCCAATGAACTTATCAGAAAAAAGAAAACTCAATAATTCATGGTGCATCACAGGCACATGCCAGCTCTGTAACTCGGAGGAAATTTTTCATTATCTCCGGTGCAGGGATCATTTCTTAAGCAGGGAGGATTTTGACCTTGATAAATGTTCATCCTGCGGATTCATTTTTACACAGGATCACCCTGATGAAGAGAATTCGGGCAAATATTATGAATCGGATGAATATGCCTCTCACAGCAACAGTAAAGGCATTTCCGGAATCCTCTACAGCGTTTCAAGGAAAATAATGCTCAGGAAAAAGCTCAGACTCATCAGAAAAGTCACAGGATTGAACACCGGAAAATTGCTTGATATAGGAAGCGGAAGCGGACATTTCCTTGCCGGGATGAAAAATGCAGGATGGGATACAGCCGGGATCGAGATAAATGAAAAGGCGAGGAACCGGTCAGCTTCAAAATTCGGTGTGAAAGTCCTGGATCCACATATGATAAGCACCCTCGGGCAGGAGAGTTACGATTGCATCACCCTCTGGCATGTGCTTGAACATTTTCATGATCCCTTTGCATTTGCAAATGAGATAAAACGGCTGCTTAAACCGGGAGGTGTCTGTGTTGCTGCATTGCCAAACTGCTCATCTTATGATGCCCTTCACTACGGAGCTTACTGGGCAGCTTATGATGTACCCAGACATCTGTGGCACTTCAACAGCGATACTTTCAGGAAGTTTTCTGCGAAAGCCGGCCTGAAGCCCATTGAAATACATTCTCTCCCGCTGGATGTATTTTATATTTCAATGCTAAGTGAAAAATACAAAGGGACAAAGATGTATTTCATTGAGGGAATCCTGAAATCATTGTGGTTTTCACTACTTACCCTTTTTGATAAGAACAGGTCCAGTTCCCTGATATATATCCTCAGTAAGTGAAATGGCATCAATACCGGTCCAGCCATCGGTATTTCCTTGCAGTGTCACCCAGCTTGATGGCAAGTGTTATTTCATGTGTCCCGTAGGTTATCCGCTGTATTTCCTGAAGGGTAAAATCGAATGCATATCCTATAAATATATTTGTGTATTTAACTCCCGCATTAGCGATGACAGCACCGCTTGTACGGTAAGCAAGTCCTGCCCAGAACCCCTTGTTATATATATATGTAAGTCCGATATCAGCAAGCGGTCTGAATTGTTCCGACATCATGAACAAAACAGATGGCTCCAGTTCTGTCAGAGAATTAACATCGAAATAGTATGACCCGAACAAATAGTAATGCCTGTCCATCCTGAAATATTTGTAAGCTTCGCTGCCGATTTTTGCCGAACCCTCGAAAAGTTGCTGGGTAGAAAAACCCACATTATATTTGGAATTCAGAAGATATAATCCGAAAGCGGCATCAGGGACAAAAATCCCCCGGCGAAGTTCGTTATTGAGCCAGGGTTCATCAGGATCTTCAAAATTTATCTGCGATTCATCAATCTTATAATGATATCCTGTAAACGAAAGTCCGAATGAGAGCTGGGTACTGTTCCTGATCCACATGTGATAGGCATAGGAAGCCTGTAATCCTGTTCTTGTGATAAGCCCGTTCCTGTCACTGAAAACGTAACCTCCAAATCCTACTTTCCCATCCGATTTCGGCCTGTAAACCTGCCTTCTCGCACTTGACTCCTTCAGTATGTAGCTCCTCTTCAGGAGCCGGGTCTGACCGCTGAAGGAAAATGTTCGCGGGGCTCCCTTATAACCCACCCATTGCTCCCTGGCAGTAAGATTCCAGCTTGTATAACCGTCACTGCCGGCAACTGCAGGGTTTATAAGGAATTTGTTATAAAGATACTGACTGAATATAGGCAACTGCTGCCCGGAAACAGTAAACCTGAGCACAAACAGGAAAAATAATATGAATAGCGGCTTCTTCAAACTCCTTAAAATTATCCTATGATCATCTTACAATAGTTACATTCCCAATAATCGGTTTTCTCTTCAGCCCCAGGTCAATTATATAATGATACGAATCAATGGGCAGACGGGATCCGTTACTTCTTCCATCCCATGGATGCGGATATCCCTTTTCCGATCTCCATACAGTACCGCCCCACCTGTTAAAGACCTTTATCTCTGCTTCAGGATAAAGCTCAATAAGACCTATGTTCCACAAATCATTGATCAGGTCTCCATTCGGTGAAAATGCATTGGGTATTATCAGACATGTCTCATTCTGCGGCCTGACATTAACAGAATCCTTAAGCGTACATTCGTTCAGGTCAGTTACGGTAACAACAAAATTACCTTCAACAATCTCCAGAATATCTCTGCCAGCTGAGCCGTCTGACCACAGGTATGAATAGTCGGTTCCCACAACTCCGCCGGTCACCGTAAGATGTATTTCCCCGTCAGGTTTATCGGGGCACCAGGGCTGGATTACTTCAAAGCTCAGCTTCATTGTATCGGGTGCGGTGAGAGTAAACAGCGAATCAATCCGGCATCCGTTGGCATCTTCAACATAAATTCTGTATTCTCCCTGAGGGATATTAGTCCTTGCCGCAGTTGTTGCACCGTCCGACCACAGGTAAGTAACCGATCCTGCCTGGTTAAGCGTTTCAATCTCAACAGATCCGGTACTGTCGCCCGCACAATTGATATTAAATCCGCCCGCGATGCTTGATGATTTCAATATATTGATGCCAAACACACCAGGTTCACGTACTTCCATAGTATCAGTTGTCGTGCACATATTGGCATCCGTGACTTTCAGAATATAATATCCGCTGCTGAGACCGGTAACCGATTCCCGGTTATCAGAAAATCCTCCGTCAACTTTTCCCCATTCATAAATATATGGTGCAAGTCCGCTGTTCATGCCAATGTTTATCCAGCCGTCGGATTTACCATTACATGTGACATTGTAGCCATTATAATCAGAGATTAGCGGCATAAAGGTTATTGGATCAGGGAGATTGATTCTCACCGAATCAGTATGGGGACAGCCGTTGGCATCAGTGAAAGTGATCCTGTAATAACCCTCACTCAGTCCTATTAAATCTTCAGTAGCCGCCCCGTTGGACCAGTTCCAGCTTCCATAAGGAGCAATCCCTCCGCCTGCAGTAAGATCTATTGATCCGTTGGCGAAGCCGGCAGGCTGACAGGTGATATGGGTCGGGACCAGAGATGCTGTGACCGGACCAGGTTGTGTAAGGACAATAACCGTGTCCTTTTCACAGTTATTTGCATCCTTAACATTAACAAAATAAGTACCGGCCTTAAGGGCAGGCTGATCGCCTTCGCCCGGGACAATACCGGCACCGTTTTGCGTGCTCCAGGTAATAACATAAGATCCGCCGCTTCCACCTGTAACATTCAGATCAACCCAGCCTGTACTGTCGTTGCAGTTGATGTTGTAAGATCCGTCAGCGGAAGTCGAAGTTATGGCATGAAAGAAGATTGCCGACGGTTCAGTCAGAGTGAATGCCGGATAAACGGAAAGCGGCGGTATCTTAAGTTCGCACCCGTTGCTGTCGGTAACCTTGCAGACATAAGTTCCTGTAATAAGGTCTTTTATGTCTTCAGTTGTTGCAGACCAGGATGCAGTATTTGTCCACAGGTAACTATAAGGTTTTGCACCTCCGGAAATTGTAAGATCAATTGTGCCGTCGTTACCTCCGTTACATGAAATATTATATGTGTTATCAGGGCTCCACGACAGTTCAGAGTTATCGAGTGTCATACCATCGGGTTCTTCTATAACAATTGTATCTCTTCTCTCACAACCTATCTTGTCAGTTGTAGTCAGATAATATATTCCAGCCGGGATATTATCCAGTCTGTTTGTATTGGCTGGTCCCGGGATATTACCTCCATCGGTTGTCCACAGATAGCTGAACGGACCTCCGTTACCTCCCGATACCGAAGTTGTCCACACAGAACCATCGTCATACCCTTTGCACTTTATGTTAAATCCGTTGTAATCAGATTCTGCGAATGTGACCTCTATCACAGGAGGTTCTGTAACACTGGCCGTTGGGAAACTCCGGTTATAACAACCATTGGCATCTTTGATGATAAGTTTATAATCACCGGCGGGCAGGTTATTCTCGAAAGTATAGATATTCTTTCCAGAAATGATGCCTGAGCGGATCGTATCTTCTTCATTAAACACAAGCCAGTATTCAAACGGTGCTTTAGCTGTGGATGATCCGGATTCCCATAGCCATATTTCTCCGTCATCTGCACCATTGCACGTTGTTCCGAACCCTGTAATTTCATTTACATAAAAGTTGGTCATAAATATTGTCCCCAGAACTTCAAGATGTTCAATACTATTTGAACAGCCAAAGTTGTCCTTCACTTCCAGATTATACTCTCCGGCAAACCTTATTGGCTGCAGGACAGTATTGGCAGTTGTTGTATAAGTTGTATCGCCAACCCATGGCCGGTCAGTCCAGTTCAGAACATCGGGTTTTGATCCCTTCGCCAGAACTGCCGTAATCACTCCGTTCAATCCTCCCGCACAGGTAAAAGGAGTTGAAATATACATGTCCTGCAGAGGAAGCGGATGTACCTTTACTTCAGGTATTCTTATGCTGTCATAAACACAACCTAGGCCGTAGTTCCTGGGAGTGATAGTATAAAACACTGATAATATTGTGTCAGAGTTATTTGTATAAACCTTATTGAAAGTATTTTCCGGATATGCTGTTCCCGGTGCATTGTCTCCTGCAATATCCCCCGCTTGTCCTTCAAAGGCAACGGTATAGTCGAAAACAATGCTCCCTTTTGTCATTGTTGAAGGTGTGGTGAGTTTTATCGATGTCGTCCCACCGGAGCATATTACAGGCAGGGCGTTAATAGGGATAACACGCGGGGTGGGATTTACAATTACAACTGCCATTACAGGCTCTCCCACACATCTTGTTGGCTCAGGTCCTATAGGAGTAATAAGAAATGTAATTTTTACAGGAGCATTGGAAGTATTTATGAATGAACCGGATAGTGCATCACCGATATTGTTCGCCGAGCCGGTTAATGATATAGCTGTTGTTATTCCTAAGGGATTATCACGTTCCCATACAAAAGTAGTGCCCGGATCCCAGTAGTTTAAACCGAGGACTATATCTTCAAAAGCAATATTTGAGCATTCATCAGGCTGTTCTTCCGGAGCAACCTTTGCCTCGGGAATTT
Organism: uncultured Bacteroidales bacterium; assembly: GCA_963700275.1. Lineage (GTDB taxonomy): Bacteria > Bacteroidota > Bacteroidia > Bacteroidales > VadinHA17 > LD21. The sequence continues at coordinate 7,558 of CAVOWZ010000013.1, read as the reverse complement.
TCATTACAACAAGTGTGGCATTATTGCTTCTTGTCGAGTTCCGGTACCTGTCGGTGACAATACAGTAATACTCTCCGGCATCACTCAACACGGCACCAATTATTGTAAGAGTTGATGTTCTGGCGCCGCTGTAATGAGTACCATTTTCTATCAGTATGCCCGGTTCTTTATACCAGGTAAATTTGAGTTTTTCTGCACCTTCTGCAACAACCTTAAAGAATGGATTTGTGTTTTCGCAAACCGTAGTATCCCTGGGTTGTCTTGTTATCAGCGGCCTTATCCGTCCAAGTGCAAACTGTGTGCCTGATGAAGAAATATCTCCGTTGAGATTTTCTCTGTTCACAACCGTGCCGACCGCATCACTGTGAGTTCCGTCAACAGTCCAGTTCCCTCCATCCGTACGTTTTATGACACGTGTCACATCCCTGATAGTATCGGCGAAACCGGCTGCATCGAGACTTATACTGAAATCGGCAGATGAAAAATAGTTATTCGCGGTAAGATTCCAGTATCCGTCAGGATATCTGTCATGAATCTCGACCGGAGGATCAGGTATCGGAAGTCCTGTATTTCCCGGATCAAGACTGAAATATTGTGAGACCACCGATCCGGCAACAGGGACATCATTTGTTTTTAGATTCAGAGGATTGTAGAAGGAAGGGGTACCAAGCGGGAAGAGATACGTTGCCGCCTGGCTGATACCTCTTTCAAATCTTCCGAATATCCTGCTATAGGTAGTGGAAGTATAGTTCAGCGCTGATGCAAGAGGATTGGAAAGATAAAGAAGGTATGTTCCCGCATCAATATTTCCCAGTGATATTGTAAGTGTACCCAGGACAGTCACATTATTACCGATTGCAAGTCTCTTAAGCAGCAGTGCACCAGAGTTTTCGACTATCAGGTTATGAAATGTTTCGCCACCGGTTCGGGTGATCAGCTGGTCATCAGAACCATTGAAGATCACAGTACTTGATCCCGGGACAAATACTCCACCCGTATTGGTCCATGATCCTCCCAATTCATCATGTTGATGCGTTGGTCCAGCAGCTGGATGTTGTCGGCCGTGTAGTCGCCCGCGTTGTTGATGCGGTCGATGGAGGCGTGCCCCACGCCCTGTTCACGGAGGTCGGGGAAGTGGATGTCCCAGCCCGTTAGGGCGCAGCGGTTGTTTTGGCGCTCCATGCAGTCGGCAAGCGTGTCCATGGTGAGGTGCCAGATCCGGAGCATCTCCGGATCGCGCCACGTCGCCCAGAGTGCGAATCCGTAGAGCGCAACGAACATCAGCAGGCCCGCAAGGAACGAGTAGAAGAGGTTGAACGTCGCCGCGCCGAGCAACAGGGCCAGGAAGAACAGCCGGCGATCGACGCCGCAGATCGTCAGCGGCCGGTGCAGCGCCTTGTAGACCGGGCGATAAGCCTCTAGGTCCAGTCCTCGTCTCGTCGGGGGCAGCCATGGTCGGACTCAGAAGAGCCAGGCGAGGAACTGGGCCGCGAACAGCGCGAGACCGCCGCCGAACACGATGCCGGAGATCTGGCGCTTGGCACCGCCCTCCCCGAACATGAAGAGCAGGCCGCCGATGACGATCGCCACGAGGGCGAGCGAGCGCGCCAGCGGACCGGTGAAGGTGGCTTCGAGGTTGGCGGCCGCGCGTTCCCAGGGGGACTGCTGCGCGAACGCCAGCGACGGGGCCGCGAGCACGATTAGCGTGACGACCATCACGCGCGCTCGCCGAGTCAACGACAGACGGGACCACACGGGCATGGGGCACCTCCGAAGACGGGGTGGCTCGACATCGGGCACACGCGGGCCGATGTCGTCGCGCGTGCTGCCGGCGACGTGCAGAGACGCCGCCGGCAGCGCACACGCGAGCGGGACAAGGCCGATGATGGGCGCGACGATCACGGCTCCGAGGTGTTATCCCCGGACATTGCGCCTCACGAGTGATCGGTCACTCGTGGACGTTGACAGGGCCTGGGACTGCGGCGAAGATGTGAGCGACACAGCAACGAGGTTGCGCGCCAGCCGGCACGCTGCCCTGACACAACGCTCCGTGACTTCGGTTCCATGTGACGCAACGCGCGTCCGGCGTTCCCTGTCGATATAGACGCCAGGTGGGACCGAAACTTACTGCGCCGTATCTCCCCGCCGGCGAACTTGGTGGACTGGCGTCGTGACCCCACACCCGCGCATCTCGCGTGCGGTGGTCGTGTTCAGGGGGAGTCATGGAGGACGTGCCCAATCCCAAGCTGGTCGACGGTCGTGGCGATCCCGTTGCGCCTCGCATCGAGATTGCTCTCACGCGGTTGCTACCGCACTTCCAGCAGAGTACCCGGCGCTCCGGGACGACTTGGTCTGCGCGGAGGTCGTCGACGAGGCCGCGCGACGCATCGCGGAGCGCGAGCGTCGGTCGGGTCCCGTCAACAACATCCACACTACGCGTGGAAGTGCGCTCCGTCACTCCATCGCCACATGGTTCCGTCGAGGCCGCCAATCGGGTCACCGAGGGATCGTTGTCGCCCGAACACAGCGAGGCCGTGCTCGGCACGCTGGAGGCATCGGTCGGCACCCCGGGCAGATCGAGCAGGAGATCCTGCTCGCGGAGGTCATGGAGCAACTCACGCCCGATGAGCGGTTCGTCGTGACGTGGAAGGCCGCGGGCTACTCGAGCGAGGAGATCGCCAAGCACCGCGGCTCGTCAGCGGCGGCCGTGGATACGTTATTCTCTCGGGCGAAGGACAAGAGAATCCGAGCCGCGCTCAGGAGTCGACAGGAAGCGAAGATTCAACAAGCCGATGGGGCGGCCCGCAATCAGTGACCCGCGCCGGCCGTCCGGCGGGGAGCCCGCTCCCGAGACGCCAGATGGCGAATGACGCGCCGACGAGACGCCGAGCCCGGGTTCAAGGCCGTGATCGAAGTCGACCTGCTGCTCGGCGGCGCGAATCCCAACCCGACACGCGAGGGCTGCCCGCCCAGAGAGGCATTGATCGCGCTCGCGCGACGGCCGGTGCCGGTAGGCGATCCCATCGGCGAGCACGTGTCGAAGTGCTCACCGTGCTATCGCGAGATGCGGGCGATTCAGCAGGCGGAAGGAATCCGGCCGGCGGATGAGCGGCGAGTGTCACGTCCTGGTGGCCGGCCGCGGCCGCGGCAGTCTTGGTCGTGGCCGCGGGACTCGTGGCGTGGCTGGTCTACGGGAATCGGCAGCCCGGCGCAACTCCGGACCCGAGCAGATCGTGGTCGACGCCGAGCCGGTTGCTGTATAGTTCGACCTTCGCAAGTACGGTGTCACGCGCAGTGACACGCCACAGGAACCTCCCTCCGCTCGTGCTCCCGCGCGCGAAGGTGAACCTGACGCTCTTGCTGCCGGTGGGGTCAGAGCTGGGGAGTACAGCTGAAGATCTGGCCACCTCCGACGGACGCCTGCTCTACTCCCGTATCGTCCCGGTCGAGTTGCGGGCATTCGTCGCGCAACTGTCGGTGCGAGCAGAACCTGCGGGGACTGCCGCTGGGGCCACACACGCTGTTCGTACAGGCAGAGGGACGACTGCGCCGTTGGTGATTGGCGTCGAGGTCAAATGAGCGATCAACCGACACGCTTTCACGATCGATCCAGCCGAGCTTCGATCTAGCGCGGACAGCCGGCTTCCTGTCTCAGATTGCCCGTTTTGACCGACCTTCACGGCCCAGACACAATCAGGCCGGCTTGATTCCACAGTCAGGAAGCGCCAGGTATGAGCGGACTGCCTTCAGCATCGAAACGACGGCAATCAGGTCAGAGCGAACGGCGTTTAGGGAAACGAAGCGATGCAGCCGGCTCTTGTCGTCCTCTTCGGAAGTCCCGATGGACGAACTGCCCTGCGGTTCTCTGCCTGACCTCAATGGGGTATTCTTGAAGGAACGCCCCGACGAAGTCGTTAGCCAGCATGTCCTGGAGTTTCCCAATCGAGCCCCAGGCATTCCTGGTTGTCAGCGTCAACTCGCCGTGCAAGACTCATCGGGTCAAGATTCGTGTAAGGCCTCATTACCGGGCGGACTCGGAAAATGTATTTGTATTCGTGAATGCTCGGTCCAGCCGCATGCGTCCCGTATGGCCTCTCTTCCGGCATTGTCATTGTCCAGCAGAGCCGCGAACCGATAGGCGGGTCTGCCGGGCAGAGGTCAGCACGTCGACCCTACGCTTCTGAGGCCGATCAACTCCCGCAAGACGCCGTAGGTGCCCCCATCATCGCCGATTCCGGCGGCAACCACGGTTAGGTCGGCGCCGGTCAATGCCATCCCACTCTGCTCACGTTCACACCGCGAGGCGAGCGCGATCACGTTATAGTCGGAGACACCCTCAACTGGCGGTTCGTGCGCCTAGCTGCCACCCTTTGGCGGCGGGTCGGTTAAGTTGTAACCGGATCGTCTAGGCGAGGCATGGCCGCATCGCCTACGCCGGACGAGCCGTCAGTGGCCGCAGCAACGGTCCGTTGTGGCCAAAGGAGATATGAGCGGCGAATGCAGTCCGGGTCTTGGTTCCCGCAGTCCGTGCTCTTCAGGCCGGAACGGGACGTTGCTCAGTCCGAACTCGCGCACCCGCGCCATCGTGCGGTATCCGGAATCCGAACTGACTACGGCGTGAACCACCTGCAAGACACTCGGGTCGCTGGACCGTAGCCATCGCAATCGCTCTGGGACATGTAGGAACGCTTAGTTTCCTTCCAGAGCTTGCGCAGTTCCCTAAACACCCGGTCGCCTTCCTGTGCTCGCTCGACCTGATAGAGCAAAATAGCGTCCTCGAGTCTCGACTGTGCTGGGAGGCGGTTAAGTGTCGCCTGAAGTTGCTCCATGACCTCCACTTGCTCACCAAACGCAAACGGTCTTGCGACCGCTAGGAGGTCGAACCTCAGCCTCAACACGAGCATGTTTCCGCCGACTTCCGGCCGTTCCAGTGCGGCAAGCGCCTCCGTCGCCATGGACGGCGTGACCAGGTCGAGGCTGAAGCTGCCGCAATCATCGCGCGCCCTGGCTAGAGCGCGCCACGCTTCGCACAGCGCGCCTACTGGACCTGCGACCGCCGAAGGTCTTGTATCGACCTCGGCCGCGAACAGGAGGCTCAGAGCCCGGTCTGCGAGCGTGCCCAGCACGGGGACCCTCACCGAGGATTCCCGTTCGCCAGGGCCGAACAGCACTCCCAGAGCCTCTACTATGAATTCGGTCCTTCGCTCAAACCCGGCCTCGGCTCGATGCAACAGGTCCTTCACGTAGGTTTCGATGACGAACGGGCTGGAGTCCAGATAGGCTCGCTGGGTTGCCTCGCTTCCCAAAGCCCTTAGCTCGTCAAGTCGTTCCTTTGAGGCCCCCTCTGCGGCTTCTACGCGCAGCAAGTCGAAGTACACGTTTGCGAGGGAGTTGTACAGATTCAAGTCCGATTCGTCGCCCAGTGAAATGGGTATCTCAAGGGCATAGCGAATATCGGCGATTGCTCGGTTGAGCAGGCTGAACAATCCGCAGTTGAAATGTCGAACACACGACTATCTTCGTGCCGCCGATGCTGCCGAGAACACCGCCGTGTGATGCCGAAACAACCGACTTGTGTTCCGCGGCGAGCTTGCGGCATGCCGTCAGTACTACCAACACTTCGCGCCACGTCGTAGCGAATGTGGCCCAACCGTGATCCGGGTCTATCTTGAGTATCGAGGCGGCGAAGTCTTCACCGAGCGGCCTCAGTGCTCGTTCCGAGGGCGGGATTAGTGGCAATCTCCGACAGGACAAGAAGTCGAAAGTGCTCCGGTGTCTTCGCTACCCCAAAGCCAAGCGAGTCGCGTAGCGTGAAGTCGTGAAAGACTGCATTCAAGAGTAGCCGGCCGAGAACATCATGGATGAGTCCCCAGTATTTGTGCCCGTCTACGGCGACTCGCACCAAGCCAAGCGACGCTAGGTTCTTCCGGCAGTCATCGAGGAGCTGCGCCATTGGCCATGCGCCGCCTGACGACGGAAGCACGGACTCTGGCAAGGGTTGCCGCTCCGCACTCAGTGCTGCGATCTGTAAGAGCGCCCGTCGCATCTCCCGGTCTGTGACGAGTTCGAGGAAGGCTCGAAACATCCATTGCTGAATAGACTCCGAGAGGTCGTACGTGCCCTGGAGCCAGAAGGATAACGTCACCCCAGAATGCGGCCAGTCCCTCCAGATACTGAACGTTGTGCTCGCTATGGAAGCGTTCCCACTCGGAGTCCCTCCTGGCCTTTGGGTATTCCTTCAGGAACCGATTGAGGTGCCGACCAAGCTCCACTGCTTCTGGCAGTTGGATCGCATGGTCCAGAATGGCGAGTTCCCTGAAGATCGCCGCGTTGTAGAACGCGAGCGGCATCATTGCGTCCGTGACTACTAGAACGCAGACAGGACGGCCGGCCTTCTGCAACTCGCGCCAGAAGCGCAGCAAGTCCGCTTCTCGATGCTGCCAATGGAGGGTATCGAACACAATGAGCCACGGAACCTCGTAGCGTCGCTGCACGGACTTGCCAGACGTCGGCCGAGGCTCCGGCGTCGGCGTCTTGGACGGGTCGCCGGTGCGTGCGTTGGCAATCCTCGAATTGCAGCGCGTTCCAGGTCATTTGCGATCGGCAGAGGATCCGGCACAAATGGGAAGGACTTCGCCACGAGGACCGGATAACCATCGCCCGCGCACTTGTGCGCTAGCGTACACGCCAGCGTTGAGGTACCGCCCGGCACCTGCTTCTGCCCTGATGTAGGCAACGCGGTTCTCGTCAGCTCCTTCCGCATCGAGCGCCCTCAGTACCTTGCGAAGCTGCGGCAGCGTGCTGCTGTCTCGCATCCATGGGACGCCAGCGGCGTAGGGGCGCCACGACGACTCCGGATTGCGGAAGAACTCGATGAACTCCTCTTCATGCAGTTCGGCCTCCGTCAACGGCAGCACGTCGCGCTCTTCGACGAGGCTGTAGTTCTGAAGAACTGGCCGTTCGGGCTCATCAACATCAGACACGTCGATTGTGTGCAGCCTGCCTGTTGCGTCACGAACGCGGACGAGATGGCGGTCATCCGGATAGGTCGTCTGGAATCGGGCAACGATGTCCGCGATGCTCCCGGGCAGGGGGTGCGTGAGGGTCTGGATGACCGGGGCGCCCTCACGTTCGTCGAACCACTTGCTGACGCGAGACTCGCCGGTGTCATCGTGTAGCAGGAAGGTGATGAAAGGCCGGAACCCCGATGCCCAAAGCTCCTCAAGGTCCTTAGGTACGGGCTGCTCACCAGCCGTGACAATCACTAGGTCGCGAATGCCTGAGCGGCGGACCGCGTCCAGCATCGTCATGCGGCGGAGGCGGCTCTCGAAATCGGCCCCAGAGGCTTTCGCTCCTTGTCCGTTCGGCAAGTAGAGGGGCAGACAGCAAGGCGGGAGGTCCAACCGAGATGGATCGCCGTCAACGACTTGTATGAAGCCGCGCTTTCGGACGAGCGGATCGTCGAACGACTGCGGGCCCGTCAGGGCCTCAAGAAGGGCCGCATCAGAGTATCCAAGAACAAACTCCACGGCAGACCAACGAGACTAGCGAGGAGGTG
>CAVOWZ010000012.1:0-21889 GCA_963700275.1 uncultured Bacteroidales bacterium | reverse complement strand
CTTGCTGCGGATATCTGCTTTTCAGCAGCCCGCAGCTCATATTCAATCGATCTCAGTCTTGGCAATGTCTGAGCGGCTATTCTGAAAACACTGTCGGTTTTAAAATTGTTTTCCATCAACAGGATATTGTCAGGATCGGGCAGGGATATCTAGAAAGCAGTTCCGGGATCAAGCTGAAGCATCTGCCTCAGGGTTGTAAGAGCCTGGTTTGCAGAATTTTTAGCGATTGTAAAATCGAGCTTGTCGCGCCGAGACCTGGCTCTCTATTTCCATCTGCCGCGACATTGCTTCTTTTCCCGTCTCAACCATCCTCACTATCCTAAAATGCTATTATTCAGATAGCTCAAGCTGCTGCCGGGCGACATCCTCAAGGCCCTTTGCATACAGAACCTGGTAATATTGCCAGAGTATCTCCACAACGGTATATGTTTCATTTTTCTCCGCTTCAATTCCGGCCCTTAGCATGAATTTATTTGCAGCTATTGTATTAAGGGCATTAAACCCGGTAAAGAGCTGAAAATTTGAATTTAAAAAATAAGAATTACTGATATTCTGCTTAAAGGTTATAAGGTCCGTCACAGGGTCGATGGATCGGCCGAAACCAAGATTTGCATCAGATCCGAAATTGAGAGAAGGTAAAACATCCATTTTCGATTTTAAGGAAATTCATTTCTGCATTCTCTGTCTGAAGCATCTGCCGCTTAAGATCCAGATTATTTGTTACGGCATCAAGTAATGCAATCCTCAAGTGTCCATTGCTTATCCTGGGCACCCGCCTTATTAAAACATAAAATAAATAACAATGCAATTATCAGAGGGATTCTCATCATTTGTTTTTACTTTTTTAATATATAAGCCAAAAACATGCCATAATTATATATATCTTATTATCAATCTATAGCTAATTTTAATTAATTATTATTGTCTAAATTCTATACAGTATTGTGTATGTTTTATTGACATTGATATTCACTCCTGTTTAGCGCTTCCCCAAACAGCTTTACCGATAATTCATTATATTTATCAGATTAATCTGATACAATTGAAAAAGAGATACCTGTTACTTCCTCTGATCGTTTTCCTGTTTAGTTCGTGCAACACGAACAAGGAAAACAATCTGACTCCCCGGCTTAAAGTCTCGGAGAATCACGGTTCCTTGCCACAGAAAGTAATGATCCCTTTTTCTCAGCTGGGAATCCCCGGCTGGCTCCTTTTCATGAAGCTCACCCGTGAGGAGACTGAGAACTATCTGGAGACAAGGCGTCTTCAGGGATTCAATGTGATCCAGGTGATGGTATTGCATGATGTCAGAAATGCTGTGAATGCCTATGAGGACTCCGCAATTTTGACCCATCGGTGGATAAGCCGCTCATCACACCGGGCAGCTCATTTGATGATCCGCTGCAGTATGATTTCTGGGATCATGCCGATTCGGGTAATAGATGTTGCATCATCAAAAGGCATTTATATGGCGCTTGTACCTGTATGGGGTTCAAACGTCCGGGCAGGGAAATATCTGCAACCGAACGGCAGAAAGATATGGTGAATGAATTACAGCCAGGTATAAGAACAAACCCAACATTAACTGTCCGCTCAATGGCGGCGATGTAAGAGGCGATGATTCAACTGCTGTCTGGAATGCCCTTGGTTCGGCTATCAAAAAATAGTCCGGCCAGCTTATTACATTTCATCCGTTTGGAAGAACCCAATCTTCAGCATGGTTCCATAATGAACCGTGGCTCGACTTTAACATGTTTCAGTCAGGTCATAGGAGATACGATCAGGATACAACAGGCCTGGCATATGGTGAAGATAACTGGAGATATGCTTCTCTTGATTATTCGAAGAAGCCGGTAAAGCCGACACTTGATGGTGAACCCTCATATGAGGGCATTCCCCAGGGCCTTCACGACACCACGCAGCCTTACTGGACCGATATGGATATAAGGAGATATGCGTACTGGTCAGTTTTTGCAGGATGTTGCGGTTTTACATACGGGCACAGCTCCATTATGCAATTTTACGAAACCACTGACAATAACCCGGGTTACGGGGCAAAGCAATACTGGAATACCGCAATTAATGCCCATGGTGCGATCCAGATGGAGCATCTCAGAAACCTGATGGTTTCAAAGTCCTACTTCGACAGAGTACCCTCAAACGATCTGCTTGCAGAACCTCAGGGTGAAAAATAGACTATGTTGCGATCACCCGTGGCGGATTATCTGTTTGCATACACCTGGACAGGACGGAACTTCTCCCTTGACATGGAAAAACTTCCTGAAGGAAAATATAATTCTTCCTGGTATGATCCGCGTACAGGCCTTTCGACTCCTGGAGATATATATAATAATAAAGGTATAGCTGCTTTTAATCCCCCCGGGGAAGCTGAACCGGGTAACGATTGGGTGCTTATACTCTCAATCCCGGGTCACAACCCGGATCATGTAGGATAATAGATTGTTAGGGCTGGCTGAAAAGTCAGTTGAGTCCTGACCATGGAGGTTTGTTTGCACAGCAATTCTTGAATTTCTTCCCGCTCCCGCATGGGCAGGGATCATTCCTTTCCGGCCTGACCTGTCTGACAACCTGGTTTTCCTTGTTCCTGATCCAGTTCATCACATTTGCCGGTGCTCGCTTCGCTTTCAGCTCTCTTGCCATGAAATCCATGTACGGCTCAACATGTTTGAAGAATAATCTTATATCCCTCGCAAAGATAATTCAATCCCGGCTGTCCGTCAGGAGTTCTCAGAAACCTGTGCTTTGGACATTCGCCGTGACAGGCATACCGGACATCACACCTGAGACAATATCCTGGTAACTTATTTCTCTTGTCAATTCCGAAATCAAACTGGCGCTGCGACTTTACCAGGTCGATCAGTGGTGTCTCAGTAATGTTTCCAAGAAAATATTCGGGATAAACAAAATGATCGCATGAATAAAGATCCCCGTTATGTTCCATAACCATGGCATCTCCGCAGGTTTCATTGAAAACACATATTCCTGGCATTCTCACCAACATAATTGGCCAGTGTTGTATCAAATATCTGTACATAATACCTGGCCACATCATTCCTGACCCATTCATTGAAAATTGTGATAAGGAATTTTCCGAAATCCTTAGCATCAACGACCACGGTGCAGTTTCGCTTCGCCATGTACCGGCGCAACAAGGTTCAGTCCTGTTCTTCTGGCTTCAGAGATCCTCTCCACAACAGGAAGAAACTGTATAAAACCACTTCCGATCTGTTTCAGGAACCTGTATGTTTCGGTTGCAATCGACACATTATAATCATTTACAACGCTCAGAGTATTGAATTCAACCTTATGCTTATGAAGCAACTCTATTCCCTTCATGACCCTTTTAAAGGTAGGCCCTCCGGATTTTGAGCCGGTAATGATCATGATTATGCTCCGGGCCATCTATTGAGATGCCAACAAGCATATTATTTTCCGTAAAAACACACACCATTCATCATTCAGACGTGTGCCGTTTGTCTGAAAAGCATTCTCAATACTTTTTCCTCCGAATATTTCTTCTGAAATTCAATAGCTTTCCTGAAAAAATCGAGCCCCATCAGCGTAGGTTCACCTCCCTGCCATGTAAAAGTAACAACCGGAATATCATGTGCTTCAATATATTGTTTTGTGAATTCTTCAAGAATCTCATCTGACATTCTTGAACTCGGATTGCCAGAAAAGCTTACTTTTCTCAAGATAATAGCAATATGTGCAGTTTAGGTTGCATGACGGTCCTGCCGGTTTCAGCATCACCTGAAAGCATTGGGACGCTTCAGCTTAAGGGCATCTGCAAACAGCAGTGTTGTCTTTTTCATCCCGGATAGTATGCCGTAAAAATACAAATATTAGGTGGATGTACAAGGCCGGTTAAAATCCTACTTCGATAGCCTCACGGTAATGGAGGGAGAGAGGGGAGAGTGGGTGAGGGGGAGAGCATGTGAACCATCCTTCGCCTTGCACCGTGAAAAACTCCATGGTTAAAAAATCTCAAAAAAAACATAATTTAGCAAATAGAATTCAACAGGTAATCTTATAAACATCATACTCATGAAAAGAAGAAACTTCATTAAAGTCACTGCAGCTGGTTCGGCCGGAATTGCATCCTCACTCTATATCCCGCAAATGCAGGAAAACAGGAAGCTTAAAATCGGCCTTATTGGCGCAGGATGGTATGGAATGGTGATTACAACTGCTGCTCTGAAATCCGGAGGTGTGGAGATCATTGGCATTTGCGACGTCGACTGCGAACATCTTAATACCAGTGCCGATGAAATTGAAAAGCTTCAGGGAACACGGCCAAAAACATTTAAAAACTATCAGGACCTTCTTGATCTCAAGGACTTGAAGCATTATTCATTGGAACAATACCTCACTGGCATGCCCTTCAGTTCATTGCCGGCTGTGAAAAAGGTCTGGATATATATTGCGAGAAACCACTTGCATACGATGTAATGGAAGGAATTGCAATGGTAAATGCCTGGAAAAAAGCAGGTAACATTGTCCAGGTAGGTTTTCAGCGCCGGCAGAGCCAGGCTTTCATGAAAGCAAAAGAGCTTATTGAAACCGGCAGATTGGGAGATATCCACCAGATTGTGGCTCAGATCCATTATAATCCTGTTCCTCAGGATACAAAGATCCAGCCACCACCAGCATCCCTCGACTGGGAAGAATGGTGCGGTCCGGCTCCGAAGCTCGATTACCGTCCAAGCATAGGACACAAATCGTGGAGACTCGAAAAGGAATATGGAAACGGACACCTGACAGACTGGGGAATTCATCATATAGATATTATAAGAAAAATCATGAGCGAAAGCATGCCAGTGAAATTCAATACATCCGGCGGACTTTTTATGCTCAAAGATCAGATGACAACACCCGACACTCTTACTGCAAACATGGCTTTCAGGAAAGCACCGGTTCTCTGGCAGCACAGGCTCTGGGGGAATGGAGATGTTAACAGAGAATTTAATAACGGTATATTCTTTTATGGTGAAAATGGAACTCTCTTTGCAGAAGATTCAAAGGTTGTTATATTCCCGACCGGAAAAGATGCCAAAAGGGAAGATATTTCAATTCCCACTCCGACAATGCAGGAAAACCATGTCGAAAATTTCCTTAATGCAGTCAGAAAAAAAGATAAAAACCTCATTTCCTGCGATCCCGAAGATGCCTTCAGATCAACTGCAACCGTCCAGCTGGCAATGATATCATACTATACCGGATCAGAAGTAAAATGGGACGAAGGGAAGAAAGAGATAATCGGAAATCCGGAGGCTGCTAAATTGCTCAGGAGAGATTACAGGGGGAAATATGTGCATCCGTAGAAGAAGGAGGGGGAGAAGGGGTGAAAAGGAGAGGGGGAGATAAGGAGAGGGGGAGAATGTTTACAACCATATCCCCGGCCCTTCCCCCTTATTTAAGTTATAACACTATCCCCTTACTTAGGTTATAACCCCATCCAAAGCCCTTCCCCTTAATTAGTATATAATCCCTTCCCCGACCCTTCCCCTTAATTAGTATATAATCCCTTCCCCGACCCTTCCCCTTAAGGCTAAGGGGAACGGGGTCCTCTAAAGGCACATCTTTAGTTCTCCACTTCCCTTGGTCTTAAGGGAAGGGGGATTGAGGGGGAAGGGTTATAATTCTCCTTAGCCTTATCGGAGCACTTAGAAACCTTTTATTTGAAAACTACGTATTAAAATACGGTTTTAAAACCGTATTTTAATACGTAGTTTTTTATCTAAAGCAGAAATAACATTAATCTATACACTCAAATACAAATTCTGAATTATCAGTTTTGTATCTTTATATTTTAATACCTGACAGTATGATTAAGAGCAAGACACATACCACCGGCCGGAGGGAATTCATTTCTATGATCTCCGCAGCAGCTGCAATAGGACTCGCAGGAATTCCGAAAATTTCAGGTGTAATACCGGAATACGGGACAGATGGTGTTATTCAGCCGGAACCACAAATGCCAATGATAAGTCTGGGTCCTCACCGGATCAGCAGGCTGATAGCCGGCTCCAATCCGTATATCAGGATATTCCTATCTGGGTTCTCATACCGACAGGCAGATGAAGGAATACTTTACAACCGATAATACAGTCCAATTCCTTCTTAACTGCGAAAAGTCAGGGATCAACACCCATCAGGGATCGGCCAGAATAGAATATTTAAAGCCGTTACGTGACCGTGGCTCAAAAATGAACTTTATCAGTCTCAGTTCCGACCGCTTGAAAATCAAAGATATAATAAACACAGCCAGCCCGATAGCAATTGTTCATCATGGTGGTGTAACTGACCGCCTGTTCTCTGAAGGCGATTCAATGATCGTACATGATTACGTAAAAGCAGTAAAGGATACAGGCCTTCTTGCAGGTGTATCCGCCCATAATCCGGATGTTATCAAACAAATCGCTGATAAGGGATGGGAGGTGGATTTCTTCATGACCTGCTTCTATTACCTTACACGTAAGCAAAATATTGAAGAATCCATGCCAACCCTTCCCACCGGCAGTTATATATTTTACAAAAACGACCCGGTTGTCATGACAAGCGTGATCCGGCAGGTTAAACAACCCTGTCTGGCATTTAAGATACTTGGTGCCGGCAGACTTTGCTCAAGCCAGGAAACAGTAAAAAATGCATTTCAATACGCCTTCTCAAATATTAAGCCATCCGACGGAGTTATTGTGGGAATGTTCCCATGGTCCTTCGATGAAATAACCGCTGATTCTCAATTTGTAAGAGAAACCGGCCAGAGATAATCAATTATTTATTTGTAAATTTTTAACATGGACAAAGTATCCGGATTTCTTGCCCCAATTTTTATTGCCGCCCTGGTCTATATTCTGAATGCACTTCTTCCCGGAAGATGGATCACCGGGTATATTACCAGACCAGGTTCTGCAGAGAAAATGAAATATCATATCAACGGCATCTTTGTATTAATGGTTGTAATATTGCTGTGGTTCATACTGGGGCATTTCAAAATTGTTCCTTATGATTTTCTTTACACCCACCGGTGGTACAGCCTGGCAGGTGCTTTTATCTTTGGCATAATCTTTTCTCTGACAGTTGTATTGCGTTATCCTCCGGTAAGAAAATCCTTTCCCGCCGATCTGTTTTTCGGAAGAGCTGAAAATATACAGACGTGGAGCGGGAGAGTCGACATGAAAATGTGGCTATATCTTTATGGAGCTATAATGCTGGAGCTTAATGTATTGAGCATTACTGCCCACCACATTTCTACCTTTGGAGACAACTCTTCAGCAAACATTGTCCTGTGTGCCGGTTTGTTATCCTTTTTTGTAATTGAATATCTCATTTTCGAAAGAGTTCATTTGTATACATATGATATATTTGCCGAAAGGATTGGTTTTAAACTGGGCTGGGGCTGCATTGTATTTTATTCATTCTTTTATGCTATACCATTATGGTCCACAGCGGATCTTCCGGCTTCTCAGTCACCCTCATGGTTGCTGATAATCTCAGTAATAATTTTCTTATCCGGCTGGACCCTGGCTCGCGGGGCAAATATGCAGAAATATTTCTTTAAGAGGGATAGTGGAAAAGCATTTCTCGGAATTACACCCATGACCATTTCGGACGGAAATAAAACCCTGCTGATAAACGGATTCTGGGGATTAAGCAGACATATTAATTATCTTGGAGAGGTACTGATGGCAACGGGAATAGCCCTGAGCGCCGGATTTCCTATGCTGATCTGGCCATGGTTATATCCGCTTTATTATGTTATCTTTCTTTCAACGAGGCAGTTCGACGATAACAGGAGATGTTCTCTCAAGTACGGAAAACTCTGGCAGTCATATAAGGAAAATGTACCCTGGCGGATCATTCCGTTCATCTGGTGAAATCCGGGATCATCGCCATTTGTTCTCATTCATAACCGGTACATCTTCATAGTAGTGTTACCCATTATATTTACCGCCATTTTCCGTGGCAATAACCTGTGCATAATAAAAGATGCCAATCTGTTTCCCCGTCCTGTAATGAAGGATGGTCGCCTTCCAAGTTTCCGGAAGCATTCCTTAACAACCTTCCCCGGAATGAGAACCCCGGGTGCAAAAAATCCTGCAGGAACCGGATCCGATCTTAAATATCCCGGTGTTGAAGTTGCACCGGCGCAACAGCCGATGATATCAACACCTCTCGTTTTCCATTCATACCAGAGGCTTTCCGACAGTATCCTGAGGAAAGCTTTTGTCGCAGCATAAACAGCTAAAAAACCACTTCCCTGAAGACCAGACATTGAAGTCATCAGAATTATCGCCCCTTTTTTTCGTGCCAGCATCTTTTCCCCGAACATTTGTACCATATGCAGGGGAGTCATCATATTAACCCTGGCAGCATAGGAGTTGTTTTCAGCCGGATTATCTGTAAAAGGTCCTATATAGGATTTAGCAGCATTATAGACGAGAATATTGACCGAACGCTCTGCTAACACAGCCTCAATTTTTTTGGGTGCATTAATGTCGCCAAGATCACAAGAAATACAAGTCACATTTACTTTATAATTCTCTTTAAGCCTGTCAGCAAGTTGCTGTAATGGATGCAGACGACGGGCTAAAAGAATAAGGTCCATATCTTCCGCAGCCAGATATTCAGCAAATGCTGCCCCCAGACCTTCAGATGCACCAGCCACCAGGGCAGTTTTACCATATTTCTGCTTTAAGTTCTTATACATATCTGTCTTCCTGTTATTGCTTCTAATCCGTGGAAATAATAAAATTACTATCTGATTATCACTCCGGCAAATATCAGTAACAACTTTTCAACAGCTTCTTCGGAAGCGAATCAAAAAGCTTGCTTAACGATCCCTTATTCTCGATGATCTTTACGGCTTCTGCAAAAAATGGAGCTACCGAAATTACTGTAATTTTTTTACAATTCAGTACACGCGGATTTGCAACAGTATCAGTTACAATTAATTCGGTGATATCGCTTTTATTCAGTGCATCTATAGCCTTAGCGTCAAGAAGTGCGTGAGTAACCATTGCATAAATTTTTTCTGCACCCTTTTTCTTTACAACATTAGCAGTTTCAATAAGGGTACCGCATGTGATTGTAAAATCATCAACAATCAGGGCGTTTTTAATTTTAACCGGACCGAAAAGATCCCTTACTTCAGCCTGCTCGGAATGATCTTTTCTGGTCTTTTCACAGATAAATACCGGCAAATTGAGATAGGATGCATATCTTCTCGCATTCCTCGCAAATCCTGCATCCGGCGATACCACCACAAGATCCCGTATGTTCCTGGTCTTTATAAATTCACACAGCAGTGGATGAGCATATAAATTATCAACCGGTTTTTTAAAGAATCCCTGGATCTGCGGACTGTGAAGGTCAATGGTTATTACCCTGTCTGCTCCGGCTGTCTCGATGCAATCGGCACAGACCCGTGCCCGGATTGATACCCGCGGTTCATCCTTCTTATCAGCCTTTGCATAGCTGAAATAAGGCATTATAACTGTAACAGAATTTGCACTGGATCTCTTGAAGGAGTCGATCCAGAACAGTAGTTCCACAAAAGAATTGTTTGCATTCAATCCTATTGTCTGAACCAGATAAATATCCTTATTCCTAACATTTTCCTCAATTTTGACATAGGTATTGCCTTCCCTGAAATGTGAGGTTTTCGATTTACCCGGCTCAATATTCAGGTATTCGCACATTTTGTTCACAAATTCCAGGCTCGATGATCCGGCAAAGATTCTGATCTGGTCCTGTTTATTTTTCATATTGATTTTCAGATTATTAAGGAAGTGGATAATCCATTTTCCAACAATTTGCTGTACACACAAAAATAAGTTATTTCCATTTCAACGGTCAATATATCGATAGCAACATTAGTATTTTTTTACTTTTTCATGTAGCAGCACCCGACTCTGAGTGCAATTTTAATAAGCCCAAATGACCTGGACTGGGTAGTCAGCCATCCGGTTTTAGTGTTTCAAAAAATATTTTTTCTAAACTTTTTAGACAATGTTTATAACTATAAATTAATATATTCCTTATTACCTGTAACTTATAGATAAATAATTTGGTTTTTCTAAAAATTATTCCTATATTTACAGCGCAATACAGTTTGTCCCGTATAATGTAACTAACTACTTACTACTGATTTGGGTTATACTTCATTTTTAATAATGTATAATACCCCGGAATGATGTGAAACTAAAAAGCAGAAAGGCATGGAAGCTAAAGAGTTAGCTGTTGAAAAACTGACAAATCAATGCAGAGATTATGACCGGAAGTATGAGCACCTTCGTTCTGAATACGAACAGATAAAAGATGCTTATTCCGAAAGTCCGACAATCAGCAATTACAACAACCTGAACACTGTTCACAGTATGCTGATCAAATGTTCTGATGATTTATATGATATTCAGAGCAGATTAATAGAAGCATACTGGTCTTATTTTGGTATCAGGCACTGGCAGTTCAGATTAAATAAGGACAAGAAAAAGCTGAAACGAGCCTGATCGTCAGAAATTACATGCTGCCTGACTACTTCAGAATTATCCTGAATAATTCCGTCATTTGGTGGAGGTAATCCCTCCGTTCCGTTATAAGGTTGCCATTAGAGAATCGGCAGCCACTTCGAAATATGCAGCTGCCTTCCCCAGGTCACGCAATCGTTCCTCTCTGTTAGGGATATTTTCAAGTTCCATAAACAAACCCTCAACCTGATATGCTCCAAGCAATCTGTTTGAAAGGTCTCTGGCAGTTTGTTGTCCAACATAATCCCCGATAGCTTTAGGCAGTTGTTCAGCATATTCACGCATTTTACTGCAATCCCCGTGAGGCGTCTGATTTGCTCTTAGCTCACTCTCAACATGGTTCAGTGTGGTGGATATTTTCTGGTAGTATCGTGCAATTGCTTCTTTCCTAGCCGGTGGTGCCTTCTCGACCCTGGGATTGGCGTTCAGCATGTCACGGGCAAGTGCTAAGTATGCATCAATCAGATCCTGTGGTCGCTGTTCTTTCTGAACCAGCATCACACCTGAAGGATCAATTCCCGGTTTTATGATCAGTACCGGGATATTCTCCTCAGTTATACTTTCCAGCATCAGGGCTGCTTTCCCCTGTTCAAAAGCTTCTTTCACCGATCGGCCGTATCCGATTGCACTATAAAAATATTCTGCAAAAGTTATTGCCGCCTGATCACCTATCTGGCTTTTCATCCCAACTACACAATCGATCACTTCCGAAATCGCATTAGCCTGTACCTCCGAGTAACAGGCATTCAGTACAACCAGGCGAATATTATCTTTCAGGGTTGAAAACAGCATCGTAAGTGCGCCTGCAGAAACAAGCTTCTGATTTCCCTGATCATCAGAAAGAATCAATCCCTCTTCACCCGAACCATGCCCGCTGAAATGGACTATTGTAGGCCTGTGGAGATTCAGCTCATCAAGCAGATCGGTCGGACGGATTGCCCATGCAGTTATAAATTCCAGCGAATCGCGGTAATCGGTTTCCCTTATTTTTCCTGGAAATCGAACGGGCTTCTTCGTCGAGACTCAGCTTTTCAGTCGATTCCGGATTACTCGCAAAGAATAATATTCTCGTCTTTCCCATTTGGTTTTTCTTTTTATCTTTCTACGAATATACAAAGGAAATTTAAGCCTGTAATAACCTGCTCAATTAAAGTATGAACACTCATCAAATATTAAATTGATAAGTCAATCAGCCGAGTGTCGACAAAGTACGAACCACTGGGTCAATCCGGTATAATAATAACACCCAGTTAGAAACTGGATTTCAGCCGTTTTGAGCCTGGCTGGTATGTTATTGGATTATTAAAAATACAGAAAAAATCAGTTGGATACTAATGCAGTTCACAGCTACAAAAAGAGATCATCACGCAGATAATGACCAGAGATATTTTTCTTATTGTTTTCATTATCGATGATTTTGATTCTTAAAATTAATCCAAGTTATGATCAATTTAAATCAAAGTCAAGTCAATTTTGATGAATTGAACCGAAAAATATTTCTTTAACTAAATTCAGTTGACGAATTCTTCATGGATCATTTTGATGATGCAAAAAAAATCTGTATTGATTATCAATATATTAAAGATATCAAGGTTCAAAGCAGATACAAAATACCTGAAACAGATAATGTCTAATAAGAGTATTTTAGTTTAATTTGCACACTGTTATTGACAAGATACTGGAAATGATAAAGAACAGATCTTGCCAAAACTCAGGTAATAAAGTATGGTAGTATTATTTAAAGAAAGAAACTTTTAAATAAATAGAATATCTATGGATGAAAGGGAACTCGAACAGACACTTGTACTTATTAAGCCGGACGCACTCAAGAATTCTTTGACGGGTTATTTACTTTCAATGCTTTCTGAATTTCATACTGGATTGCATTATTGCGGGACTAAAATTGTATATGTTAGTAAAATGATGGCCGAAGAACATTATACCGAACACCGGGGGAAAGTTTTTTTTCCTGCAATTCTGGAATATCTGATGGGACAAAGCCATTATATTGATAAACCATGGAAGCGAAGAGTGATAGCTATTGTATATCAGGGAAGAGATGCTATAAAGAAAGTAAGGAATATTGTAGGTCCAACGAATCCGCTTGAAGCCAGGACAGAAAAGCCGGGATCTATACGGTCTCTGGGAACATTGGTTCCTCTAAAAGATGCTGAAGGTAATGTAATCGGGCAGCGTATGGATAATCTTATTCACGCTTCGGATACATATGAATCTGCTGAACGGGAAATTAAACTCTGGTTCAAACCTAATGATATACCACCATTAATGCAGGCTTATCCTATAGAACAAAGTAGTGAATTCTACTACTTTAAGAAGAACAACCTTTATAAAGAACATGTACCTGATTGTGTTTGTATTCTCGCTCCGGCTGATGTGGCATGGAAGTCTGATTTAGAAACATTACACAAACTGAGCAAAGGTATACCAACATCAGGATCTCTTCAATCTGTTGTCGCAAAATACCTGATAAACGAGAAACATCCGGAAAATTGGTGATTTGATTTTTTCCGGCAATCCTTTTAATAATTTACCAGATTGCATGTATTTATTACAAGTTACTTTCCTATACAAAAATTCCTGAATATATTATCGAGAATTTCATCGGTTGTGATCTCCCCGGTAATCTCTCCGAGATAATGAATTGCATGCCGGATATCAATTGCTATAAGGTCTTCCGGAAGAAAAGAGTCAAGTCCCGACTTGACTCTAACGAGGCTTTCCGATACTTTAAGTAATGCATCGTAATGCCTTATATTTGTTATGATTACATTTTCGGAATTCAACCTGTCAATTTCAACTGCCCTGCCCAGAATACTCTTCAATTCATCAATGCCTTCTCCGGTTTTTGCAGAAATGAACAGTAATGTTTCCGAAGCCTGCAGTACCAGATTCTTAAAGATGAATTGCCGGTTTCCATGCAGATCATTATCTGTCTTATTTACAACTATCGACAATTTTTTTATCATCAACCGGAAATTGTTTTCTGATTTTTTTCAGAACATCATGCAATGGGACAATTCCATCATTAACATCGGCTACAAGAAGAATGATCGAAGAGCTTTCAATCTTTTCATGTGTCTTCCTGATCCCCAGGTTCTCAATAATATCTGTTGTTTCTCTCAATCCTGCCGTATCGGTAAACCTGAACCGGATGCCGTCAATAACTACAGTATCTTCAATGGCATCCCTTGTTGTACCGGGAATGTCGGAGACAATGGCTTTTTCTTCCTTTAACAAACGGTTCAGCAGTGTCGACTTGCCGGTATTCGGATTTCCTGCGATAACAACCGGAACTCCTTCCCTTACAGCATTCCCAAGACTGAAAGACGATGCAAGCTCCTGTGATACTGAAAGCACTTTATTTACAATTTCAACAAGCTTGCTTCTGTCGGCAAATTCGACATCCTCTTCCCCGAAGTCGAGTTCCAGTTCTATTAATGATGCAAAATGTAACAGATCAGCTCTCAGCATGCTTATCTCATCTGAAAATGAACCTCGAAGCTGATTTATTGCTATCCGGTGAGCCATCCGGGATTCTGATGCCACCAGGTCGGCAACAGCTTCTGCCTGTGACAAATCCATTTTTCCATTAAAGAAAGCCCTCTGAGTAAATTCACCCGGTCGGGCTGGAACTGCTCCGTTATGGATCAGTAACTCAATTATTCTTTGCTGAATATACGGTGAAGCGTGACATGATATCTCGACCGAATCATCACCTGTATAGGAATGAGGTGCCCTGAACAAACTTATCAGTACCTCATCGATTAGTTCTTCTAACGGAACGGATCTCACCAAACACAATTGTATATCCTTTTTGTTCACTGAACTTTATCTTACGGTCGGACGGAAAAAATATCCTGTCACAGATGGCGATGCTTTGAGGGCCGCTCATCCTGATAACTGCTATGGCTCCGCCTCCTGAAGTTGCAGGAGCACATATTGTTTCCTCATTTCTGATCATTTGAATATACCTTATGACCAGCAAATTTAGGAAACATTATCACCGGTCAATTAAATTTATATATTAACTTTATTACGTTTTCATATAAACATATTTTATGACGAATTATAACAGGAGAGATTTCCTCAGGACATCGCTGATTGGTGGTGCGGCGATAACATTCATGAATCCGCTGAAAGCTGTCACATCTTATTCAGATCCCGGAAATAAGAATTCAGCAGTTTCACTTACTACGGGAAATAACCGGGCAGATATGGTCTTCAGGGCTCTCAGTCCCTTCTCGGATGAGATCAGCCGGGCTATTGGTAAACGCAGGGTTGTCCTGAAACCGAATAATGTCCTTATTTATGTCCCTCTGGCATGTACACATGTCGAAACACTGGAAGGTATTCTTGAGTTCCTGAAGTCGATCAGGAAGCTGGATAATGTCATAATTGCTGAATCCTCAGCAAGTTGTCCTACACTGGAAGGATTTGACAACTACGGCTATTTCAGACTGTTAACAAAATACCCCGTAAAGCTTGTCGATCTCGATGATGAGCCGTTTGAGATGATGTATGTCGTAAATGAAAAGGATTTCAGGCCTCAGCCTATTAGGGTTTCATCGGTCATCCTTGATCCTGATTCCTTTGTTGTGTCAGTTGCCAGGATGAAAACACATAATACTGTGGGAGCAACCTTATCACTGAAAAATATTGTTTTCGGATCACCGATAAAAGACAAGGGGTTCACTCTTTATAATGAAGATCTTAGATTTGCCCCGGAAAAAGCTAAAGAATCAAAACAGGGTTCGGTAAGCCATAAGAGAGCAATACACGGTAATGGCTTTCATGGGGTTAATTTCAATATGGCAAATCTCGCTCAGAAATTACACCCTGATCTTGCTGTAATTGACGGATATGAGGGTATGGAGGGGAACGGACCGACCCAGGGAACACCAATCGATCACAGAGTCTGTGTTGTAAGCCTAGACTGGCTGGCTGCCGACAGGATAGGGATCGAACTGATGGGAATCGATTTTGCAAGGATCGGATACCTGAATCATTGTTCGGATATGGGCATGGGCATCACCGACATAAATAAAATTGAAATAGTGGGAGAAAAGCTTGCCGATCATATAAAGAATTATAAGCTTCCCGACAATTTTGAAAGACAGGGTGCCTGGATGAATCCTAAAACTTAAATAACCTGAATATGAAGAAAACTGAAAAGCAGAATGGACTAAGCCGTCGTGATGCAATGAAATTGATGACGGCAGGCTCGGCAGCCGGTTTGCTGGGATTATTTGGAACAAGAGAATCGAGGGCAGCAGCCTTTACAACTCCCCAGTATGCCAAGGGTATGCCTCCGGTGAAGATTAAAAGTGTGAAATCAATTGCGACAGCGCCCGAAGGATCTAACCTTATTATTGTTAAAGTAGATACAACAGAACCAGGTCTTTACGGCCTGGGTTGCGCAACTTTCACCCAGCGTGCAGTAGCTGTGCTTCCGGCTATTGACAGCTACCTTAACGATTTTTGCGTCGGAAAGGATGTCGATAATATTGAAGATATGTGGCAGGCTGCATATGTGAGCTCATACTGGCGGAACGGACCTGTACTCAATAATGCCCTGAGCGGACTCGACGAAGCTTTATGGGACATAAAAGGAAAGAGAGCAAACATGCCTGTATATCAGCTTCTGGGCGGAAAATGCAGAATAGCTGTCGATTGTTACGCACATGCAAGCGGACCGACTTTCGAAGCATTGGCTGAAAGGGTCCAGCAATTCATGGACCAGGGATTCCGTCATGTCAGAATTCAGCAGGGAGGCTACGGAGGTGTAGGAACAATGCCGAAAGAACCGGATTTCAAACAGGCAGGATTCGGCAGAACTGAAGATATGTATATGGATCAGCAAACCTATCTGAAACGGGTTCCGGAAATGTTTGATTATATAAGAAAAAAGTGCGGTGAGGATGTTGAACTTTTGCACGATATTCATGAAAGGGTGGAACCGGTGGATGCCATCAATATGATCAAACGGCTTGAGCAATACAGACCTTATTTCATCGAGGATCCTTTCTCACCTGAAAACATGGGATGGTTCAGGCATCTCAGGAACCAGACTACCGTACCAATAGCTATGGGAGAACTCTTCAACAACATAAACGAGTTCAGGGATTATATGGTCGACCAGCTGTTTGATTTTATCAGAGTACATTTATCACAGATCGGCGGTATAACCCCGGCAATGAAAATCGCCCGTCTGGGTGAGTGGTTCAATGTCAGAACAGCCTGGCACGGACCTGGAGATGTATCCCCTGTGGGTCATGCAGCCAATGCACATATTGATCTGGCAGTATGGAACTTTGGTATCCAGGAATCACATTTCTGGAACGAGAAAGCCCAGGCAGTTTTCCCGGGCTGCCAGACTTATAAGAACGGGTATATGTACATAAATGAAGCTCCCGGTCTCGGTGTGGATATCAACGAAAAAGAGGCTGCCAAATACCCGATAGGTACAAAGTCAAACTGGACGCTCAGGAAAGGGGATGGGACGATTATAAGGCCATAATTATTCCAGGTTTCAGGTTCCAGGTTCCAGGCTTTGCCAGCCGAAGCCTTCTTCGACCTCCGAAGCGCAGCGGAGAGGTGGCGTAGGCTGGTTCCAGGTTGCTAAACTTCAACCTTGAACTTTGAACCTGGAATTCTTTTATCTTTCAAGGTTCTGCAGGCTGAAGAACGAATCCTCCACCTTCACCTTCTCATTTATCGCGGTGAACATGATCTCTGACTTTCTTTCAGTAATAACATTGCTGGCGATCATGTTTCTGATCATATATTTCCCGTCCTGAAAAGGAAAGACACTCTTAATCTCAATTGTCTTAAAAAGTTCATTATCAAAATTATAGAATTCCATCTTCTGAACCTGGTACTTAACCTTGTCCAGATAGCTCACTTTTCTGGAATATCCGTACTGGTCAGCAATGTCTTCGTCTTTGGGAATGCTTTCAATGATCCACTGATTGCCTGATCCTGAATTTGCCAGATGCCTGTTTTCAAAATCGGAGGGGGCGGAGAACTCATATCTGCATTTGTAAATTCAGAGCTCATAAAGCTTTTTCCTTTTTCAGAGGAAACTATGCGGCGTGTTTTTTTCAGCGCCGGGAGGTATATCCACATCTCGTCTGCCATGTTCTTATTATCGACCACCAGCATCGATGTACCTCTGACATCAGCAGGTTCAATGAACCTGATAAATCTCTTCTCAAGTCCGTCGGAAAAGCTCTTTGTTGTCATAGAGATGGTCCTGCTCCTTGATGCTCCGTTTTTTTCAGTTATGGAAAGGTTAACGGTGGCATTCAGGGATGAAATAAGGCTCAGATCACGGCTTTTGCTCATGATCAGCCCTGCATCCTGCTGTTGGGCCTGCATAACTGATAGCGGCAACAGCATTAATACTAACGGAAAAACTCTTTTCTTCATGTTTTTGATTTTTGTTTACTCATATTATTGGATACAAACCGTGGCCTGAATTTCATTATGATGGAAGGAATGAGAATTATTGCTCCTGCCAGACAAGAACTTATCGAAACGATTACCAGATAGCCGAAGAAACGGATCGAGGTGAACCCGGAAAACATCAGAGCTGAAAAACCGGCCATAACACTCAGTGCATTGATTATTATACTTCGGCCTATGTTCTTCATTGAAGCTCTTGTTGAGTCTTCATAGGATAATCCTTTGTTAATGTATATGTTAAAGCACCAGATATATTGAATTGTAAAATCAATTCCCACACCGATCATTATTGATGAGAGAAGAGCTGTGGCAGCATCTATTGCAATACCTGTAAACCCCATGAATCCGAACAGCAATAAACCGAAACGGCAAGGGGAATTGTTCCTGTCAGGCCTCCTGACTGACCTGAAAATAAGTTGACAGAATTATCACTATGACAAGAGCTAAAATTAATGAAGATACCTGACCTTTGATTATCGAAGATGCAAAATCAGCCATAATTATTGCATAACCCCCTACGTGATTGCGGGAGGATCCTTTTGTCATCTCATTATTTGGTTTTAACATTATTTAATACCCTGTTTTCAGGATTTGAAAGCCTCACCAGTATATGGGCTTTTGTGTTTTCCAGGTTCATCATCTGGCTGAAATCATCGGGATTGCCGCTCATGTTATACAGTTCAAACACTGGGCAATACCTTCCCTCGTTTCGGGATTTATCATCATAACCTTCATCTGGAGTGTAAATAGCTTTGCTCATCTCCCTAACTGCCTGTGAAATAGAGAATACCCTGCCAACACTTTCCATTCCTTCCAGATGAGGTAAGCTTGTCAATGCCCTTCATTATTCCCGGACCTTTTATATCCCCTTCTATCATGACAGAAATTGTCTGCGAACCACCGAATTTACTGTTGATAATCTGAAGCCATTCTTACCGGATTTTCTAGGGAAATATTTTTCCTGGTTGGTTTCGATTTTCAAAAGAGTTGCTCCAAGCGCAAAAATTACCGTGATCGTCACAAAGGAAAGGATAATACGTTTGGGATACCTGATTATCATTTCGGAAAGTGTCCCCGAGAATCCTGTTAAATCGTCCTGTCCGTCAACTGAGGTCGCTTCTCTTTCATTCTTCCCCCCGGATATAAATAAGTGCCGGTATGTACAGAAGGCCCATGATCAAGGCGACTGATACTCCTGCAGCAGCAAGGATACCAACCTGTCTTGCCGGATTTATTGAGTGGGTAAGCAATCCGAGGACACCCGGAATCGTTGTTAGCCCGCTGAATAAATAGGTTTATCGAGAGAATTCGTAAGCTCCTTTAATAAAACTCCTGCCTGAACCGATCCACTTTTTTGTCTTATTTCCTGGAACCTGCAACGAGGTAAATGCCATAGTTATTCGCTACCGCGATAAGTATAACCGGAACAAGAAGACGATGATCCAGAATTTCCACCCGAAAGGGTTATCATTCCCGGACAGACTACAGTTGAAAGTATTACGACACTGAAAGGCATGAGAACCGCCGCCAGTCACCGAGGGTGAGTTTCAGAACAAGGAGCATCAGCAATAGAGCAAACGGAACAAGAAAAACAGCATCCCTGTTCACATCCTTCATTATATGTTGACGGATATAAGGCAGTCCTCCTTTGTTTAATTTCGCATCTCCCGGGTGAGCAGACAGAACCGAAACAATTTTGTGGAGGGTAACGATTCAGCCTCAGCTTTATTGATTGTGGCGGTATCGATGCTGTGAACCTATCGGAAGGAATGACAAAATCACGTGCAAACCTGTTCTTCAGTATTTCTTCCTTTAATATGGCAAATCCGGCTGAATCCGAGGTATCTTTCCGATAAGCGGACCGCCGTCATCATCCCTTCAGTACTTGGAACGGCCCTTACTGTAATGGTGATATCCGGTTTGTGACTCCTGTCACCTTCGAAATGTCCCTGTCAATATCCTTTATGCGCTTCAGGTTTTCGGGATTAAGCATGGTGCTGTCGCTGAAGATCACCATTACCATATCCGGCATACCGATTCATTTTCAATCTTGTCCGTACCTATTCTCTATTTGATGGATGATGAACATAATTCCTTATTTGGGGATCTGTCGGGAGAATGGAATGAGAGACCCGAACGAAATCCCCAGCAGAATGCAGACAGCAATTATTACCGGCGATATTTTATTATGAAGTCTGCCATTGTTGTAAAATTCAACTCTTAATGAAAACTTTACACAATCCAAAAATTCATCAATGAGGTCATTAACTGATCTCTTTCTTCTGAATAAAATCTCCTCCGGCGCTGATAGTCAGACCATTCCAGGGTTGTATTTCAGCTGAGGCATCAGAAGAAAATCGTGAGATGTGAAATTATAAAGAGTAAAAAGAGATGGTATTAATTTCCATAAAGCAGGTCCCTTTCATTTCCAGTCCGGCTGAATGATAAGTCTTTTCAATCTGATAACCATAAAGTCTGTTGAAGGGCCGACCTGTCGCCTGACATACCATTAAGATTAAAATCTGGATCTCCCATCATTGCTGCCAGGCTTGCCAGATCAATTTCTGTTCCGATTATCGGATCAGCTGCAGGAGCCTCAAAATCAGGGATTGTCTTCCCGGAATATTCGTCGTTCAGCCTCCAGTCTCCAGGCATCGAGTCGATACCAGCAACGTAATTGATTTCACTCAGGGGAACATCTTCAGTCTTGAGGATTATACGGGCAGCTCCAGGCCACTTCACCCCGGAAATCGATGCTGCCTGCAGTGGTCTCGAATCAAATCCAAGATTCCTGATCTTATATGGATATTCCCATCTCAATTGAACTGCAGGTACACGCCCTGACATCTCCAGGGAAAAGTTTGTGAGTGCAATTCCCGGCATAGGATGATAACCATCCAACCATGAAAGGCTCATATCAAGGCCCGTCAGATGCATCTGGGCTTTAAGGCCCCAGGTGGCATTTTTTTGTTGTTAAAAGTGAATTTATCTGGTCTATACAAACATACGAAGGAAGGGGAATAGGATCTATTAGCAAGACAGATTATCGGTAATACGGAACAGCCATGGCTTCAAGCTCAAAGCAGGTACCGGGTAAATTTTTGCATCAATCAGCAGGTTGCCGACATCCATATCTTCAGGTCGGGAGATCTCGATATAGTTCCGGGGATTTAAGTTCAAGTTGGATCGGAAAAAACTGTCCGGCCCCACTTAACCATTGTCTGACCGGCAGTTATATCCTATATCTTCCTGTTTACCTTAACATAGGCCTCTCTGAGATCAACTCTTTTAAATGGGATCAAGAAATCAGTTCCATAACGAAACCTGATGTCTGGAATGCTTTAAAATGAATATTATCCCTGGCTTCTGCCTTAAGCCCGAAATCCGAAGATGCACTGGAAATATATGGTTTGTCATCATTATCATCAAGGCTGCCATATAATCCACCCCTGATAAATCCGTACAGGATAGCCTCTTTCCCTCATCAGGATTAAGGCTGGTTTCCTGATCCTGGCCCGGCAAATTCCCTGTACTGAATGAAAGAATGATGACACTCTATTATAAGGGTCCTGTCCATCTGTGATTTTTTATGACAAAGGAACGGTTTTCGGAGATTCGAGCCGCCTTATCCGACTGTCCTTGAACTGCAAAATATACTATATTGTACGTGCCGCTGGGGATGTACCTTTGGGCTTATTCCCTGATTCCTGTCGATCTTTCCTGTACTCGCCGGGAGTCAGTCCGGTTAGTGATCTAAAAATAGAGTTGAAGGTTGTTTTTGAATTGAATCCTGAATCGAAGCAATGGCAAGTATCGGCAAAATTGAATTTATTGCCCGGATCACCAAACCG
>CAVOWZ010000011.1:0-611713 GCA_963700275.1 uncultured Bacteroidales bacterium | reverse complement strand
TGTACTGATGTTTTTCATGTTGGTCTGTAAATCCATAGCCCAACAAGTAAGCCTTACGGGGAAAATTATAAATCCCGATGAGAAACCAATCAAAGAAGTATTGGTTTACCTGGCAAATAATCCTGCATTTTATTGTTACTCTGATAGTCTTGGAAATTTTTCCTTAACCGACCAGGTAAATACATCGGTAACTGAAAACAGGCAAAATGAGATTATTTCCTTTGAAAATCGAAATCTCTCAATCTATGCAGACAATCAATCTATATCTGTTGATGTAATTACGTTGATTGGAGTTCCAATTTTGAATATACTGAATCTAAACAAAACAACAGGGACTGTTGAACTGTATCCGGAAGCCTATATTACTGACCTGCCGAAAGCAATTTATATAGTGAGGGCGAGGGTTGGCGGTACTTTTCGTTCATATAAGATTCAGAATATAATACCATCAGGTTTTCCACAAGGCATTACACAATATGATATAACTAACCGTATTGATAATTCTAATTCAAAACCAAAGTCAAC
This sequence comes from uncultured Bacteroidales bacterium, assembly GCA_963700275.1. GTDB lineage: Bacteria > Bacteroidota > Bacteroidia > Bacteroidales > VadinHA17 > LD21. Next base: position 611,188 of record CAVOWZ010000011.1, on the reverse strand, counting down.
CCAATATACTCAAATCAGAAGTTTCGGATACGCTGGTTTTGGTTCACGATTTCTATAAATCAAGAAAAATACCCCTATCATCCTTTGCAATACATTATGACACCATTCACTTAAATAATTTTGCTGACTACTCTATGGCAGAAGGTTTTGAGCCATCGGTAACATATTGGTATAATGGATATGGAAATTTTACTAATATACTTTCGGCAGATAGTATTCAGTGTATTATTGATTACGACACACTGTCGGTTTTACAAGGTGATTTAAAAGTAATTACTATTCCGGTTGATAAAATCGAAGGTCTTGATAATTCCATTACGTTCATTTCCGGTTTGCATTTTGAGCCATCAGGGACTCAATTTTTTCAACCCGTCCAAGTCTATGTTTTAATGGAGAACCCAATTCCTGATAATTTAGTAGTATTCCAATTTACTGATCAGGGAGAAACCTATTTCATACCCTTTAAAAATTTATCTGACCGTTTTATTAGTTTCAATATCAATCATTTCAGCAGTATTGGAATAGGGATTAGTGAAATCCATCCGCCTACAGATAATCCTGAGACATTCACGACATCAGACCAGTTCCTTTCTTATATGGACGAATATTTGCGCTATTTTGAATCTATAGGTAAATTTTGAACGAATTCCGATGGAACTCTTTACAGTGTGGTATAATAATGTAATTTTACCTATGATTAGTAAAATTAATACTATGGAGGACTTTGGAGCAGCTCTTGATGAATTTCTACTTATGGCGGAAACCTTTAGTTTCGGAATGGGTACTTCCTTGAGTGAACTTCCTTTCTGGGATTCGGCAAGGGAAATGTTCTGTGAAAAAATGATGAAAATATGGAATGAGTGTGTTGTAGAATATAATGGACTTTATGATAACTGCTTAAAAAGAGAGATACTGGATATTGCTTTAAAGATATTAGAGTTAAATGCTGTAATGGGTGGTACTTTTTGTCCGGATTTAACCTTTTTCAGATTTAAATGCTCTTGGTAATGGTGAGGCACTTAATCTTGTCAGCAAAATAGAATTTTCCACACCAGTAAAAGATTTGGAACCAGATTCATCATATGTAGTTCAGTATACTTTAAAATGTCCTTCAGGCAATCCCTTGCGGAAAAAGTAAGTTGGTTTAGCAGCGATCCTTCAGTTGCCACAATTGATTCTGAAGGTAATGTAACTGCACTCAAAAAGGAAAACAATAATTAAAGGTAAAATCTGTGATGTAGAAAATACGTTTAAAGTTGAGGTTGGATTTGACTGTGAAAAATATTCTTGTATAAATGAAGATGATAGCTGTTATTCTGGGATATATCACTGTTCCGGGATAACATCTACATACTCAAAAGGTCAGCATCTTATTTGTGGGAAATGGGAGGAAGAGTACATAAGCTATTATACCATGGTAGGTGAGCTCGGATTAACAAGCCAGGTTATTATGAAAGAATGTGATTCATCATGTGGAAAATAAACCTTCTATAAATGGATGTAAAACCAGTTTAAGATAGATTATGAAAGTATATATGTAACTGGTGCCTTTATGTGTCAAGGGACAAATTCTTTTATGTATTGGCCTTTTACTTCATTTCCTACTAATTTAGGACATTTTAGTGGAGATGTTCTTAATCTTCGATGTAAAATATCAGTCAGGTGATGAGGGAAATAAGACCACTAAGTTTTTTTGCTCTTGTATGGATAAATAGGCTAATTATAAGCAAATTATAATAGGTATAACCATATCCCTAAAATGCTTTAAGATAGCTGTGGAAACCTTAAAAACATCAATAGAGAAAGAAAATAAACTTGACTTCGGCTTTTTGGTGGTGTAACTTTAATAATCATATTGAAAAGTCGAATATATTGTTATCTACATATTTCGTATTGAGTAAAGTATTATGAGACTGTGTATAATACTATTAAGTTATACCGCATAGATACTGAGAATTATGATTAATTAATTAAGAATATAAAACTATGGAAAAAGGAAAATCTGCTAATCTTACCACCAAACAACTTCAGAAAAGAAAAAAGTATGCATCCATACTTTTAGTGATCTTAATTGCTGCTATTGTGTTAGATGGATTAGCACTAATTTATAATTTAATAATTGGAAAGGGCTTCTATAACGCACTATTTGTTGCTGCTGCAGCTTGCGTTGTGATATTTATACCAATATATTTGGGCAAAAAGAAAATCGCAGGAGAACTTAAAAATAGAGAAGACAACTAAGATAATAATACAAGTGACCAATTCCTTATTGATTGTTTACGAAGTAATAAAAAGCTGAATACTATACGGCCAAAAAGTATATAAACTCGTCACAATTTTTGTTTTGAAAGAGATATTTAATAAGGGGAGTTATCCCGGAGGGTCACTACCTTTTTTTGTGAAGCCCTCGGAAATCAGCTACGGGAGTTTTCTTATTCTAATAATCTGATCCTTCACTTGACTTTGGTATCAGGAAGGAATAACTTTACCAATAAGTTCCCTTTTACATATCTGATGGCTGGTCAACGAAAATATAAAATAATCCTTCTGGTGGTTTTTCTTGCTCTGCTTTTAATTTCGTTTATAAAGCCTGTTTATCCGGCGGAAATGCTTCTTCAGCATTCAATTACACTGGTGATGGGTGCTTTTCTTATCATAGTAATAGTTAAAAATTCTCTATCTGACAGATCGTTTACTCTTATTGTTTTATTCCTGCTCCTGCATGTAATTGGTGCCCGTTGGATTTATTCCTATGTACCTTATGATGAATGGATCAGGTTTATTACAGGCGGATCGTTAACGTTTCTGAACAATATGGATCGGAATAACTATGACAGGTTTGTCCACCTGATGTTTGGATTAATGTTGTTTCCCCCGATCAGGGAAGCATATGAGAAATGGACTGGCTGTCCGGTAAGGTTTTCGGGTATTATTGCTTTCCTTACAATAACATGTTGCAGCCTTTTTTACGAAGTTTTTGAATGGGGGCTTACCCTTGTACTTTCACCTCAGGATGCAGAGGATTATAATGGTCAGCAAGGGGATATGTGGGATGCTCAGAAAGATATGGCTCTGGCATTTACAGGAGCAATTATAAATTTGTTGATCAATGTTTTAAAGAGAAAATTCAGAAGGGCTGAATAGTATTACTATTTTGCCGGATAAAGTTCAAGATATAAGTATCGCTCGAAAATTTTAATTACGGGATAGACTGCTACCATTTTCCGTTAAATAATGATACCACAAGAAAACCTTCCAAACAGACATCTACGGGTAAGTTCACTGCATAAACCTCAGGGGTAGTCATTCCGCTCAATAGATAAAGAATTGCATCACCCGGGATACAAAAAAACTCTTTGCTTTTACTTATACAAAAAATTATTGAGAGTGACCATAGTTATCACTAATTATATCAATTAATTACAAGGTTTACGACATTATATTAACTATGGTATTGTTTTATTATCCTTTTCCTCATTCTCTACCTTTCTTTCTTCTCCTCATTTTGTTTAACAAATAGTCTGAAGTGTTGAATATGCTAATGAATGGACAACATCGATAATTATTCTTTTGTAATTATCATATTGATTTTGTAATCCTTCTGTGGAGTCGTTTTATAACTCACCGGAACAGGATTAACTTCATTTATTTTAAATGAATAGCCACCTACACTGATTGGATTTCGAGATGGGTTATAAAGATTCATCAATGTGTCAATCTGATTGAAATCCGAATAGAACGTCATATGGATATCTACATCTCCAGCCCAGAAACAGATAACGTCACTTGGGCATCTGTAATCTCTGATACTGTCAATGGCGAAAAAAAAATTCAGGTCTACTCTGGATTTGATATCAACAACACTATCAAATGAATTACCAGTCTCAATTTTTTTACATCCTGCAAATAACAAGAAGCCAAGCATGAAAGCATAGTACCAAATCTTGAGTTTCATAGAAGTATTTTTTACTGAATTTCAGATATAAATCGATACAAAAATCGTACCGTATGAGATTAATAAATGTCTTAAAAAATAAATATTAGCTTTCACGATGACTGTAATCCTAATAGTCTAATGACTTTTTTCTTTTTTAGCAAACAGCTTATCCTCCGGAGATCAATCGCAAGCTTTTTTATTCCTCTATCTTACCTTCCCTTGACTTTGGTATCAGGATAGTGTAATTTTGATAAAAAAGAAATACTTCTCAGAATGCCAAGCATTATAGAAGGATATAATTACGACATCTTTATCAGTTACCCTCATAAGGACAACCTAAATTTTTAAAAATCCCGAAGCAGCAAAAAAGGCAGTTGCCGGTCAAAAGAATAATTGAGACATATTCAGGAATCTAAACATAGACATACATCGGGAGTCACATTCACCTACCAAAGGGAGCATTTTCAAAAAGGAATAAAGATTTGTCGATAGCCCCAGCATAAGAAAAGAATTCTTTTTTTCCCCTGAAGAATAAAAGCAAGCTAAGATATATTATCAATCCATAATAAAGCATTTTCAGAATAGTGCTTACCAAGGGCAATTCAGACGAGTCCAAACTATGCACTACCTTTGCATTTATGCTGAACAAACAAGAAAATACGGATGCGCAGACAATAGTGCAAACATCAAACATACTTGACTATAATATTAGTGCTACTTCGATACATTATATCTTACACAATCTCTTCAGAGGATTGAAGCCAATCAGGCGCAAATACAAGCTATCAATCAATGAAATTATCTTCCTGAATGGCATTTACCTCCACTGTAAGCACATTAGCACCTGCATTTCACAGGATGCTGTCTGAAGTTCATTAGCTACTACAATCTTAAAAAGGTTAAGTACTATATTGGATCATTACTTTCCAAGAATATGATTCAACTGGCTGAGGTAATAAAAGGTTATAATCGGTATAAACTCTCTCCTCTAGGACTTTCAGTAATGAATGAGATCAATGGTAGTTTTGATAGATGTCTTTATGATTGGTTTGATAAGTATGGTATTTCCCTGTGAAGTTTTTCTTTAAACTCAAGCGGGCGTTTCAATCGTTTAAACAGTTCCTGAAATAGTACTCTGAGATTTACGGTTTCAAATGGTAAAATTCCCTCCAAAAACAATCTACATTTTCATATTCAGATTGTAGTATCCGATAGAGTTGTGTGCAAATCGTGTGAAAATGGGTAAAATATGAAAGGAGCCAGTTTGCTCTAACTCCTTCATTTTCACTTGTGGGGCGTGCTGGATTCGAACCAGCGACCTCTTGCCTGTCAAGCAAGCGTTCTGAACCAACTGAACTAACGTCCCGCTGCTGACGCAAAAATAATATTTTATTTCTATTGATTGCCATACGTAACTTATTTCCTAAATTCGGTTATTATTCCAGCAATTAACCTTTAAATGAAAAACTATGATCTCACATGAAGTAGACTATAAGATTATCGGGGAAGATATCCAGTTCGTGGAAATTGAACTTGACCCGGGAGAAACAGTTATCGCCGAAGCCGGAACTATGGTATATATGGAACAGGGGATCAGCTTTGATGTGAAAATGGGTGACGGCTCATCGCCAAACAGGGGCATTATGGATACTTTGCTATCTGCCGGTTCCCGTCTTATTACAGGAGAGTCGCTATTTATCACTCATTTTACTAACAATGGCAACAGTAAAAGCAGGGTCGCTTTTGCAGCACCTTATCCGGGAACAATAATTCCCGTTGACCTCCGCCAGCTAAGAAACAGCCTTATTGTACAGAAAGACGGGTTCCTTTGTGCCGCATTCGGAACAAAACTTACAGTTACCCTTAACCGTAAAATCGGTTCAGGACTGCTGGGCGGAGAAGGATTTATACTTCAGAAGCTGGAAGGCGACGGGAAGGCTTTCATCCATGCCGGAGGTACTGTGATAGAACGACAACTCACCAATGAGACACTAAGGATCGATACAGGTTGTGTGGTAGCTTATGATCCTAATCTCGATTTTGATGTTGAAACGACCGGCAGCCTCAAATCAATGGTCTTCGGGGGTGAGGGATTGTTCCTCGCAACAATCCGCGGAACAGGAAAAGTCTGGCTGCAGTCAATGCCTATCCGCAAACTTATAAGAGCTTTGTCACCGGTCTCACGCAACAGAGGCAAAGAAGCCGGCTCAATCCTCGGAAGCCTTTTTGAAAGATAATTCAGATTACCCCCGATCCATTGAGTCGCTGGCCTTTGCGCCTCTGCGCCGTTTAGCCATTGCGCCATTAAGCCATTTTGCCGTTGTGCCGCTGAGCCATTGGGCCATTTTGCCGTTGCGCCATTACTAACACCCGCCTACGAAAAATCAAATCCCGATATATATGCAGGTGCATCATAAAATTTTTCCTTTTCTTCATCGGTAAGATTGATGAACCTGGTATATACAAGCCCGGGCTTTGCATTAAGCATCCTGTTAAGCGCTCCAAGCCGGCCTTCGGTCCGGATCTTATCATACAGCTCACTCCGGTCATCAAGCCACATAAGCCCCGTATGAAAGCCTTCAGCAGCACATGCCGACTCAAGAAGTGAGTAAAAAAGCTGCTCCTTCCCTTTCTTACAATATATTGCATCAAATACAAGGAAATGGAACACGCCCGGACTGAATAATCTCCTGAAATAGGGAGCCTGTGGAAGTATTTTCATCATCACCCATCCCCATACCCCGGGAATGTCATATACCTTGTTTGCAGTCGGGATGGCACTTACACCTGCCACTATCTCATCGCCTTCCTTCAATACATAATACTTGTCACCGTAAAAAGCATACTCCGATGTAAAAAGAGAATAATCACGATAAAATTGCCTGAGAAGTTCTTTCACAACAGGCTTTTCACTCTGGTCAAGTTTCGATACCCGCGGATCGGATTTTGGATTGAACCGGCTGAAAGCAACTGTAAGAAAAGACCTGATGTATTCAAACCCTGCCTGGTTGACAAGATTCTTCGCCCGCTCATTCATGCTCTCAATAAAAGCATACATGATGTGCTTATCATTTTCAAAAACATCCGGCAGATCCAGTAAATGAGGCTTGCTGAACAATTCCAGGGTCTTCGGTTTAAAGGAATCAAATGGCTCAGGTCTTATTTCAAGTAATCTCTTCCTCTTTCTGTTTTTTATATCTGACTGATAAACAGAATGAAAGGCAAGGTATCTTATATGGGTTGAAGGATACTTCAGCGCTCCCTGTCCAGATACACGGTAACAGGCTCCGACAGTCCCGATGATCTTATTTTTCTTGTAGAGTGAAATGAACCTGATCTGATCTTTATATGCTGCTATCCTTTCTGCAATATTCTGAAATGTGAACCTCAATCCCCTTTCCGAACCCTGAACGGAATGGTTAAGGATATTCATCAAGCCCTCATTTGCATGATCGGCAACTCTTAATTCAAGACCCTGGTAGTTAAGTATCGTCTTTTCAAACATATTCTTTCACTGTTTAGTTTACCCGGGTAATTGTAAATTATTCCAGGTTTCAAGTTCCAGGTTCCAGGCTCCAGGCTTTGCCAGCCGAAGCTTCTGCGAAGGCTGGTTCCGGATTCCCCGGGTTCAGTTCGGGGTTTGGATTTAAAGTTCCGGATCAAAAACAATAAGCCTGCTATTAAAACTCCAAACTCCAAATTCCAACTCCAAACTCCAAACTCCAAACTCCAAACTTCCTTTATAACTACATAGTCCCCGTCTTATTGTCAAGGCTGCCGAATACCCGCTGAAGTAGAGGTGAAACCCTTGCCGAGATGTCTTTCCTGATCTTAAGCTCTTCGGCTTCAACTTTAAGGAACATCCCCGACAGGGCTTTGTTTGTCAGGAAATCATCCAGATCGGTATTTACCGGCTTCAGGTTTGCAAGCCTGCCCGGAACGGAGTTTGCAACAGAATTCCATTTCGAAACGAGAGTATTCCATGATTCTTTCGTTGATATGTTGCCAATGATCTTTTTCTCTGTTGATGTCTGGATCTTAGGCTTATACAACCCATAGAGCTCACTGTAGGTTGTATTCCTGAGGTAGTTTGTGGCAGCATTGTCGCTTCCGTTGAGAATGCCGAATGCATCCTTTATTGTCATTTGAGTAACACTGCTGATAAATATCGGAGCCACTTCCTTTGCTGCATCTTCTGCAGCCCTGTTGATCCTTATTATTACATCCTCAACCAGCTTGTCACCTCCCGGGATCCTCGATATGTTATCAATAATGACTTTTGCTTCATCCGGAAGAAGTATCTTTATCAGGTCATCCCCATAATATCCATTCTCCTTTGCCAGTCTCTCTGCAGCATTCTTTGCTCCGGTCGTCAGCGCTTCCTTAAGTCCGCTTATCACTTCGGCTTCTGTGAGCGGAACATTGCTTACAGTCTGAAGAACCTTCATCAGCTCGGCACAGCCTGTTAATAGTAATATCAGAATTGCTGAAAATATAATCCTTGTCCTCATTTGCAGATAAATTGAATTTCACCGAAAGATACGAAATTTAAGGATAGCTGAAACGGAATAAGGAAAGCTATACCAGTGACCTGGCCATGAGCAGGTCTTCCGGATTTGTAATTTTGATATTCTCCCTGTTGCCTTCAACAAGATTGATCTTCGCCCCTGTTCTTTCCAGAACTATTGCATCATCGGTAAATTCCGGGATGTAATCCTGCCGGTATGCATATCTGATTAGTTCCGTCCGGAATACCTGGGGAGTCTGTATAAGCATTATTTTTGTCCTGTCGACAGGTTGACTTCCATTTCCCGTGACTATTCTCAGGGAGTCTGAAGGAGAAATGACAGGTATTGCATTCCCCAGCTTTTCTGCCGTATCGAAACATCTTTTTATTGTTTCTATGCTTACAAACGGCCTCACACCATCATGGATTGCAACCAGACCCGGTTCATAGATAAATCCGAGCCCGTTCCTCACGGAATCGAAGCGTGTCTTACCTCCTTTTACAAGTGTATGAGGAACGGCAAATGAATACTTTTTCTGAAGCTCACTCCAGAACCTGAGCTGGTTCCCGGGAAGAACAGTAATTATTTCAATGGACCCATCAAAATCACGGAATTTTTCGATTGTATGCATCAGGATCGGTTTGCCGGCAATCTCAAGAAACTGCTTCGGGATTTCCGACTTCATCCTTTCTCCGGTACCGCCTGCAACAATTAATGCATATAACTTCATAAATGCAGTATATAACCCTTTTTTTACCTGATTGTGCCAATTATTCACCCTTTGTGCTCTTTGTGATTTCCTTCGTGCCCTTTGTGGTTTAACAAGTATGCTTAATTAACCACAAAGGACACAAAGGTTTACACAAAGAGCACGAAGGGTATTTTGGACAACCATTTGTAATATATAAGCTATTACTCTTTTGTATACAGGAATCTTTTTATGCTTCTTTTTGGTGTTTTCGCAAATTCCTCCGGATGGACCCTGTATTTCTGAACAGCCATATATTCCGGAACTTTTTCATTAACCTCTTTCCTTATCTTTTCAAGGATCGCGGGAAGCTGATCCTCAGCAAGATTATCCCTTTTCATCATGTCAAAATCGGGATAGATAAGTCCTATGAGCTTATTATCTTCCTGAATCACAAGCGATTCGGCAATATAATCCATATTGTTTATGACCGCTTCTATCTCTTCCGGAAAAATATTCTTCCCTGAAGGACCAAGAAGCATTGTTTTACTTCTTCCTTTAATGAAAATATTGCCTTCTTTATCCATTATTCCAAGGTCGCCTGTATGCATCCATCCTTCGTCATCAATTATGTCTTTGGTGGCCTTTTCATTCTTATAATAACCAAGCATAACATTTTCGCCCCGCAGAATGATCTCACCCATAATTTTCTGTGGATCGGAAGAATCGATCGTCACCTCAAGCGTATCAACCGGACGTCCGGAGGCTCCCAGCTTTGTGGTGTCCCAGGATGCGTAGCTTATAAGCGGACCGCATTCCGTCATTCCATATCCCACTGAAAATCTCAATCCTATCTTTCTGAAGAAACTTTCAGCTTCAGGATTGAAAGCTGCACCACCAATTACAATCTCGTGAAATCTTCCGCCAAATGATACTTCCAGTTTCTCCCTTACCTTCTTATGAAGGATTTTGTTCAGTCCGGGGATGGCAAGCAGGATCTTCATATGAGGCTTGCTGATCACAGGCAGTATCTGTTTTTTGAATACCTTTTCAATTACAAGCGGCACGGAAAGTATTAGCATTGGCTTAATTTCCTTGAATGCCTGGATTATTATCTGAGGTGAAGGCGTTTTTGAAAGTATTGTGATATGGCATCCTATTGTAAAGGGGAAAAGAAATTCGAAAGCACAACCGTAAGTATGAGCCAGAGGAAGAAATGATACAAGCGGATCTCCCGATTGCAGCGGCATATTATTCTGTGCATACCTCACATTTGATGCAAGACTGTTATGAGATATCATTACACCCTTTGAAAATCCGGTTGTCCCTCCCGTATAGCTTATCACGGCAAGCTTATCATTTGAGATGTCGGAAAACCTTATATCACCAGGTTTAAGATCAGGCCAGGTTTTCTTAAATTTCTCTGTCATTCCTGTATAGGACTCTCTCATCAGGGCATCCGTTGAACTGATCATTTTGAGAGTATCAACTGAAATGAAAGCTTTTATTGCGGGTAATTTCGATTCATTAAGAGATTCATTTATCTTATCATCCACAAAAAGGATAACCGAATCGGAATGATTGACCAGATTTATCAGGTCATCCGGCTTAAAATCGGGAAGAATAGGTACAATAACCGCTCCGTAAGTCACTGATGCAAGGTAAATCATGCACCAGTTTGCCGAGTTCCTGCCTACCAGTGCAATTTTATCCCCTTCTTTTATTCCTGATTCCCTGAAAAATATGTGAAGCTTCAGGATATGCTCAGCTATCTCCTTGTAGGTGTAGCCCTTTTCCTTGTAGTTTGACAGAGCTTCAATATCCCAGTTTTTAATGATACTCTGTTCAATGTACCCGATTAAACGTTCCTTGATCATGGTTACAGGTTTAAGTTTACGATATAGAAATTATCAAGTTAAACAGGAAGAACTGTTAAGATACTTTGATCCGGCTTCAATGTATTAAATACTAAATTAAATAAAATACATTACAAGAATTGCCAAAGTCGAAATAACATTAACGATCGTGAAAAAATAGTTATAGTTCTCGCGTTTTCTACTGAAAGGGCCCAGTTTACGCGCCAGGATCCCGATATTGGGAGCAAACAGGACTATCAGAAATGCAAAAAATTCAACTCCAAAAAATACTTCTCCCAGGCCACCCTTAACAAGAGAGGCAAGATAAACTACTATCAGCAGTACCGCAAGATAAGACAGATAGCTTATTTTAAGCAGAAGTGTAGAGACCAGCCTGCGCTTATGGAGCTGATGAGGCTTCAGGTAAGCATAGGCCAGCGCGAAAATTATCACGATGAATATGACACCCAGAATATGGCTCAGTATTTCTTTAAAGTTTGCCACATCGGCAGGTATAATGTTCAGAATCATGCTTCGAGTTCGGACCAGATAAGTGAACTTGCTCCAAGGACTGCTGCATTCTGAGTACTGAGCTCTGATGCAAGCAATTTAACCTTCCCCTTATAAATGCTCAGCAGGTTTTCTTCCATATATTCCTTGGCAGGTTCAAATATCAGGTCTTTTGCAAGAGCCAGTCCTCCGAAAAGGAATATGGCTTCAGGATTTGTATGAGCAACAACGTCGGCCAGCTTGAATCCAAGCATTCTGCCTGTATGCTGAAATGCCCTCAGGGCAAGATAATCTCCCTTAATTGCCGCCTGGTGTATCTTCTCCGCATCAAGTTCCTCAAAACTGAGTTTCCTCAGATCACTAGGTTGTATACTGTCTGCCATAATTTTCAGCAGCGATCGTTTAAGTCCTGTAGCCGATACATAAGTCTCCAGGCATCCTTTCCTGCCACAGCCGCAATCGCGGTTTGACGGACCCGGGCGTATTGCCGTATGCCCGATCTCGCCTGCAAAACCATCATGACCATAAACCAGTTTCCCGTCAATAACAAATCCGCTTCCAAGTCCTGTTCCCAGGGTAATAACAACGAAGTTTTTCATCTCTTTGGCACCGCCATAAATCATCTCCCCGACAGCTGCAGCATTAGCATCGTTTGTAACTATAACAGGCAGGCCTGTATGCTTGTGAAATGTATCAGCAAGCGGAACTATTCCTTTCCAGGGCAAGCCGGCAGCATATTCTATTGTGCCCTTGTTTATATTGCCCATGGGAGCCCCGATGCCGAATCCTTTTATTTCAATCCCGTTGCCCACCTTCTGTGCACAGACCTGTATCTTTTCATAGAGGGCTGCCACAAATACTTCAATTTCATCATAGTGTACGGTCTTTATTCTGTCCTCGGCAAGTATATTACCCTGCCTGTCAACCAATCCGAAAACCGTATTTGTACCTCCTAAATCGATACCGGCTGCAACTTCTTTTTTTGCCATATAATTAAGATGAGATTTCCAAATTATTAATTATCAAATACTTTCAATTTCATCTTATTACCCCCTTTCTTATTTCCCCCAGTGGGGGAAAAGATCACCTTCCCCTCACTGGGGAAAGCCTGCCCGTTGGGGGGCCGGGAAGGGGGTAATAGAATTACTTATCCGACACATATGATTCGTGATCACCGATGGTTATAAAAATATTATTCCGGCACATATTCATTTCCGACTTTTCTTGCCCTCTGCGGCTTATCAAGGTTTATTCCAAGAGCAATTCCTGTTTCAACAAGTATGTTCCATCCGGCTGCAAGCTGAATATATTCGGAGTATTCTCCGCCATCAGGTATGATGATTGTCGGGAAGATTGTCTTTTTTGTTGACACGGCAATTATACTTATGCCCGCACCTTTCACCAGACATTCATAAAATTTATCCTGATCGGCTTCAAATGGATCCATCCAGATAAGAACTTCCTTTTTATCCATTACTTCTTCAATACCATGAAGTGCAAATGTACCTTCGAGAAAATCAGATTTTTTCCTGGTTATCTCGTTTGTTTTCAGCGCCAGTTCCCCGGCTACGCCATTGTCCCTCCCTGCAAAATAAACAAGGTCGGCTTTTTTTATTGTAGAGGTAATTTCACTGTCGATAGGAGCTGTAAGAACCTGCTGAACTTTATCGGCAAGCTCATTCAGCCCTGTCATTTTAACTCCATGCAGGTTTCTCATAAGGGAATCATAGAAAAGGCCCTGTTCGATAACCGATTTTGTTGCAGCAACAGCATCTTCCTTTCCGCACGAAAGAACATGAGTATCATTGGCAAACTCCTGGAGTTTTGTATTTTTGTTTGCTGTCAGGCCAAAGATTGTATCATGCTTTTTATTTTTCAGGTCAAGGACCATCCTGATCACCTCTTTTGTCTGGCCCGAATTCGAAGCGGCAAAAACAGCCAGATCCTTCAGGTCATATTCCATTGCCTGAGTGCATCCTTCAGTGATAACAGGTGATCTGAACCCGTATTTCATTGTTGCATAGATTGCTCTTTTGGCAGGAAAGATCCTGCTGCTGCCTTCACCGGTGAGGAATAATCCCTTTTTTGATTTTACAGGATTAACGAATCTTTCGGATACTCCGGGGTTGAAAGATCTGATAATACCGGGTGTTTCGAGCATTTCCCTGACAAGGGCATACTTTGAATACTTGTCTTCTTTAATGTTCATAATGTGATTATTTGAGTGATAAAGTTATACTTTTTTTATCAGAAAATCCGCAAGGTCTTCCTGTATCTGAGGATCTTTCTGGAAACCGCCACCGAGATGCTGCCAGTACACCTCTGCATAACCGACACCTGCCATTTTACCATAGTTCCGGTTGCCTTCAAGGACAAATCCGAAGAAATCATCCATCTTATGCATATGCTTCATAAGGTCGATCTGGGAGATATGATACGATAACATCTCTTTCTTTGTTTCAATAACCGAAGATATATCGACAAAGAAGTGAGGAGGGTTGATTTGTGATCCCAGCGGATCTGATAACGTAAGAGGTGAAGAGTGATACAGGAGCGGAGTCACATCAAGAGGTTTTTCTTTAACGGGAACAGGATCGAGAGAAGCTACCATTGCAGCCGCTTCCACGATATTGGCAGTTGTCCTGTGATCGGTATGATAATCATTCGGAAGATGGGTAAATACGATCCCTGCCCTTACTTTACGCATCAGTGAGATAGTTTTCAGTCTCACCTCTTTTGAATCGAAAAGAAAACCGTCCACCCCTCCCAGAGTATAGTATTCGGCATCAAGGACAGCTGCAGCTTTTTTGGCTTCTTCAAAGCGAACCCTTGCAGTTTCATACATATCCATATTGCAGCCGCCAAGATCTCCCCCGGTCATTGTTGCTATTACAATTTTATATCCTTTGTCTTTTAAAAGTTTAAGAACCCCTGCGTTCCATGCCTCCGCATCGTCGGGATGGGCATTGATTGAAAGAACAACTTTGTTGAATTTATTTGCCATAATATATTTTATTTACGTATTACCATTTTCTTTTCAAGCCTGATGAATTCAGGGAGATCTCCTGCAAGCGGTTGCATATATTCAATGAATTCCTGCGACACAAAATTTCCGGCCTCATTGAAGTATTCCGCAGGCATTGGTTTGGCTGATACAGCAACTTCCTTCAGCGGCGCTTTACCAAATCTTATCATATATGGTTCATCCGACATTCTTTCGATACTTACCATATAGCCCGATTCACCCTTATTTGCAAGCTTTACCGCTTCAGTACCGCACAGATAGGCCTCTTCGAGATCAGTTTCAGAAGCTCTTACCATATCACACATTATAAGTGATTCGGTGATCTGGAACTCACCCCTGTATCCGAATGTATCAGCTATCATCCTGTGAAGGTTAATACCTACACTGGTCCCTCCCATAGCCCCGAATTCGATATTGTTGAATTTATCCTTCGCAACTGATGCACTTACCGGAGTGCCATCGGCATATTTCAACCCCTCACCGCACACCACTGATACCCACCCGTGTTCTTTGATACATTTATCGACATCTGTAAGGAATTTATCCCGGTCGAAGCTGAATTCAGGAGTGTAAATGAGATGGGGTGCATCATCAGGATCTCTACGTGCAAGGGCTGTTGCAGCAGCCAGCCAGCCGGCATCCCTTCCGATTGTCTGGTAAATGACAAATTTATCAACCTTCTGCATATCCCGTGCAAGAACACCTGCCTGCATCACATTAAGAATGTTGGATCTTGCGGCTGAAGAAAATCCGGGCGTATGATCAGTTCCGAAAAGATCATTATCAACAGTCTTGGGGATACCTACACCGACCAGTTCATACTTCATAGTGCGGCAATATGCCTCTACCCTGTAAACGGTATCCATGGTATCATTTCCCCCGATGAGAAAGAAATACCGGATATTATATTTTTTCAATACCTCCAGTATCCGGGGCAGATCCTCTTCCTTAACCTTATGCCTCGAGGAGCCGAGGGCCGAAGAGGGAGTGCTTCTTAATCCCTTAAGAACATGGGATGACTGATTTCCCAGATCATACATCATTTCCTGCATGAATCCTTCGATGCCATACTTCATGCCCCAGATCCCTTCAATATTCGGCGATAATGAACCTGCCTCAATAACTCCGGCCAGACTTGAATTAATAACTGAAGTAGGTCCGCCCGATTGTCCGATAATTGCATTACCCTTTAACATGATTAAATATTTTGATGGTTATAAAAACTTCAGCAACCCGAAATATTCGGGCTGATGATAATCCGGTTTGGGTGTTCCGACAGGATTCCAGGTAACATAATGCGGCACTGAAAGCATATCTCCGCATTTGTAGAAATTAGCCCTGAAAACCTTCCCTTTCAGATCCTTCACCTCGTGCCTGAAGAACACCTCAAATGGAATAGCCATGGTTATGGTCCATGAAAAATCACCTTTCCTTTCAGATACGGGATCATCCCCCACCGATGTTATCCTTCTTATTTTTGATATTACAGCAGTATCAACCCTTGAACTGTTATGCCTGCCGGTACCTGTCCCAAGAAGGCAGGTTCCGATGCCGTTAAACTCAAAGTTATAATAGATTCCGTCGTCTGCAGGGGAAACAAAGAACTCGACACAGGAATCTTCGCAAACCATCTGGTTGGGTTCCGTCTTTTCAGCCTTGAAATATTTTTCCTTAATAAAATATTTCAGCAACACTTCCTTATCAGTGTAAGCTATGGCGAAATCTGTTTCCGGTTTATAATCATAATCATCCCAGTTCAGTACATTGATATGTTGCCTCTCAGCTATATTATCAAGCTTCCGGGAAATTTCGTCCAGACTTGGATATTCACTGTCGAATTCCAGTTTTTTAACTTCAAGCACTTTCATTGTCTGACTATTAAAGGTTAACTGCATAACCATTACAAAATATAACAATAATTGATTCATTCAGTTCTTTTCAGATTTAATCTGTTTAATTCATAAATTTTCATGTTTTACTCTGTCCCTTTGTGTCTGTCCTTTGTGGTTAAATAAGAATGTCTGTTTAACCACAAAGAGCACTAAGTACACACAAAGGACACAAAGGTTTTTATCCCTAAGCAGGAATTTCGTTCCAGATCAGCGCCGCTGCACCCATTACAGCAGCATTGCTTTCAGGAACTCCTGAAGGTAATATTTTAACTGTTCCTCTGAAAATAGGCTGAACATTCATCTCAACATACTTCCTTACAGGTTCAAAAAGTATTTCACCGGCATTTGCAAGTCCTCCGAACAGGAAAACGGCTTCGGGACTTGAAAATCCAATTGCATTATAAATACCGAAGGCCAGTTTTTCGGCAGTATAATCCATTGCTTTGAGCGCTACAGGATCTTTTTTTGCAGCCGCTTCAGCGATTTTTTTCGAGGTAAGTTCCGACGGAGGGACATCTCTCAGGATACTGTCCTCCCTCATCTCACTTAGTAACATCAGAACAGTCCTTACAAGTCCTGATGCAGATCCATAGGTTTCGAAACATCCCTTTCTTCCGCAGCCGCAATCCCTGCCTCCCTGTACTACAGTGGTATGACCCAGTTCTCCTGCAAACCCGGTATGACCGTAAACCATCTGACCATTAATTACAATACCGCTGCCAAGACCTGTGCCAAGGGTAAGAACGATGAAATCCTTCATATTTTTAGCGCCACCGAAGATCATCTCTCCCATGGCTGCAGCATTTGCATCATTGGTAACTATGACAGGTACGTCTATCTTCTTCCTGATAAGATCAGCAAGCGGTACTATCCCTTTCCAGGCAAGATTGGGAGCAAGCTCAATGGTTCCCTTATGATAATTCGCATTCGGAGCTCCGATGCCGATGCCTAAAAGTTTATACTGCCCCGGTGACAATAACTTATTGATGGCCGATACCAAAGCCGTTACAAAGTCACCTATCTCAGGGTAATCAGTTGTTTTAATGCTGCTTTCAGCAACAACATTGCCTGTTCTGTCGACCAGGCCGTAAACGGTATTGGTGCCGCCAATATCTACTCCGGCTACAATTTCCTTCATATTTCAATTATTTATATGTTTTACCTTCCTGCCCTGCTTTGTGAGGGCTTGATCTTAAGTTTTTTCACATTTTTTTCGCCGAGATCCCAGTTATAATCACGAACCCAGTTCTCCTTGATATCCACTTCCACCGGCATGTATGATACAGGTTCGGGCTGGCGTCTTATGCTGAAATCCCCGGTCGTCCACTTACCATCATTATCGAGATCATAAATAACACGTACCCTGTATGCCCCTTTGTCAAGCAACGGGAATTCGACCTTGCCATCCTTCTCCATTTTCACTTCCTTAATGACCTTTTCGCCTTCAAATGATAACAGCTGGATAATGCGGTTGCCTTCATAATTTGTAACATTCAGTACAAGCTTACCATAAGCCTCATCATTCTTTACGGCAAATCTTATTCCTGTTGAATCGGATTGTTCTCCGTAAATATTTCCGAAAGATGCGGAATCGGCTATAAAAATATAGTTTTTATTCATTGCAAGCTTTCCTGAAAGGGTCATCCGGTATGAATTTATACTGTCCCTGTTCAGGGTGTAAGGAATCCTGACCCTGTTGTTACCATCAACTTCATATAGCCGGATCTTCGAAGTATCCGGATTACGGAAAGGTGTTTGTGAAAGAAATACAATCTGCCCTCCGGGCTTCAGCGCTCCCGTAGTTACGTTTGATGTGAATTTATAAGGAGTGAGTTTTACTTTCCCGCGGGGAGCACGGG
This sequence comes from uncultured Bacteroidales bacterium, assembly GCA_963700275.1. GTDB lineage: Bacteria > Bacteroidota > Bacteroidia > Bacteroidales > VadinHA17 > LD21. Next base: position 592,913 of record CAVOWZ010000011.1, on the reverse strand, counting down.
GAGTCATGAATCTCATCATTATTGTATCTTCCTTCAGCGCAGTGATCCCTGCACTGTCGGTAAAAGGATAATTAATAACAGATGTAATTATCTGTTGCTTATATAATGCACTGTCGGTTATCCACACCTGGATCGAATCATTTGTCCTGTTCCTTTCAATAAACCAGGAATCCGGTCCGGCATCAGGAATTGAAAAATGAAATCCCAGGGTGTCAGGGGGAAGTGAAAGTGTGTAATTAAGCTTATACGCCAGATTCCTTGATGAAGAAGTAAGATAATGCAGTTTTTTAAGGTGCTGGAAGAGGTAAAGCCTGTAGTCGCCCTCCAGAACAATCGTGTCCGCTGCTTTGGGATCCTTGAGCTTTGGCATTAATGTATCCGTAACCACCGGCAACCAGTTCTTTTCGGGAGTGACCCTGATAGTGGAATCGAGGAAGGCTATTTCCTCATCGGCAAGATTGAAATTCTTGCTGTTATCTGCATCCTTCAGGGCATAGAGCCTGTACTCACGGGCACTTACATTATCGATCCGGAAATATCCGTTTTTGTCAGCCATTGCAATGTATGACGGAAGGCGCTTTGCAAAAGCCGAATCTTCATGTTCAATATAGAGCATCGCAAGAGTTGCCTCCGGGGGATTAAGGTCGGAAGCTTTAAAAATATTCCCGGTTACCGAAAGTGAATCAATTACTGGTCCCGTTGAAAATACAAACTGGTAATTGTTGATCGGATTACCTTCATTAAGATCACGTACGGCATCCTGGAAATAAAAAGTGTAAGTGGTACTGTCCCTCAGTTCTTCATCATACTCAATGATCACGTTCTTCCCTCTGACTAAGATCACCGGCTTATTTTCCATCGGGGGCGAAACCATGAATTTCTCGTTAATATTGTCCAGGGCAACATATTCATTAAAGGTGATAACAATTTTATTGCCTTTGAAATTTTTAGAACCGTTCAGCGGAACACTCTTTAATATAACCGGTGGCTCTTTATCCTTCGGTCCTCCCGTTGGAGAGCTGATCTTGGCGCATCCCGCTGCCAGAATAAATCCGGATACAACGGTAAAAAATCGCCAGAAGATGCTCTGAATGGTCATATCTATCATGGTTATCGAGTTTACAAACTTACATCATTTTTTTTACCATCCTATCTGTACAAAAAACTTTAGGCCGCTCGTACCGGAACTTACTTTAAGTACTTTTTCTTACCTTTGAACCTCATCAGAAACCTTTTCTATGAACTTACTTGTTATTCCCTGGGATGTAAATCCTGAAATTTTCCGGATTGGATCATTCGCGATAAGATGGTACGGACTGCTTTTTGCCTCAGGTTTCCTCTTCGGATATATTATTATGCACAAAATCTTCAAAAACGAAAATCTTCCCGATGCCTCGCTCGACAGACTCACTATCTATATGGCCGTAGGTGTGATAGCCGGGGCCAGGCTTGGCCATTGCCTCTTCTATGAACCCGGTTATTATCTTTCCCATCCGGGTGAAATACTTAAGATATGGCATGGCGGACTGGCCAGCCACGGAGCAGCTATCGGGATCTTACTTGCAATATGGTTCTTTGTACGAAAGGAGAAAAAAGATTATACCTGGGCTATCGACCGGATTGCAATTGTTGTTGCCCTTGCAGGATTTTTTATCAGGATGGGAAACCTGATGAATTCAGAAATCTACGGCGTTGAAACAACTCTTCCCTGGGGATTTGTTTTCCTGAGAAACGGAGAAACTGCACCCAAACATCCTACCCAGATCTATGAAGCTCTGGCTTACCTGCTTATTTTTATCCTGCTTCTACGCATCTACTGGAACAAAAAGGGGGAACATATACAGGGCACCTTAATCAGCCTTGCAATGATACTGATCTTTGCCGCCCGTTTCTTTATTGAATTCCTGAAGGAAGACCAGGTTGAGTTTGAACAGGGTATGACACTGAATATGGGCCAGATACTGAGCATCCCGTTTATTATTGCAGGCTGCGTATGGCTCTGGTACAGCTTAAAAAATAAAAAGAGGGCTGTAATATTGTCCCACGCAGCGGGAGGGACTAAGAAATAGCCGTCATCCTAAGGAATATTTTAGTGACGAAAACTATTATAATTATCTCATTTATAACTAAATAAGTTTCCCCTCCTTTTGAAGGAGGGGTGGCCGGGATTGCTGATTTTAAAATGTTTACAATTCTGCTTTCCCGGCCGGGGTGGTTGAAACGGATTCATCAAAAGTGGACTAATTTCTCAGAATTAAAACAACCACCCCGGCCAGACCATTTATTTTTCTGCACGTCAGATGATTTTGTGGTCTGGCCACCCCTCCTTAAAAAAAGGAGGGGAAACTTTTAACCCCAAAACTCCTTAGGTTAACTGCTACTGGGACTAAGGGGGGGTGATTTCATTCTATTTCCTCAGTATCCCGTTAAAAAGTACTTCCAGTATCCCGTTCATACGATCTTCTATATTTATATTCTGCTTCTTCCAGAAAAACGGAACCTCCAGTCCTTTCAGTGCAGTCTGTACTGCTACCGCAGTAAATTCACTGTTCGTGACATTAAAGACCTTCTTCCTTGCTCCGTCAAAAAGGATAAGCCTCAGAATGGCACGCTCCTCCCGGTCGTATTTGGAACGTACAGTCTCTATAAAATTAAAGTGATCGAGATTCTTGTCAAAAATCGCATTATAGTAATTTGATAGTTTTTCGAATGATTTCATCCTGACAAAAACATAATTTCTCATTTTTTCAATCGGCGAATCAACTGATTTGATTGCATTAGTAAGCTCATTTCTAAGTATATTAGCCTCATTCAGCACCACAGCCTTAAAAATGTCTTCCTTGCCAGTAAAATAATAATATATCGAACTTTTACCCATTTTAAGACCATAGGCTATTTCATCCATCGTGGTTTTTTTGAACCCGTAACGACTGAAAATTTCTCCCGCAATCGTTATTATCCTTTCTCTATATTCCTCTTTATTAATCATATAGCTTGATTTTAGAGATTTTTTTCTGCCTTAATACAAAATTATGATAATAATTTTTACATTCAAAATTTTCGAATAATCTGGTCGATAATTCTAAATATTCCTCCCATTCTAATGCTGCTATATCATACTATTTTTTAAATTTGATATTTAAACGCGACTGATTTTTCATATTTCCGAATGCTGGTTGGCAGTAAATATTATCAGAGCATCTGGTTCGATGAGTCTGAACCCTCGGTTATGAGGGTTATCGATCAGAACAGGTTGCCATTTTTCTTTGAGATAAAGGAATTATGCTCTGTTGAAGATATTTATAATGCAATAAGCGATCTGACTGTAAGAGGAGCTCCACTTATCGGCGCTGCGGCTGCATTTGGCATTTATCTTGCCACCCTTGAAGAAACCTCTCTTACCGGTCACCGGAATCTTCTCGAAAATGCGGCAAGGTATCTTATCTCATGCCGTCCGACAGCAGTGAATCTTTCACGTGCAGTTAATTATGTAATGGATAAGCTGAAAAATGAAGCGCCTGACGGTGCCCGGGAAAGCGCTCTGCATGCTGCACTTGAATTCTGTGAACAGGAAAAAGAAAATTGCAGGCTCATCGGGGAACAGGGGCTTCCCCTCATTGAAGAAATTAGCAAAAGAAAACAGGGCAAACCTGTCAACATTCTCACTCATTGCAATGCCGGATGGCTTGCATGTATCGATTACGGAACTGCCACTTCTCCTGTATATCTGGCTCATGGATCCGGCATTCCTGTACACGTATGGGTCGATGAAACTAGACCCCGTAACCAGGGTTCAAGGCTGACAGCCTGGGAACTCGGACAGGCAGGAGTCCCGTATACTTTGATCACCGATAATGCAGGCGGACATCTGATGCAGCATGGAATGGTCGATCTGGTTATTGTTGGAAGCGACCGGACAACAGTGAATGGCGATGTGGCAAACAAAATAGGAACCTATCTCAAGGCTCTGGCAGCATACGATAATAATATCCCCTTCTATTCAGCATTCCCGTCATCAACATTCGATTTCGGCATCAGCAATGGTCTTACCGAAATACTGGTTGAAGAACGTAATCCGGAAGAGGTGACTCATGTTGAAGGGTTGACCGGAGGACAAATTGAACACGTCAGAATTTGTCCTGATAATGCCGGAAGTGTTAATTTTGCTTTTGATGTAACACCGGCAAAACTGATAACCGGACTCATTACTGAAAAGGGTATTTGTACCCCTGAAGAGAAAGAAATTAGAAAGATGTTTTCAGATAAAATAAATTAAAGATGGAAGGTGTCGTAAAATTCAATTGTCACTGGACCCAATGCGGACCCGTTATTTCCGATGAACAATATGAAATTATAAATTACTGGAGGGAGATCCTTTTTAATATGGACCTTATAGGAGCCTATGAGAACGGAGTGGGTTTCGGTAATCTGAGCATGAGGATCAGGGGTGGCAATCAGTTCATTATTACAGGATCGGCAACAGGTGAGATTCCAGAGCTTGAACCTGGTCATTATGTAAAGGTGAATTCTTTCAATATCGATGATAATGCAGTGCAATGTACCGGTCCGCTAAAGGCCTCATCGGAATCCCTTACACATGCAGCCATTTATCTTGCCGACCCCGATGTCAACGCAGTCGTACATGTTCACAGTATTGATCTGTGGAATGAGATAATATATAAGGTGCCCACGACCAATCCCTCGATGGATTACGGAACAACGGGCCTTGCAAAAGATATATTCCGCCTTTTCAGTGATTCGGATGTTTTTGAAAAGCGGATCATTGTTATGGCAGGCGACCGGGCCGGGATCCTTACATTCGGACAGGATATCGATGAAGCGGTTAATGTCCTCATGCACTACCTTAAAAAGGAATAATAGTAAAAACAGGAATCACCGGAGTACCAGTACCTGATGATTCAGAAATTTTAAAATCGTCAGACTAATTCAAAGAATCCTCAACGGGATTTGCTTTAAGGAGATTTAACAGGTTCAATGCCGCCCTTCGCTGAAGTTCAACGGAAGACCTGTCGGAATACCAGGCATAATGACCGGTACAAATTATCCTCGGATGACTTATCAGTCCGGATTGTTTATCAGTAAGCGGCTCATCCTGATAAACATCTATCCCGGCACTATGGATCTTACCCGTATTCAATGCCTCCAGTAATCCTCCCTCATCAATCACTCCTCCGCGTGAAGTATTGATTATGACAGGTTTCCTTTTCATCAGGTGGAATTTCTCCGGACCAAGTAAATGCCTTGTCTCTTCAGTAAGGTTACAGTGAATACTTATCACATCGGATCTCTCAAGTAACCAGTCCAGATCAACCCTTTGAACTGCCAGTTGTCTGAAATGACTTTCCGGTTTATAGGGATCGCAGGCAATTACACCGGCAAAAAGCGGTGATGCTTTTCTGCAGAACACACTGCCAATTCTCCCGATACCTATAATACCCAGTATCTTATCATTCAGCTCAAAGATATCCTGAACCGGTGGTGATCCGAATCCGCCGGTCAACTGTGACCTGGTGTCCCACATCCCGCGGATGCATGAAAACATCAAAGCCAGGGAATGATCAGAAACCGACTCATTTGCATATCCCTGTACATTCGCTGCTTTTACACCGTGTCTGGTACAGGCTTCAACATCCACATTGTCATAGCCTACTCCATAGCGCACGACTGCCTTAAGGTTTTTCATTCCTGTGAGAAAAGTCTCATTTATTGAAGTATGCCTTACAAGGATGCCGTCTGCATTTTCTGCAAACCTCATTTTTTCTGCGAAATCTCCCGTATATCCCGGAAAGATCCTCAAAGCGATGCCATTCTTCTCAAATAGCTCCTGCTCGAAATCATAGGACTTATATCCCGAATCCAGTATTACAACATCCATAGGCTCATTTATTAGACTTGTACTTTTCAAATCTGGGCTGCAATTTACCTGCATTATTTGTAATCCATCTTTACATATTAAGATTTTTTAAGAAAGTACAAAGGCATATTATTGTATTTTAGCCGATTGTTCCATCATAAAACTGATGAGAAAAATCTTTTTAATATTCCAGTTGTTCTTGCTGCTGTGCCAATATATTGTTTCACAGGATATTGACTCAGGACTTGTATTTGACCTTACTGTCCGCTACCGGTTTGAACTGTGCGATGGATTCAATGCAAAAAACTATGGAGATAATGGTCCGGATGCAATCGGGAAACTGAATGATAAATTACTTCTGCAGAGGATAATACCCGGAATAAGCTATAGCAGGGGGAAAATAAATGCTGCATTTCATTTGCAGGATTCAAGGGCATTCGGATGGTCACTGAGCCAGAAAAATTACCCCGATCTTTACAGGAGCTGTGAACCGGGCTCTGAAAATTCATATTACATGATGAATCCCCAGGAAGAGTTCTTCGAAATCTATGATCTCTATTTTGAATACAGGGAACTGCTGAAGAATCTCTCGGTAAAGATAGGCCGGCAAAAGATTTATTATGGCGACTGGAAAATATTTGAACAATCAGTCTGGGGAAATACCGGCAGATATACCTGGGATGCAATAAAATTATCTTACAGTAATAAAGATGATTACATTGATGTTTTTGCCGGAGGGACAAAAACGCATGACCCGCATAAAACTTATGTTCCGTTTACACATACCGAATACCTGGGAGGAGGCCTTTATGCACACAAGACCCTGACCAAATGGCTGAATGCAGAACCTTTTTATGCCCTGAAAACTGAAGGAACCGCTGACTATATAAAAACCAGGTCAATCAACAGAAACTGGATCGGATTAAAACTTCTAAGCCCGGAAAATCAAAGACTGTCGTATGATATCCTTTATGTAAATGAATTCGGAAGTGAAGATGGAAAGCGGATTAAAGCTCACGGATTTGGATTTAAGACAACCTACAGATTTGATGATTTGCCGGCAACACCGGAATTTAGTCTGGGCTATTATTACGCTTCGGGAGATAAGCCGGATGATGATATTTTCCAGACTTTTGATCCTGTATACGGATCCAAGGCAAAATTTCACGGGTTTATGGGATTCGTTTCATGGTCAAATCTGAGCAATCCTCAGGTTGCAATTAAATTTACCGCTCCCGGAAAAAGAATGTACATCGAGCTGAAACATATGCTTTTCTATATACCTGAACCTGAGAACTGTGATTTTCTGAACACCATGATGATCAGGGAAGGCAGTAATCACCTCGGTAACGAGACCAATCTTTACTTCAGGCACCAGCATAACAAACACTGGCAGTTTACCGGAGTGCTTGGATATTTCAATCCTGGTGATCTTGAACTGATCAATTTCAAAGAACCCGAAGATGCTTTGTGGATGGCTCTGCAGGTGCAGTTTACTTTAAACTGATAGCTAAAATGTGACCATAAAATCATACTTTTAGCAAAAGAAGCATTTTACTAATGTTATGATCCTGAAATTCGCCATCAGGAACCTGCTGAAAAGGCCTTTCCTTAATCTGGTAAAAATAACCGGACTAAGCCTTGCATTGAGCGGTATATTGCTCATAGTCCTCTTCCTGGAAAATGAACTGACCTATGACCGCTTCCATAAAAAATCTGACAGGATATACAGGCTTACTACAATCGATCAGACCTTCATTGCCGGGAAACAGTTTGCAAGAGTTTATAATCCAGGTTTTATTCCGGCAATGGCCGGCCATTTTCCGGAAGTGGAAAACTTTGTCAGGCTCGCACCGGTCAGGGGAGGCGTTATGAAGCATGGAGTAAATTATGTCATAATCAGCCAGGCTTTCGAATGCGATAGTACCTTTTTCGATGTGTTCGATGCTGAAATGCTGACCGGTAATCCCGAAACAATATTGAACGGGCCGGGATCAATGGTAGTATCCGAAAGCTTTGCGAAAAGAGTCTTCGGTAATTCAGACCCGGCAGGACAGATACTGACATTGCCCGCCGGTCAGTATTATGGAAAGAATCTCGATTTTACAATAAAGGGTGTGATGAGGGACTTACCCCGGAACAGCCATTTTCACCCCGACTTTATCACAACACCTGTCGATAAATCCTCCCTGGAATTCTGGGCCTGGTCCTATCTAGTGCTTTCCGAAAATGCAGATCCCGGCAAAATCATTTCAGGTTTCACGGATTTTTATTCCTTAAAAGGAAGCCGGAAAACAGAAGGAATAAGGATTGAAGCAGACCTGCAAAAAATAACGGAAATACATCTGCATTCCGATAAACTGCGTGAAATTGAGACTAACAGCAGCATGACTGTGATTTATACTCTGTCATTAGCTTCCCTGATCCTCCTGCTTATTGCCCTGGCCAACTATGCAAACCTGAACCAGGGAATGGCTTACCACAGCGACAAATATCTGTTTATAAGCAAAATATCAGGCTCCTCCAACTTTATGAGTATGAGATGTTTCCTTACCGAAGGCCTGATAATTATTTTTCTTTCCCTTATTTTAAGTTTATTCATACTGACGGGAGCCGATATAATCATTCACAGATATACCGGCCTGGATCTTTTTACCGGCAATATACTTCTGATAATATTTGTTGTATTGTTATTCTGCACCTTAAGCTTACTTTCAGGCATTCTGCTTCTGTTGAAACAGGGAATTACAAATCTTATAGCATCACCTGAAAACAAAAAGATCAATTATCACGGCAGAAAAGGAATGAGCAAAACCATTATTGTCCTGCAATATGCCATTTCAACTGCACTTATCATAGCTGTGATCGTAATTGCCAGGCAGACTAAATATGCAACTGATCTGAGCCTGGGTTCGGGAAATGACAATATCATTTGTTTTGAAAATGTTCACACCGATATCCAGAATAAGTTTGAAATATTCAAGGAGGAACTTCTGAAGTATAATTCAGTCCGGTTTGTGTCAGCCATGCTTGACCCCCCCGGCGGGGAAGCAAACGACATGTTTCGCTTCAGTATGGAAGGTTACACCAGTGATGAAACAGATAAAGCAAGCAATCTGATCGGCATTATACCATGCGACTATTCCTTTGCAGATATATTCAATCTTGAATTTCTTGCAGGAAATAACTTTTCACAACATAACAGGGACAATGAAGGTTCGGGAGAATATATTATCAACGAATCTGCCATGAAGAGGCTAAATTATACCGATCCTGTCGAAATTACGGGAAAGGAGTTCCGTCTTCTGAGCGGCAATGAAGGAATTGATATCCCGGCGGGAAGAATTACAGGTGTTGTAAAGGATTTTCATCTTTCGGGAATAAAGAAGAAGGTTGACCCGCTGGTCCTGTTCAAACGCGACCGGCTGTGGCTTATGAATTTCGTCGTTTCATTCAGGCCGGGATCGGAGGAGCAGGCTATAACTGATATCAAAAATACCTGGACAAGATTGTTCCCCGGGTATCCTTTTCAGTATAAGTATGTCAGATCAATGTATCGTGATATTTACAGGTCAGAGTTGTTACAGGTTAAGCTGTTATCGGCTTTTACCTTTACAGCGCTGTTCATCTGTTCAATGGGCCTCCTCGGTCTGTCGTTGCTGATGACCCGGCGCCGCACAAAAGAGATCGGCCTGCGCAAGATCAACGGGGCCACAATAAATGAACTCGTAATGATGCTGAACCTGGATCTTGTTAAATGGATAATCCTCTCATTTGTAATTGCGGTCCCCGTCTCCTTAATTGCCATGAGAAAATGGCTGGGAAATTTTGCTTATCAGACCAGCCTCAACTGGTGGATATTCCTTCTGGCAGGATTTATTGCTGTTCTTATTGCCCTGCTGACTATCTCATTTCAGTCATGGAAGGCGGCTTCGCAAAATCCTGTAGATTCACTGAGATATGAATAAGGACTTCTCATTTATCTGGTAAAGTACTTCAGTCCCTCCTGTCACTACTGATTTAAAAGTTAGAATTTCTGGTAATTATTCGCCAAAGATCATTTATTTAGCGTTTCTTTTTGAAGACGTCATGCAGAGCTGGAAAAGAATATTCGGTATAATCTGGACAGGGCAGCTTATTTCCACCCTCAGCAGTTCCATTGTCGGATATGCTGTTGTTTTCTGGCTCAGCATTGAAACAAAATCAGCTGAGGTACTTGCCTGGTCAACAATAGCAGCGTTATTACCACAAATGATCATCGGACCCTTTACAGGAGTTTTCATTGACCGCTGGGACCGGAGGAGGACAATGATAATGGCCGACATTTTCATAGCTGTCTGTACCTTATTCATGGCTGTAATGTTTATGAAAGGTGATGTAAAGATCTCATTTGTATACCTTTTGCTTGTCATGCGATCCATAGGCAGCGCCTTCCATGTACCCGCCCTGCAAGCCTCCATCCCTTTGCTTGCACCGGAATCTGAGCTCATGCGGATCTCGGGGATCAACCAGGTGATACAGTCGGTGAGCGTCATTGCCGGTCCGGCACTTGCTGCACTGATGATAAGTATCCTCGACATGACATGGGTCCTGATGTGCGATGTGGCAGGCGCCTTATTTGCTGTTGTCACACTTCTTCTTGTACATATCCCGAATCCACCGCGAAAAGAGGATGCACCAACACCTCATGTACTTCGTGAACTGAAAGAAGGCCTTCGGGAAATTTACAATCATCCGGGACTATTATGGCTTTTTATAATAATTGTAATCGCTCATTTCTTTATTATGCCGGTTGCTGTACTGTTCCCGCTGATGACAATTAATCATTTCAACGGAGGAACCTGGCAGATGAGCATCGTTGAAGTAGCCTGGGGATTAGGAATGCTCGCGGGCGGCGCTTTGCTGGGGATCAAAAAGATTAAGATAAGCGAGATCCGGATAATCAATTCAACATTTCTCGTTCTCGGACTTACATTTCTGTTCTCGGGATTATTGCCTGAAACAGGATTCTGGTTCTTTGCCGGTCTTACTCTTATCGGAGGAATAACAATGGCTGTTTATTCGGCATCGTTCATGGTGGTCATCCAGACAACAGTTGATACTGCGGTCATGGGCAGGGTCTTTTCAATTTATGGCAGCCTGACCCTTCTCCCTTCAATGATCGGGTTATTGCAAACCGGATTTATAGCGGACTCTATAGGAGTATCAAATGCTTTCATCATCTCCGGATCAGCAATAACAATCCTGGGATTTTGTGCTTTCTTCATTCCGGCATTAAAGGCGATGGCAAAAAAGGATAAAAAAACTAAAGACCCGGAATAACAAGAACTTAAAAAAGACAGACGCTCATTGTGAAGATTACTGCCTTCTAAAGAAAATATGTATTATAATATGTCTTTTAATACATATTATAATACGTAGTATTATTTCTGTACTTTCTTTACTGTATTAAAGCCAAACAGCACATAAAGAGGGCAGAATCCGATAAAGCTTGTAACAACAAATATTCCTGCAAGTATAAGAAGGATTACAGCGAGGGTACCTGTGATCACATGTGTGAAATAAAGTACTAAAACAACAACAGCAACCAGGATTCTGATCACTCTGTCAACATTTCCCATATTCTTTTTCATTATATTTTAAATTAATTTTTAATAATACATCTGCTGATCAAATTCCGGTAAGTCCGTTTGAGATATCTGATGATTAATCCGCCAAAGGTTAAGACCAAAATTGTTGTAATCATATTTATAATTTGCAGAATAAACATTTATCAGATCATTTTGTTCACCGGAGAACAATGTTTATCCGGTAATTGTTAAAGCTTATATAAAATCATATACTTTGTGTATCCTTTGTGAAATCATCTCAAAGGAACACAAATGAAGACAGCAAATTATGAATATTTATGAATAACGCTATTTTCAATTTCGTTGAACCAGGGAATGAACCGGTTCTGGCTTATATGACAGGAAGCAGGGAAAGAGACTTGCTTGTTAAGGAACTGGCTGATCAAAACAACAAGGTAATTGACATCCCCCTGATCATAAATGGTAAAGAGATCCGGAACGGTATTACAGGAAAGATTAAGAATCCTGCCGATCATAATCATGTGCTTGCAACATATCACATGGCCACTGAAAAGGAGGTTGCAATGGCTATAGATGCAGCACTTTCAGCAAAATGTGAGTGGATGAACCTTGCCTGGATGGAGAGGGCAGCAATAATGGCAAAAGCAGCCGAACTTATATCGAAAAAATACAGATTCCGGCTTAATGCAGCAACAATGCTTGGACAGGGGAAGAACGCTTTTCAGGCTGAGATCGACTCTGCCTGTGAAGTTATCGATTATCTCCGGTTCAACAATTATTTTGCATCTCTGATCTACAGGGAGCAGCCAAAATCAGGGGCAGAAACTATTAACAGATTAGAATACCGTCCGCTTGAGGGATTCCTTTATACGATCACCCCTTTCAATTTTACGGCCATCGCATCGAACCTTAATGCCAGCGTTGTTTTGATGGGCAATACAACAGTCTGGAAGCCGGCTACAACATCTCTGCTGTCAAACTATTATCTGATGAAGATATTTGAGGAAGCCGGAATGCCTGCAGGGGTGATTAATTTCATTCCCGGTTCAGGGGCTCTGATAAGCGGAGTTGTTTTAAAACATAAGGAACTGGCCGGGGTTCATTTCACAGGATCGAATGCAACTTTCAATACAATCTGGAAACAGGTTTCAGAAAATCTCGCCATTTACAAATCTTACCCTAAAATTGTAGGTGAAACCGGCGGAAAGGATTTCATTTTTGCACATAATTCAGCAGATCCGCTTGCTCTTGCAACAGCAATAATCAGAGGGGCATTTGAATATCAGGGACAGAAATGCTCGGCTGCATCAAGGGCATATATCCCGAAATCGATCCTGGAAGAAACGAAAAAGCATATTCTCAGGATGATTCCGGAAATCAAAACCGGCAACGTTACGGATCTCAACAATTTTATGAATGCTGTAATTGATGAACCTGCATTTGACAGGATCATGTCGTATATTGATAAGGCAAAGGAATCGCCGGAGGTTGAAATAATGACAGGAGGAAGAGGTAATAAGTCAAAGGGATATTTTATTGAACCAACGATACTGATCACTAAAGATCCCCATAATGTTACGATGGAAGAAGAGATCTTTGGCCCTGTGATTACAATTTTCATATATGATGACGATAAATATGATGAAACCTTAAAGCTTTGTGATGAGACATCCCCCTATGGTTTGACAGGATCCATTTTCAGCCTTGATAAGTATGCCATGATAAAGGCATGCAGGGCATTGAGATATTCCGCGGGAAATTTTTATATCAACGACAAGCCTACAGGAGCTATGGTAGGTCAGCAGCCTTTCGGTGGAGCAAGGGCTTCCGGGACAAATGATAAAGCAGGGAGTCATCTGAATCTTCTCCGTTGGGTCAGTCCGCGTACAATTAAGGAAACATTAATTCCGGCCACTGATTTCAGATATCCGTATATGGATAATGAATAACCTTTTCTTTTTTGGATAATTTCCAACAAATAGTTAATATTGCAGTCCGTTTTCGGGCCCATAGCTCAGATGGTTAGAGCACCTGACTCATAATCAGGGGGTCGTTGGATCGTTCCCAACTGGGCCCACATTGAAAACCAATCACTCAGGAGGATTTTGAGTGGTTGGTTTTTTTGTTGGTGCCAGTTTGGTGCCAGGATTTGGACAAAAATGGTTGTTTTGACCAAAAAAATGAGTAGGAAATATTCCTCTCCCGACAAGTACAGCTTCTGGCAAATTTTTATGTGGCTGAAAACAGATAAATATTAGATTTTATATCTTAATGCATGAACTGTGCCCAGGGGCAATTGTGGTTCATTCACCTTACTGTTATAACTACATTGCCCTTTTTGTGTCCTTTGTCTACATATCTGTGAGCCTCTACAATCTGCTCCAATGTGTAACATCTATCGATAACAGGTTTTATTTTCCCTATCTCTATCAGCTCTTTGAGTAGTAAGAGATATTCAATATCAATCTTTGGGGTTCCATCATCGACTGAAATGTATTTTCCGTTTGGAGTTAATGCCTCCTTGCATTGTAATTTTAATTTGGAACTTTTCCTTTTCCCAACAGCATCAAAGATAAAATCATAAAGCTCTCCTCTTTTCGTAAATTCCTCTTTTGTGTAATCAATTACCTCATCAGCTCCCAGAGATTTCACTAATTCTAAATTTGTAGCACTGCAAACCCCAGTAACTTTTGCTCCAAAGTGCTTGGCAATCTGTACCGCAAAAGTACCAACTCCTCCAGAAGCGCCATAGATAAGAACTTTTTGTCCCTTTTGGATATTTCCATTTTTAAGAAAATACAAAGCTAAAGTTCCCCTGGTAGGAGCAGCTGCAGCTTCTTCATAGGTCATATTGGAAGGTTTTAATGCCATAATACAGTCTGCAGGCATATGCAATCCGTCTTCAGGAAGACAAGTATACTCGGCATAAGCACCAACACACCTCCCTGTAAATGCATAAATTTGGTCACATTTCTTAAATCGTTTTACATCTTTGCCTATCGCTTCAACTTCTCCAGCTAGCTCTAATCCCAATATTGGTTTTCTTGGTCTTCTAAAACCAACGAATATCCTCATTGGGAGCCATAGTAAAATATTTACTTTGCCACTTCTAATAATACAGTCCGATACTGTAGCTGACGCTGCATATATTTTTATCAGCACTTCATTGTCTTTAGGAATTGGTTTTTCAACTTCTTTTAGATGAAGAACTTCTGGTGGTCCGTATTTTGTGCATACAATGGCTTTCATCTTTCTATCATTTCAGATTTATATTTTCATTGAGTTGTTATCGATTTATAATCACGAATAAATTCCTTTATATGTCACTTAAAGGTAAACATATTTGACCAATCAGGGAATTAGTGTAAAGCGGACTCATTGGCAATATTTGTTCTATCAGAATGACCATTCAAATCTGGAGTTACATTGAATAAGCCGGTTGCATTGACCACATTCCGCCGGTAAAACGGACATTTCCCCGCACATTATTACGGTCAGATTGTTATACTTCATGGCGACATTCAAAATATTTGAATCACAGGATTGAGTAAGATTTGAAATACAATGTTCAATTACACCGCAACATATACCGATCATTATCAGCTGACCATGGCGCAGGCATATTTTCTTAAGGGTCAAAAGGGAAACAGAGCCGTGTTCGATTATTTCTTTCGCAAGCTGCCATTCGAAGGCGGTTATGCGATATTTGCAGGTCTGGATGATTTACTAAACACAATTCAGGAACTGAGATTTGATAAAAAAGATCTGAACTTTCTGAAGGAAAAAGGATTCCATACTGAATTCATCCGATTCCTTGGTAAATTCAGATTTACAGGGAATATCTATTCTTCCCGTGAAGGAGATATTATATTCCCGGTCCGGCCGGTATTACAGGTCGAGGCAAACATTATCGAAGCCCAGATCATCGAAACGATCCTCCTTAATATTCTAAATTTTCAGACTCTTATTGCAACAAAAGCCAGCCGTATAAGACAAGCTGCAGGAGAGTGTAAGCTAATTGATTTTGGATTGCGAAGAGCACAGGGTGCCGGAGGATACTATGCCAGCAGAGCTGCCTTTATCGGAGGATTTGATGCTACCAGTAATGTCCTTGCAGGTCGCGATTATGGCATTCCTGTTTCAGGCACCATGGCGCATTCATATATTGAAAGCTATGATGATGAGCTGACTGCATTTATCCATTTCGCTGATGTGCTACCTGATGACTGCGTTTTGCTGGTGGATACGTACGACACATTAAAAAGCGGACTGCCAAATGCCATCACGACTGCAAAAAAAATGGAAGTAAACGGACATCGGCTGAGTGGCATCCGCCTCGATAGCGGAGACCTCGCATATCTGGCTAAAAAGAGCCGTGAAATGCTTGACAAAGCCGGACTGAACTATGTCAAAATTGCTGTTTCAAACCAGCTGGATGAGTATATTATTAAAAGTCTTCTGGAACAGCAAGGCTCCGATTGATGTATTCGGAGTAGGTACAAACCTCGTAACCGGTTATCCTGATGCCGCTCTTGATGGAGTATATAAACTGGCCTTTTCAAATGGTAAACCGCGGATCAAGTTGTCGGAGAACTTAAGTAAAATTACCTTGCCTCACAGGAAACAGGTCTTCAGAATACTTGACAATGACAATAATTTTACCGGAGCCGATGCAGTCACCCTCAGTCAGGAACGAGATCCGGAGATAATGTATCATCCTTTTTATCCTCTTAAATCGCTTTCCGTACAGAATAAGAATAAAGAACCTCTTCTTCATAAAATAATGGAAAACGGAACCCGATTGCCAGAAACTGTCCCATTATCGGAACTAGCTCATTACTGCAAGGAACGATTAAAACGGCTGCCGGAGGAATATAAACGGTTCAATTTCCCGCATGTATACAAAGTGGGACTCAGTGCCAGTCTCCGCAATGAAAGGGATAAACTGATTGAAACTTACAAAAAGATCAAATGAAATCACTTGTTATCCTTGATGTTCAGAATGATTTTACGCCTGGCGGCTCCCTTGAAGTCCCGGATGGAGATCTCGTTGTCCCGGTCATTAACAGGCTGCAGGATTATTTTGACCTGGTAGTCGCCACCCAGGACTGGCATCCACAGAACCATGTAAGTTTTGTTTCAAACCATCCGGATGAACGACCTTTTAATAAAATAGAAATTGACGGGATTGACCAGGTGCTCTGGCCTGACCATTGCGTACAGGGCACTGTGGGTGCCATGTTCCATCCCCATCTTGAAACAGACAGGTTTTCAGCTATTTTTCGTAAGGGGATGAATCCTTATGTCGACAGTTACAGCGGATTTTATGACAACAGACATCAGGTCAGCACAGGTCTGGCAGGCTACCTGAAAGATAAAGGAGCCACCGAATTGTATTTTTGTGGTCTGGCCGGTGATATTTGTGTTTATCACACAATAATTGATGCAATTAAGGAAGGCTTTTCATCAACATTGATAGAGGATGCTTCACGCCCACTGAATCAGGAGACCTTTGCATTCTTAAAAAAAGAGCTTGTAAACAAGGGTGTACAGGATTATCAATAGTGACGAAATCATTACCATTTAGAAAATCATACCCATTTGTCCGGGTGATTAAAGGAACTCTTTATATAAAATTGTAGTTTTTTATTCGGAATATTTAATTACTTCTACCGGACAGCTTTCTGCAGCTTCCTTTATTTTTCCCTCATTATCGGAATAATTTACACCTTCAATAACGGTTGCTTCGTCTTTCAGTTTAAAAACCTCGGGACAAATTTCCTCGCATAAACCACAAGCAGTGCAACCTTCATCTATCCATACTTTTTTAATAGCCATAGTTTTTATTTTATTTATTGTAAAAAGTAAATACCATCTTTATTTGATCTGAATTGTCAAACTTTTTGTTCATCCATTGCCAGACAGAATATTTCAGTTGTAAAATTTCGGGATCTCCTGCTTTTAAATCGTTACCTTCTCCTGCTTCTTAATGGAGAATTCACTTAAACTGCTTCTTTAATAATCAACTTTTCATCAACATTGAAGCCAGAAAGAATCTTTTCAACTGCCTCCATCATTGGCGGTGGCCCGCACAGATAAATATTCCTGTTAAAGTCAGTTATATGTTCTTTAAGGAAATTCTCTGTAATAAATCCGTGTGCATATCCCTCTGCTGCTTCATCCGACAGGATATTAATGAAATTTCCCCCCAGAAAGTAATGAAATTCGTATTTCAGTATAATATCATCTCTTGTTTTGTTTGCATAGATAAGCTTGTTACCGCCAACAGCATTTTTCGACCTCAGATATCTGAAGATGGAAACAAACGGGGTTATACCCGCTCCTCCTGCTATAAAATAACCTTCACCTGCGTATTCAATAGCCCCAAAGACTTCTCCTAAAATCAATTCATCTTTTTTCCGCAATTGGAGGAGTTCATTAGTGACTCCCTTATGCGAAGGATATGTCTTGATCGTAAACTGGAGATAATCGTCATCCGGAAGGCTTGTAAATGTAAAAGGTCTTATTTCATTTTCCCAGCCTTTTTTATTTATGGAGATATCTACAGCTTGCCCGGGTGTGAAATTCAAACCCTCAGGCTTCTCAGTAAATATCTGGAGTGTGTCACGGGTAATGTGGCCGATAGTCAGGATTTTTACATTATGAATTGCCATTTGTAAGTATATATGATTTTGCGTTAAATAACCCCTATTTGTTGAATAATTGTTCTTAAGAACCTGATACCATTTTTTTTAATGAAGTCTTCTGTATGATAAACATTTTCTGGAGAAAAAAGTTCCATTATGCAAAATTAGTCAAAAATCAGGCAGGAGCTTTTTTAGCTGTCATTAGTTAATCAGGAAATAAAATAATAGGTTAAAATAGGAACCTTTTTTAACTTTATAAGCATAAACGGATTGAACACTTTCATTCACCTGATTCTTGTTAAATATGAAAACGAAAACGCTTTGGATCGGTTTTGCACTTATCAGTGCAATTTGTTTTTCTGTTCTGATATTTTTCGGTCATGAGATTTACAGGGAAAAGCCCCCTATCCCGGAGAAAGTCATGACTGAAAGTGGTACGTTGCTGTTTACTTCCCAGGAGATTAAAGATGGCCAGAATGTCTGGCAGTCAATAGGAGGCCAGGAGATTGGTACTGTATGGGGACATGGTGCTTATGTTGCCCCTGACTGGTCGGCTGACTGGCTTCATAAAGAGACACTCTTTCTTCTTGATAAATGGTCAAAAAAAGATTTTGGTACTCTATTCAATGATCTTGATCCTGAAAGGCAGGCTATGCTAAAAGTGAGGATCCAGAAAGCTTTACGGTTAAATACTTATGATAGCAAAACAGGGATCCTTACAGTTTCAGAAGAGAGAGCTGAAGCGATCATAAGCAACAGTAACCATTACCGGGGACTTTTTATGAATGATCCCTCACTTGATAAAGAGAGAGCTGCTTATGCTATTCCTGCCAATTCGATAAAAGATCCTGTCCGTATGCATAATATGAATGCTTTTTTCTTCTGGGCTGCCTGGGCTTGTATAACCGAAAGACCGGGATCAAACATCACCTATACGAGTAACTGGCCGCCCGATCAGGTCATTGGAAATACACCGTCTGCCGGGATAGTGCTATGGACCGGATTCAGTGTAATTATGCTCCTCGTCGGTATCGGGCTGCTGGCTTATTATAATGCGAGAAACAGGTCCGATGTAATTGACAAATCTCTGTTACCTCAAAATGATCCGCTCGGTGGTTTAAATCCTACCGCTTCGATGAAGGCGACACTGAAATATTACTGGGTTGTGGTTGGTCTCATTCTTGTTCAGATCCTGTTTGGTGTGGTAACTGCTCATTACGGAGTTGAAGGTAAAGGCTTCTATGGCATAAGCCTGGACAACATCCTGCCTTATTCAGTTTCACGGACATGGCACGTTCAGCTTGCACTATTCTGGATAGCCACTTCATGGCTGGCTGCCGGTCTATATATCGCTCCTGCCGTATCAGGGTATGAACCAAAATACCAAAGGCTGGGAGTGAATGTCCTCTTTTTTGCTTTATTGGTAATTGTTGTTGGTTCAATAGCGGGTGAATGGATGGGTGTAATGCAGAAACTTGGACTTGTTCAGAATTTCTGGTTTGGTCACCAGGGTTATGAGTATGTCGATCTGGGGAGGTTCTGGCAGATATTTCTTTTTGCAGGTTTTATCATCTGGTTATTATTAATGTTCCGTGCACTGTGGCCAGCGTTGGTAAAGCCGTCTGAAAGCCGTCAGCTTTTAATAATGTTTATTATAGCTTCAGTAGCTATTGCAGGATTCTATGGCGCCGGACTGATGTGGGGAAGACAGACACATCTATCAATTGCAGAATACTGGCGCTGGTGGGTTGTTCACCTGTGGGTGGAAGGTTTTTTTGAAGTATTTGCTACTGTGATCGCAGCGTTCCTGTTTGTGAGAATGGGATTGCTGAATATTAAATATGCAACAACAGGGGTGCTTTTTGCAACCATAGTTTATATGGTTGGCGGGGTTATTGGTACATTCCATCATCTTTATTTTGCCGGAACACCCACTGCAATTATAGCTCTGGGGGCATCTTTCAGCGCTCTTGAGGTTGTTCCTCTTGTATTCATGGGATTTGAGGCTTATCATAATCTCCGGCTAAGCAGGGCAACTGCGTGGGTAAAATCTTACAAATGGCCCATATATTTCATTATTTCGGTCAGCTTCTGGAACCTTGTTGGTGCAGGTTTATTTGGTTTCCTTATCAATCCGCCAATAGCCTTGTATTATATGCAGGGACTTAACACAACCCCATTACACGGGCATGCAGCTCTTTTTGGAGTTTTTGGAATGCTGGGAATCGGGTTGATGCTGTTTGTACTTAAGGGACTGACAATTAAATATGTATGGAAAACAAAATTTCTGAGTGTCGCATTCTGGTCATTAAATGCAGGATTAATGTTAATGTTACTTATAAGTCTTCTTCCTGTTGGAGTCTTGCAAACCATTGCAAGTATTAAGTTCGGGATGTGGTACGCACGTTCAGCTGAATTTATGCAGGATCCGACACTGCAAACCTTACGATGGCTGAGGATCGTGGGCGATACTGTTTTTGCCGCCGGATCTGTCGCCCTGGCTGTTTTTGTGATTGGCTTAAAAACAGGATGGTCTATAGATAAAACCAAAAAACTATATCCGGATTAAACATCCGGTTGCATAAGAAATTCCTTGAGGGCAGTAGCATTGTTATATTCTGCGGGTCGTAAACTCTTCTAAGTGTAATCATCTGAATAGTATTTAATGAACTTTAAATCAAACAATAAATGTATTAATTTGTTTAATTTCAGAAGCTAAGCAGAAGTGTTAAGATATTTTGTGAATCTACAAGTACTTAACAATTTTAACATCAATGAAATGGCTGATTGATATTTTAATAAATCATTTTCTTGTTTAAAATGAAAAAAATAATTGTAATCGGAGGAGGATTTGCCGGGTTGCAGTTTATTAAAAACCTAAAAAAAGGATTATTTGATATTATGCTGATTGACCGGCTGAATCATCATCAGTTTCAACCCTTATTTTATCAGGTCGCCACTTCTCAGATTGAACCTACAAGTATTTCCTTCCCATTCAGAAAGATATTTCAGCAAAGAAAAGATGTTACTGTCAGATTAGCAGAAGTACTGACAATCAATCCGGTGAATAAATTTATTACTACTACTGCCGGTAATTTCAACTTTGATTACCTTGTAATCGCCACAGGGTGCAAAACCAATTTTTTTGGAAATGAGGATATAAAGAAAAACGTTCTGAGCCTTAAGACAACTTATGAAGCAATTAAAATAAGGAATGTGATACTTGAGAATTTTGAAGAAATACTCAATTCTAATAATCAACCTGAGGATAGCTTATTTAATATCGTTGTTGTAGGAGGCGGCCCTACAGGAGTTGAATTATCAGGAGCATTCGCTGAAATAAAGAGAGATATTCTTCCAAAAGATTTCCCCGGAATAGACTTCTCAAGATTAAATATTTTTCTCCTTGAGGGAGGAAGCCATACCCTTAGTACGATGAGCGCTATGGCAAAAAGAACTTCAGAGAAATATCTGAAGGAACTTGGAGTGATCCTTAAGACAGGAGTTTTTGTTCAAAACTATGACGGCAACATATTGAAATTAAACAATGGAGAAGTCCTTAAAAGTAAAAACGTTATTTGGGCAGCCGGAATAACCGGCAATAGTATTGAAGGATTTCCATCCGAAGTACTTACTTCAACCAACCGCATTAAGGTCGACAGGTTGAACAGGGTGCAGGGTTATGAAAATATTTATGCCATCGGTGATATTGCATACATGGTAACGCTAAAATATCCTAAAGGTCACCCTCAGGTAGCAAACGTGGCTATTAATCAGGGAAAAAACCTTGCAAGGAATTTGGTGGCAATCACTGAAGGCAAAAAGCAAATCGAATATGAATATAAAGATCTGGGGTCAATGGCTACTGTCGGAAGAAACAAGGCCATTGTAGATCTTCCGTTCATCAGATTTAATGGCTATTTCGCATGGTATGTCTGGATGTTCCTGCATCTCATGCTTATATTGAGTGTCAGGAACAAACTGATAATATTTATAAACTGGGCCTGGAATTATTTTACTAAAAACAGCTCTTTAAGGCTCATTTTGAAAGTAGATGGGAAAAGTTGAACTCTATAGTGGACATATGCTGATTTAATTCTTAAATGAGTAATTATTATAGGATCTACTTTAATATCCACATCTTTAAATTAAAATTTTCTTTATGTGACGGTCTGTATCTTTAACAGCTTTGCTTGAATTATCTTCAGGTGATAGTGGTTGTATGCTTGAAATAATAGCAATTGCTTTTAGTGCTGGAATGTTTTATAACAATGGGAATATGAAAAAACCAACAAATATTATCTTTCAATTAGTAACCGACTTCAGGTCAGTTTTTTCCAGATTAATCGTCGGGTTTGTTTTCCTATCAGAAGGTATTCAGAAATTTCTTTTCCCGGACTTAGTGGGAATTGGCAGGTTAGCTTTCGTGTCCTTTCCTGGCATTGTCTATGCGAAGGGTATTCATATTTTTTCAATTAAGACAGTAATGGATTATTTCAATGAAGGTTCAATTAAATCCCAAAGATTACCATATATATCTTTAAATACAGCCACCGTACCATATTGTTCAAAAATTGGTTTTCTCACGATAGTAATTTCATTATCAAGTAAATTTTGAAAATCTCTTTTGATATTGTCAGTTAGTAAAAATAAAAAGACTCTCCCACCTGACTGATTCCCTATCATATTCTTTTGCTCTACTGTCGAAGCTTTGGCTAGCAGTAAACAACATCCAGCTGAACCATTTGGCTTCACTAAAACCCATCTTTTAGTTTCTGATACCGGGCTATCCTCAACAAGGATAAAATGAAGCTTATTTGTAAAGAACTCAATAGCTTTATCGTAATCGTCGATTAATAATGTAATATATCCTAATTGTTGATTCATAATAAGATATTATAGTTACCAATTCTTTATCGGTGAGTTTTGTGATTAAAGGCATAACTTGCTTATAATGCTTTCAAATCTAATGAAAAACCATTCAGGTTCAAAAGACCACTTGTCATGAGCATAATAGTCCGAATAATTGCACCTCTTTTCTCGAAAACTAGAAAAGTTGTGGGCGCTTTGCGCTTTCCTGTCTTCAACATTCCTGACAAACCAGGCGACCAATGCCATCGCTATTGTTCCCAATGCTGAGTATTGTCCCATTAATGATGCGGCGGGATTGGAATCGACACCATACATTGACAACACCTTTTCACCGAACAGGATGGCTGTCAAGGCAGAACCAGCGCCAACAACAGAGTTTAATTTCAATAGAGTTTTAAGTCTCATAAGATTCCTGTATTTAAATTACTAAACCCATCTTCGTACTGATTTTTTATAATTTAAATATTCATCTCCGAATGCATCTTTCATCAAGATTTCCTCCTTCTTTATATATAAATGGCTTACCAATAGAAAAAAGGCTGGTGGAACAAATAATGCAATTATGTTGGTTGAAAAAACTGACAATCCTAAAATCAAGGTAGTCATCCCGACATACATAGGATTGCGAGTCTTTGAAAAGACACCCTCCTTGATCAGAAATGTCGATTTTTCAAGTTTTAAAGGAGTTTTATATTTTATAAATAACTTTTTGGACTTACCCATTAAGATTAATCCCAGGAGCGAAACAACTAAACCTATCAGATTGAACGGAAAATGAATAAGATTGAGATCCGGAAAGGAAAAATACAAGAAAAGCATTGTGATCAATGAATACATAATCAATGCAGGTGGACTATAAAGTATTTCTTTCATATTAATGCCTGTTAGTTTTCAATAGCACCTCGGTCATTACAATCCATGTTTCGTTCGTCTGCATTGCGGATTATTGAGGAATTACACATAACTCGCCATTTTAGTTAATGAAGAACACCGGAATAATCTTTACTAACCTGCCGGGTTAATTTTCTTCTGGTTAACTATAATATAACTACAACAGACGATTACTAATAATCCAATCACTTTGAATAAAGCAGACAAGGAAATAAGTTCAGGAACTCCGAATTTTATAAGGGATAAGGACATCCCGATTATTGGGATAATAATACCTAAGTAAACCGGGTATTTTTTTTTGTTAAAAAGGAGTAACCCCGTAATAATATAAATAATCCCAAATGCAAGTATACCTATACTCCCTGCATTATTGGAAGTTTGTAAATACAGCACAATATGTAAAATCCCATTAATTATTAAAAGGATTCCGGCAAGAAGACGGATCGTTTTCATATCTTAAAATTTGAATAATGTGACTACTCATTTTTTTACGAAACAATGTAACTACACCTACTACCATATTATTTTGAATGATAATTCTTTTCATAGTTCAGATCGCATAACTTTCACAGGCCATCGTTAGAATAGCTTGTTGTTTCGGCCAGTATTGGTATCTCAGAACTTTACCCAAATTCAATTCTTTGAGCTTTACACCAATTGGATGATTCCCAAACTCCAACCGCACATCTGATTGTTTAGTGGAAACTCCAGACTCACACTCACTAAAGTTGAATTCTGATCTAAGTAAACAACGATCCTGTTGTAAAGTAATAGGATACACGCGCTCCTTAATGAGGGATTAAGATTTATTTTCCGTCCTGACAGCGTTAGAATATTATCGCCTTCATTGTCTACTTTACAGCTAATCCATTTATCTCCGTTTTCAAAACTGATTTCAGCCAGGGATTCAGGATAACTGGCGATCTCAAATCCAATTTTACGGGCTTTTTCAGTTGTTACTGGCATATAAAGAACATAAATCATTGGTACTTCAGGGGGTTTGTGTAAAATACCCGTAAACAGAGGGGTGATTCTATCTAAAATGAAAGGAATTCCGATTGATACTGCATTGAACGGTCCAAGATCCGTTTCTTTGTTTTCAGAAGCAGTTATTGTAACTAAACAATGCCAGGGTGTGACCCGAAATGGATTCATTCTTTTTGAAGGTAAAATGTCTCTTACCTTATCCAGCGGAGCAAGCAGAAACACACCCATGCTGGTTATGTCCTGATAAAATATCGGGACATGGATGTCGTAATTCCCGACTTTTACCGGTGCTTGAGTGATTCCTTCAAAGAAGTCTGACTTCTGCATGGTTATTCCTTTTATGTTTTGCCGTTCATAATATATTCTGATATTAAGAGCTAAAGTAGTTACTATGTTCTCTGTCTGATTACAAAGGTACGCGGGTAAAAGATTAAAGTCAATTAAATCTATGGTTTATAGTTTTCAGACCTTCTTCTGAAGTGGTCAAAGAAGGACGGATTTTGAAGAAAATCAAACATTTATAAGCCCAAATTGTAAGTGATCTTTATGATGCCACTTAAATTTTAAAGTACTCTGATTTTTAAATTTTTGAATAACACCAAACCACCATAATATTGTAACAGGATATACCTTTTTCAACCAAATCAAATGGGGATACAACTGCATCATTTTATTTTAGTCTCCTTGAAAGGTCATATCGTAAAATGGCACTTCCTCTAAAATGTAATGCTCGTTTTACTTCTTTGACTTTCAGTGTTTTTAGAGCGTCGATTAAATATTTAAATTGACCAATATCATTGATTCCTGCATTCCCAAAAAACAATTCTCCCGACTTGGCGAACCAGAGTTCCTTGATTTTAGTATCGTTTTTGGTAAGTGTCGGATAATCAGCATCAGGTGGCCCATCTAACGAAGGGATATACTTGTAACCCAACCAGAAACGAGAATTGATGATTTTATTTGCGGCTAACTTTACGATTCTGTTTTGCTCTTTTGGTGAAGAGAGTTCCAAGCCAAAAAGTAAATGGCCCCAAAGTGACACTTCACACCTTATGCTACCATTAGTTAAGATTTTGTATGTTGAAATATCGGCATATAGTTTGTGCACTCCCAAATCTTCTCTTCCACCAATTATGGGCCATGTTTCATTCTCAAACATGACAAGGGTGTAGTCACCTTCCAAATGATCCTGATTACCGTCAAAGCGTGCTGATACTTGCACGGCTGCAATATTATATCCTCCTCCTGCCATAAAATCCAATCCATTGTGGTACCCGAAAATTACGGTTACCAATGGTTCTTTGCCGTTTTTAAAACTACTGGGCAATAGTGAGTTTATTGCGTCATTATCAGTTAGATATTGAAGAACAATTACTTCAGTCTGGGGATAAAAAAATTGTGGATTTTCCCCCTTCCAAAGTGACCCCATTATAAAGGGCATTCTAAAGTAACCAGGTGAATTCAATCTTAAATTATTTTCCATCATCACTCAATTTTAGGTTCTAAAAAACTGAAATCGATGTAATCAAAGGGATATAAAATAAATTTGTGAGAATTCGTGTTTTCAAAAAATCTATCTCAATAGATGAAGATCATGACATGCTCTTACTCCAAATAGATTTATGCTTGCTTTTTACCCTCCCTTGATATTATATCCTTTAATGTAAAATTACACCCTAAAAAAGCAAATGTCAAATAAATCTAAGTCACCTCTTTATAAATCAGGAGTTAAAAATCATAATCTTGAAATCATACGAGCTGGGGAAGTTGACCATTCATGAAAAGAGTTACATCCTAAGTGTTTATTTATGTATGTTTTGCGTTTTCAGACCTTCTTTTGAAGTGTTCAAAGAAGGACGGATTTTGAAAAAGATCAAACACTTTCAGAGACAATTTGTAGGTGATTCTTTGTTGGTGTCAGTGTGGTACCAGGATATCTTGGGAATGATATGTTTTCATAAGAATATGCTTATGGTTGATTGTCCAGATGTTGTTTTGCTTCTCAGCAAAATATAGAATTGATTGATTGCATTCATTATTAATTGTTGCTGATAATAACAGGCATGCTTTAGAATAATCTTCATTGAAGGAGACTCTGGAAATTTCAAATAATCCAAGTACATTACCAGAATGAAATCTGGCAGGATGAATGCTATCGATTCTAAAATCAGTGATAAGGTCTATTTTATAAACTATTTTTTCGGGGTTCGGGATAAATTTCCTTGGTTTTAATGTAGTATCGTTGAAGAGATTTGTATATAATTGATTGAAATCATCAGATAAATCGATTATTTTAAAGTCCGAAATCTTTGGTTTGCTCAAACTGGGTTGAAAATAGACTTTGTGTTGAAATGATTCCAGGTTTGCATAATAATCAGACCAGTACATCTCATTACTCTCCATTGATGTGTCGGATTGGAAACAAGGTGGAACTGGAAGAATAAATTCCCAGAACAAATGATTTATTAATTCCTCCTCGTTGCGATACCTTAGGTTGTCGGTTTCCTTTTTTATCTGTGAGCAGGAAGTAATCAGAATAAAAACTATAACGATTATTTTCAATCTATTCATAATAACTACTGTTTCTATTAAATTAAGATAATCATGGTTTAAGACACAACTATCCATTGTGCCCAACGCATTATATATCTTCTGCCAATCTCCTGATACGGGCTGCTTCTTCAACAAATGGTGCCAATTGCTCAGCTTTTTCATTTAGACGCGTAAGCGGCTCCTTTAAGCGTTGTTCTATCTCTATAAAGAGCTTTTCAAAGATTCGGAAAATCTCTGTATCCAATCGATCACGGAACTCATCACGTGACTTTTGCATTTTTTGCGAGAAGTTTTGCAGGATGCCCGACCGTTTCCATATCAATGTAACAGCGACGAGCCCAGCCCCAACAAGCGCGAGAATACCACCAGTGATATCAAAAACTACCATTTTTGTTGAAAAGGCAATTATAGCACCAAGAGCTGTAATCCCTCCTCCGGCAAGTGAAAGATTGCCGATTTCGGACCCCTGAACTCCCTTATCGCCAGCAATGTCCTCTATACGAAGGTCTTGAAGTTGCTGTTGCAGACGTGAAAGAATCTCGACCCGGTCGGTATCTTTAACCGAAAAACTCCCGACTACAATATTCTGTCGATGTACAATTGCCTCGGTAAGCTCACTGAACATCGTCATCATTTCATCTGATATGTCCTTCGACACTCGCAATGATTCGGTGTCAATCTCTGCTTTGGCGGTGCTTTCAAAGTTGGATTGGAGTTCTTTCAGCCATGTCTTTACATTCTTATCCCGGAGAAACGGAATTGCTCTTCGCAAAATAGTTCCTACACCCAATCCTTCAGTAAAATCCTGCTCCAGCTTAAGGGCTAGTCTGTCATAAGAAACGCAGAGGCTATCAACCGCCAACCGTCTGAGAGCGTTCGCTTTATTTCGACGTGCCTGTACTCTGGCAATTAAGTTTTCGTAAAACACCCTGTCATCCGCTATGGCAACCAGCTCATTCTGGAGACGGACATTAATACTTGTGACAACTTTTATGGCAGTATCCCGCGCGCTCTCCAATTTAATCCTCCAGACTTCTCCTGTCTGAATAGCGTGACGTAAGTATTGGCGGAATTCTGTGAAACCGCTTTCTTCTCCCCCCTCAGCTTCACGCTTCGCTGATACTGTAAATACTATTGGATTCTGGACGTTCCTCTCTCTCGCATACTGCTGTACTCGTTCCCGGTTGATTGTGAGTTCGTGTTGTGTTGCCAGATCAGATTGCTGCAAAATGAACACCATTTTCCGATACCAGTCCTTCCGGATTAGCGACAGAAAATCCCAGGCGGTGCCGGTATGGGGATTCTTGGCAGAAAATACAAATATAACGAGGTCGCTCCGGGGAATATAGTTTTCCGTAATCGTTTGATGATTACTAATTATTGAGTTTGTTCCCGGTGTGTCAACAATGGAGATCTCATGCAGAACTTCCATAGGTAAAGTGAGACGTTCCCAATTATCTCCAAGATTCTTCTTTGTTCGTGCCTCTCCATAAACTAATTCCTGTATACCAGCCGTACATGGATCGGGTGCAACTTCACAAATATCCTCGCCAAGTAGTGCATTTATAAAACTGCTTTTCCCTGACTTCACCTCACCTACAATTACTAAAAGTGCAGCTGACTGCATTTGGGAAAGTCTATCATAGACAATTCTGTATGCCCCGGAGTCTGAGCATTTTTCTGTCAATATAAGACAAGCCTGAAGCAGGTCATGCAAAGATTCATATTGTTTCTTTTGTTCCGGGTTTAGTATTTGTTGTGACATAATGTTCCTCGCAGTTATCAATAATTTGAATGAAAAATTTGATGCACTTTTGAAAACAGAAATAGTTCTTCATTTTCTAATTACTTAAGCTTAGGACTATATAAGGAAAATTATTATTTACATACTTAATCCAAATGCCGGCAGAGTATCAGATTGTTAATAATGTTTACAAATATACTCGAAAAGCGAGTCTCCCTGACCAAATTCAGCCGGAATTAACAGACGATTAGGATGGAACTTCCGTTAAACCCTCACTCTCACACTCACACTTTTCTCTTGGTGCCAGTTTGGTGCCAGGATTTGGATAAAAATGGGGCGTTTTTGACTGAAAAATGCGTTGGGAATATTCCTACCCCTATGACAGCAATATCAGATAATAATGAAGAGGTGTAATAATCCTCAAGCACCATCCAATAAAATTTGTCTAAGAAAGAATAATCTGTTATTTATTTAACAGGTTATATGATTGAAAGAAGCCATCAACTGAAAAACTAATATAATTTTTACTCCAGTGCCTTATTGAGTTTGTCTATATCTTCATTGTTCGGAATAAAACCAGTACTCGTAAAATCAATCAGCCAGGTGTCGTTATCTTTCACGAGATGATAAACCGTTCGGACTGGTATCTTCAGACTAAAAGGTTTCATAAACATCTGCTCAAGGGCAATTGCTGAATTACAATCTCTGGCAATTCGAATTTCCCGTTTATCGACTGTGATATCTATTTTTAATTCAGTGTTGACAAACATCTGTTTAACAGTATTGTACATATCTGTCTTATTCCAGAATTCTTTTGGATCAGTTCCGCATGAAAGAAAATCATCTGTTACTAAAGCTATAACAGCATCAGCATCTTTTGCTTTTATTGCAGACCAATGTGCATCCAATACCCTGGTTACAGCCTCTTCTGATTCAGTGATATCAACAGACATAACTTTGGTTTTTGTCTGGCAGGATACAAATACCATTGCAAATATGAACAAAACGAATTTAATTTCTTTCATTTCTTCAGAGATTTAAGTCATAAGTGACTAATTAACTGTAAACAAATAACTTCATTAAAATATACAAATTATAAAAGCCAGAGTCAAATTTATTTTCCCCATATAATTTTTAAACACTACAGGTGAAATTGTGTGATGTGGTTTTCTGGTATGTTAAGTCTTTCCAGACCTTCTTTTGAAGTGGTCAAAGAAGGACGGATTTAGGCCCATATAAAAAGGTAAAGGAGCATTGCAACTCAAATTTACTCAGGAAAATCTGATTTTTAACAACACTGCCCGGCTAAAAGCCACCTTTGGTCTTTCTTTAATTTCAAATCCTATGTTTTCTATTCGGGTAAGCATCGTTTCAAACGATTTTGCTGAGACATGAAACTTAGGCTCTATTATGTAGATATTTCCATCTTGCTTCAGAACTGATTTCAATTCCCTGAACATCTTGTTCTGATCCGGCACCTCATGAACCATCCAGAATACCAAAACAAAATCAACAATCTGTGAAATACCGATCATATCATCCTGACATTTATGTATTTCAACTCTTTGTTCCAGATCAGTTCCTTTGATCTTCCCAGTTACCTTGTCAAGCATGCCCTGCTGTAGATCAGCTGCAATAACTCTGCCTCCTTCACCGACCATCTTCGCCAGTTCAGTCGTAAAATAACCTGGCCCGCAACCTAAATCAAGTACAGTCATCCCTTTACTGATATACTTTTCAAGTATCTTCCACGGTTTATGAAACAATCTTCTTATTGAGTTGTCGAGGCTACCGGCTAACTCCGCTGGACAGACATAGGGGCGTTTCTCTTTGTCCATTGCAAAATCTATCAGGATAAATGCTATCTATTCTAAAATCAGTGATAAGGTCTATTTTATAAACTACTTTCCCCGGATTCGGGAAAAATTTCCCTGGTTTTAATGTAGTATCATTGAAGAGATTTGTATATAATTGATTGAAATCATAAGATAAATCGAGTGTCTTAAAGTCAGAAATCTATACTAATAGATTGAGGATAATCGACGGTATCAGTCTCACGAATTTTTATTCTCTCATTATTCTCTACCATGTGTAAGTTAATCAAGCAGTTCTTCCCTGATTTATCAGGTAATAGCCGAACCAAAGCATGAACACAAAATGGAGAACCACAATGCCCCAACCCATTGGATTCATCAGCCCCTTTAATTGAGTAATCAGAAGAATAATTGTACTTGCAAGCAGATAAGTAAAAATACAATATACTACTCCTCTTTTAAACTCTGAGCTGGCTGATTTGCGTGCAAAAAACAAGAGAACAGGTAAACTGATTATCAGCGAACCAAACAACCTGGCAAAAGTTGTTGATGTTTCATCAAGGGTCACGCCCATAGGACCCATCATAATATCTGGAACAAAGAGAAAACCGATACCGAATATTAATTCGACTATCAGATAGACAAGAAAAAGTGCATTCATAACTATACCTCCATTTTAAATTTATTACAATATCAAATGTCAGAAATAAATAAATACGAGTCAATTAAATCTTTAATTGAATTGCAAACTCATCAAACATATTCAGACGCTGGTTGTTATTATATGATAAATGATCAGACAAATTGATCCGGGTGTTGACAAATTTAAGACAGTATAAATTATGAAAAGAATTGCTATCATGGGAACAGGAAGTGTTGGCCAGGCCTACGCTTCTAAATTCATTACTCTTGGATATGAGGTAATGCTGGGGACACGAAATGTGTCAGAGAAACTGGCGGATACTGCAAAGGATGGTTATGGAAATCCCTCTTTCAGTGAGTGGCATTCAGCTAATAAGAATGTTAAATTGGGAACATTTCAAGAGGCAGCCCTATTTGGAGACATAATCCTCAACGCCACAATGGGTGCTAAATCAATTGCCGCCTTAAAAATGGCAGATGTAAAGGATTTATATGGAAAAATCCTGATTGATGTTGCAAATCCATTGGATTTTAGCAAAGGGTTGCCTCCAAGTCTGTTGCCTGAACTGTCAAATACAAATTCATTGGGTGAAGAAATTCAAAAAACCTTTCCTGATGTAAGAGTAGTAAAAACACAGAATACAATGTGGAACGGACTAATGGTAAATCCTGCCATGTTGAATGGAGGTGATCATACCACTTTTATATGCGGAAACAGCTCTGAAGCAAAGGAGAACGTGAAAGAAATCCTGAAATCTTTTGGCTGGCCGGAAAAAAACATTCTTGATCTTGGCGATATCAGTTCAGCAAGAGGAACAGAAATGTATTTGCCTTTGTGGTTACGAATTTTTGGAACAACAAACAATGGGGCATTTAACATTAAAATTGTAAGCCTGAAATGAATCAATTGTTCCTGTTAAGAAATTGAATTTTTTGTAGTGACCATGATTTTGCGTCTTACATAATTCATATTTAAATCCTTATTTACAAAAATGTATGTTATCTGTTTTCAGGTAGTCTTATAAGTGGTCAAATAATTCCGGCGTGAGGTGGTCAGAGTCACCGGCTTTTCCAGCTAAGTACTTAAATTGAAATAACCACATTATTGATATCTAAAATAAAAAGCAATAAGTGATTTTTTAGAAGGATATCAGTGATTTTTTGGTGCCAGTTTTGGTGCCAGTATTTCAGACCTTCTTTTGAAGTGGTCAGAGAAGTACGGATTACCTGCAATTACATTTAACGCTTTTGGTATAATTTTAACATTAACCGGGGCAATGCCTAATACCTCGCCATCAACCTGAATCTGCATTTTATGATGAGAGTAAATATCCGCTTCTTTTGTCTGATAATATTCCTTTCTTAAATAATTGTTTAATTTACCAATTGTAAATGAGAAGATTAACACAATTATATCCCAGGGATTTTTTCTATTTATTACCACTAAATCCAGGAGGCCGTCTCTAATGTTAGCCTTATCAGCTATTTCATATTCCCCGGCATAGTATTTAATGTTTGCCATGATTACAAAATAACCTGTTGAATCTGCTTTG
Organism: uncultured Bacteroidales bacterium; assembly: GCA_963700275.1. GTDB lineage: Bacteria > Bacteroidota > Bacteroidia > Bacteroidales > VadinHA17 > LD21. Next base: position 559,744 of record CAVOWZ010000011.1, on the reverse strand, counting down.
TGTTTGACATAGATCTCATGCCATTTGTATGTAAAAAGAAGTTTAATTATCCCCAAAGGATATGCAAATCTCCCCCATCTTTTTTTAAACTCCCGGGTCATATCTTTTATAACCTGAGCAAAAGGACCCACCCCTAACATCATTGAAAAATATCTGGACTCTTTACTTGTTTTTGCATAACCTAAATCCATTTTTATCTTTTTACCTTTTGTAATTAATTCTGCTGCCTCTTCCGGATTATTAGGTATACCCAGCTCACAAGCTAAAACATTCGTAGAGCCAAAAGGAATAATTACCAGGGTGGCTTCTGAATTTGCCATACCATTAATTACTTCATTTATTGTTCCATCCCCACCTGCTGCAATAATTAAATCGTATTTATCTCTTGCATCTTTTGCTAATTTTGTTGCATGTTTTGGATATTTCGTGAATTTTATATCTAACTCTATCTTCGCTTTATCACACTTCTTTTTTACTTCTTCTGTAACGTCATTTCCCGTTATTTTATGTTTGAATAATCCACCTATTCTTCTTCCTAATTTTTCAAAAGTCCATCTAAGTATTGGGGGCATTTTTCTTTTCATTTTCCCGGAAGAGGGATTTATTATCAGTATGGCTTTCATCTGTATATAAAGTGCTTTCCTGGTTAAGAACTATGTGGCATAAATGACCGGGCCAGGCGGAGTTAGCAATCAGCTGAGAATTCTATCAGTCTGACACTATTGATATTCTATTAATTGACTTACGCTCTTTTCGGTATTTTTTTCTCGGTGCTTCATTATTTAATTCATTCATCTGCTGATATGCTTTGATTAAGTATTCTGGAAATCCTCCTTTGTATTCTATTTTGTAAAATGAAAAACCGTTGTAAGGAATGATATTTTCGCCCGTGGAAATTTTCACTCTTTTTTCAACTTCTCTTTTCTTAAAATAAGTAATGAAAGCACTTTCTCTTGCTTCATTTAACTGCCCGAATCTGGTATTGATAATAGCTGAATCAATAATCCTCGCGCATTTCCCCTGTATGGTAAATACTAAAGAGTCGTTTATTTGCTTGTTTAAATAGTGAACAAACAATGAATCCTTTACGGACATTTCGTCAACCTTTATTGAATCCTCTTCATTGAAAGATTGGGCATTTTTATCATTGGTCACCAGGAAAAACTTTTTCTTCGCTTCAAAAAACAGGATGTATTCTTTTTCTTTTATTAAATATTGCTGTGGATAAACAGTAATATATGCCTCCGGATTTTTTACCAGGAAATCTGCCATGTTTTCAATAAACTTTACCTGAGCAGGTAAAATTGAATTATGCCGCATTTCCCATTTCAGTGTGATCGATTTTTCAATTTCATTTTCAACATTTTTTACGTATACTATATAAGGAGTTGAGGGAGGTTTTACAAAAATATTCCCGAGCAAATCGAAGATTACATCACTCAAATGAAATTTCGGATCCTTTAAATTACCTGTTATCGGAATTTCGTAATCAATAAAGTTACCACGCTCGCGAATAAATGTCATTATCAGCGGCACAGGAATCCATTTTGTATCTTTATTTCTTACCCGTTTGGTTACACGAGGGTCAACAATAACCAAATGATTATTGCTTTTTATGATTCCGTTTCTCACATTCCAGGTACCCTTAAATTCAAGGGTTCCCCTGTCTAAAGGAAAAGATGTAAACGAAATTATATAGGGATTAAACATGGAGACAGGTAATTTTTGAAAATTATATCGCAAATCAAAATCTGAGCTGTCTTTGGGATTCATGCTAAGGGCCATTGATAGGTTGCCATATGGCTTAATAATGGATTTTAAAGAAACATTTACCCGGTTCTGATTTTTATCAATGGAATCAGCAATTACTGTTACCGGATTTAAATCCATAGCAAATTTTTCACTTGTTGAAAAATCATTGAATTTTATATCCCCATTATAAATTCCCATATGGTTAATTTTATAATCGCTCTTAAAAAAGTTATCTGCAATTACTTTTACATATCGGGCTATTTCAATTACGAGGTTAAATTTTTCGGCATTAGCTTTGGCGGCATCAATATTGACTCCATCTTTTCCAAACATTGTTTGCAGGTTATCCAGATAATCGTAGCGCTCATATCTGAAATAAGGATGGATGAGCAATATTGAATCGAAAAGGTATTTAAGTTCCTTCGGGTTCAGGTCTGTAATACCTAACTCCAATTTGTCAAAGGAAGCAAAATCAACTTTCGGGTTCTTCCCGAAATGTAATTCATTAATTGCCATCTGCCCCGAAACAGCAAGATTTTCATGATAGTCAAGGTTCCCTTTTGCATTTATTTTGGCATCAAGGTTAGCAGAGAAGCTTCCATAATTCGTCAAGTCTTTGATATATTGTTCTATAATATTTAAATCGTATTTATGGGCAACAAAAGCCAGACGATAATTCTTGTTTTTTAAATTAATAGTGAAATCACCTTTAATATCACCACCGCCAGTACCCGGTAAAAAAGAAAACTGTGCTGCAATAGTATCTGCATCCCAACGCTTTCCTGTACTTTCAAAATTTACTTTTTTAATAAAGTAGTTTATTGGAGCCAGCTGTTCATGATAATAGAATTCCCCATCATTAATTTTTACTCTGAGAATATTGAAATGAACCCTCGCTTTGGTTGTATCAGAATTTCCTTTTGAAGAAAGTTTATCAACCAAATCATTAAAATTGAAATCCTTTTTGTTTTGAATTATTATTCCGCGTGGATGGTTTAATGTTAATTTGCTTATCTCATAAGTTTTGGAAAATAGTTTAAATATGGCAACATTTACATCAACACCATCAGCTGAAAAGAAAATGCTGTCGCTCTTTTCTTCATTAATTTTAAAGTTGCTGAAATGAATGTACCCGGTAAACGGATTTACATAAGTCCGGCCCATTGTAATTTGCCTTCCTGTATATTTAACATCATATTTTTTTACTAAATATTTTGTAATGGGTGAAATAATTAAAATCACAACCACTGTAATGATTATTATGGAACTTGTAATAAAAAACAGGATTCTTTTAAATTTATGCAAGTGACTATTTTTCATTTAAATATCTTCAATGCATTATAAATATGATGTTAGTTTTATTACTTGTAACAGAATTTTTATTCTTTTTGTCTCACATGTTCTGTTCTTATCCCTGACCTTAATTGCAAAGTTCATTATTTTCAACATGAATAGTATTACACTATTTTGAAAAAAAGTTATATAATTCACGCAATGAAGAAAATTATTCACTGACGAACTCTGGTACAACATGCCACAAGTGGCAAAGTGGGAATTATGTAATTTTATTCAAACGTTATGTAACACTTATCCGGTCAGAGGTGACGACCTTTACAGTGTGAAAATTCATTCACCTGATTAATATCAACAAAATGAAAATAATGATTTTTCTCGCCACTTTAACAATACCTCTTATGGCAGGAATAATGTTCACCGGCTATAAGTCATCGACCCAAAAGAAAGAAGTTGCCCAGACTAAAGTGCAGGATGCCAATCAAGATTTGAATGTAGTTCAGAAGGATACAAATTCAACAGTGCCGAAAGTAGTAACCGTTGAAGAGTGGAAAACATTCAATAAGAGCGAGTTTGAACTAAAAATCAAGAAAAATGAAACCCGGGTTAATGAATTAAATATAAAAATTAGAAAAACCGCAGAATTATTTGATACATTTTACGTGAAAAAGATTGCTAATCTGGAAGAAGAAAACAGGTTCCTGAAGTCAAGGGTGGAAGCTTATGAGAAATTTAAACAGAATTTTCAATAACTACAAAGGTTAGTGCCATTTGAATATTTTCAGACCGGCACTGAAAAAAAGAATGCCTGTAACAGATAGTACAAGAATAGATAAACCAACCTCACCGTACCCGGCTCCTTCATTAAATATGCTTCTGATCCCATCTGTCATCAATGAAAGCGGAAGAACCTTAATTATCTTAACGCTCCAGCCAGGGAAATTCTGGTAGCTGAAGAAGATACCAGATAAAATCATCATCGGCATTACAACTGCATTGATAAGACCGTTCCCGACCTCGGTATTTGATGTATGAGATGAAACAAAGACTGCAATTCCTGCAAATGCTATGTTTCCTGCAATGAACATCAGGATAAGGGCAGAGATGCTTCCCTGGATCATTATATTAAATGTAATCAGGGCAAATAAAACCAATGTTAAAGCTTCTATAAAGTTCATTGTCAGCCTGACTGTTATCAATGCAACCAGAAAATGTGATTTTCTCATAGGTGTTGCTACAAGACGTCGAAGAAGTTTTTTAGAACGTTTTTCAATAATGCCATAACTTATACCCCACATTGTAGACATCATCACTCCCATAGAGATCAGACCAGGTACCAGAAAATCGATATAACGTGTACCGGTAACCGTGAGTGGTTTGATCTCAGAATTGCTCTCAACATTAAGAATCGCTCCTGAACCTAATATGTTCCTGAGCTTAAGGTATGTCAGTTCTGCATCAGCATTTACCGGGTCAAAATGATATTCAGTATTTCCATTGTTACTTTGCAGTATCAGATTAACGGTTCCTCTCTTAAGCATCACCATCGCCTCATTCCAGTCCATTTCATAAAATAAGAATAGAGTGTTTCCAAGTTTGTCATCCTTATGGTCATACTTCCAGCCATAATCTTCTTTTGAATCAGGTTGTTTTTTTATGCAGTTCATTTCAAGGAACCTGGATAATTCAGAAGTACCGTTATCAGAAATGTCGGATGGCCGGCTTACAGCAACCTTCCGCACAACATCGGCTTTTTTTGTAAAAGCCAGTCCAAGTCCCAGCGATATAAGTATGGGGAATAATATTCCCCAGAAAAGGACACCGGGTTCACGGGTTATTTCGTGGAACAAGGCCAATGTAAGCTGCCATAACTGGTTCAGTCGTAATAACTTAATCATTTATCCTCCTCCCAGTTAATGAAACAAACAGGTCGTCAAGATTTCTGGCTTCCTGAAGGAGCTGGTGCAGAGTACCTTCACGTAGAATAATCCCATTATGCATAATCACAATGTAATCACAAAGTTTTTCAGCTTCCTCCATATAATGAGTCGTAAGGATCATTGAGGTCTCTGATGCCTTTTTCAACCGGTGAAGGATATCCCATATCTCACGTCTGGCATTAGGATCAAGGCCGGTTGTAGGTTCATCAAGCAGGAGAATGGAAGGAGCATTAATCAAGGCAATACCAATGGCAAGCCTTTGTCTCTGTCCACCGGAAAGATTGACAACGAAAGATTTTCTCTTTTCTTCCAGTCCGACAATCTCAATTATCTCATTAACCCTCTCTTTTCCCAGGCTAAAGAAGCTGGCAAAGAGCTGCAACGTCTCCGTTAATCTGAGCTTGTCTATAAACCTTGTTTCCTGAAGAGATAGCCCTATAATCCGGTGAAGTTCATCTTCGTTGCCTTTCCAGTGCATACCCATAATTGTTATTTCTCCGCTATCCGGTTTCTGGATCCCTTCAATCATTTCAACAAGAGTGGTTTTTCCTGCACCGTTAGGACCTAACAGAGCAGTAAACTGGCCTTTTGGAATCTTAAGATTAATTCCTTTTACAGCCTGGACCGTCATGAAAGATTTCCAGACATTTTTAACTTCTATAACCAAATTGGTCATTTGTCGGTTCGCAAGTGCAACAAATGTAATAACAATTAGCCTGATAAATAGTTAGCTGAAATGGGAATTCTGAGAGGCATAACATCCCATAAGAACTAATTAGGGCAAAAGCAGTTATCTAAGTTTCTCTATTTTTACGAGAAGCCTATGACTTTGTCCATAGCTGTATAGATTATATTGACCATCTAGATCCGGAGTTAAATCATTGTTGTTTTGTTATGTATCAGACAGGATTCAAATTTTATCTCTCAGATTGTTAACAGGCCGTCTCCGTCAAACATATTCAGAAGCTGGTTGTTACTATATGATAAATGATCATACAAATTGAAACGGGTGTTTACAACTTTAAGACAGTATAAATTATGAAAAGAATTGCTATCATGGGAACAGGAAGTGTTGGCCAGGCCTACGCTTTTAAATTCATTGTGTGAAGAAATTCATAAGACCTTTCCTGATGTAAACTTCGCTCTGGTTCGGTTATAGAAACAGTAAAAAAATGGAACGGAATATTCAATTCACAAGTCTGATCGCCTCAGCTGATAAGCAATTGCTCGATGCTTATTCCTCAACTGTTGCAGGTGTTGTTAAGAAGGCTGCACAAACTGTGGTCCACCTTAAGGTTTTAAAGAAAATCCAGGAATCCCGTACAAAAGAGATTGTCGAACAGTATGCCTTTGGTTCGGGTTTTGTCATTTCCAGCGATGGTTACATCATTACCAACAATCATGTAATTGAAAACGCGGATTCTGTAAATGTGATCTTTGGTGACGGACTGGTGCACAATGCCACAATTGCCGGTACTGATCCATCAACTGATATTGCAGTTATCAAAGTCTATAATAATGAATTACATACCTTACAGTTTTTTGATTCGGGATTACTTGAACCCGGACAAATAGCAATTGCTATCGGTAATCCGATGGGATTACAACATACTGTAACAGCGGGGGTCGTAAGCGCTACCGGGCGATCCCTGAGAGCTACGAACGGACGGCTGATCGATGATATAGTCCAGACTGATGCTGCATTAAATCCCGGCAACAGTGGCGGCCCGCTGTTAAACTCAGAGGGTAAAGTGATCGGAGTGAATACAGCTGTTCTTCCTGAAGCCCAGGGACTGTGCTTTGCTGTTTCATCAAATTTAACGGCATACATTGCAGGCCAGCTGATCCTTAAAGGTAAAGTAAGAAGGGCTCAGTTAGGAGTGGCAGCACAGCCGGTAAAGCTTACCCAACGTATAATTGATGTGAATCAACTGAAAACAAAATCCGGGGTTTATGTCTTTGAAATTTTCAGATCAGCTGGAATTAATAACATGGAGATAAAAGAAGGGGATATTATTGTTGAAATTGAAGGCCACCCGGTCTCCAGCGTGGACAATCTGCATAAGTTCCTGAACGAGAATGTAATCGGGATGAAAATATCTTTGGGTATTCTTAGAAATTTCAGAAAACAAATAATTACAGTTATACCAGAAGAAATTAAATGATCTTAAGAAATAACCTGAAGCTATCAAGCTTTGCAACATCTAAAAGCTCATAATTGATATTTAAATCATTATTTACAAAAATGTATGTTATCTGTTTTCAGATAGTCTTATAAGTGGTCAAAGAATGACAGATTTTGAACGAGATCCAGATTGCAGGAAATTTAAAACCTTTTAAACTTGTGTGAACAATTTCCGGAATCCCTTTGTTTTAGTGATAAAGTGGAAAATGCTCAATTTCATGAAGACACCTCCAAAAAAAGTAATTACAGTGGAAGCAGATATTCATGCTTCAGTTGAAAAAGTCTGGGATCACTATACAAACCCTGAGCATATTGTGAAATGGAACAATGCATCTGATGACTGGCACACTCCCAGAGCCGAAAATGATCTGAGGACCGGAGGCAGGTTTCTTTCCAGAATGGAGGCCAGGGATGGAAGTTCCGGTTTTGACTTCACAGGAGTTTACACTGATGTTAAACCGTTTAAACAAATAGCCTATACCTTGGATGATGATAGAAAGGTGGAGGTATCATTTGTTTCAGGCGGAAATGTGACCCCGATAAGGATCGCCTTCGAAGCCGAACAAACCAATCCGGTTGAAATTCAGAAAGAAGGATGGAAATCTATACTTAATAACTTCAAGAGATATGTGGAAGAATCTGTTTCGAAAAGCAGTATGCATTTCGGAATCACCATAAAAGCAAGTGTTGAAATTGTATATAAAACAATGCTTGAACCTAAAACATATTCTGAATGGACATCGGTGTTTAACCCTTCATCTCATTTCAGTGGATCATGGGAAAAGGGATCGAAAATACTTTTTCTGGGAACTGACCGTAATGGCACCCAGGGTGGAATGGTCAGCAGGGTCAGGGAGAATATACCTAACAGGTTTATAAGCATTGAGCATCTTGGTATTGTAGAGGATGGGAAAGAAATTTACAGCGGACAAAAAGTTAAAGAATGGGCCGGAGCTCTTGAAAACTACACTTTCATAGATAATGACAGGGATACGCTGCTTGAGATAGATCTGGATGTTGATTCTGATTATGGAGTTTACTTTGCTGAAACATGGCCGAAAGCCCTTGACAAATTGAAATCGATCTGTGAAAAGTAAATAATTTAATACCTTTTATAATATGGCACAAGTTAGCACATATCTTAATTTCCAACGTAATACAGAGGAAGCGTTTAATTTCTACAAAACTGTTTTTCGCAGTGAATTTAAGGGAGATATATCCCGGTTTCGCGATATACCTCCTTCAGAAAATATGCCGCCACTGCCTGAAGAAGACAAGAACCTGATAATGAATATTGCATTGCCAATACTGGGTGGACACCTTTTAATGGGAACCGATGCTCCTGAATCGATGGGCTTCAGGGTCAATTTCGGGAATAATGTCTACATTACTCTTCAACCCGATACAAGAGAGGAAACGAAACGTTTATTTATTGCACTCTCACAGGGAGGAACTGTGGAACAGGAACTGCAGGATATGTTCTGGGGAGATTATTACGGGAGCCTTAAGGACAAGTTTGGCGTTCAATGGATGTTTAATTGCGCTGAAAAGAGCAAATAGGCAGAACAGGACTATAGGATTTGAAGAAGTATTTATACAAGCAGGGCTCGCTCCGGGATTCATCGGAGCGAGCCTTCTCGTCATTATCTGGACTGGAACGTTGCTCGGCTTCTGGGGCAGGTGTCCGTGGCGACAGGGTCCCCAGACACCCGCAATTATACCAACACCTATTGCTGCACTCTCCGACATTGGCTTAGTCAGGGAATAATTTGATGTTAAAATTCCATCCACACCCAGTATCCGGCACATGTCATCCGGTGTAAATACTTTACCCTCATTTATTCCTGCTTTTGAAAGAAGAGTAATAGTTGACTCCACATCCTGATATCTGACGAATTTTAATGTGCCTAGAGGAGAATCAATTAGAACTCTGAGTTAATTCACTGTTATTTAGGTGTATGTGTTAAAAATTCTCAGACAAGCTCTGAAAATGGTCAAAGAAGGACGGATTTTCCAGGACAATCTTTAATACTTTCACCTTCATTACAACCTGAAAGTAACTTGACTTTGTTCTAAACAAGGTGTAATTTTGATAAAATCAAACTTAAGGCAGAACTTGAAATTTAGCTATCGAGAGAAAAAATTGATTAATTAATTGTTCACCAGAATAATGAATTACTTGAGATACAGGAAATTCCAACTGAATATTTAGGAGGACTGATGAATAAATTGACAAAGAAATGAAATTAGAACACCGCAGACAAAAAGTTGCTCCCTTTCCTCAATTCTTAATAAGGATGGGACGGTATGCATTGGTTTCCGCAATGTTGATTATTTTTTCAGTGTGTGTTGGGACAATAGGTTATCATCATTTTGGACATTTGAACTGGCTGGACAGTTTTTATATGTCCAGTATGATTTTAACTGGAATGGGGCCTGTGGCTGAAATGGATACCGATAGCGCTAAATTATTTTCTTCATTTTTTGCCTTATACAGCGGCGTTGCATTTTTAAGTATTACAGCAGTTTTCTTTGCTCCCATCGTTCATAGGTTTTTACACATATTACATGTTGAGAGTGACGAATATCAAACGAAAAAACAATGAAACAAAATGTCACCTGAACATTACATAAGCCAGCCGCCTTGACCACTTTAGTACAAAATTAGACGGTTGTCTGTCATTTTATCATTTAACCAATTCCTTACAATATGAAACGACTTTCAATAATCCTTTCAGTTATCATGCTGATAAGCTGCAATCCGGAAAAGAATTACAAAACAATTCTGCTGAAAACAAATGGAATTGTTGAAGTTGCTCCCGATGAAGCAAGTTTAACATTAAATTTAAGCTGCGTTGACAAAAATATTGAACAGGCAAAAACCTGTTTGTTGACTATTTCTTCGAGGCTCAATGAAGATATGATCAATTTTAAAATCATGGAGGAAGATATCCTGACAACGAATGTCAATCTGAATAAGGACTATGTCTGGATAAATAATTCAAATATCTTCAACGGTTATCTGGCCTCAACTACAACAAGGGTCAAAATACGTGACCTGAGAATTCTTGACGAAGTATATACAAAGCTGTTAAGCAATGAGAATCTTACAATTGGTTCATTGACCTACAATCACAGCAAACTTGACAGCATTAATGAAGTTGCATATTTGATTGCTTTGGAAAATGCCAATAAACTGGCAGATAAAATTCTGTCCCGTCTTCCTGAGAAGAATAAGGCAATTACCCAGATCAGCAATTTTGAAATAACAAGGAGTGAAATTAATCCTGAACCCGTCTTAAGAAACCTCGAAAAATCTGTTGTACAGGACCAGAGTCAGCTTACTGTTAATATAGGTAACATGATTGCAGAGAAGGCTTTGTATGTAGAATTTAAAATATATTAATAAAGCTGCTTGCCGAAACCAAAGGAAGGTTTATCGTCAAGCCTTTACACCTTCTTAGCCCTCAGATACTGAACCGGCCATTCCACATCTTCACCCAGATCCCCGGCCGCATTAAGTGCGAAATATGGATTTCTCAGCAGCTCCTTTGCCAGGAGGACAAGATCAGCTTTCTCCTCCTGAAGGATCGATTCTGCCTGAACTGCCGTTGTGATAAATCCCACTGCCCCGGTTAGAATTCCTGTTTTCCTGATCGCCTCTGAAAACGGAACCTGGTAGCCCGGGGCCACAGGAATTTTTGCATCATGAATATTACCGCCTGAAGAGCAATCTATCAGGTCAACACCCATATCTTTCAAAATGTAAGCCAGCCTTACACTCTCCTCCTTGGTCCATCCTCCTTCCGTCCAGTCAGTTGCAGAGATGCGGACGAACAGGGGATTTCCTGCAGGCCATTCCTTTCTCACTGCATCGGTAACCTGCGTTAATAAACGGATCCTGTTCTCAAACGAACCACCATACTCATCAGTCCTGTTATTACTTAGCGGAGAAAGAAATTCATGTAAAAGATATCCGTGTGCTCCATGAATTTCAATTACCCTGAATCCTGCAGCCAGTGCTCGTCCTGCGGCTGATGCAAAAGCCGTGATAACCTTTTTTATCCCCTCCATGCTCAGTGGTTCAGGTGCCCGTTCGCCGGCAAAAAAGGGTATATTTCCCGGAGCGACGGTTTGCCATCCTCCATTCTGTTCATCGAGTTGCCTGCCGCCTTTCCAGGGTACTTCACAGGAGGCTTTTCTTCCCGCATGGGCAATCTGGATCGCTGCAACGGTGCCTTGTGAATGGATAAAGTGTACAATTCTTTTCAATCCGTCGATATGTTCGTCGCTCCACAGACCAAGATCGCCGGGCGTGATCCTTCCCTCCGGCGAAACTGCAGTAGCTTCGGCAATAACCATACCCACACCGCCTGAAGCCCTGGTTCCCAGATGTACCAGATGCCAGTCATTGGCAAAACCGTCAATTGCTGAATACTGGCACATCGGAGAAGTAACTATCCTGTTTCTCAGTGTGATGTTCTTTATCTGAAGTGGTGAAAATAGTTTTGACATAGGTGGAATATTTCAATCATTAATGAATTCCCGAAGATAATTATTTCTTAAGGATGACTGTTTACAGGTACGGAGCATAAGCCTGTCGCCCTGACCACATTCTGCCGGAAAGACCAGTATTTTTATATTTATGTATAGATCATAGGATTACCTTCGTCCCTGGTTGGTTAGTTTGTAGCGGCGAGAGGTTGTTAAGGTCACCGGCTTATACACTCTTGAAGTGGTCAAAGAAGGACGGATTTTACAATTCATTTCAGGTTACTGGAGGTTTGAAGAGATTTTGGCGTTTGGATTATTATTTGACTTGTATCTTTCTCTTTCATAACTTTATCATAACCAATATCAACTCAAATGGCAATCTGGTCGGCAGAAATAAAAGAGCTTGAGAGACTTAATGTATCAATTATCGGTCATTTCCCTGAACTGGAAAAGGAAATGGGACAACTTGTAAAAACCGAGGATGAAAATGTAGCTATGCTATATTCAAGAAGATGCCTTGAGGTAATTATTACTGATTTATGCGAATGTGAGCTGAAAAGACCACGAAAGACCGAGCCGCTGAAAGGTATAATTGATAAGCTCCATAAGGAGGAAAAAGTGGCTTCATACATTGTAACCTCAATGCAGGGCCTTAACAGTTTATCGACCTACGGAGCCCATCCTAAAGACTTTGATCCTGAACAGTTAAAGCCAGCTTTAAGTAATCTGGCGATAATTCTAAAGTGGTATTTAAAATATAAGGGAATTGAGATTTTTAGTAAATCTTCATTAGCTGAGGAAGATGTTACTGCTGGTATAGGGAACACAATCGCCAGATGTTACTAAAATTGAGAAATCTGTCGCGATCCTGCCTTTCAAGAATGACAGCCCTGATGAAGCAAATACTTACTTCATCAACGGACTTATGGAAGAGGTTTTAAATAATCTCCAGAAGATTAAAGACCTGAGAGTAATATCCCGTACCTCTGTTGAACAATACAGGAATCAGACAAAACCAATTCCTGTGATTGCAAAAGAACTTGGAGTTAATTATATTGTTGAAGGAAGCGGACAGAAATACGACAATACTCTTCGCTTGAGGGTACAGTTAATAAAAGCTGGAAAAGAAAGACATCTGTGGGGAAAATCCTACCAGAAGGATTTACCTGAGGTATCAGCTTATTTTGACCTTCAGAGTCAGATTGCCCAGGAGATTGCCACAGAATTAAATGCCACAATAACACCTCAGGAGAAGCAATTAATTGAAAAATTGCCAACTAATAATTCTGAAGCATACGATGCTTATCTAAAAGGTCAATTTTATTCTCATAAAATCACTCCAAATGATATGGATATTGCAATGCAATATTTTGAGCTTGCAAAAAAACTAGACCCTGAATTTGCCCTTGCTTATGTAGGTATTGGGTCAGTCTGGTTAGGACGTCAGGTGATTGGGGCAGCGGTCCCTGAGGAGGCAGGTCCCAAAGTGCTGACACATTTTATGAAAGCACTTGAACTGGACAGTACAATTGCGGAGGTGCATTATACGCTTGCTATAATGAATACTTTTGGGGCGTGGGACTGGAAGAGCGCTGAATCAGAGTATAAAAAATCTATTGCAATTAATCCTAATTATGCTGATACACGAGCATTGTACTCGCATTTACTGAACTTTTTGGGACGGCCAAAAGAAGCAATGGAACAAATAGAATTAGCACTTAAGCTGGATCCGCAAAATCCATCGATTCTGGTTACTTATAGCCATGATTTATTATTTGTGCACAAATATGATGACGCTGTCTCAGTCAGTCGTGAATTATTTGATAAGAATCCCACAATGTTCGTAGCCTTAGATCCGCTATTCCAGGCTCTCCATCTGACAGGAAGGTACACAGAAGCATTTGAAGTAATGAAGAATTTTTATAGCAATATGTATAAAGATTTTAACCATGTTTTTGATCAATATGAAAAGTTAGGTTACACAGCTACACTTAGTCTTGAAGGTGATACCCTTGTTGCGCAGTCAAAAACAAAATATATTTTACCAATAGATATTGCGTATCTATATATCTTTTCTGGGAATAAGGAGCGAGCTTTGGACTGCCTTGAACAATCTTACGAATTACACGACTCCAACATACCTTATATAACACGACCCACATATGCCAGCCTGCGTGACGAGCCTCGCTTTCAGGATCTATTAAGGAAACTTAACCTTACTTTTAACTATTAGTACAACTATAGATCCTCGTTGTTTCCAGGTGCATGTTAATCTTTTCAGCCCTTTTTTTGAAGTGGTCAAAGAATGAAGGATTTTATGGGATTATTTCCTTTAGGGGGCTTTTAATCAACTATCGGGACGGATATCTCCCCTTTCTTTTCTCTGAAGGGTTTAGTATTTTTCTTTCCTCTCAATTTTATTGATATACCACGCTCTTCTTCATTTCGGACAATTTGAATAGATTTTTGTTTTTGTAAAACAATACTATCGTTATCAAATCCCTCCAGATAATTATTGCTGTAATTTATCTCCCTTGAAATACTGATTAAATCACTCTTAAAAACGAAATAAACAATAATTATAAATTTTACAATAATCAATGGTATAATTACTTTCTTCAAATTCTTCAAAATCATAATTCATTATTCTAATAATGGAAGTAAATGTACATGTATTCAAAGATTTTAAGTTGAATCCGGTTTCAATTAACATAAAATTAACTTTAGCAACCGTGTCTTAACAAGGTCCAACTACCCCAAAGCTTATCCGGGCTACGGTGGGCGCAGCCCACTGTAGCCCGGTTAAACAAGACACCAAAACTTTCCTGTCTGAAATCATTTTTGTTCAACGGGCATCCTGCTTTATCTGCTGCAGGCGGGGTGTCAGGACATTTATCTTGTAGTCGGATATGCCATCACCTCATCATTCTTCCCGAAGTTAAAGGTGAATCCGGCAGTGTGAAAGAGGTACATGTCATTCGATTTTGCAGCTAACCCATCTCTGAGATCTGAGGTGGAATAGAGAAAAGTTTCCTGCAGGTTTAGCATTACGGACTCACCCAGTTTTATATTTATCCCTCCTCCAAATGAAGGAGCTACGTAATCAACCTTAGATTCAGTAATGTCTATATTCTTATCAAACAACATTGCTCCTGCTCCCACAAATAAATATGGCCTGAAATACGATTCGGGCCCTAATAAATTGAACCTGGCATTTAGTAGTACAGACGTAAAATTGCTGCTAAAGCTCCCGATTCCGCCTTCTTTATTATAACCAACACTTCCCTTGGTAATAAGCATATTTACATCGAAATTACCAACTATATATCTTGAAACAGATATACCACCCAACCAATGCCACGTATTAAATTTATAAAAAGAAGTCCCCAGATCACCACTATACTGACTTATTCCTCCATGCAGACCGACATTCCATTTTTTATCTATTGTTTGTCCATTAATAATTAAAGTAAGTACCAGACACGTACATATCACAAGAAATTTTTTCATAATATTTATTTTATAGATTAACTATGCAAAGTTCAATAATGCTACTTTCGAATGTGTTACATAATATTTATAAAAAGTTATATAATTCTCATATCCGATTAAATAACTCTAACCTGATATAGATAACGATCTGTATAAGCCGGTCGCCTTCGACCACATTCCGTCGGAAAGATCTGTACCCAGACCCAACGTCTCAAAGCAAAATAAATTTGACATTGATTTTTTCGGTAACGTAACTTTATATTATATGGAAACAAAGAAGGAACAAAATCAATCTTTTATTCACAAAAGTGAAATCAAATATTTTAATAGAGAAGGCTACTGATTTTTCTGATAATGAAGAAATATTAAACTTGAGCTTCTATAACTCCGATGAAGGACGGAAATTTCTATCAGAATTGACAGATCTCCGTATTTTTTCAGATTACTTGATATAAGAGAGACTCTTTTGTGCTTGTTGCTGAAATGATGAATAAAATAATCGGAACCTTTTCAGCATCAACCGTTGATGTTTATATAAACGGTAAACCTGAAAAAGTCTGCTACTCTAGGTGATTTCAAAATTGATCCTCATTATCATAAATCGACTACCGCTGCAAGACTGGCAAAAGCTATGTTACATAAGCTTGTATCAAAAAATGCTAATCTGCTTTTTTTTACTGCAGCATATGGTAATGATAGTGTGATACCGTTTTCTAAAGGAAGAGCTAATATTCCAACTTTTCACAGAAGTAGGAATTTTTAAAGTTTTTGAAATTATTCCGACAATATTTAAGAGCAGGAACACAAAATATATAATTGAAGAAAACCCATTCAGAGTATCAAGCCTCAATTTGCTTTGACAATTTTATAAAGAAATATCAGCTTCGGCCGGTTTATTCTGAAAGTTGATTCGAAGATAGTACACTTATTACTGCTACATTAAAGGACAAAACTGTGTCTGCAATTGCCATTACTGATATCAGGGAAAGCTACAACAAAATGTAATCATTAAATTACCATTTTATCTGGATATCCTCATTAAGGTTTTTAGAGTAATCAGATGCCCTGTTACCTCTGGTAAACCTCCCTGAATTAAATGAACCTTGTCCGGATGATATATATTAATATTCTTTTGCCTATGAACCAGGATATCGGGATGCAGTACATCTATCCATCCTTTAAAGAGAGCCCGAAAGAAAATTGCTTTTGATAAAAAGTACTCAGTTCCTGGTTATCGGAATTCATGAAAAGGACCCTGACAGTAAGATTATTTTCGGCGTATCCAAAAATTCACATTTCAAATACATTAGGGATTTGTGACAAGTCTGAAAAAACAGACCAAAACATCCTCGACTACATTTTATCAGGAATTCCATTTGAGGATTATTCTTTAGTGTAACTTAGGTTATTGTTTAGAGACATGTATTTGTTCTTTCTTTTATAACTCAAGAAATTATGCGAAACCGTCCAGGAAGCCAGGTTCAGCTGTTTAAGCTCAATTTTTACCATGAACTGGGAAGATCCTGTAAATCTAGATTATAATGGCAATTTGCAAATATCCTCAGGAGACAAAATGATGACAATCACCTCAGGTGCGGTGCAATACTCTCTCTTTTTTTATTATGTGACCCCCGGAAATTTCACGCTGTTGATATTAATCCAAGCCAGTCTTTTCTTCTTGCCAAATTTATTTGCTTCTTAGCTTAAAATTATTGCAATGAAACACCTCTCCTATCAGGAATATCTGGAGTTCATAGGGTTAAAGAACTCTGAAAAAAAGATTGCAGGTTTACAGGAGCTTCAAGGAAGATTTAACAATTGCAGCAAAAGAATTCGTGGGATTCAGAATAGCAAATTGATTAAAAATGGATTTCTTAAACAGGGGACAAGGTATGAAAAGTTTGTTAAGCTGGTCAGTAAGTTCATTTCTCTTCACTATGGGAGAAAGAGAATAAATGACCTATTCCAATATAAAAGATAATATGATAGAACACGAAAGATCGTTTATCAGGAAAAATGGAATATCAGAAGGACCAGGTTTATATTTAATCTGTTTTTCAATAGAAGACATTTATAGCAAAACTTGGATTAAAAGCCAGATTTATTTTCCATTTTGATGATGAGTTATGATTCTTTTGCGGAAAGCTTTTTCAACAGGTTCAGTAAAGTTGTCAGAGATATCCCTGCGATATAGCAACTATTTTCTTCATCTCTACTTAAAAAGGGACGTAACCTAGGTCTTTAAATGAAGTTCCCGATTATTTTGCTGGAAAATAACTTTAACTTAATTAAATCACGGCTTGACCGGATAAAAATTCGTAACTGATGATGCCAAAAATTGGTTATCGGGCATGCCGGATAACTTTTTGAATTGTTTTAGTCTGTCTAATATATGTGAATTAATGAATCTCGATAGATACCTCAAACTTTTAGTGAGGTGAAAAGAACTGCATATCCTGAAGCACGGATTTGTTTTCGCAACCTGATGATAACAAGAGAGGTTCCTGAGATACTTCGACACGAAATAATAAAGGATGAAGAATTAAGTAAAACTATTTTTAATAATGATCGGTGCATTCGTATATGGCAAGGTTGAAGCATATCGGGTGAAAAAAATTTACATATAAGAATTTAAATATTTACTATGGAAAATACAACTTCTTCAGTTGAATTGGATCCGCCAAAAATCCATATTGGAAATACAAAAATATTGTTTACATCATCTCTTTATCCGTACCAACTCTGCCAACGACACCTCTCTTCTGATGCAAGTGGTGCAAGATTCACCCGTGCAGATGGCATATTTACGATTGTTTCACATTCACATCACTTTGCAAATCATTTACTGGCACAAAATATTAATGTGCCTTCCATTATTTTAGAATATCCGCGATGGGATGATTTTACCAAAGAAATCAGGAAAGGGTATCCAATCATAGGAATTACGCTCTTCCTGTTCATCTTGAAAGTGTTTTAAAAATGTGCCAGTATATTCGTGATAATTCTCCAAAAACAATAATCATTCTGGGTTGTTATGCAGGATTAGCCTTGAACGGTTTTTGATGAAACCAAATTAAAAAAATCGATTATATCTGTCATGGGAAGGATAAGATTCATGAGGAAGCTTCTTGGAGAAGATAGAAAGACCTATCAGTCAAACTGATGCCTAAAGGTGGTGGATCTCCGAAGTTTATTACCCGAATTTCCAAAAGGGACAATCGGATTTCTCGTATCAGGCCTCGGGTGTCCCGGAAATTGTGATTTTTGTTCCTCAACAGCCCTTTATGATCACAGAAGGATTGAAATGCTTTCACCAGAGGAACTTGTGAGCATATGTACCTCTACAACAAGAAATTCCAAATCTCTCACACATATTTGTCATTGAAGAAGATCATTTTCGATGGCCGGAATATCTTAGAAAAATTAAAGAGCGTGGAAAGCCATCCCGATATGGCGGAATCATTGGACTGGTTTGCCTTTGGATCAATGGATTCTATAGGAAAATTTGCTGAAAAATATGGATGGGACACTATTGCCGAAATTGGGATAGGCGTATTATTCGTTGGCGTTGAATCAAAATTTGGTGATTTACTTAAATATAAGAAAAGAAGTGAGTTTGATCCAAAACCTTTGTTTAAAAAGCTGCACAGTATGGGTATCCGCACTGTCGGATCATGGATTTGTGGTTGGGATTTTCATAACCAGACAAATATACTTGAGGATCTTAATTATTTTGTTGCTTTACAACCTACCTATCAGCAGCTAACCCGCTTATCTCCTTTCCCGGGAACTCCTTTGTGGGACCAGCTGAAAAAGGAAAATCGTCTGCAAAATGTCCCATGGGAAGATGTCCATTTTTGGAGTGGAACACAAAAGAATCTTGCATTTGAAGATCATGAGACCTTAAATATGGTTGAATTTGGATATGACCTTCTTTATAGAACATGGGGACCCTCAATGTTAAGAAGATTAGAAGTTGAACTGAATGGATATTCATATTGCATAAGGTCTTCAAATCCAATCCTGAAAGATCATAAATCAAAATTTTATAAAAAGCAATGTGGGATGCTTTGGACACTTCTGGCATCTATATATAAATATGCACCTAACGGAATTGTCAGGCGCAGAGCACACCAGGTCGATAAATTTTACAGGTCAACGATTGGAGAACCGAGTGCGATAATGAAGCTTCTTTCAAACATAATTTTAAGATTATCAGGTAAAGAATATCATCAATTGCTACTTGATCCATCATTTCATAAACCCAAAGAGGAACCTTTTAAACGATATATATATGAAAAGAATGGAAACAGTGTAAATTCCGTTCCCTATAAAACGGAATGGCCCTCTAAGCCTCACCCTGCTGTACGCAGGCAAATGATTTTAGAGTCATTAAGGTATTTACTTCTTGAAGAGATGATAAGAACAAAACGATTTTTTGCAGGAGAAAACAGAGATCCGCTTATTGATAATTACCTTACTGATATGATCAAAGGCAGGGCTTTCGGATTTGGATTATAATATTATATAATCCCCGGTTTGGCAATTATAAAACGAAGAATATTATAAGTATTGGTTTATGACAGATAAATTTCAGGGAGGTCAAATTATTAAAAAGAATGGCTGATAAATATAGTCTACTGGAACACCTGCTGTTTCCGCATACAAGATTAAATAAAGAGAAATTAAGGATCAAACTAAAACAAAAAACTGTTCTGATTACAGGCGCCAGCTTTGGTATTGGAGAAGCACTGGCATATAAATTAGCAGAAACAAATGCTTATTTAATTCTGGTGGCAAGAACTACTTCAAAACTTAATAGTGTAAAAGAGGAAGTAATAGCAAAAGGTGGAAAAGCAGAAGTGTACACAGCTGACCTCAGAAACTCAGAAGAACTGGAAAAACTGATATCTTTTATCAAAGAACTTGAAGGAGGAGTCGATATTTTTGTGAATAATGCGGGTAAATCGATAAGACGATCTATTGAGGATTCTTTAGACAGGTATCATGATTTTACACGAACGATGTCATTAAACTACTTTGCTCCGGTACAGCTGGCACTGTCTCTGATTCCAATATTGAAAAATAATCATGGGCATATTATTAATATTTCTGCTATAAATGTTTTGTTGGCACCTGCCCCGGGATGGGCTGCATATCAGGCCTCTAAAGTTGCTTTTGATGGTTGGTTCAGGTGCATCGCCCCTGAACTTAATTCAAGAAAGGTTGCTACAACCTCTGTTTATCTGCCTCTGGTAAAAACGAGAATGATAGAACCTACGGAATCTTACAGGAATATGCCGGCAATGAGGCCTGAACACGTTGCAAGGATCATTTGTAAGTTTATCCTGACCCGCAGGCGGACATTCAAACCCTGGTGGCTTTTTTTTGGTGAAATGGCATCTGTAATATTCAGACCACTATGGGAGATATCGGTTACCAGACATATTGAAAAAAAATATCATGTTTCAAACGATCAGAAAACTGTATCTTATTAACTTGCTGACACCTAAGGGTCTTTTCTTCTTTATCGGATCAATACTTTCAGAAGGTGTTAACCTTATGGCTTTATTACGCTTTTCAGCAAAGCTATATCCAGATCGTATTGCCATTCATGAAAAAGAAGGGACATCAACATACTCTAAGCTCTTTGGGGACAGTAAAAATCTTGCGGTACTTTTAAGGTTCAGGTACAACCTGCACGAATTCAGCAAAGTTGCTTTGATCTGCAGAAATCATCTTGTCATTATTCAATCAATATTTGCCTTATCAAGACTAGGCGTTAATGTTTATTTACTGAACATTGAGATGAGTACGTCACAGTTTAAAAAAATCATTGGCGAAAAAGAGTTTGATCTGATAATATATGATGAAGAAAAGAGCGCTGATTTTAAAGAAATAGACTCTCAAAAGTGCATTTTATCCTACCATAATGTATTTCCTTCAATTAATAATATAGTAAAAAGCGAAGAATTTATTGAAAGTAAGTTAAGCAAATACAAGGCTGGTAAAATTGTGATTCTGACAAGCGGAACTACCGGAGAATATAAAACTGCAGGCAGGAAACCATCCGTAACTAATTTCGTCAATCCTATTATTGCCTTTCTGACAAAGATTCATATGGACAAGTATCGATCTGTATATATTGCTACACCAATTTATCATGGTTCAGGATTGGGGGCACTGATTGTATTTACCCTTTTGGGGATTGAACAGTACATATTAAATAGATATGTAACTGAAGATAGCTGCTCATTGATAAGAGCAAATAAAATAGAATCTGTGATTCTCGTTCCATTAATGATTCAACGTATGCTGAAAAATGATAAAAGTGCATTAGGTTCTTTAAAATGTATTCTTTCAGGTAGTGCAACATTAAATGCGGATCTTGCTCAGCATACTTTGCTTCAGTTAGGAGATGTACTCTATAATTTATACGGTACCTCGGAAGCGGGATTCTCAATATTGGCAACTCCTGATGATTTAAAGAAGTATCCAACTACGATTGGTAAACCTATTAACGGAGTTTCTATTAAAATAGTTGATGAAAATAAACAAGAGTTAAAGTTTGGAAATGTTGGAATGTTATGCCTAAAGAGTAGCTGGGTGTGTGGATAGCGAAAAGAAATCATTTGGGTTCCCACAGGTGATTTAGGTTACGTGGGGAAGAGACGGTTATGTCTTTCTATGCGGGCGAAGTGATAATATGATATGTATCAGGTGGTGAAAATGTATACCCGGAAGTACTCGAGCTGGCTTTGACAAAAAATGAATTGATTGAAAGTGCCTCTGTTATAGGTATCATCCTGATGTTGAATTTGGCCAGCGTTTAAAAGCATTTGTGGGTATTGAAGGAGGATTCAAATTTGACAGAAGATTTGATTTTGAAATGGCTCTCAGATAAAGTGGCAAGATATCAGATTCGCAGCTCAAAGATAAGGATACTTGATTCACTTCCCATTTCCTCTACAGGTAAAATTGATAAAAATAAATTATCATGTTTTTAGATTAATGAATACTAATCTTAATAAGGCAGTGTCAGGATTTATGAACACCATTCTTCATTAATCTTTTAACGAACATTTAAAAAATTAGTAGTAAAGAGGGTGAAATTTGAGTTGGCCTTTCGTATTTATTTCAATGGCTGGAAAAGGGACTTTAATCATAAACATACTGTTAAATAATCGTTTGAGATTCTTGTTTCGGGTAGGTATTTTACAGAAGTCAATATCAAAAGAAAATAGGAATTGTCGATACCGTTCTGTTGCAGGTATTGTAACCCCTTTATATTGAGTTTTGTTTTTAAATTCCCCAAACATCCCTCCTGCACTGTAACCAATAGCAAAATTGACCCATTCAGGAATTATTTTGTTTTTTATCACCCGGTTAATGCCAGCGCTCAACCAATAAGTATGTCCATTATAGTCGTAAAATAATTGATTAAAACCGTTTCCTAAATACCCATTTGCCTGACCTGCATAAGGGGAAGGACTAAAAGTAAACTTGTACTTCACGATTTGTTCCTGAAATGCAAGTTCTTGCCCGATGACCAGTAATGAACCTAAAGCATTTGCGCCTACATCACTCCAGGAAAATCCCCATCCTTCATACATTCCATCCCATATTTCAATGGGTAATTGCATAATAAATCCGAGGCTTCCGCCATATATAACTGCCTTTTTTCTTGAAACTCCAGCCCAAAGTAAAGAATGAAAGCCGATATAACTTTCCAAATAGGAACCATAAATATGACCAAACTTGTCTATTTGGTTGTATCCGCCAAGATCATTATAAAATTCAAAGGGTACTCTTTCGTGATCTTTATACCAAATATACTGTAAATAAGCCATAGATCCAATATAAAGGGCTGAGGCCCCTGAGATAACACTTATTAGCCTGGCTTTCTTTAAAGATAAGGTATCTTGCATAATAGTTTTTTCATCATCATCGGAAAAACCTTTTATACAAGAATATGAAGGATTGTTTATTTCCAATATAAAAAGTAATCCAATAATAAGCTGTAAATTTCTTTGCATCGGAGCTTTTTATAATGGTAAACAATTAAATATAGTTAAATACACAGTCCTTTAACATATAAACATAATAATTGAAAAGTATAAGCAGTAACAAATTTAAGTTAACTAATCACTCAAGTCAAATTTTTGTTAACTGCCCTTTGAGGTCATGAATGCAGGAGGTTATATGTACAGTCAGCAATACATTTCATAAGCAGAATAAAAATAAAAATTTATTAGGTAGAAATATGGCGTGGTTGTTAAAAATGAAAGAAGCTACAGCCAGTAAGATTGAACCTCCAAAAAAAGAAAAGAAGGAATATACTAATTTTATCAGATAATTGTCGAAAAAACAGAGTCGATGATCACAATCGGCCACAATATTTTGGCCTAATACTCAGATTAAATCCTTGTTGTTTTGTTCTCACCAAAGAGTACTTTATGAAAAGGTACTGCTCCTTTATTTAAAATGTCTTCGACTGAAACCACACAGCGCTGACAAAGCATATTCTTAACGAGTACTATATTCATTGGCACTGTATGTTATTCAAATAAAAAACTTCACTTTTACTATCAGCCATACCGCCAGAGTCATTTCATGGTAATGGCTACATTTCCCTTTTTGTGTCCTTTGTCGACATATCTGTGGGCTTCAGTAATCTGTTCAAATGGATAGCGCCTGTCGATAACTGGCTTTAGTTTCCCAGCCTCGATAAGGTTTTTGAGGAAAACGAGATTCTCCTTCAGTTCGGTTGCTACACCACCTATTACTTTCTTGCTGCTTGTCATTGATGTCCAAAGCCCTCTGAGGTTAGATGATAATGTCATATGGACAGATCTGAGATAGATTCCATTTTGCTTAAGCGATCTTAAACAATCGGAAAACGGGCTTTTACCTGTCGTGTCAAAAATAATATCATATGACTCTCCATTTTTGGCAAAGTCCTCTTTAGTGTAATCAATAACCTTATCAGCTCCCAAAGATTTTACTAATTCAACATTCGCAGTACTGCATATTCCTGTGACTTCCACCCCAAAGTATTTAGCAAGCTGTACAGCAGCTGTACCTAAGCTACCGGAAGCCCCATAAATGAGAACTCTTTGACCGCTACTGATGTTCCCTTTTCTGAGAAAATGCAATGCTGTATTTCCCCCGAATGGTATTACGGCTGCCTCCTCATAGTTAAGAGATGCAGGTTTTATGGCAATAGCACCATCTTCAGACAGACAAATGTATTCGGCATAAGCGCCAAGACCCATTCCAGTCTGACCAAAAACCTGGTCGCCTTTCCTGAAAAGTTTTACGTTTTTACCCACTTTCTCAATTTCTCCGGAAAATTCATTCCCGAGGATTTTTGTTTTCCCGGGTCTTGTGAGGCCATTGAAAACTCTTATGGCAAATGGATCAGCCTTTCTCATGCGGCAGTCACCTGATGTTACTGTTGTCGCAAATATTTTTATAAGCACCTCATTGTCTTTGGGAACAGGTTTCTCAACCTCCTTTAGTTGCAGAACCTCCGGTGGTCCATATTCTGAGTATACTATTGCTTTCATATAAGTAGTTTCTTTTTCTGAGTGCATTTAACCTTTGTTTATTTCTGTTTTATCAGACTCGACTTCAGGGTTGCGCCACTTCCATGCATACCAGACAATTAGTGCAGTACTCGTTATTTCTATTACTGTAAAAAATACGTAATACGTAGTCGGTTTTGCAACAAACAGCGTTATGGGCAGTGCAACTGTCATTATAATGCCTGCGATGATGCTCGTCAGGCGACTTGCCCGATACTTTAATATCCGCGACAGGAGAACCATCGTAATCGGAATCATCATGAATATGGAGCCTCCTAAAAGGAATCCTTCAGTCATTTGAATCGATCCGTGTTTAACAGGATCCATTAAAGTTACAACATCGCCGTAAGTATAGGTGAGTATCGCAAATAGCCATAGCGCTGAAAGTCTCACTTTCATGTCTGGCATTTCAGAAGTCTTTTTGTTGGGTGTCATATTTTTAATTTTTATTTATTAGCGTGCATCTTTATTATGATTCATATGAAAGAATTTGCTTAGTGTACAACAGACAGTTAAGTGCACTATAAACAGTTTTGTCCATATTAAGTTCATTATCAAAACCTAATCACTCTGCAACAGGCAGTAACACCGGTTTGGATTTTTATAATTTTCTCACACAACGAAAGAAACTTGAATTTGGTTGAAACAAGGTTTAACTTGCATTTGAAATCTTTTTAGGCTTAGTAAAACATATTCAAACGTGAGTTGTTAATATATGATAAATGAATTGCCATAATGAGCCGGGAGTTTACAAAAGTCAAAGAGGATAATTTCTAATTGAATTAAAGCTATGGACTTAAGTAAGAAAAAATGTAAACCATGTGAAGGAGGCATTGCCCCTTTGGACCAGCAAGAAGTCGCTGTATATAAAAAACATATTAAGGACGACTGGGAGGTTACAGATAAAAATATAATATCAAAAGAAATTTTATTTGTAAACTATAAGCATACGATAGATTTTGTAAATAAAGTGGCTGATTTAGCGGAGGAAGAAGGTCATCATCCGGTAATGCATGTTTATTATGGAAAGGTTATTATTGAATTATGGACCCATGCCATAAACGGATTATCGGAAAATGATTTTATCCTTGCCTCTAAAATTGATAAATTATAATTGTCTGTTGAGAACCCTGAGGTTATGAACCAGGGAAGGAATCTGAATCAATAAATAACTTAACTTAATATCAGCCTTATGAAGAAATGTATAGTTTTTGGATTTATGTTATTATTTTGTGTTTGCAACAGTGGTATTGCTTTGGGGCAACTAACTAAATCGAATAATACATATATGATACGACATACAGTTGT
Source organism: uncultured Bacteroidales bacterium (assembly GCA_963700275.1). Taxonomy (GTDB): domain Bacteria; phylum Bacteroidota; class Bacteroidia; order Bacteroidales; family VadinHA17; genus LD21. The sequence continues at coordinate 533,693 of CAVOWZ010000011.1, read as the reverse complement.
TTTTAAATTGATACATCCAAAAGATTCTCCTGAAGAAAAAGTGTTTTTGGATGCTATTAAGAAACTTTCAAATATTCCTGGAGTTCAAAAATTAGAACTTTTAAGGCAAACCAGCAAGAAAAATAATTACGACTTTGGTTTATCAATGGAATTTCAAACACCAAAAGCATATGAGGATTACAATCAACATCCTGACCATATTGCGTTTGTTCAGACTTACTGGATAAAAGAAGTCAGGGAATTTCTTGAAATAGATTTCGAGCCATTAAAATAACATAAGCCGACAAGTATTAAGTTGCCCTTTTGACCTCTTTTCACAAAATTGTTTGAGGTCAAATTGACCGCCCAGCCAATTTGCCGTTGGTTAAATCAGTGATCATTTTTATACAGCTCACTAGTAAAATTCTGATCTTAAAAGCCGGCTGTTTTACCTCTGTTATCAGGCCAGATTAAGATCTATTTTTCTTCCCACTGCTGTAAGATTTTCAAGGACCATTTCTTCAGTATACATGCCGGCATTGACTGCAGAAAGGCCCTGATTCTGAAGTGCCCACAGGAATGCTTTTACATGGAGTTTCATCTCTTCAGGAATTATCCTGTTGAGCTTGCTTACTCTCCATTCAGGTACAGGAACCTTTGCCGGATCATAAGGTGTTGCAACTGCCATGGCTGCCTTCATGGCTATGAGACCGATACCTTTTTCTCTCGCACTTATAAGCAGATGATCGAGAAAAGCATGGTTTATAACATTGTAGGCAAGCATAACAACATCAAAATAGTCAAGTTCCATGGCTGTTTTAAGCAGTTCCGCCATACCATGATGTGAGGAGAATCCCAGAAAACGTACCTTCCCCTGCTTTTTCAGTTCATTGAAAGTTTCAATTATTATGGGATTCCTGATCTCTTCCGAAGTCGCTGCAGCATGAGGACAATGCAGGACATCAAAATAATCTGTCCCAACTCTTTTCAGAGATTCTTCAACACTGGTTACTATGACTTTCTTTAGTTCCGGGCTTCTTTCAATTCTGTCCCCATATTCATCTTTCATGGCATCGCTCAAAAAGGCTCCATCCATCTGCTGCTGCTGCCCGGGCCAATAAACCATAAAATATTCAGGTTTCTCTATACCGCATTCCAGACGAAGCTTTCTTGCTTTTTCCTTTATCTCATCCTGCCTGGAACCGGAAAGCTTGTCAAATATTTCACGGTAAAGACGGTTTCTTGTTGGAATAAAAGCGGTAACCTTTGTTGCAATTAAAGCGTTATCTCTTTTTGATGGACTATTAAATACCTTTGCAAGAGTAGCTTCCGCCAAACCTTTATTGTATGAAGGCGCTGTATCGAAATAATTGATCCCTCTTTCAAGAGCAATTTCAACAGGACGTATATTATCAGGGTTGTTTCTTTCCGTGCCATAAACCAGTTCTGAAACCATCAATCCTGTTCTTCCCAGCTGGCGGTAAAACATTCCTTCCTGTTTGTTGCGCCATTCAGGCTTTACTGTTTTATTTTGGCCCGTCTCAATATTATTTGCTTTTTCATAAGCAAGGTTTCCTATTACCGGAACTGAGATGGCCGCCAGAGAACTTCTTCTTATAAACTCCCTTCTGCCTATCGATTTTGATTTTCCTTTTATGCTCATACAGTTAGTATTTAGAATTTAAATATGAAAATTTAGGAAAATAAATCCATTCCGGATCTTATATTGTAAAATATTTTGAACCCGGGTTATGCAAAAACCGTTCTTAGCCATATTTAATATTTAAACCTCAGATCACCTCTATCTATTCACTCCTGAGGCACTCAGCAGGATTTCTCGTTGAGGTATATAAAGTAAGTAAAGTAACAATAACAATGGATAAACCTAAAGTTATTAATCCTGAAAATGCAAACATCCACCAGTGAAGGTTTATCCTGAAAGCAAAATTTTCAAGCCATCTTTGCATGACATATACTATTATGGGGCAGGATATTATGAAAGAAATCAATATACGCTTAATAAATTCCATGTTAAACAATAACAGAATAATTCCTGATGATGCGCCTGTAACTTTTCTTACGCCAATTTCCTTAACCCGTTGGTCAATACTAAATAATACAAGTCCGAATAATCCCATGCATGCAATAAAAAGAGCCATCAGAGAAACATAAGTTATTATCATGAATGTTGCAGTTTCTTTTTCGTACATTTTCTGAAAATCATCACTGAGAAATGAATATTCGAAAGGATATTGAGGGAAAAAGCTTTCCCACTTTCTCTTCAGGAAATCAAGTGTATTAGGAATATTCTCAGCAGATATTTTAAGCAACAAATTATCAAATAGTCTAGGATAGAAAGTAAGCGCTGCCGGTTTTATTTCATTGTGCAACGATTTAAAGTTGAAGTCCTTTATAACACCCACTACTTTCCCTTTCCCCACTATATCAAAGTGCTTTCCTATTGGATCATCCCATCCAATCATTTTCACAGCTGATTCATTCAGCACATACACAATTGAGCCCTTATCTGAGATGTTCCCGGGAAAAAATTCACCTTTCAGCAGTTCAATTTTCAAAGTACTGATAAAATCCTGATCCACGGGAATCCAGTCCATAAGGTTTGAATTATCGTTTTCCTGAAGCCCTTCCCACCATACATTTTGATGGTATCCCTGAGAGCCGGGAAAATAATTAACTGCTGTAGCCTTTAATACAAAAGAATTTGTCAATACCTCATTCTTATATAATTCGTATTTAAGCTTAATATCATCCTGAAATATTGGAACCACAATTACCTGGTCAGGAGACAAACCAAGGTCCTTGTTTCTGATAAAAGTTAATTGAGACCGGATAACTATAGTACATGCAATTAAGACTATCGCAACAATGAATTGAAAAATAACAAGTGTATTTCTCAAGCTTCTTACGGAAAGATTAATACCTGATTTGAAATCATGGTGTACAGCAGCAACCGGGTTTAGGGATGAAAGTATGAATGCCGGATAACTGCCAGCCAGAAAAGTCACAAGTAATAATAGAATAATTAGCCATACAATGCTTTTAAAATTAAAAAACGATGCCATATGCATGGTTAACCCTGTTAAGGAATTAAATATGGGCAATATCAAAGTGCATAATAACAATGCAAGTATGAAGGCTGACATAGTCATAGCAAATGATTCAAACAGAAACTGAATCGTAAGAATTGAATTTGAGGCACCTGCCACTTTCCTTAATCCGACTTCTTTCCCTCTCTTGGTATATCTGGCTGTAGCCAGGTTCATATAATTGATACAAGCTAAAATAAGAACCAGGAAACAAATTGAAACGAATATGTAAATTATTTTAATGTTTCTGTTAGTGGGTACATCATTCCTTAAGTTTGAATGCAAATGTATACTTGTTAATGGTTGTGTATGGAGTGTGATTCCTTCATCTTTAATATATTTTTTATTAAATCCGGGAAGCTTCACCCTTATTGAATTAATTGAGTTGTCATTTTGAGCCAGTATATAGGTTGTGTAATTCCATGCCCCCCAATCCAGTTGCCTCTTAAGGTTTGAAAATGGAATCAGAAAGTCAAATTGCAATTGAGAATTATCAGGTATATCTTTTATGATTCCTTCTATGATATAAGGTTTCTTTTCATAATCCAATTGCAGGATCTGACCTAATGGATCAGCACTTCCAAAGTACTGTCTGGCTTTTGTCTCACTGACAATAATAGAATTCGGACTTTTAAGCACATTTTCAGGATCTCCTGAAAGCAGTTCAAAGGAGAATATTTTAAAAAGAGATGGATCTGCCAGGTCAATTGCTTCCCAAAATTGCTTCTTCCCGTTACTAACCAGTGTCCTGCCTATTGACCCAAATCTCACAAATTCAATTACTTCCGGAATATCATTTTTCATGGCTTCCCCAAGGGGAGCTGGCGTATGTGCAAAATTATCTGTATTATTATCATAGTTGAACTGTACTACAACTCTGAATATCCTGTTTGCATTCAGGTGAAACTTGTCAAAGCTGGATTCATATTGTATCCATATTATAGAGATAATTACCAGCGCAATTCCCAGAGATAATCCCAAAATATTAATAAAAGAAAATACAAGATTTCTTTTGATAAACCGGAAAGCTGTTTTAAGGTGGTAATTAAACATTTTAATTCAAAAATAAAGAAGATGTCAGAGATCATTCCCTTGACTTTGGGCGAAACATGGCGTGTGTTTTTGGATTGGTGCCAGTTTGTGTTTTATACACAGTCTTATTACAGTTTACCCTTAAAGGTAGGAATAAAATATATTTTCTCACACAACAAAAGAAACTTGACTTTGGTTGAAACAAGGTTTAACTTGCATTTGAAATCTTTTTCAAATAACAGTTTTATTTCAAAGTCTGAATGTTAATTCAATAGTTTTTACAAGGAACCGTATTAAGTTTTTAACATAATAACAATGAAAGTATTAATTATTTATGCTCATCCAAATCCGTTGTCTTTTACTCATGCAATTCTTGACAATTTTGTCAGAGGTCTTAGTGAGGCAGGACATCAGTATGAAATTGTCGATTTGTATAAAATAAAGTTCAACCCCGTATTGCAGGATAAGGATTCTGCTTTTTTTGTAGATAAAGATATGCCTGAATGGCTTTTCAGGCAAATGGACATGAGGAAGATGATAATCGGGCTTGCGGGTGGGCCTGTAAGAAGGTTGGTTGCAAAATTGTATATTAAGAACAAGAGTGATGATGATCTGCGTGAGCTTATTAGTTCTCAAAAACCAAAAGATGTACTGGTACAGCAAAAGAAAGTAGCAGAAGCGGATGTACTGGTATTCATAACACAGGTGATCTGGATGCACTTCCCCGCGATAATGAAGGGATGGATGGAACGGGTTTTTTCTTACGGATTTGCATACAGATTGAATGAAAGCGGATGGCATGGTGATCCGGATGGCAGAATTCCTTTATTGAAAATTAAGAAAGCTATAATAATGCACCCTACTTTTTTCAACGAAATAGTGTACAGGGAAAAAGGGTTCAAAGAGTCCATGGAAAAGATTATTGATAACTGGAGCCTGAAATACCCCGGAATTCAAACTGTCGACCATATCTACTTCCATTCTATACTGGCAGTGGATAATGACACACGCAAAAAGTATCTTGAAATTGCTTATTTAAAAGGCAAAGGATTATAAAATAATCCGAAAGCAAGAAAAATGTTAGTATGACAGAAAAGACATCACAAATAAACCCTGAAAAACCCGCACCGGGTTCCCCCGTAATGAGTAACAGAACTAAAAGGATGTACCGCCGTCGCGGCCTGTCCAACTTACTGAAGATGGGTCATTGTGCACCATCCGTCATGCAGACTCTTCAGGATCTGGGGAATACTAAAGAAGAATGGATGGTTAAGATGACTGCCGGACTGCCCGGTGGAATAGGCAATACCGGATTTGAATGTGGAGGAATCACAGCTCCGCTGATTCAGTTCGGGCTGGAACATGGTTTAAGTGCAAACCATGACGGACTGCCCACCGTTATCTATGCTGGGCACGACTATCTCCATCGATTTCAGAAGTGCAACAACTCACTCTTATGCAAAGAAATACTCGGCGACCGACGAGTCCCTCTGCCATGCATTAAGGTCGCCCGTCATGCCCCGGAGCTTTACAGACAAACATGCTATAAAGATAACTCAGATGCTATCTCAAGCGAAACCAGGGAAGCCTTTCACCTTTCGTATTCTCACCTGTCCTCCAATGGTTTTCACTGTGCCCATGCCGTCCTGAAGCATTTAAGTGACACTATACCCGTGACCAGGGAACTACTGGATGGAACCAGCAGTTTAATCGGTGGGACGGTATTCAAAGGTTTGACCTGCAGTGCTTATACGGCGGGACTGATGGCCATTGGCCTGAAACTTGGGGAGATTGAAGACAGTTTCCCGCGGGTCGTGCGGATGTTAGCGACTATGATCGCTGGCGGAAATGCTCTGGCCGACCACATGAACAAGTTCAACAGACTACTGAACATAGGCTATAGGATGTCGAAATGGTTCAAAAAAGAGTACGGAAGTACCTTGTGTCGTGAAATAACACAGTGCGACTTTTCTTCTCTGGAGGATGTACATAGATACATTGATAAGGATTCAGTAACCACTTGCAGGAATTTAGCAGAAAAAGTGGCCAATCAGGCCAAAAGTATTATTGATCAGAAAGGAATTGGCTTCTGAAATGACAGTCCCGTCTCCTTGCTCTGAAACCAAGGTTCCTCAAAAAATAAAGTAAACTATCGCACTACACTTCTTTATTTTTAAACATTTTCAAGAGTGCACGAATACTTTCAACCGAGATGGACTTCATCATCTTTGGCAAACCAAATGAGTCTTTTAAAGCAATTGCTCTTCTGGTTAACGGAAAATTTTAGTCCGGATCTATAATCGCTTCCAGAATTACTGGCCCATTAATATCCAAAGCGTTTTTCACTGTCGGGACAATATCTTCGGGTTTTTCAATTCTGAATCCATAGGCTCCGAAAGCTTTGGCAATAGCTACAAAATCGATGTCGGTAAACATGCTTGCTGAAATTCTGCCCGGGTAAGACAGCTCCTGGACATCATGGATCGCTCCAAGTCGATTATTCTTCAGGATGACCCATATAACGGGTATTTTATAATCGGCGGCAGTAAGCGGACCCACAGTACCACAACAAACCCCCAAATTTCCAGTAACAGCAGCATAGCCATAAGCCATAAAAGCTCCACCGGCTTCATGTTTAGTTAAAACAGGTTTTATCGAAGTTGTACGGTAGATGGCATCCTAGAGAGGTAATACATGTGCTCCTGGTACCCCAAACAGATATTTTACATTTTCCTGCTCCAGATATTTTGCCATTATTGCCGCTGTGGTGTCTTTCATGTGACCCGACAATTGCAGGTTGGATAAAATTGAATACCAAACTCCAAAGTTAAATCCTTGGCGTTTCTTAATGTATGTTTCGTGTTTTAACAGGAAGTCTGAGCAATCCTTTACCCGGTTTGATTCAAATCATACATAGACTTCAATTTTAATTAGACCGAATTACAAGGAAGCTGACATAATCAATAAAATTGATTAAATCGAAATACAATTTTTGTTTATTTTCGTTTATTCTTTTCCTTATGTCTGGTTCTTAACTTAGCCTTCTTATCTGGCATGAAAGTGACTCTTATCTTCATCTGGACCATTCTTTTTCTGAGACTATTTGCCCCTGATCTGTCAGCTCAAAAAATCATTCACGCATTTCCGATTAAAACAGCCATACAAATCGATGGTAAATTCGACACTGAAGCCTGGTCAGGAGCCGACAGTGCTTATTCTTTCATCCAAATGGAGCCAAAACCAGGAGAACCCGCATCTGAAGCAACATCAGCCTGGTTCGGGTACGATGGCGAAAATGTTTACGCTGTATTCAAATGCTATCAACGAACACCGTTGATTGCCAAGAACCAGAGTCGTGATGCACTTTCCAAAAATGATGATGAAGTTGGCTTGGTTATAGACACCTACAATGATAATCGCACTGGGTATGGATTCATAGTAAATCCTCTGGGGACCCAAGTCGATTTTAAGATAAATGATGATGGGAACAATATAGATTTGAATTGGGACACAGAATGGAAATGTTCTGTGGCAGAATTTAGAGGCGGATGGTGTACTGAAATTATGATTCCGCTTAACAGCCTGAAATACAAAAAAGGGCTGGATACATGGGGTATCAACTTCGGAAGGATCATCCGCTCTGATTTTGAAACATCTTATTGGACAGGTCCTCTTTCTAATGACTTCAGGATATCCCAGAGCGGCAAGGTGACTGGGATCAACACAACGGGAAGGAGGATGCAGATTATGCTGTTCCCGTATTTATCGGCATTTAAAACAACTGGAGAAAAATTAAAAGCTGATGGCGGGGGCGATGTTAGATGGCAGATCACTCCGAATGTTTCTCTGAACGGAACAGTTAATCCTGATTTTTCCACGGTTGAAGCCGACCAGGTGCAGATTAATCTTACACGTTATGAGCTCAGTTACCCAGAGAAGCGCCTATTTTTCCAGGAGGGAAATGAAATGTATAATACACGCTTCAGGACTTTTTATTCCAGAAGGATTCAGGATATAGATTTTGGTGAAAGACTTAATGGGAAAATCGGAGGCTACCAGTTTAATGTAGTAAATGTTAGGACACCCAGAATGCCTGATGACAATGCACATTATTTATTTACTGCAGCAAGTATCAAGCGCGATATCCTGAAATCCTCGAGCCTTGGCCTCATAATGGTAGATAGAAACGGAAATAATTCATTTACGAGGTCTTTAAGCCTCGATTACACTCTTAATCTTGGTAAGACATGGTACCTGACAGGTCAGTTCGTCGGAAGCGCACCAGGAGATTTATGGGCACATAGCGCCTGGTTTATGAGATTTGCAAGAGAAAACAATATTTACCACTACCATATAAGATACAATAATGTCGGCAGCAATTTCCGTGAAAACGTAAATCAAACAGGATTCATAACCGATGACGACCGCAGGGAGGTTGATTTTGAAGGAACATACAAGTTCTGGATCAAGAATAAGGTCTTCGAGTATATTAATGTTAGATCGAACAACAATATCTTCTGGAGCCAGAAAGGTGTGCTGAGAAGCTGGAATACCGATAATTCGATCGATTTTTATTTTAACAACCGCATCAGCGGAGGGTACAATTATAATAATGAGTACAAGCTTTATGAAAAGGGCTTCTATAACATCAGCCATAAATTTACCCTGGGTTACAATACCGAGGAGTGGAGCCATGTCAGGACAGGATTCTCAACGGGCAGAAATTTCGACAGGGACTTTTACTTATATAGCGGAAGCCTCAGGGTAAAACCTATAAAAAACCTGTCACTTGAATACAGCACATCTTATCTTCGTTTCGTCCCTGATCCTGATTCAAGTTCTACATTCATCAATGTGCTGACAGCCAATTACAATTTCACTAATAATCTATGGATCAAATTATTTGCTCAAAATAGAACCAGTAATGAAAGGATCTATATCTATGGTATTTTCGGGTGGCGTTTCAAGCCTCCTTTCGGTGCCTTATATCTTATTTATTCTCATGATAGCTATGTACTTGCTGAAAATCCTGTGCGCCTTGACAGCTTCTTTCTGAAACTGACACTTCCGATTGCTATAGTAAAATAAAAACCCAAGACACTAATTACAAAATCCAGAGTTAAATCTTTGTTGTCTCCTTATGTATATTAATTATTACCTGACCTTCAAAGAATCTGTAATTAATAAAAGTGTTGATAATCTGAGAATTAACTAAATAAATTATGAATCTAAATTATTAGTCGGATAATAGTGATTGGTAATGAATAATTTCATTTAGCAGTTCATAACGTTTTATAGTTACTTTGTGAAATGTCCTGATATACAATAATTGTACGATCCAGATTTAGAAGAAACTCTGAAATCATTATTTTTATCACCAATATTTTTAATCCAATGGTTGAATCTTCAAGAATAAAGATTTATACTTTTTACTACAAATGCGGTTCTATTCTTAAGCCAGATCTAATTTATCAGCCTATCATGGCAGGAAATACCCTTTTATCCGGTAATAAGACCATTCCAGGCGATGATACAGGAGAAAATATATCAGTAAAAAATCGCTATTACTGCGAACTAACAGGAATTTATTGGGTTTGGAAGAATACCAGTCAGGAAGTAATCGGGGCCTGTCATTATCGCCGTTTTTTTACAGCCCAGCCAGAGCCTCTTCTATACAGACTTAAACGAATTCTGTATTATCCTTTAGGATTATATAAAAAACGCTGGGGACTGATTTATACTCAAAAAGTTAACTTTTTTTTACCGCGGATCCTGGGCCGGGAACAATTGGAAAACCTTCTCCTTAAATACGATGCTGTATTACCGCAAGCACGTAAATTGAAATATACCGTTGAGACTCATTACCGCCACTATCACAACATCAATGACCTAAAAATCCTGGAAGCTGTTTTGGAAGATCTGTATCCGGATTATCTGGATGCTTACCATTTGGTTTTAAAAGGCAAGAAGCTCTATGCAAACAACATGTTTATTCTAAAAGACATAAATTATCAGGAGTTTATGAACTGGTGGTTTAATGTGCTTTTTGAGTTTGAACGTCGAATAGATTTAAAAAGCTACAACGATTACCAGAAACACATTCTTGCATTTATTGCCGAACGACTACTGAATGTCTGGTTTGAAAAAAAACAATTGAACTGTGTTGAATTACCGGTCATTTATTTTAAGCTGTTTAAATATGAATAGAAACAGTTAAAATTAATCTCCCCTGAACAACTGCATTATTACAGAAAAGCATCTCTTGCAAACAGATATTTAATATGTGACTTAAAATAATTCTTCAGTTTGCAACATTTGACGTATAAAACTTGATACAATTAGATTTTTTATTAAATTGGTAAGAATTAATATCAATTCAACTATGGATTGTTTTTTAAAACATGAACCTTTTAGTCATGAGTGATGCATTGGTTATCACACCAGTAAAGGATTCTATTCAAACAACACTGAAAACCATTGAATCAGTTTCTGCTTCAGAAGGGAATTTTGTATATATCATATTTAATGATTTCAGCAATGCGGAAACGAAATCATCCCTTGAAAGAAACAGCAGGATTTATAGCTATGAACTTGTTAATATTGAAGACTATACAACAAACCCACCACCAAACTACAGGTTGATCCTTCAACTGGCACAACTAAAGGCCCTGGAAAAAGAAATTCCACTTATTATAGTAGAATCAGATGTAATTGTTACCAAAAATATCCTGAAAGAATTAATATCAATTTCAGAAAGCAATAAAAAATCAGGTATAGTAGGTGCCATTACAGTGAATGAAAAGAATGAGTATAATTTCCCGTATACATTTGAAAAAAAGAAAAGCACTGAAGTTGTAACCGCCAAACACAGCATGAGCTTTTGCTGTACTTTAATAACCGTCTCTTTACTGATGAAATTCAGCTTTGAAAACCTGCCAGAAAAAAAAGATTGGTTTGATGTATACATAAGCCGACAGTCAAAAAAATATGGATTTGTCAATTTGCTTGCAAAAAACCTTGAAGTATTTCATCAGCCTCATAGCAGCAGACCATGGAAAAAACTTAAGTATGAGAATCCGGTTTTGTATTACCTGGAAAAATATCTGAAAAAAAGAGACAGAATTTAATCATGTAAAGAGAACTTTAACATGGAGCAGGTAACCTGATCGCTCTCACTCACACACTTTCAAACAAACAGTTCATTTCTGACAATTAATAAAATTGTTTAAATTATGAAAAATCCATCTTTTCCCAACAGAATTGCGGTAATAGCATCACTATTGGTCATCACAATAACGCTCCACGCGCAGGTTAAATATGTTCCGTTAAAACCGATGTCACAGGTAGTCTCAACCTCGTTGAAACCTGTGCGCACATCTGGCGCGATAACCTTACCCACTATAACCTGGGGAGGCGACATCGCAACGGTCTATGCTGAGATTAACGGCATCTTCAAACAAAACGGCCTCGAATTCACACTCAGGAACGAAGATAATTTCAAAGACCAGGTGCAACGATGCATCAACGGCGAAACACCCTACCTGAGAGGAACGAAAGGCATGATAAAAATGGCCAGCGACGCATTCAAAGCAGCCGGTACAGAACTGGTGGAGATATACCAGATCAGTTACTCGAACGGCGATGACGCAGTCGTTTTCCGCCCGGGGAAAAATATAAACAATGCCAGGAACGTCGCTCTGCAACTCTATGGACCGCACATTGACTACGCCGCCAACCTGTTCACCAGCGCTAAAAGAAAACTTGAGGATATCAACTTCAAATACCTCGAGGAACTCACCCTCAACGACAATGGCACAAACAACAACCCGGTAGAGGCATTTGTAGCAGATCCCACACTTGACGCAGTCTTCTGCATTATCCCTGACGCACTCAACCTGACCTCTGGTGGCACCACTGGTACCGGCAGCGAAGGATCAGTCAAAGGAGCTACGATCAAGCTGACAACTAAATCAGCGAACCGTATCATTGCAGACGTCTACGCCGTCAGGAAAGACTACTTTGACACTCACAAGGACGAGATACAGAAGCTCACCCTCGCACTTATGCAGGCAGAAGAAGGCCTTAGGGACCTCGTGAAAACCAAAGCCTCGAAAATGGGTGAGTACAACAAGCTGATCAGCAGTTCATCAGAGCTATTCTTTGGTACACCTACCGCTACAAAAGATGTCGAGCCTTTGCTGGAAGGAGGATGTGAATTCGTCGGCCACGCAGGCAATGTCATCTTCTTCGTCGGACAGGGAACAACCAGGAACCAGAAGACCTTAGACGCTGAGATTTCTAAAGCATTTATCACCATGGGATTGCTCACCTCTGCAACTAACGTCTTAAGTGCTAACTGGGACTATAATGCATTTGTGCCAGGCCTCAGGTACGCCAAGGCAGGAGCGAACGACATGACACCAAGGTTTGACGAGAAGAAAGTCTCACAAGTAGTCGAAAACAGAATCAAGGCTGAAGCAACAACCTGGGAATCAGAAGGAACACTTTTCAATATAGAAATCTACTTCCAACCAAACCAGGAAGACTTCGCAGTTGCCAGCTACTCGGGAGACTTCAAGGAAGCTCTCAAGCTCGCGCAGACCTATGGTGGTGCCATCGTCGTTATTGAAGGCCATTCAGACAGAGGAGGAGTTTTAAAAGCAAGACAGAGTGGGGCCAGCAGCCAGGAAGTTGCGCAGATCGAACAGGTGGCAAAGAACCTCTCCAGGGACAGAGCTGAAAATGTGAAGAAAAGCTTTCTGGCCTACTGCAAACAATCAGGAATCGCCTTCGACGCTTCACAGATTACAGTTGTTGGCAGAGGTATCGAATCGCCGAAATTCATGCAGCCCAGAACTCAGGAAGAGTGGAAACAGAATTTCCGTGTCGTTTTCAGAGTCAAACAACTCGAATCAGAATCCATCAAGTTCGATCCGTCAATATATAAGTAACTATTCTGTTATGTTCTAACCATCATGAAGAATATAATGAAACGACATATTTGCAAAACAGGCACGCTCATCAGATACTTAAGCGTACTGGCGCTCCTCGTCAATTCCTGTATCCAGTCAACACCAGGAAGCAGACAAGCTGCTTTGTCAGAGCAGGAAGACTCAGGAGTCAGAAACACCCCAGATAACCATTCTTTTCGATGAATCAGATGGTGTCGCATCAACCACCTCCAACTTTTACTTTGCCTTCGATATGAGTGGCAGCATGGATGAAAAATGTTCAGGGAAAAGGAAGATTGATGGCGCAAAAGAGGCTGTCACGAGGTTCATGAAGAACATTCCTGATGACGTGAACATCGGCTTGATGCTCTTCGGCACCCGAAGTGGAGAAGGTTTTGCTGAAACACTCCCTATTGGTTCCGGCAACAAGGACAAGTTCCTGAAAATCATCGACAGCTTGAAACCAGGCGGAGAAACGCCACTGGGAGAAGCGCTGTTAGCGAGTGTCGACAAGATAACCGAGCAATACAAGAAGCAGCTGGGCTACGGCACATACCGTATCATCATTATCACTGATGGAGAACAGACAGGCATTGATCTTAAGCAGCCTTGTAACTACCTCGCCCAGCATGGATTCATCGGACTATACTCGATAGGCTTATGCATGAAAAGCTCGCACACATTGAAGAAGTATTCGCTCTCCTACCGGGATGCGAATAACTACGAAGAACTTGAACAGGCATTAGTTGAGGCGACTGCTGAATCAGATATATTTGACGCCAACCTGTTTGATGAAAACCTGTACAAAGCTGATAGTACTAACCGCTAAGCACGAAAACAGGGTTTCGGCTCTGTCAGTACTATTTTTTTAACACAATAATTTGTAGGTTTATACTATGAATAACAGATCAAAAGGCATAATAGTCTTCATGCTCCTCGGAACCATTGTCGTGCTTGGCATCTACTTCGGCACACCATGGCTTGATGGAATCAAGAGAATTAAGAGCTCCGACTCAGGAGGTGCCACGCACACCGTGCACTGGGCAGGCGATGGCTACGCCGGCTACGCCTTTATCAAATCAACAGAGATGAGGAAACGCCTGGCAAGGAAAGGTATTGTGCTCGATTTCACCGATGACGGTGCAGCATATGCTGACCGTCTGAAAAAACTGAATGATAGTGAGTATGATTTCATAGTATTGCCTATCAGCTCTTACATGGAGCACGGCTATAAGTATAAATATCCAGGCGTCATCACGGGAGCTATCTCCGAATCCCGGGGAGCCGATGCTATACTCGCATTCAAGGATTTTCCCTTTACCAAGGTCAACGACCTCAACGACAGCGAGATCAAGATCGTATTGACTCCTGACTCGCCCAGTGAGGACCTGGTCAATCTGACCATTACCAACTTCGATCTGGACGAACTTCAGGGCAGGCAGGATTGGATGATCGAGGCCAGCGGCTCGGAAGCTGTCTATAAGCAGGCGAAAGCCGACCAGAACGATCCTGCAAAAAGCAAGCACCTTTATCCCATGTGGGAACCTGATGTATCAAATGCCATCGGTAACCTGGGCATGAAGAAAATATGGGGTTCAGACAACTTCCGCAACTACATCGTTGACGTGTTCGTGTTCAGCAGGAAATACGTTAACAACAAGGAAGAGGAAGTCAGAGAGATCCTCCGCACCTATTTCGAGGTAGTTGACTACTATATGGCCCGGAAGGAGGAGATGTTCGATGAGCTCAGGTCTGTGACAGGTGCCGGGAGAACTATGGTGCCGTCCTTCATGGACAATATCAAATGGTACAACCTACAGGAGAATGGGCACCTCATGTTCGGCATCCAGGGAGTCAAGGGCGCAGGATCATATGCTGATGAAGGCCTGGTGAAAACCATATACGCCTGGAACGACGTAAACCGCCTGATGAAAAAGGATATCGAAGTGGATAATCCATACGTGATTTTGAACAAGACATTCATCGAAGGATTAGTCTCAACTGCAGTCATTCCGGTCGGTTCAAAGATAGATAATGTCAGGGACTTCGAGGCGTTGAGCAAAGACCAATGGGAGAAGTTACAGGAATCAGGGACTATGCGGGTAGAGAACATCACCTTTCAAAGTGGAATCGGCCGATTGGATAATGATGGTGAAGGGACCGTTGACAACGTTGCACAGAAGCTCATCCACAACTACCCTGACTATCGCGTCCTGATTGCTGGCCATACTGGCTACGGCGACGCTGAAGCCAATCTGAAACTGTCACAGGAACGGGCGGATATTGTGCGACAGCAATTGATCGCCGTGTATAACATCGACGAAGATCGTATCCTGGCAAAAGGCTTCGGTGCAGAACGGCCTCCAAAACGCAAGATTGGGGAGTCGGAACGAGCCTACCGTTTGAGGATGCAACGTGTAGAATTCATCCTGTTACGGTGAGAAAACAGGTTTGATAATGAGACGACCAGGGAAAAATAAACAACAAGAGGAAAAAGCAGTATTCACACCTCGGCCAGAGGACTTTGAAGAGCAAGCTATCATCAGGGCACTCAACAGGTCCATCATGGATAATTGGTTCGTTGGCGCGAGCATCGGAGCCATCCCTGTAGGGATTCTGACTTCCTTTCTCCTCGGTACAGGAGTTGGCATACCCATCATCGGGGGAGCGCTCATTCTCGGAGGAGGTGCCTGGGCATGGAAACGCTTCTTTAAAGGAGATAAGTTCTTCGACCAGTACCGTAATCACCTGCGTCAACTCCTTGATGAAGATACTGAACGCCGCCGGAACGAATTGCAGCAATCTCTCGATGCATACGGAAACAAGCACGCATGCGAACAACTCGAACAGTTCCAGAATAAAATAAAGGTATTCATTGAAATCCTCGATATGAAATTCCCTGATAAGAACCAGTTGACTTATAACCGGTACTATACGATTGCTCAAGAGGTATTCCTCTCGGGCATCGACAATCTTAATGAGGTTTTACTCATCCACAAAACGCTTGACGCTATCGACATGAATTATATAGAACGGAGCCTGATGAGGATTGAGAGCCGGGAGCAAGATGCTGCGACGAAAAGGGAACAGAGCTCATTGCTGCAAAGCAGACAAAATTATCGGGACCAGGAGAAAGACATTAAGAACCTGATGGCTCAGAACGAGGAAGCCCTGAGTAAAATGGATGAAGCTATCGTACAGGTACAGGATATCAAAAGGTCAGCAAACAATGAAGGTCAACTTGATATGGAAGCATCCATGGAGCAACTGCACCGTATGTCACAGCAGTCCTACAAATTCTCACATTAGAAACAAAAAATCCATAGGTAAAATGAGTAAAAAACAACAACAAACAGTAGACCCGCAACTCAAACAAAAGTTGCAGGAGCATGCACAGGATATAAGTAACATCGGGAAGACGGAGTACAATGTCCCAACTGAGGCCGAACTAAAAGAGGAACTCGAAGAACAACTCGGCCTGACCAAAGGTAAAAAGGAAGTTATCGATCCAAAAATTGATCAGCTGACCGACACCATCATTGACAACTTCTTCAACGGCTCTTATAACGAGGAGCAGAAGAAGAGGTGCATCAACGACCTGGGTATGAAACATCAGGTAAGGTTAAGTAGTCACAACGCCATCCTTGACCAGTCCATGCAGATGCTGGCCAGGACGCAGGACGGAGGTACTGTCGCAAAAGATCTGTTATTACTGAGGAATGAGGTTGAGGTATTAAACCCACACCAGTACAACCTCACAGCTCCGACCAGCGCCACCGCCAAGTTCTTCAGAACAATCCTGGGGAAGAAGAACCCAATAAGCAGGTACCTCGAAAGGTATGAAAAAGGTAGCATAGTATTGAAAGATATTACGCGGAGTTTGCTTGCGGGAAAGGAAGGGTTGAAGGATGACAACAATATCCTCGGGATGGACAAGAAGTCTTTGCGGGAAACGCTCGATGGCCTATCCCACGCTATCAAAGTCGGTCAGGTGCTTGATCAGAAGTTCGAGGCAAAGCTCCGTGATATGAACCAGCAGGAACAGCCAGAGGATTACCGGTTTCTCCAGGAAGAAGTTCTCTTCCCGTTGCGACAGCGTATCATCGACCTGCAAACCGCATTGAATGTGAACCAACAGGGAGTCATTACCTACGACTTGCTTATCAGGAACAACGAAGAGCTCATCAAAGGTGTTGAACGCAGCGTGACTATCACTACTGTTGCTTTAAGTGTCGGCGTGACAGCACAGTTCGCCCTGAACAAGCAACGCATTGTACTCGAGGCAGTCAAAGGTACTAAGGAAATCACTGAGAAAATACTGATAGGCAATGCTGAGACCTTGAAGACCCAGGGCGTTGAGATCCAGAAAGGTGCTACTGAGCCAACTATTGCTGTGGAAGTCTTAGCCAGCGCGTTCACCAAACTGAATGAAGCTGTCGACGATCTTTCAACCTTCAGAATCAATGCCTTAGCTGGCATGAAGGAATCTATCGGCAAACTGGAAGTGCTGACCAGGAAAGGCCGTGATACCATCGAAAGAATGGAGAAAGGTGAAGCCGTAAGAAAGAAAGCTTTCATGGACATCACCGCTGATGATGAAATCTAACAGTAAAAAACCTTTTCGTTATAAACAAACAGAAAATTCAACATTAACATGAAAAAATTAATTAATCCACTCACAGTAATAATCACCGTTTCGCTTATCATTTCCGGGCTGGCCATGAGTTCCTTTACCTCCCACACTACTGGAAAGGAAGCAGCTTCTCCCGCACAAAAGGAGTTCACCGTTGTCTGGTCCATATATGCTGGATGGAACCCCTGGTCGTATGCTAACACCTCAGGCATTATGGACAAATGGGCTGCCAGGTATGGCATTAAGATTAAGCTTGTCCGGATGGATTATATGCCTTCAATTGAAGCGTTTACCACACCCTCAGTAGATGCCTGCGTAATGACAAACATGGATTGCCTGACTATTCCGGTCGCCGGTGGCATACCATGCTCCGCAATTATCGTAGGTGACTATTCCAACGGTAACGATGCCCTGATAGTGAGGAACAACTTAACCATCCCGCAACTCAAAGGGAAGAAGGTAAACCTTGTTCAGTTCTCAGTCTCTCATTACATGTTGTCCCGTGCATTAGACATGAATAGTATGACTGATGACGACGTAAAAATCGTCAATGTAAGCGACAGCGACATCGGTCCGGCATTCATCGCGAATAAAGATCAGGAAGCGGTTGTGACATGGAATCCTTTAGTGATGGAAATCATGAAAACCCCTGGTGTCAAGAAAATATTTGATTCCTCGCAAATCCCCGGTGAAATACTCGACCTGATGGTTGTAAAAACCAAAGTATTGCAAACTAATCCCGGGCTGGGTAAAGCTCTTGCTGGTGCCTGGTTTGAAGTGATGGATATCATGTCCTCAAGGACTGATAAAGGGAAGGGTGCACTGGAAGATATGGCTAAGGCTGGCGGTTCGAGCTTAATAGAGTATCAGAACCAGCTGAAGACAACAGCCATGTTTTATAAGGCAACCGATGCTGTCAACTACACGAACAGCGAGGAAATAAAGACTAACATGCGCCGGGTACGCAACTTTTGCTCCAAATACGAGTTGCTCGGCGCAGGTGTAAAAGCTGATGACTTAGGCATCAGGTTCTCCGACGGTACAGTCATCGGAAACCAGAACAAAGTCCTGTTCATCTACGATGCCAGCTACATGCAGGAAGTGTCTAAGTAACACTTTCAACTTAAATCCCGTAAAGCCAGTTTGATTAATGCGAACAAATCAAAATATGTTTCTCTTGCGTTTGAAAATTAAATTCATTGACATGGTGCAGTGGCTGAAGGGATTCCCACGAAAAATACTGGAGGCAATGAAACGCTTACCCCGTTTCATTGCTTTAGAGCTTGCCGGTCTGGGAAAAGAGTTCCTGGAAATGATTAAGAATTTCTACAGGCTCAGAACCACACCTGGCAAGCGCATCTCACTCTTGCTATCATTAGTTATCTTTCTCGTCTGCATTAAGCTGTATTATAATACTGCCGTTGAGAGGCATTCAGAGAACCCGCAGGATAAGCTTGTTCCTACCGGCGAACAGTTGTGGCACGGTTTCAAAAAAACTGTTTTTGAGGTTAGGGTCAAAGAGGAGTATGATGCTAATGGTGAAGTCATCAAAAATGATATACCCAAAACATTTCAGGAGGCCCGTAACCGCGACAAACAAGCTTTCGCGGACGGGAAGTTCCGGAACAAGCGGGAAATGTGGAAAAACGGTGCTACCCGTGAGTATCTGAAGCAGGGTGAATCGCTCCTCTGGCAGGATACCATGGCAAGTGGCAAACGTATTCTTATTGCCATGGTGTTCATTTTCGCAGGCATCTATATCGGATTATTTATGGGTGCATTCCCCTATGCGGAGAAGATATTATACAGGTTCGTATTGTTCTTTGATAAGATCCCGGCATTGGCGGTCTTGCCAATACTGTTCATCATCTTCGGTCTTGGAGAGACTGCGAAGATTGCGTTAATAGTTATCGGTGTTGCTCCTACTGTAATTCTTGATACCTATCTCAAGGTGAAAGAGGTGCATGATGAGCAACTCGTCAAGGGCATGACTCTGGGTGCAAGCCAATCGGAGATTGTTTTCAGGATTATATTTCCCCAAATAATCCCTAAAGTGCTTGATACCGTGCGTCTGAATTTCAAAGCAGTCATCCTGTTTCTTATCGCCGGAGAGGCGCTGGCAGCGGAAGCAGGCATCGGCTATCGTATCTTCGTCGTCCGAAGGTATATGGATATGGCCACAATTTTCCCTTATGTTGTCTGGATTAGTATGCTGGCTTTCATGGTCGACATGGCATTTCGCGCCTGGATTAAAAAACATTATCAGTGGTTGAACAAGTAATAGTTGTATTTAATGGAAAAATACATTGA
Source organism: uncultured Bacteroidales bacterium (assembly GCA_963700275.1). Taxonomy (GTDB): domain Bacteria; phylum Bacteroidota; class Bacteroidia; order Bacteroidales; family VadinHA17; genus LD21. The sequence continues at coordinate 513,681 of CAVOWZ010000011.1, read as the reverse complement.
CAGGAAGTATGTTATAGAATTGTTCAACACTTACCAGGAGTATGGTGGGCGAGTCATCCTTAATGATATAAGCCTGCGTATCCGTAAAGGAGAATTTGTCGCCATTGTGGGTCCCACCGGATGCGGTAAATCAACATTGATGCGCATGGTCCTGGGATCAGAAAGACCCAGTAAGGGCATAGCTGCTATGGAAGAAAATCTCATTAAACGTCCGGATCGCAGTCGTGGCATCGTCTTCCAGAAGTATTCCTTATTCGATTTCATGAACGTTCGGGATAATGTGATGTTCGGTCTGGAGCTGGAGCACTTTAACCTGGCGGATAATTACCTCAGGAAAATGCTTCCCTTCTTCTATCGGACTAAAGTGAAGAAATTTCGTGAAGAAGCTGATCTATTTTTGGAGAAAGTTGGATTGCTTGAGCACGCATACAAATTCCCTCACCAGTTATCAGGAGGTCAACGGCAACGTGTTGCTATTGCTCAGGCAATGATCATGAAACCGCAAATCCTTCTTATGGACGAGCCTTTGGGTGCGTTAGACGTAGGGACCCGGGAAGCTATGCAGATATTCATACAGGGACTATGGGCTCAGACGGAGCAGACCATCCTGTTCATTACCCATGACCTGGAAGAGGCTATCTTTATGGGCACTAGACTTATCGTGCTGTCACAGTACTATAAGAATGGTGGACAGGATGGGTCGAAAATAGTACAGGATATAAAGATTCCCTGGCCACAGCCACGACCTACAACTGTTAAACACACTAAGGAATTCAATGACATCATGGAGGGCATTCGTCATACAGGGCTTGATCCTACTCAACTTCATGATATTAAGGAGTTTAATATCCAACATGAGGACGCTTTGTGCTCTGTAAGAAAATTTGGAGAAAAGTAATTCGCTTAAGACACCGTTATGGTTATGGAAGGAAATAATAAATCTGATGAGCTTAAACAACAAATCATTCGTCTCCATACCAAAGTCGATGAGATGACGATTACTCTTGCGAAAGCCAAAGAGAAACTGTTTGAACAACGCGACATGCTCGAAGCCCTCACCAGGGAACCGCTCCCTTTGGCTACTGTTATTAAGACGTATATGAATGATCCTGGTGTGTGGGCTGATCACGGCAATTATTTCAAGGACAATGCAGGTCATAATGAATATAAAATAGGACTTATCGTACGTATTAAGCCTGAGAGCGAACGATCGAATGAATCCATTGCAGAAGGTGAGATCAAAACCAAACAGAAGCATGGGTGGGTAACGGTTGAGTTTGCTGATGGTAAGAAAGGTGATTACAATACTGATGATCTGCTCCTGAAAGATCGTGATGCAATGGATCGTGATCGTTACGGCACAGCGGTCCTGCACTTTGAAGGACGACTCGTGGAAGTCATCTTCCCTAAGCACCTTCACGGGAAATTGTTACCGGGCGACATGGTCAGACTATCTCCTTCTACGAAGCAAATTGTAGACAAGACTGAAGGTATCATAGCCGGGAATATAGGTATCATAACTGAAATCGTAGATGATGAAAGTTGTGAAGTGGCAATCGGCAGTGGCAAATCGGTCGCTTATAAGGGTCGTTCTGCTGATGTGAAGAAAGGGGACCGCGTTGTGCTTGATCTATTTAATACTATTATCATCAGGAATATTGGGAATATTGAGACAAGTTACACTTTAACCGACTGGAGAGAGGTATCCTGGGACGACGTTGGTGGTTTGTCAGAGGCAAAGCGTATCATGCGTGAAATCATCGAATGGCCTCACCAGTTAAAGAAGTACTATGAGTTCTATCGTAAGAAGCCGGTAAAAGGCGCATTGCTTTTCGGTCCTCCCGGATGCGGGAAGACTCTCCTTGCAATGGCTGTCGTCACGTCGTTAGCTAAGATGTATGGTATACATGCTAAGGAAGCCATGCAGTCAGGATTTATCTATGTCAAGGGGCCGGAACTTTTGGAAATGTGGCTTGGTAAGTCAGAGGAGGCTATCAGAAGTCTGTTTTCGAGAGCTAAAACGCACAAAAAAAAGTATGGCTTTCCTGCAATTGTTTTCATTGATGAGGCAGAAGCGTTGCTTCGGAAGCGCGGTTCTGGTATCAGTTCTGATATTGAGAGTACAACTGTGCCAACGTTTCTGTCGGAGATGGGAGGTATGGAGGAATCGGGCGCCCTTGTTTTACTGGCGACTAACAGGGCAGATATTCTTGATCCTGCAGTAGTTCGTGATGGCAGAGTTGATGTTAAGGTGTATGTTAGCCGGCCGACGTTAGAAAGTGCCGGGGAAATATTCAATATTCATCTGAAAGGAGTGCCGCTTGCTAATGGTTTGAAGAAGGAAGACCTTGCTGCTTCTGCTGCGAAACGGTTGTTCTCTGATGAGTACAAGTATTATGCTGTTTTTGATCGCAAGGATACTAAGACACCAAGGCATTTTATGCTTAAGCATATAATCAATGGCGCTTTGATTGCCGGCGTTGTGGAAAAGGCGACAACCATTGCTATCCGCCGTGACGCTGATCATCCTGATAAGAATCCTGGTGGCATTCAGGAACAGGATTTGATTGATGCCATTGATGTCGTGTTCAGGCAAAATATTGGTTTAGATCATGAGGAGCCTTTGAGCGAGTTTATCGAGAATGAGGGTATAGAGGTTGTTGGTATGGATAAGTCTGTTACCTTGAAATCGGGATTGACATGAAACGGCGTTTCAGGCAGAAAAAGGATTTGGAGCCAAAAAATGACCCGGAAAAAGATAAGGGTTTATCGGATGATAATGCTCAGGAGAACATCGATATTGATGATATTATCCGGGAGATTGATACACACCTTGAAACTCCTGAGGATACTCCTGATGAAAAGTAGTTTTTTCTCCAAAAATCAAAAAATCAGGCATAAAGTTGATATTCCAGGCTTTTGAGAATCACTAAACACATTTGATAGTATCAGACTCTGATTAATAAATGCAACATTATTGAAAATGTGTGAATTATGTAAATCTATTATATAGATATGTAACATTTGTCTGTAAGCATGTGCTTAAATTTATGCAAATTTCCGGGTAATAATCAGGAGGACATATTATGAATAAACTTAAAGCATTTGTTGCATTAATGATTTTTGGGGTTCTTGGTTTGCAACCTTACTCGATCGCACAAACTCAGGATACACTAAAAGGTCAAATGCAAATGTATCAAACAAACAATCAATCTAAAAAGCTAATTGCCATGAACCAAACAAACAAATTCGAATTTAAACCATTGCCCTATGCTTATGATGCTCTTGAACCGTCAATCGATAAGCTGACAGTAGAAATCCATTACAGCAAACATCACAAAGCATATTATGACAATTTCATTAATGCCATAAAAGGCACCGATATGGAATCAATGGATATACTTGATATTTTCAGGAATATAAGTAAATACCCTATGGCTGCCAGAAACAATGGCGGTGGTTATTTCAATCACACATTTTATTGGGAAGGCATGAAAGCCCGTGGAGGCGGTTTGCCAACCGGAAAATTATCAGAAGCAATTACTAAATCATTTACCTCCTTTGATGAGTTCAAAAAGCAATTTTCAGATTCCGGCAAAACAAGATTTGGAAGTGGCTGGGCATGGCTATGTCTTGATGATAAAGGTAACCTGTTTATTTGTTCTACTCCAAATCAGGATAACCCTTTGATGGATATTGCTGAAAAAAAGGGAATTCCTTTGCTCGTAATGGATGTTTGGGAACATGCTTATTATTTAAAATATCAGAACAAAAGACCAGATTATATAGATGCCTTCTGGAACGTTGTTAACTGGGAAGAGGTAACAAGGAGATATGAAACTGCTTTAAAATCACTGAGCAAAAAGTAAATAAATGATAATGGAATTACTTACAGAAGAATTGGTTCAGGAGCTTCTGACAGCAGATCAGGCGCCTTGTCTTTCCCTATATATGCCTACACATCAAAAACATCCTGAAAATCTTCAGGATGTCATCCTTTTTAAAAATCTTGTCCGGCAAATGAAAGAATCACTGTTGCAAAAATATTCACCCGGCGAGGTACAAAAACATCTTGAACCTTTCGAAACTCTTGCTGACGATAATAATACCTGGAATCACACATTTGACGGTCTGGCCGTTTTTAGTGCAACCGGTTTGTTTAAAGTTGTCGGTGTACATAGATCGTTTGAGGAATTGGCAATAGTGGCCGACAGCTTCCATACCAAACCGCTGCGGCAATATTTACAATCTCCTGACCATTTCCACGTTTTGGGCTTAACACTTCGTGATATCCGGCTTTTTGAAGGCAACCGTCACTCACTTACTGAAGTTGAACTCACTGCTGATACTCCAAAAACCATAAATGAAGCGCTTGGTGATGAATTGACAGACAAGCATACAACTGTTGCCTCTTATGGTGGTTCAGGAGGAGAAAGTTCGCCCATGCACCATGGTCATGGAGGAAGAAAAGAAGAAACTGAAAAAGACACTGAACGGTTTTTTCGTGTCGTTGCGAATATGATTTATGAACAATATACGAAACCTTCAGGCTGGCCACTCATTCTTGCTGCTTTGACCGAACATCACAGCCTTTTTCGTAAGGTAAATAAAAATCCATTATTGCTACCCGATGGTATTGCAATTAACCCTTCATCAGTTTCACCAGATAAACTGGCAATTATGGCCTGGGAAATAATGGAACCCGAATATAACCTGAAACTTGACAAACTGGTTGCCACGTTTGAGCAGGCAAGGGCAAATGGCAAAGGGAGTGATGATTACAAGGAAGTTGCTGTGGCCGCAGTTGAGGGACGGGTTGATACGCTCATTGTTGAAGCCGACCGGATAATTCCTGTCAGGATTACAAATCTGGTGACGGGTAATACACAGAAAAAGGATTTGATAAATCCGAAAGTAGATGACCTGCTCGACGATATGGGAGAATTGGTAATGAAGATGGGTGGAAAGGTGATGGTTCTTCCAACCGGTAAGATGCCTTCAGAAACAGGGCTGGCAGCAATATTTCGTTATTAATTAAATGGGGAAAAATGCAAATACAATTTAATACAGATAAAAATGTAACTGGGAGCGAAGGTCTTATAGCTTCGTCAACATCTTTAATATCGGAAGAACTAAGCCGGTACAGTCAACAGATAACCAGGTTGGAAGTTCATTTCTCCGATGAAGATGGCAATAAAGACGGGGACAAAGATAAACGCTGCATAGTGGAAGCCAGACTTGCAGGTATGAAACCAATCGCAGTTACCAACCATGCAAATACCCATGAACAGTCTCTTTTTGGCGCCATAGACAAATTGAAAACTTCTTTGGAAAAAATAACCGGACGTTTGAAAGATTATTAAGATGGAAAAAATAAATTCAAAGGATGCAAAAGTGATCGGTGATGATCTGGGTATCGATTGGAATGAAATAAAACTGGAGGAATTCACAAAAGGTATAAATGTTGAGTTAGAACATGGGACAAAATATCCGGAAACTAATGTTACAAATAATGACAAAAATTTGACGGGAAAAATTGCCTGGGCACATTTAAAGGAGTTTCCTGATTATTTTACAAGATTAGCAAAATTAGAAACTGAAGCAAGGGCTTATTGGAAAAGAAAAGGGAAAATCTGATCAATTTTATGAAGCCGACCACGCTGACCTCACTCAGCTGGTCAGGCGATGTTAATAATACCCTTATAATTCATCCTTATCTTCATCCAGATTGTTGTGATTATCTCCTCCTATACTGTAATAGTTATTCTCCTCATCTTCATTACCGACATTTTCCTGCTCATCATCCAACTCTGAACCAGGAATATCCAGGTCTCTGCCAGAAATATCATCAGTAAATTCTTCCTCAATATTTACCCGGGCTATATCACTAAGATCTGATTTTTTTACTTTGGAAATGTCCTCAGGATCCATGTTTTTCTCCTTCTTAAATTTATTGTAGATATCTTCACTGTCCGGATAAATAGAGTATTCCGGGAGATTGTCTTCCATATCCTTGTCCTGGGCTGGTCTCACTGGATTGGTATTCAGAACTTTTTTCATTTGCCTTATGTATTTTTTAGAAGTGATTATATTTGATTGTTCTAGTTTCTGTCAGTAAGGCAGGTTCTTATAATTGCCTCTTTCGTGAACAGGTATTAGTTGATTTGAATAACAAATTTATGCACTGGTAATCTGGAAACTGTTACATAACTTAATAAAAGATTTACATTATTCACATAGTTTCAAACTCGCTTCAAAAATTTTAAGATCAGTATGGCTTTACTTTGGGAAATGTGTGAATGATATAACTTTTTAAAAAAGTATTGTAACATTAATCCGGTCAGAGGTAGCGATCTTTACAGCGTGAAAATTCTTTCACACTTAATATTAAGAAAATGAATAAAAAAATTTCTACCCTTGCTGTAACAATAATTCTTATGGCAGGAACAATCTTCACAAGTTGTCAGTCAGCGGTCCAAAAGCAGGAAGCTGCCCAGGCTAAAGTGCAGGATGCCAAAAAAGAATTGAATGCAGCTCAGAAGGATGCAAATGTTGCAGCTCAGGTAGTAGCAACCGCTGAAGAGTGGGAAGCATTCAGGAACGATTCTGAACTGAAAATCAAGGCTAATGAAGTCAGGATTACTGAACTGAATGTAAAAATGAAAAAACCCGGAGAAATATTTGATGCAATTTACGAAAAAAAGATTATTAATCTGGAACAGCAAAACAAGGAGATGAGGGCAAGGTTGACAGCATATGAGAATAACCAAAGCAATTGGGAATCATTTAAGCGCGAATTTAATCATGACATGGATGAAATTGGACAAGCATTGAAGGACTTAACGGTTGACAACAAAAAGTAAACGATAAAACCAGATTAAAAAAAGCGGGTAAGAAACCCGCTTTTTTTTTATCATCTTAAACAGACTATTATTATCCAGTTATGTCCATATGTCCCTGGAATCCTTACACAATTTCCTGACAGATTTACATCATTCTCATACTTCGATAGCTCAGACACTGACCATTCCGGGATAGATAATAATGTACCCATTCTCTTCATTGTCCTTTATTATCCTCTTCAAAAAAGTATCATAGGCTGGACTGTATGAGATACTTCCTCTCTGAGGAGATACAATAACCAGAAGATCATCGCTCCCGATTATCAATTTTACCTCAGACAATTCTTTTTCACTGGTATATGGGTTTGACTTATAAACGACCCGGCTTCTTACCTTTTTGAGATGTTTTTCTATCGGGAATGCGGAACGAAAAAAAGAATAAGATTCCAGTGGGATCGTATTGCCTTCTGAAAGATCAAAGACTTTATTAAGAATATGTATGAAGCTCAGCTCTTTCTCAATGTTCGGAGGCAGAAGAAGATGTACCTTTTTATACAAATTCAGTGGATTGACCGGATTAAAAACATAGATGTTCTGTAAAGAATTTGTAGTCATCTGCTCAAGAGACCGGCCAAAAAGTAAGTCGGCAAGTTTTGGTTTGCCTGATATGCCTACAATTATATCTGTTGCACTTTTTTCCCGTGCGACGCGTTTAATTCCCACCGATACATTATTATCAATTGTAACAAGGGTCTCTATTTTCCTTTCTGCCGCCAATGCTCTGATACCAGCGCGGTCAAGAGTTGATCTTGCCAGAGCCAGCCTCTCATTAGCAGTTTCATCGTCATCAACAACAAAAAGACCGTACAGGGGATTAGAATGATTTTTCTTTTTAAGGGCGAAGGCCAGGTCTAGCAGCCTCTCCATGCTCTGAGGATTTGAAAGTGACACAATTATGGTTTCGTGTATCTGATCATTAGATAGATTTCTGCTTTCAGTACCGCTAAGAGCAATTTTTCTTCCGGCAGATTCTGTTACAAAAGAAGATACAAGACAAGTAATGAGTATAAGAATTATTGTTCCGTTTATAATATTCTCATCAACGATTCCTATCCTGTAACCAACCATTATCACCGCCAGTATTGCAGCAGCATGTGAACTGGTAAGCCCGAAAAGGAGTCTGCGTTGATCTTTTGTAAATCCGAGTAGGCGTGAAGCTATTTCAGATGCAGCATATTTGCCTGCGAGTGCCACCGTGGTGAGAACAATCGCGATTATAGTTGCCATCGGACTGTTCAAGATGATACGGAGATCCACAATCATCCCGACACTTATTAAAAAGAATGGGATAAATAAAGCGTTTCCCGTAAAATCGATCCTGTTTCTGAGGATTGATTCTGCCGGGATTAGCCTGTTGAGTACAAAACCTGCAGCAAATGCACCAATAATTGGTTCAAGACCTGCTGCCATGGCCAGAATTGCACAGATGAATACAACAAAAGCGGCAAAAACAAATTGGGAATAGTTATCATCCTCAAGACGACGGAATGCCCATCGTGAAACAGGATGAATTACATAAACCATAAAAAGAAGGAAAAGGATGAAAGAGAAGAATAAAATGAAATAAAGGCCAACCCTGCTCCCTTCTGTTACCGTTCCGGTGATGGCTGCCAGAACCAACAGCACAAGTGTGTCAGTAATGACTGTACCACCGGTAGCCACTGCAACAGCTTCATTTTTTGTCAATCCCAGTCTCGAGACAATAGGGTATGAAACCATCGTGTGTGTGGCAAACATGTTGGAAATCATCAGGCTTGGAATAAGATTATAATCAAGGAGATAATAGCAAACCGGGAGCCCTATTCCAAATGGGATGGTGTATGTAAGAAACCCAAAGAGTATGCTTTTATATTTTGTCCGGTGGAATTGCTGCTGGTCGAGATCCAGACCTGCAATAAACATCAGGAAAAGCATACCAATTGTTGCAAACAGATCTATGGCTTGATTTTTCTCAATTATATTAAATCCTGCCGGCCCGATTATGATGCCTGAAATTATCAGTCCAATGATACCCGGGATCCTGAATTTTCTCAATATCACAGGTGATATAAGTATTGTAAGAAGTATTATTGCAAAGACCAGAACAGGATCATTTACAGGCAACTTTGTAAAGATGTTCATATGTTCACCTACGAAATTCAATAATCAAATTCTTAACCTGCTAATTAGTCCGCAATTTAATAAAAATGAAGTATTGATTGCATAAGCCGGACGCCCCTGATCACACTCTGCCGGTGGCTCATGATAACCCATTTTAACCAGGGATCCCCGATATGTAAACCCGTCAATGAATGGTTCAGTAACCTTTCTGTATAACATTAACTTATTCCAGCGTAAATTTAGGATTTGTATTGTTAATTCGATATCAAAAGATTAATTTTGCGCCGTCAAATGAAAAAACGGTTCCCGAAATATTGCTCTAATACTCCACCCTGATTCACCTGTCGGATAACGCCAGGCAGAAGCCGGATAATTTTAACCGTTACTGCCAAATCACTGTAAAATTATTAACAAGAATACCCTTCAGGTATTCACAAAAATGTTGCTTGTGGGTTTAATTGATGAGATAAGAAGAAGACGGACATTTGCCATCATTTCGCATCCTGATGCTGGTAAAACAACCCTTACCGAAAAGTTACTCCTTTTTGGTGGTGCCATACATGTTGCAGGAGCAGTAAGAAATAATAAGATCAGAAAAACTGCTACATCTGATTTCCTTGAGATAGAAAAACAAAGGGGTATTTCGGTTACCACCTCCGTAATGAGTTTTGATTATAAGGGAATAAAGATCAACATACTTGATACTCCGGGGCATAAGGACTTTGCCGAGGATACATACCGTACCCTGACAGCTGTCGACAGTGTAATACTTGTGGTTGACAGCGCTAAAGGGGTGGAAGAACAAACCCGCAGATTAATGGAGGTATGCCGTATGAGAGCAACCCCGGTAATGATCTTTATCAATAAGATGGACAGGGATGGCAAAGAACCTTTCGAACTTCTGGAAGAGCTGGAAGAGGAATTAAACATTGCAGTAACTCCATTTACCTGGCCTGCAGGCAGGGGTAGTAATTTCAAGGGGGTTTACAATATTTTCAAAGACAACATACAACTTTACACTCCTGAAAAGAGTAATTTATCGGAACTTCTCATGGAAACCGGTGATATTTCAGATCCTGTGCTTAAAGAATATGTCGGACAGGAAATATTAAGCCGCCTGTGGGAAGAAATCGATCTTGCTACAGGTCTGTACGAGTCATTTCAGAAAAACCTCTATCTTGAAGGTTACCTTGCTCCTGTTTTCTTCGGGAGTGCCCTTAATAATACCGGGGTACTGGAGTTACTTGAAACTTTTATTGAAATAGCTCCGCCACCAACCCGTTCAGAATCATATGAACGTGTAGTCAAGCCCTATGATCCTGATTTTACGGGATACATTTTTAAGATCCATGCGAATCTCGATCCCAACCATCGTAACCGGATAGCATTTATGAGAATATGTTCCGGTACGTTCGAAAGGAATAAACTATATTACCATACCCGGTTAAAAAGGAAAATGCGTTTTTCTTCCTCTGCAGCATTTATCGCTAATACAAAAAACACTATAGACGAGGCATTCCCCGGTGATGTAATCGGTGTGTATGATACAGGATCTCTGAAAATCGGGGATACCCTTACCGAAGGTGAGATTCTTCATTTTAAGGGAGTCCCCAACTTCGCACCTGAGTTATTAAGAGAAGTCATAAATCTTGACCATTCAAAAAGCAAACAGCTTGAAAAGGGTGTCAGACAACTTACGGATGAAGGGCTTGCCCAATTGTTCCTTCAACAACCCGGAAACAGAAAAATAATCGGAACAGTGGGAGAGCTACAGTTTGATGTTATAAAATTCAGACTTGAACATGAATACGGCGCTGCCTGCGATCTCCGTCCACTTCCTTTTGTGAAAGCACTATGGTTTACCTTTGATGATCCAAAAGAATTAAATGGATTCCTTAGCCGTAAAGCAGCTTTTATAGCTTATGATAAAGAAAATGCTCCCGTCTTTCTTGCCGATAGTGAATGGATGATTAAAATAATGCAGGATACATATCCTTCAGTCTGTTTTCATAAAACCTCTGAAAGCTTCAGGATCACCGGCCTTTAAAGGCGATATTCCTTCTATTGTTGAGCCAACCACATAAAATGCCAGCGCAATTTCCCCCGGCCCGCATAATGTAACGCATTGCATCGGAACTTTTTCCTGAACAACGAACTCAAAATTCAAATTGCAGCGATCTTATGCAAAAGGAGTAGTAAGATTCATTTTATTTATATTTGTATAAATTTAAAAAATCATGAAAATTTCAATCTCTATTTTTGTTCTGGTGATAATTATTGGTTTTCTCTTTATTCAGAGTTCACCTGTTAACCAAAGCGAACAGCAGAGCAGATCGATTTACTCGGCTGAAGTTAAAAAGGTAATTGATAAAAAATGCTACGGATGCCATAGTGTAAATGGCAAATCGCAGGATGCAAAAGATGCTCTTATGTGGGATAGCTTGTCCAATCTTCAAAAAAGCAGGCTCATAGCATCCCTTGATGACATCATAAAGGTACTGAAAGAAAACCAAATGCCACCTGAGGATGTCATTAAGAAGTATCCGGAAATGAAGTTGTTACCCCTGGAAAAAAAGATTTTCCAATCATGGGCCGAAGCCAGGGCTGACAGCTTGCTGAAATAGGGTTTTAATGTATCCTTTCCAAATTACCAGATGAAACCCACATGTATTGCAAACACAAACACGTATGTATATAATTTTCAGACATGTGGGTTCCATCAGGCCATTAAAATAAAAATTATATACTGATGAAAAAAGCAATTAAAATAATACTAATCGCAGTGGCGGTGGTGTTAATTGCCATACAATTCGTACCATCCGGAATTCCTGAAAATAAGTCTGAGGATAAAAACAGCATTGTTAACAGCAACCTGGTAACAGTACCTGTTTTGGACCAGCTGAGAAAATCCTGTTTCGACTGCCATTCAAATCAGGTTCAATTTCCCTGGTATTCAAAGCTGGCACCTTCATCATGGCTGCTTGCAGCTCATATCCGTGATGGAAAATCATACCTTAACTTTTCCGAATGGGAAAATTACGGTAATCGTGAAAAAATAGGACTGCTCGAAGAAATTAAGGATGAAGTGAGATCAGGTAAAATGCCGCTGAAATCTTATCTGCTGCTCCACAAGGATGCAAAGTTGAATTCTGAAGAGATTTCAGCATTGTTAAATTGGGCCAATGAAGCTTCAGCCAAAATCCTTAATTAAACCATCTATTTTGAATCCATCATATCTGAGCCTTCAAATATTAATCCTGATCTTCACGGGAATATTTCAGGTCCGAAATCCGGAATTCCTGGAATGGCCTGACTGGCGCGGGAAAAACCGCGACGGGATTTGGGAGGAAACCGGAATCATAAAAAAATTCAAATATTCCACGATCCCTCTGAAATGGAGCATTCCCTGCGGGCCGGGTTACAGTGGTCCCACAGTGGCCGGGGGTAAAGTCTATCTGACTGACCTTACAGAGAAACCGGAAACATCTGAACGGGTATTATGTGTTGATGCCAATAACGGGAAAACAATCTGGACTTACAGTTATGTTTCCCGTTACGGAAATGTTGGATATCCAAACGGCCCGAGGGCTTCAGTGGTTATCAGCGAAGGTAAAGCCTACTCCCTTGGGACAATGGGTCATTTATTCTGCTTCGACGCTCAGAAGGGTACTGTTTTATGGCAGCGTGACCTTGACAGTGAATACCAGATCAGAATGCCCATCTGGGGAATAGCGTCCACTCCACTGATATATAAGAATAAAATAATACTCCAGATCGGGGGAAGCAAAGGGGCATCAGTTCTTGCACTGGATAAAAACTCCGGGAAAGAACTCTGGCGGGCTATGGATGATAAGATTTCCTATTCTGCACCAATACTTATACAACAGGCCGGAAAACCTGTCGTTGTGATCTGGACAGCAGATAATCTCAACGGATTGGATCCTGAAACGGGAAGAGTATACTGGAAGGTTCCTTTCCAGATTAAAATGGCCATGGGAATTGCCACACCGGTTCAGTATAAAGATTACCTGTTTGTAAGCTGTTTCTATAGTGGCTCTCTGCTTGTAAAACTAGGAAAGCAAACCCTCACCGCGGAGAAGATTTGGTTACGTGCTGGAGAAAGTGAGTATAAAACTGACGCACTACATTGTGTAATCAATACTCCGCTAATTAAAGATGACTGCATTTATGGCGTTGACAGTTATGGAGAGTTACGTTGTCTGAAGCTCGAAACCGGAGACCGGCTATGGGAGGATTTATCAGCAGTAACTAAAAACAGGTGGGCTAATATCCATTTTATCGGTCATGAACAACAAACCTGGATGTTCAATGAACACGGAGAACTTCTCATAACTGACCTTTCACCGCAAGGAATAAAAATAATAAGCCGCGCCAGACTGATTGAGCCGACTACCGGTCAGCTGAACCGTAATGGAACTGGCGTAACCTGGAGTCACCCGGCTTTCGCATATCGCTGTGTTTTTGTCAGAAGCGACAAACAACTGATCTGTGCATACCTGGGTGAATGAATTAAAAACAATCTGATCCTGAGTACGCTTATTACGCACCAAGATCCCACCTTCTGAAATAAAGAGCCTGCCTTACAACCGGCAAAGTCTTTAATTCTATTTCATCCATCTGCGACTGGCTCAGTGGTGTGAACCCGGAAGCTATTTTCACATTTTCCTCAATCTGAGCAATTGAGTCAACTCCAATGATTGTGGTGCTTACAGGGAGGCTCATATTATATGTAAGTGCTTCTTTTATCGAAATGGTTCCCGGTTTCGTCGTACGTAAGCGTTCATCTGTTTGCTGTTCCGCCGGTGGTGGTGTCCAGGAGGAAAGAATACGGCTGCGGGTAGTAACCTTCATCCCTACAATTGCAATTCCCCTTTTCTGTACTTCCGGAAGAAGGTAATTCTTAAAGCTCAGATAGTGAACATCTGCTGCATTCACTGCCAATAGTATTGAATCGAAAGGATAACGTTTTATGGCTTCGAGCAACACCAGTGGCTCAAAATGCCCCGTTATACCGAGATTCCTGACAATTCCTTCGGATTTTGCTTTTTCCAGAGCTTTGATAGCACCATTCGAACCAAAGATCTGGTCTACCTGATCCTGCCTCTGTACATTATGAAGCTGCCATAAGTCAAGATGATCTGTCTGCAGATTCCTGAGGCTTTCTTCAAGAAGACGCATCGATCCGTCATATGTCCGGTCGTGAGTTTTTGTAGACAACCACACTTCTCCTCTGCGGGTTTTCATTACCCGACCGATATTCAGCTGGCTTACACCCCCGCCATACGATGCAGCTGTGTCGATATAATTAATCCCCAGATCAATGGCCCGGTTTATGATCTTTTCAGATTCTTCTTCCCTGCCTTTTATTTCAAGGGTGGCCTGACCGCCAAGGCTTAAAACACCCACCTTATATCCTGTTTTTCCAAACGACCTCGTGGGCATGGCATTATATGTAACAGGATTGAAGGGATCTTCATTATTTTTCTTTAACGGAACAAGTTTTTCGTCCGTTCCGGCGGAAAATGATTTTCCTGCAGCTACCATGGCTGTAGCAGCTACTCCGGTTCCCAAAAAGGTTCTGCGATTAATGGGTTTCATCATAGTATAATTTTGATTTTAATGGGATGATGGAACCCACATGTTGATAATGTCAAAATTATCAGTGTTTCTTTTGGTATAACATGTGGGTTTCATGGGCATCTCTTTTTTTGGTTTTTAATGAGTTTTCTGATAACAAATGTACAACATTTTTTACCGGCTGGCATCGAAAGGTGTTATATACATTGAGTGTCATTTCCGATTAATAAACATACTGATTCAATCTATAAATATTAACTTTAGGCATTCCAGGAAATTTAGGCACTCCAGGCACTGATTAATTCATTTAATATCGATTATTATTATGAACAAATTTCAATTAAAATACATTGCTATTTTAACTGCAGTTTCAGGGACTTATAGTTGTGCTCCGGAAATTCAAAAAACTCAGAAGCCTAATATTGTGTTCATCATGTCTGACGACCATGCTTTTCAGGCAATCAGTGCATATAGCGATAAGCTGATAAACACTCCCAATATAGATAAAATTGCACATCAGGGGATTATTTACTACAAGGCTTTTGTTACCAACTCAATTAGTGCACCCAGCCGGGCTGTTATTCTTACCGGTAAATTTTCACACCTGAATGGGGTATTAGGAAATAGTGAGGTTTTCGATGGAAGCCAGCAAACTGTGTCAAATATTCTTAATAAAAATGGTTATCAAACTGCCATGATCGGAAAATGGCATTTAAAAAGTGCTCCAGTCGGTTTCGATTACTGGAATGTATTGCCTGGGCAAGGGAATTATCATAATCCTGCGTTTATCAAAAACGGAAAAGATACGGTTTATAAAGGGTATGTAACCGAAATCATTACCGACCTGTCTGTTAACTGGTTAAAGAACAGGAAGAAAGACAAGCCATTCTTTTTAATGATGCACCATAAAGCTCCGCATCGGAATTGGATGCCCGCTCTTAAAAACCTGGAATTATTTGAAGACAAGGAATTTCCCCTTCCTGAAAATTTTTACGACAATTATGAAGGACGCAAAGCGCTTCAGCGACAAATGTTAACCGTGAAAGATCACATGGACATCCGTATGGATTTTAAGGTGCCATGCTACACTTGCGATACAGTTCCGGTCAACCAATGGGCACCGCGGGAATATAACGCAGAAATGGAAAGGCTTACACCGGATGAGCGCCGCGTGTGGGATGAAGCCTATAAAAAGGAAGAAACGGAATTCTATAATGTGAGAGACGACGAGAAAAAATTTGACCGTTGGAAATTCCGGCGTTACATGGAAGATTATCTGCGGAGCATAGCATCAGTGGATGAAAGTGTGGGAGAAGTTATGGATTTCCTGAAAGAGAACGGCCTCGACAAAAACACAATTGTTATTTATACCTCCGATCAGGGATTCTATCTTGGCGAACATGGATTGTTCGATAAACGGTTTATGTACGAGGAAGCATTGCGTACCCCGCTGGTGATAAAATATCCTGACGAAATCAAGAGCGGATCAAAAAGCAACCTGATGGTTCAAAATATTGATATTGCACCCACGTTACTCGACATTGCAGGCGTTCAAATTCCTGATGATATGCAGGGTGAATCGCTGCGTAAAACCTGGAAAGGAAACCCAACCGAATGGCGCGATGCCATTTATTACCACTATTATGAAAAATCTTTTGGAGCAACTCCTCATTATGGAATCAGAACTGAACGATATAAATTAATTCATTTTTACGATGAAATTGATGCATGGGAATTGTATGATCTGGAAAAGGATCCGTCAGAGATGAAAAACCTTATTGGAGCGGAAGAGTACAGAAAACAATTGAAAAAATTGAGGGAAAAGCTTTCAGCGTTAAAGAAAAAATACAAAGATGACACCATTGGTTAGTGGATAAAATGAAAAGAAGAGAATTTGTATATGAAAGTTTTCGTAAATTTACGAATGGATTGGTTATGCTCCATAATCGCCTTATTATAACATAAAATGCCGTGACTATCAGGAATAAAAGCCATTATACGGATGAGGATATAAAGATTGCTCGCTTTGCCAAAGCCCTTGGGCATCCTGTTCGTATAGTAATCCTGCGTCATCTTGCTTCACTTGAATCATGCCGGTTCACTGAGATATCGAACGAATTTCACCTTGCAAACTCTACTGTTTCCCAACATCTGGCCGAACTTAAGAAGGCCGGATTGATACAGGGTAGCATTGACCCCCCTAAATTTCAGTATTGCATAAACTTCGAAAACTGGAAATTACTCAGAAAACACTTTAAGGAATTCGCAGAAATTAAGATTGTTAAATATGAGAAAAAGTAACCTGGGATTTCTGTTTTTATCCTGTTCATTGGATTGCTGAAACGATCAGTTCAGTATTTTAAATGCCGAAGAACAGCAATAAGCCTGTTTCATTGAAATTTAAATAATTAAAAATAACACTATGAAGAAGTCAATTGGTTTTATCGGTGGCGGAAGGGTAACAAAGATCCTTCTGCAGGGATTTAATAATAAAAATGTGAAATTCGGTAAGATTGTTGTTACCGACACCAACCCGGAAGTATTGACAAATCTGAAAAAACTGTTCCCGGAGGTTGAATTTTCCGATGCAAAAATTGCTGCCAGCCAGGATGTTGTTTTTATCGCGCTTCATCCGCCGGTAGTAATGGATACGCTGGAGCTTATTAAAAATGAAGTAAAAGCAGATGCAATTGTGATCTCTCTGGCTCCAAAGATTAATCTGCCTAAGTTATCAATGAAATTAGCTCATGTTAAGAACCTGGCCAGATTGATCCCCAACGCTACTTCATATATTAACGAGGGGTATAATCCGGTGACATTTTCAGCAGGATTTGATCCATCGGGGAAGAAAGAAATTATGGATATGTTGAGTCCCCTTGGAACCACCTTTGAAGTTTCCGAAGAAAAGCTTGAAAGCTATGCAATAATGTCTGCCATGCTTCCCACATATTTCTGGTTCCAGTGGAGAGAACTCGCTGAAATAGGAGAGAAAATCGGTCTTTCGGAAGAAGAAAGCAAAAAATCAATCTATGAGACAATTATTGCATCACTCGACCTGATGTACAAATCGGATTTATCAGCTACCGAAGTGATTGATCTGATCCCGGTAAAACCGATCGGGGAACATGAACAGCAGATTGCTGAGATCTACAAAACGAAACTCATTGGTTTGTTTGAAAAGATTAAACCCTGAATTTAATATTAGTTGGCAATTGGCAGTTGGCAGTGGGAAGAAGCCTGAGAAACATAATCGCTCCTTTCTTAACTCCTGCCCAGGTCTTCTGACGGTTAACAACCAGTGAGACGATCAGGCATATTCCTGTAAATACACTAAGAAGTTTCACTAATTTCTAATATTATAAACAAGCTACCCGTAACGAGCAACTTTTTTATTTTACTCCTTTCTGCTGAAGCACCTTAACAAGTTCTTCTTCCGGGAAGAATCCTACATGCCTGTAAAATTCTTTCCCATCCTTATCAAGAAAAACCTGAGTGGGAATAGCCTCAATACCATATTGTTTTGCATAAGGCTGTCCTGCCTCGGTCCAAACATCATGGAAAACAACCTTTACATCTTTACCGTATTTCGCTTCTATTGATTTCATTATGGGCTGCATTTGCTGACAGGGAATACAGCGAACAGAACCCAGCTCAATAAAAGTAACCGTATACTTTCTCATCTCCGGATTCCAAATTTGATTTATCTCCGGCGTTTGATTTCTGACCTGAACAGTCTGTGTTTATCAAACTTGCTGTCAGGATTATTAAAAGAAGTAACGATTTTTTTAGTGTTTCCATCTGATGATTAATTGTGCTGACTGATTAAAAAATTGAACCAAAAACCAAGCCTGCTATTGTAGAAAAAACAACAACAAGTGTTACATAGACAACAGTTTTTTGAGTTCCCATTACTTTTTGGATAACAAGCATACTTGGCAATGATAGCGACGGTCCTGCAAGAAGAAGAGCCAACGCAGGCCCTTTTCCCATCCCAGCTGCTAAAAGTCCCTGAATAATCGGAACCTCCGTTAGTGTGGCGAAATACATGAAAGCACCAACTATCGATGCAAAGAAATTTGAAAAGACAGAATTTCCTCCGACAAGAGCAGATATCCATTCATTCGGAATTACACCTGCAATCGTCTTATCGTCATGGTTTGAGCCTAACAGGAACCCTGCAATTACAACACCAATTGCAAGTAATGGAATAATTAGTTTTGCAAAGTCCCATGTTGCGATTGTCCAGGCTTTGTTTTCTTCATCATTTTTGTCCAAAAGAGTAATGACACTCAGAGAAATGATCCCGACAAGCATTGGAACAAGCGGTCTGATTTTATCATTTTCAATCAGATTATTGGCCAAAATTACTGAAGCAACTGTGACCACGACTGCCCCAAGGACCCATTGCCAGCTGATCTTTAATATTTTAATCAATGAATAACCCAGAACCAAACTAAAGAACCCTGTAATATACCATTTATAATACCAGAGATTGTACCAGGCACTTGAGGAATCTCCTTCAGCCGGTTTACCCCAGTTAGCAAAAACCAGAATCAGGACGAGTGTAAAAAAATGTAAAGATGTCTGCCACATCGGTCGTTTCTCAGGCGGGGCAGTAATATTCATCTGTTCTTCTTTTTTGGCTTTTTCTTCCTTACGGTAGATGAAAGCCATTACAAGTCCGATTAATACGCTGAATGAGACTGCGCCTACTGTCCTAGCAACTCCCATCTCAAGACCTAAAATACGAGCTGTAAGAATAATTGCAAGGATATTGATTGCAGGTCCTGAGTAAAGGAATGCTATTGCCGGACCAAGTCCGGCACCACGTTTGTGAATACTTGAGAACAAAGGAAGTACAGTACATGAACATACAGCCAGGATTGTACCTGAAACTGCAGCAACAGTATATGCTACCCATTTCTTTGCCTGTGCGCCGAAATATTTTAATACTGATGCCTGACTCACGAAGACAGAAATTACACCTGCAATAAAAAATGCAGGTAATAGGCATAATATGAAATGCTCACGTGCATACCATTTTACAAGATCAAGTGTTGCAGCTATGGCTGTATTGAACCTTGCACTTTCTATTGGTAAGAAAAAGGCAAAAGCAAAAACGGCTGCAATCCAGAACAGTATTTTTAATTCTTTTTTGAGCTCCATGTTAATTTGAAAATTTGAAAATGAGTCAATTTGAAAATTGGTATTTCGTGGAATAACGAAACATTATCTTAAAAAAATTACAGGTAAGCCCTGACTATATAATAAAACCCGACAGCAATAAACAGAACCGCAATGATCCGTCTGAACCAGAGTTCAAACGCTTTGATCCTGTTATAGACATTACCGATCCCGGAAACTGTATAAGCAAGAACCCATGCAATAATTATTACCGGAATTCCCGTTGCCACGGCAAAGATGACCGGGAGGTAAAGTCCGGAAGCACTTGAAACAGTAAGTGGAACAAGCATCCCGAAATAAAGTACGCCACTGTAAGGGCAGAATGCAAGAGCAAAAAGCAAACCAAGCAGGAGTGCATCAAAATATCCCCACTTTTTCTTATCCTGCATACCCGAAGTCAATCTGTTAAATGCCGGAAAATTTATTTTAATTATATCGAGCATAAAGAACCCTATCAGGATCAACAACGGACCAATGATCTTTTCACCATAACGCTGAAAGAAGCCGCCAAATTTCAGCTGGTCAGCTCCGAGGAAGATTATTAATGCGATTGCAGTATAAGTTATTGCCCTGCCAAGAGTGTAGATCAGGCCATTAATGAATACTCTGTTACGGTTATCTATATCTCTGCTAATAAATCCGATAGCAGTAATGTTTGTGGCGAGCGGACAGGGACTTATTGCAGTCATTAAACCCAGCAGCAATGCCGTTAACCACGGCATTGTGCTGTTTTCAAGTAAATTTGTAAGAAATTCCATACAGTTACCTGATCATGAGACCGTCCACCTTTTCGTTGATTATCTCTTTGAATTTCTCAGGTTTGACAACTGCATACATGAAACCTTCGTTGGTGAGGTTGACCTTCTTATCTCCTTTTACAATAAGCAGGGTCTGCCCTGAAACACCAAGCTTCTCTGCAAGAGTCTTATTGGGTGCTTCTTCCAGATTAAGAGATTGAAAGGTCATTAATCCCTGTTTAAACTGGTTGGGATAAAGAGACTCAAGATTTTCTTTTGCCCTGGCTTCAATTGTTTTGCAGGTTGTGCAGCGAGCAGTGAAGTGAAAGTAGTAGGCTTCAATTTTATCGGAGTTATTGTCAGCGACATTTGCCTTTTTATCTGATGGTTGTGATGTGCATGCAATAACCGGGGCAAAAAATAAAATGGCAATAATTAATCTGAAAGTTTTCATATTTTCTGATTTATTGGTTTTTAATTAGTATTTCTTTTACCTGATTCACTGATGGTACCTGCCCGCTCAATACAACTTTCCCGTTGATAACCAGTCCGGGAGTATGCATTATACCATAATTCATGATGTTTATTATATCCTCCTCCTTTGATATATCTGCCTCAATGCCCAGTTCCTTCACAGCGTCACGTGTTACCTTTTCAAGGGTTTTACACTTCGGGCAACCAGTTCCCAAGATTTTTATTTCCATGATTCAATTTGAAAATGAGTTAATTTGAAAATTTGAAAATTAAGCAGTTCTACTTTAGGTGAACTGAATTATCGGATAATTCACAGCTTACCTCTTCGGTTTCACTTTCGTTAAAAAATGAAGTAATTAGTAGTTTCGCTTCTTCCCAGTTTTTTCTGTTAATACAATATTTAATATACGGGGGGTTGATTTCTCCCTGGATCAGGCCGGCATATTTCAACTCCTTCAGATGTTGTGAAAGAGTAGATCTGCCAACCGGGAGTTCTTCAACCAGATCCCCGCTATAGCAACAAGAGTTCATCTTCGAGAGTTTCTGAAGAATATATACTCTTACCGGGTGACTCAGAGCCTTTGAAATTCTGGCTATCTGCTGTACCTCTTGTGAAAATTCCAATTTGCCTGACATTTTTATTAATATTTTTATTTTGATATTTCGCAAATATACGAAATGTTTTTATATTTGTTCCATCAAACAGATGAAAGAAAATTTTTTAAGAAACATGAAACCTCCATGTATCAAAACCACAAAAAAGCATGAATAAAATTTACAAACATGGAGGTTCCATATGACCATTAAAATCAAAATAATATCCATATGAAAATCCTGATTCTTTGTACCGGTAACAGCTGCCGCAGCCAAATGGCTCACGGATTTCTGCAATCTTTCGATAAAAATATCGGAGTGCATTCTGCAGGGACATTTCCTGCTTCAGGGATCAATTCCACAGCTGTAAAAGTAATGGCTGAAGCAGGAATTGATATAAGCTATCACTATCCTAAAAATGTTGACTGTTTTATTAATGACAAATGGGATTTTGTGATAACTGTCTGTGATGATGCAAATGAGACCTGCCCAATTTTTACGGGAAAAGTGAAAAATCGTTTACATATGGGGTATGAAGATCCATCCCTTAAGACCGGGACCGAGGATTATATCCTGAGTGAATTCAGAAGGATCAGGGACAAGATAAAAGATGATTTTTATAAACTTTATATAGAAAGAATAAAACCGGAAATAAATGGATAAAACAACAAAAGCATTAGAATATTTCAGGAATAAATTTAACTGTTCTCAGTCGGTTCTGGCCACCTTTGGACCTGATCATGGATTATCTGAGGATGATTGTCTTAAAATTGCGACT
Organism: uncultured Bacteroidales bacterium; assembly: GCA_963700275.1. Taxonomy (GTDB): domain Bacteria; phylum Bacteroidota; class Bacteroidia; order Bacteroidales; family VadinHA17; genus LD21. The sequence goes on along the minus strand of CAVOWZ010000011.1, from coordinate 491,314 downwards.
GCCTTCGGGGGAGGAATGGGCCGTCAGCAACATATCTGTGGTGCCATTACAGGTGCTCTGATGGTACTTGGTTTAAAATATGGTAAAGGATTGAATGATCCGGAAGATAAAAAGAGAAATACATACCAGTTAACAAAGGAGTTTTTTGATGAATTTAAAAGACTAAACGGTTCGGAGAACTGCCTTGAGTTACTGGATGGGCTAAATATGAACAACCCTGATGACAATAAGAGAATCGTTGAACGGAATTATTATGAAATCAGGTGTGAAAAATATGTATCGGATGCTGTAGCTATCCTGGATAAAATCATGAAATAACAAATAATAATAAATATATGGAACCAGAAAATCTGAAGGAAATAGTAAAAGAGAAATACGGACAAATCGCAGACCAGCCGGACAAGTCAGGGAGTTGCTGTGGCAGCACGTCCTGCTGTGGTTACGGGCCTGTTTATACAGCATTCAGTGATAGTTATGAAAACAGGGAAGGTTACAACCCTGACGCAGATCTGAATCTTGGTTGTGGAATTCCAACCGACTATGCCGGTATAAAACAAGGAGACCACGTTCTTGATCTTGGAAGCGGTGCCGGAAATGATTGCTTTGTAGCACGGGCAATAGTTGGTGAAACCGGAAAGGTCACGGGTCTCGATCTGACGGAACAGATGGTATCGAAAGCCAGGGAAAACTGCACAAAGCTGAATTTCAGCAACGTTGAATTTGTATTGGGAGATATTGAGGCAATGCCGTTTGAAGATAAATTATTTGACGTTGTTATCTCTAATTGTGTACTCAACCTGGTACCAGATAAATCTAAAGCATTCAAGGAGATTTTTAGAGTATTAAAACCAGGTGCTCATTTCTGTGTTTCAGATGTTGTAGTAAAAGGTAACCTGCCCGAAAAACTTCAGAAAAATGCCGAGATGTATGTGGGATGCGTATCAGGGGCAAGCGAAATATCAGAATACCTGACAATTATTGAAAATTCCGGATTCAGAAATCTTACAGTGCACAAACAAAAGGAAATAGCCTTACCGGAATCAATACTATCAGAATATTATGATGATTTTGGGTTAAATACACTTCATCCTGGTGAAAAAGGTATTTACAGCATAACGGTAACTGCTGAAAAACCTAATTAATTTGAAAATTGACTTCCATGGGCACAACAAAGCAACTATCTTTCTTCGACAGGTATCTTACCCTGTGGATATTCCTTGTAATGTTTGCAGGTGTGATTATTGGCTATTTCATCCCAGGAATTTCTGGTTTCTGGAATTCATTAAGCTCCGGCACTACAAATATTCCGATAGCCATTGGTCTTATTCTAATGATGTATCCACCGCTGGCAAAAGTGAAGTATGAAAAGCTTCCGCTTGTATTTAAAAACCTCAAATTGCTGGGTTTATCGTTGACGATGAACTGGATCATCGGACCAATCGTAATGTTCCTTCTTGCAATTCTGTTCCTTCACAATCATCCCGGATTAATGGTCGGAGTCATACTTGTCGGACTTGCCCGGTGTATTGCCATGGTACTTGTATGGAACGATCTGGCAAAAGGTGACACGGAACTGGCTGCCGGCCTGGTTGCTTTTAATGCCTTGTTCCAGGTATTTCTCTACTCGGTATATGCATATATTTTTATAACAATACTTCCACCCCTGTTCGGCTTAAGCGGTTCTATAGTTGAAGTATCAATATCAGAAATTGCAGTTACAGTTCTGATCTACCTCGGGATACCTTTCTTTGCAGGATTAATAACCAACACTGTTTTAAGAAGAGCTAAAAGTGATGAATGGTATTATGGCAAGTTCATCCCAAAAATATCATGGCTTACCCCAATTGCCCTGCTTTTTACAATCTTTGTAATGTTCTCGCTTAAAGGTGAAAACATCATTAAGTTACCACTGGATGTCCTCAGGGTTGCTGTTCCCTACACAATTTATTTTGCTGTTATGTTCTTCTCCACATTCTTCATTGCTAAATGGATGGGGAGCGGTTACGAAAAGTCGACAACAATGGCTTTCACAGCAGGAAGTAATGATTTTGAACTGGCAATTGCTGTGGCAGTCGCCGTATTTGGAATTAATTCACAGGCGGCATTTGCAACAGTGATAGGACCGTTGGTTGAGGTACCTGTTCTCATATTGCTTGTAAATGTTGCCCTGAGGTTTAAAACATTGTACTTTCCCGGAGAAAAGCAGAACTCTTTTCATTCTGACCGCTTATAAATCCTTCCTCCTGTCTTTAATATCATTATTGTGGCCGTTTTGTGGTTACAGATAATCATAAAATTCCACCCACATTTAATTGGTTTTCTTATATTTGTTTTCAATTCTTAAACATATATAAATTTAACCGAGATGACTCCAGGGAAAAATAAATTAAGACTTTCGCGACGCGAATTTATGAGACTATCAGCAGTAGCTGCTGCCGGTGTTTCATTGATGCCTGCCCTTTCCTGTTCTTCAACTTCGATCCCTTCGCCTTTGAAACGGCGTTTAGGAAGGATCAATTTTGATGTCACAACAATCGGCCTCGGTGGACAAAGTTCCCTTCAGTGGACACCTGACGGGATTGAGCCTTCTGATATCATTTTAAAAGCGTTTGATCTCGGAATTAATTATTATGACACCTCAAACGCATACGGTCCGAGCCAGATGAATTATGGAAAAGCCTTCAGGAAACTTAATCTCATCCCGGGACAGAAAGGTTACAATAATGAACTGAGAGACAGCATTTTTCTCACCACAAAAACAATGGTTCGCTGGGCTAAAGGAGGTTATCCAAAGCTGGACAACGTCAGGAACAGCACTGACGGGAATCACGGAGAGGGTGCAGTGGCTGATCTGAAACGCTCGCTTTCCCAGATGTTTGGAAACGATGACGGGACATACCCCGATGGTGCATACGTCAACATGATACTTATACATAATATTACCAATCCTGAAGAGGTAGATGTGGTATTTAAAGGTCTTGAAACACCACTTGATGTAAATGATAATTTTGGTGCACTGGTTGCTCTTCGCGACTACAGGGACGGGACTAACATTACCGGACTGAATCCTAAAAATGAAAAACTGGTCAGGCATCTGGGATTTTCAGGACATTACAGTGCACCTGTAATGATCGATATGATACAGCGCGACAAATGGGACCTGCTTGAAGGCATGCTGGTTGCCATAAATGTTAATGACAGGCGTTACCTTAATATGCAATACAATGTGATACCTGTGGCACAAGCAAAGAATATAGGGATTATAGGGATGAAAGTCTTTTCTGACGGGGCAATGTATACAAAAGAACCAACATGGTCAAACAAACCGGAACATGTTGTCAGAATTATAGGAACCGAATCGGTCCCAAGCAAGCCTCTAATCGAATATGTACTTACAACTCCAGGAGTACATACTCTGATAATAGGTACCGGCCTGATAGATGATAATCCTTTGAAATGTCAGCTTGTACAGAATTATTATGCTGCACAGATTGCACCAGATGCATTGAGTGAAAATGAAAGACGTGAACTTGAAAATATAGGTGCACGTGCACATAATGGTGAAACAAATTATTTTCAGCTTCCTGACAAAGGTCTGACTCCTCCAGGAAATGCAAAACTAACCAGATCTGATGGAATAAGATTATCCTGGAATACCAGCTATGCAGGGAATGAACCGGTTTCATATTATGAAATAGAAAGCGAAGGCAAAATTATCGGATCAGTCAAACATATTCCCCAGGTTTCCAAAGATCCTTTCACTTTCCAGGTCCCGTCGGGTAAAAAATTTAAAATTATCGCAGTGGACGCTATCGGCAGAAAATCCGCAACTGAAGTACTGTCAGTGTAAATTTAAAAATAAATGCTTAAGGCAGGGTTGTGACATAGCCCTGCGGTGCACTGCATGCCTGGAATGGCCTGGCCACATCCCCGTATCCGTCACCGTCCTCATCCCTGTAAAATGTGATCACCTGGCAATCTCCGGCTTTGAGTGTCTGATTAATGGCATCAAGCAACGAAAGATCACCTTCTGCATCTGATGCAATTTCCCAGATCATAATTCCGCCGAGCTTGTTTTTTGCCAGTTGTGTCTTCTTTACAATTGTGGGGATACCATTATAATAATACTTACTGCCAACTGAATCCTGATAAGCAAATAAGGTGTTTTCCTCTATTATTGATTTATAAGAAATATACCTTGCCGGAGGTGTGAAGTCAAATCCATAAAACGGTACACCCAATGTTATCCGGTCAGCCGGGATCTTCCTTTCTTCCGTCCAGAACCTGATTGCTTCTTCTGCGTAAGAATAAGGTGAATGAGGACCAATATCATCCGGCCGCCATATTCCGGTTTTATCATAAACCATCACATTTATAAAATCATATGCTTCCAGGGCTTCCTGCCCAACAGCTTTATGCAGATCTGTGGCTCCGAGGGCTGACGTTATCCCTTTACCCCTGGAATGAAGCGCTTCCCTCAGCTCAAGTACGAACGGATTATAGGTATCCCCCAGATAAGGTAAAAGATTCCATTCAATATCGACATCAACACCGTCGAGGTTATTCACTTCTGTATAATTAAGGATCTTTTTAATAAATGCTGACCTTTTTTCAGGTAGTAACAATGATTTCCAGATAACAGTATCGGGTTTCCCCCCTCCTGCCAGTGATATGAATACCTTAAGGTTCAGATCATGCCCCCTTTTAACTACCGGTTTGATATCAGCATTCCTGTCGGCGACAAGATTCCCTTCTGCATCAGGGTTGGCAAATGCCAGATTAAGGTAAGTCAGCTTGTCAAGCTCAAGTAAATCAATCTGGTCAAAATTCCCTGTCGAAAGATATCCGACAATTTTAAATGTGGTATCCGGCACATAAATATCGGGTCCGTAACCGGAATTACTGTTTGCACATGAAGCGCAAAGCATAACACCCACATACAGGTAAATAAACGGTAAACTGATCATTAATTTCATCTTTTTTTTCAGGAATTATCGAACTATTAATTCTTGTTTATTTCATCAAAGATAAAAAATCGGATCAGACCGCATTGCTAATTACGCAATCTGAATTACGTTGTTATTATCATCAAACCCCGTCAAAATGAATCCATCAATATATCCGGAGTGTTCAAATTCTTTTTAATTTTGGGGTTTTATTCATCCCCCGCTTACTGTACTATTTTCTGATATGTTGAAAAGAATGGGGATAATAGTTTGAATATTATTGATGATGGACAAGGCAAAAGCAGGTTATATAGAGGGTGTTGTATCAGTAATAATAAATACAATATTATTTGCGCTTAAATCATGGGCGGGTATCGTGACCGGCTCTATTGCCCTGACGGCCGATGCATGGCATACTCTTTCCGACTCCGTCAGTTCAGTTGTTGTAATTATCGGCGTTAAACTTTCATCTAAAAAACCTGACAGGGAACATCCTTTCGGTCACGGAAGATGGGAACAGATTACTGCCCTTATAATAGCTTTTATTCTTGCTGTAATAGCCTGGGGATTCATGAAAGATTCCATCATCAAATTTACCGGAAGGGAATCCACTAAATTCGGGACCCTGGCAATAGTAGTAACAATCATCTCAATAGTTGTTAAGGAAGCCCTTGCACAATATGCATTTTATATCGGCCGTATTACAGATAATGTCAGCGTAAAAGCCGATGGCTGGCACCACAGGAGCGATGCTCTCTCTTCTGTAGTGGTACTTATCGGTATCCTTTTTGCCAGTCAGTTCTGGTGGATCGACAGTGTTTTGGGGGCAATTATTTCCGTTATGCTCGTCTATGCCACTTTCAGGATTGCCAAAGAGGCTATAGGTAAATTACTTGGAGAAAAGCCAAGTCCTGAATTGATCAGTAAAATTACGTCTCTCCTTGGGAAAGAATACAACGGAAGCATACAGCCTCATCATTTTCACATACATAATTATGTTTCACACCAGGAACTGACCTTTCATATCAAACTTGAAAACAGTATTACTATCATGTCGGGCCATAAAATAGCCACCGACATAGAAAATAAAGTATTTGAGCTTTTCGGAATAATTGCCACCGTGCATATTGAACCGGAAGATTATGTTCATGAATCAGACTGATACAATTAATTTTTACAGATGGCAACACGCAGGCAATTCATCAGGATCACAACAATAGGTGCGGGAGCTGTCATGGCCGGAGCGGCAGGCATGAAGCTGCTTGGTAATGAACGCAATGCAGTACAGAAGACAGTAGAAGCTGTATTGACGGGTCGTACCCCGACATACTGTGAGATCTGTTTCTGGAAATGCGCCGGGTGGGTCTATAAGGATGAGAAAGGAGCTATTAAAAAGATTATCGGAAACAATGAAGATCTCAACTGCAATGGTCGTTTCTGCCCACGCGGTACCGGAGGGGTAGGGATGTATTATGATGAGGACCGCCTGCGCACACCCCTCATCAGGACTGAGGAGCGCGGTAAACAGAGTTTCCGGGAGGCTACCTGGGATGAAGCTTTCGATTATATCGCCGAAAAAATAAAGGTCATAACGGCTGAACATGGTCCGGAATGTCTTGCCCTGTTTACTCACGGATCGGGAGGAAAGTATTTTTCAACCCTTCTTCGTGCCCTTGGCTCACCGCACATTGCGGCCCCGTCTTATGCACAGTGCCGCGGTCCACGCGAAGTGGCATTCCAGACAACATTTGGTGAAGCGATCGAGAGCCCTGAACGTACCGATATACGCGATACAAAATGTCTGGTCCTGATAGGCAGTCATATTGGCGAAAACATGCACAACGGCCAGGTACAGGAGATGTCAGATGCCATCGATAAAGGAGCCACAATCATTACTGTTGATCCCCGGTACTCAACCGCTGCCGGTAAATCAAAATACTGGCTGCCGATTAAGCCTGCCACCGACCTGGCATTACTGCTGGCATGGATAAATGTTATTATTACTGAAGAACTTTACGATAAACCTTATGTTGAAAAATATACTTACGGCCTTGAATACCTCAGGGATCATGTGAAGACTATGACACCCGAATGGGCCTATGGTATCACAACAATCGATCCCACAATCATTCGTCAGACTGCACGTGAGATGGCTGATGCCGCTCCCGCTGTAATTGTTCATCCCGGGCGTCATGTGACATGGTACGGTGATGATACCCAGCGAATGAGGGCAATTGCCATCCTAAATGCCCTGCTTGGCTCATGGGGCCGCCGGGGCGGATTTTACCGGCCTGAGATTTACGAACTTCCGGAACCTGTCCACCCTCCTTTCCCAACTCCGAAAAGATCGTGGAGGACAGAATTCCCCGACATGTACAAGCTGGCTGATACCGTTCTTGCTAACGGCGTGTGCGATGCCACAGTTCCTGACCCCAGCCGGCACTGCCAGTTCCAGGGATGGATCGTAAACGGTACAAACCTTATTGAGACACTGCCTAATCAGGAAAATACCCTCAAAGCAATACAGGCTCTTAAGCTGCTTGTAGTTATAGACACCATGCCGATGGAGATAACCGGATGGGCGGATGTGGTCCTTCCAGAATGCACATACCTCGAGAGATATGATGAACTAAGAGTAGGGCCCCACCGCAAACCGCAAATAGCCCTCAGGGAACCCGCAGCAGAACCGTCCCACAACACAAAACCTGCATACTGGATGGCGAGAGAGCTTGCCAGGAGATTGGGTGTAATTGATTATTTCCCTTTTGAAAATATTGAGGACCAGATCGACTGGCAGCTTAAGCAGGTGGGCAGCAGCCTCGAAGAGATGAGGAAGATCGGTGTAAAAACCTTTGACCGGCCTTATGAAGACCTTTATTTTACTCCCGATGAAAATGTCGAGTTTTATACTCCAAGTGGTAAAATAGAGCTTTACTCTCTGGCCATTGAAGAAGCAGGCTTTGACCCGATGCCAAAATATACCCCTCATGAAGAGCCGCCGGAAGGTTACTACCGGCTCAATTACGGGCGTGCTCCGATGCATACTTTCAGCCGTACATCCAATAATCCCAATCTGACCGACCTGATGGATGAGAATAGTATATGGATAAACCCGAGAGTTGCAAAAGAATGGGGATTAACAACCGGTCAGTATATTCACCTGGAGAATCAGGACGGCAAACGGTCAGAATTCCCGATAAAGGTAAGAGTGACGGAGCGTATCCGCTGGGATTCCGTTTACATGGTTCATGGTTTTGGCCACGACCAGAAAAAACTAAGACGATGTTACGGTAAGGGTGCCAGTGACACCAACCTCATAACCAAAGTATTGGTGGACCCGATCATGGGTGGTACAGGCATGAGGGGAAATTTTGTCACATTCATTACTGACCTTAACTCAGGGGAGGTGAAATCATGAGATACGCAATGGCTGTTGATACGAAAAAATGTGTGGGTTGCAGCGATTGCGTTGTGGCATGCCAGACAGAAAACACTGTACCTATAGGATTCTGCCGCGACTGGGTTGTGGAAGTGATCGACGGCACTTATCCTCAGCTCGAGGTCGAGCTCAGATCAGAACGTTGCAATCACTGTGAAAATGCACCCTGTGTCAGATGCTGCCCGACGGGAGCAAGTCATATAGTTGAGGGAGGGATCGTAATGGTCAAACCCAACAAATGCATCGGCTGTGGCGCCTGCATTGCCTCCTGTCCCTATGATGCCCGTTTCCCTCATCCGAAAGGATATGTGGATAAATGCACCTTCTGCTTTCACCGTATCAAGCAGGGGATGAAACCGTCATGCGTAGCAGTATGCCCGACAAAATGCATGTATTTCGGCGATCTTGACGATCCGAACAGCGATGTAAGCATGGTGCTGAAAAGACGCAAGCACAAAACCCTCATCCCTGAAGCCGGAACCTTACCACAATTGTACTTCCTAATCTGAGAAAAAATGAAAGAAGAACTTATTATCAGCGGAAGGGAGAACATGTTGGTCGATCCACAGTTACATATCTGGCACTGGCCTATATCCCTTTATCTATTCCTGGGGGGACTGGCAGCAGGGGTCCTCTTTTTCGCTGCCCTTTACTACCTTCTGGGAAAAGAGGAGGAATACCGTACTGCCGTCCGAAAAGCACCTTTCATAGCACCTTTTGCATTGATCATAGGGCTGACATGCCTTTTGATCGACCTGAATCACAAAGCATATTTCTGGCAGCTTTATACTACAATCAGGATTGAATCACCAATGTCGTGGGGAGCATGGACCCTGCTCGTTGTTACTGTTTCAGCTTTCGTGTGGTGCGCCCTTCACATCAGAGAGTTTTTCCCAAACTGGGACTGGAAATATAAATGGCTTAAGGATCTTGAGATGTTCTTCAACAGGTACAAGAAACAGCTTGCCTGGGTGATGCTGATATTTGCCATAATAACCGGTGTTTATACCGGGATATTGCTTTCTGCATTCAATGCCAGACCGCTATGGAACACTTCTGTACTCGGCCCTCTTTTTCTTGCTTCAGGACTTTCTGCAGGAGCTGCAGCAATTGTGTTGGCATCAAAGGACAAGAAGGAAAGACTCCTGTTCACAAAGATCGATCTTATAATTCTTGGTACGGAACTCTTCCTCATCGTGCACATGTTCATGGGATTCATGGCAAGCACACAGGTTCAGATTGAAGCGGCACAACTCTTTCTGGGAGGACCCTACACAATGGTTTTCTGGATATTTGTGGTCATGCTCGGGATAATTATTCCCGGTGTGCTTGATCTGATGGAATTGCGTGGAAGACATATTCCTGCGGCATTACCCGGAATACTTGTTCTGATGGGCAGCTTTGTTTTCCGTTTTATCTTTGTCTTTGCCGGCCAGGTCAGCCGCTGGCTTTATTGAAAATAATAAACAAATAGTATATGAGTAATAACATAAGTATAAATAAAAGCAGGAGCTACCTCAATCCCTACCTTGGCGGTGTACTTTTGGGACTGGTACTGCTTGCTGCAAATTTTGTCTCCGGAAGGGGTCTTGGCGCCAGTGGCGCCATAAAAAGCGTTGTGGCGACCACCATCGGGACCGTTAACAAGGAGGCCATCAGTTCCATGCCTTTTATGGCCGAATATGCCGAATCACACAGCGGCAGCCCGATGAAGTCGTGGCTTGTCTTCCAGATGCTCGGCTTAATCGTGGGTGGTTTCCTTTCTGGTGCTGTGGCGGGCAGGCTTAAGCTTAAGGTAGAACATTCACCAAAGATCACATCACGCAGAAGATTGATATTCGCACTGGCAGGTGGTGTGCTTTTTGGCTTCGGCTCACAGCTGGGAAGAGGTTGTACAAGCGGATCAGCCCTTAGCGGCATGGCAGTTCTTTCCCTGGGAGGATTCGTTACAATGATTGCTATCTTCGGAACCGCCTTTGCAATGGCATATTTCTTCAGAAAAAACTGGATCTAAAATAAAAGGAGGAAACAATGGGACCACTGGCACCAAATGAAATAATATCGGAAAACACAAATTTTTTACTCGCCTTCTTTATAGGTATAGCTTTTGGCTGGGTTCTCGAAAGTTCGGGCTTCTCATCAAGCCGGAAACTGGCGGGTATCTTTTATGGCTATGACACTGTGGTATTGAAAGTCTTTTTCACAGCCGCATTAACAGCCATGCTGGGCCTGTTGTTCATGAGCCTGTTTGGATGGATAGACCTGGATCTCGTTTATGTCAACCCGACATATCTCACATCTGCAATCGCTGGCGGTGTAGTAATGGGGGTCGGATTTATCATGGGCGGATTCTGCCCGGGAACAAGCTTCTGCGGGGCAGCAATAGGAAAAATTGATGCAATGGTCTTCATCGGGGGACTTTTCATCGGTGTATATGGCTTCGCCTTTACTTATGGCTGGTGGGAGAAACTTTATCTTGCCAGATACCTCGGAGAACCAAAGATAAGTGACAAACTCGGTATCTCTGACGGTCTCTTCGGACTTTTAATGATCCTGGCAGCGCTTGGCATGTTTGTTGTAGCTGAGTGGGCTGAAAAGAAATTCGCAAGGGAAGAATACTAATATCAAATTAATATTATAATGAAACAATTAAAATTACTTGCACTTATTATAATCCCACTCGGGATAATCATCGCCGCCATGCCGGCAGATAAGGTAAAACAGTCACGGCTTACTCCTGATGAACTTCTTCAGGAAGCCGGTGCAGGGGTACAGTTTATTTCACCTGATGTTGTGGCTGATATGCTTGTCCAGAAAGATCCTTCTCTGAGGCTTATAGATGTAAGAACACCTGAGGAATTCGAAAATTACAGCCTGCCCGGAGCACTAAATGTCCCGCTTAGCAATCTCCTGTCTGATGAGTATACTGATAAACTTAACCAGGATGCCTATATGAATGTCTTCTATTCAAATGGATCGGTTTATGCCAACCAGGCATGGATGATTACCCGGCAGCTCGGATATGAAAATAACTTTGTAATGGAAGGGGGCCTTAACTACTGGTTTGGAAACATACTCTCACCTGTGACGCCTTCTCAGACCAGTCCTGACGAAGAATTTGCCAGATATGATTTCCGCAAAAGTGCGGCAGCAGCTCTTGGCGGAGGTGGAGTCATTTCAACTGATGCCGCCTCTCCGGCATCTAAAGCTTTAAAACCGCCGGTGACTGCAAAGGCAAAGAAAAAACCGTCTGGTGGATGCTAATACCGGGGGCTGTTGATGCTGATTTTTGATTAATCTATAATCTACGGAAAGATTTCCCAAAAAGAATAAAGACTGTCACTATTTCCAATCGTCCTAATATCATCAGGAAACTCAGGACAATCTTACTTATTCCGGGTATATCTGAAAAGTTGCTCATCGGTCCGACTGTTCCGAGTCCCGGACCTATACCTGCCATACACGTGGCAACTGAACTGGCAGAGGTGACAGGATCTGAACCGAATGCTGTAAGAACTATTGTCCCTAGAAAAAAGATGAAGATATAAAGCATTATAAAAGAAATTATTGAAATATTGGTTCTCTCATCAACAATTTTCCCGTTCAACCTGATTACAGGAATAGTTTTCGGATGAATAAGCCTGACAAATACCATCTTCAGGTTTTTCAAAACGACAAGGTGTCTTGCCATTTTTATCCCTCCGCTTGTTGATCCGGTGCTTCCGCCGGAAAACATCAGTAAAAATATCAGAATTAATCCTGATGAAGGCCACAGGAGAAAATCAGCATTAGCGAACCCTGTACACGTAATTATTGAGATGACCTGAAAATAACCCTCTCTTAAGGCTTCTTCCGCAGGTTTTGAAGTATTTGTCAGCAGGATTATTCCAGCCAGTGCCCCGGCAAAGAGTACAGTACCTATGTAAAACCAGAATTCCTCATTATGTTTAACCTTCCTGAAATTACGCTTTACCAGATAATAATACACGACCTGGCTTGTACCTGCCAGGAACATAAAGATCATCACTATGTACTGGCTGTATGGTGAATAGAACATAAGACTTACATTCTTAGTTGAAAATCCACCGGTGGCAATTGATCCAAAGGAATGACATATACTGTCAAACAGATTCATTTCACCTAAAACAAGTAACAGTGTCTCCAGAACCGTAAGGCTTATGTAAATAAACATGATTCTGAAAGCAACACCTGTGGTTTTAGGATGTATCTTTTCTTTCAAAGAGGATTCAAGGCTGAAAAGCTGATAGCCGGTGACTTTCAGTGATGGAAGAATAAGAATTACAAGCAGAATTATCCCGAATCCACCTATCCAGTGGGTAAAACTGCGCCAGAAAAGTATGGAATAAGGCAATATTTCAACATCCTTCAGTATTGAAGCGCCTGTTGTTGTGAACCCCGATACAGATTCAAAAAATGCATTAATAAATGAAGGAATGGTTTCACTAAAGATATACGGGAACGATCCAAAGAATGCGTATAATATCCAGGCTGCCGTGACGGTCAGAAATGAATCCCTGTTGCTTATTTCTTCAGTGTCAACTTTCCTGGTCAGGAAACGCAGGACAACGTATAAAACAAATGTTATTACAGCTGGCCCAAAAAAGGGAAACAGAGATTCCTTGTAGAGAACCGATATCGGCAGACATACCAGAAATGAAATTGTTTCAATCAGAAGGATGGTACTTAAGACCCTGAGAATAATAAGCGGATGGATTAATTTCATTTGGATTCGTCCGGTATTTCATGCCGCAAATCTAAACCGGAATCCATAAGCAAAAAGTAAAAATTTCTCCCCCCGGTATAAAGATTTTATAAAGAAAGCCAACCTATATCTGAAGTATTTTTTTTACCGTGACAGATTATAAACCAGAAACACTTGTAGATGTTTCTTCAGATTTAGTTCCCAAACCTGTAACCAATTCCCGATTCAGTTATCAGCAGAGTCGGATTTGAGGGATTATCTTCCGTTTTCTTCCTGAGTTGTGCAATAAAAACACGCAGATACTGTGTTTGCTCTACATATCCGTGACCCCAGATTTCTTTGAGGATATACTGGTGAGTCAGAACCCTTCCCTGATTTTTGGCCAGCAGAACCAATAAAGAAAATTCTGTTGTTGTGAGTTTAATAATATCACCATTCTTACGTACGATATGGTTTAACATATCAATACTCAGCGATCCAACTTCAAGTAACGGATTATCGCCTTGTTCCTTACTCAATCTAATTGATGCACGGATTCTTGCAATCAGCTCACCACTTCTGAATGGTTTCGTAAGGTAATCATTTGCACCTCTGTCCAGAGCCTTTATTATATCTTCTTCGGAGCTTCTCACTGTCAGAACAATGATCGGTTTGGAAAACCATTCCCTGAGTTTAACAAGAAGTTCCATACCGTCAATATCGGGTAATCCAAGATCAAGCAGGATTAATGACGGATTATGTGTGGCAGCAGCAACCAGGCCTTCTTTCCCGTTAGAAGCAAAAAGGGTATTATAATAATTTGCCGAGAGTGTTATCTCCAGAAGTCTCCTGATCTGTATTTCATCATCAATGATCAGTATGTTATCTGACAAAATCATGGTTTTATCCCTTATTCATTTATATCGTCCTTAAAAATCTCTGTTGGTATAAAAATCGAGAACTTAGCTCCCCCGTTTTTTCGGTTTTCAACAGTTATTGTGCCTTTGTGGGCTTCCACAAAACCTTTTGCAATAGAGAGGCCAAGACCTGTACCCCCGGGTTTGGATCCTTCAACACGGTAAAACTTATTAAATATAAGAGATATTTCTTTCTCCGGGAATCCAGGCCCTCTGTCCATTACCTGAAGGTTCAGCATTCCGTTGTCATAAAATGCTTTGACCCTTATATTGGTTGCCGGCGGGGCATACTGTGATGCATTATGAATAATGTTATAAAGTACCTCCTCCATTAAACCGAAGTCGATTTTTACAAGTGGCATTTCATCAGGTATAACTATGTGAAGGTTGAAAGGTTTGAGCTCTTCACTGAGGATGTCACATACTGTATTTATCAGATCATGAATATCATACCAATCAAACCTTGGTGTTATCCGCCCGCTCTCGAGCCTTGACATGTTCAGGAGATTTTCAATCAGCCTGTTCAGTCTTTTGGATGCTTTGTATATTTCACCTGATAATTCATAACGTATTTCGTTTGTATGCTCTGATGAAAGCAATGAGTCGGATGCCCCCATTATAGTTGCAACAGGGATTCTCAATTCATGAGAAATTGAATTAAAAAGAGTTTTATACAGCTTATCTGATTCATCCAGGAATCTGGCCCTCCTGGCAAGGTCATCCAGGAACCTGCGTTCAATACTGTTTGAAATCTGGGTCAGAAAGGTATCCCAAAACTGCTCCTTCTCACCATGAACCGGGGCATCCATGCTTACAACAATAACACCTGGTTTTATACTGGTACCCGTAAGCGGGAAAAATGTCAATCTGCCGGAAGGAAGGGTGTCGGTATATTTACCGGCTTTGCGTGAATGACTGAATACCCATTCGGCAACACTCATTTCAGCTGCCGATAATTTTTTCAAATCATTATTCAGGGTATACTCTGATAAATGATTCAATCCGTCCTGCAATATAAATATGATATCGAGCCCGAAATGTTTCCTGATTTTTATTGTAGCGATCTTAATTAATTCATCTGTATTTTCTGCTTCTGATAATTCTTTAGTCAACTGGTAAAGAGCATTTGTGCGTTCTTCACGATCACGGGTAATTTTCTCCTGCCGCCTTACTCTTGATGTCAGGACTCCGTTCACCAGAGCAATAATAAAAAACATACAAAACATCAGTATATCTTCAGTCTTTTCAATATGTATTGTAAATCTGGGAGGAATGAAAAAAAAGTTCCAGATAAATGCGCTCAGGGCAGAAGCTAACAGGATAGGCCCTATTCCCATAAATGTTGCCAGAATGGAAACAACAAAGAGAAGAATAAATGAAATCGATTGATATCCGGGATATTCTGCAAAGCTGAAGCAAATTAAAGAAGTAATTAATATTATTGCCGTGGCCAGTATATACTGATGTAAACCTGTTGTAAAAACCGGAAATGAGAAAGGTTGTCTGGTGCGGGGGGTATCACTTTCAACCTCAGATCCCAAAACATAAATATCGATATTCCCGCTATATCTGATAAGTCTCTTTAAAAGATTACGTGGAGCAAAAAGTGAAAAAATATTACTATCCCCGGGCTTACCGATTATTATATGAGTAATGTTCTCCCTGCGTGCCACATTCAGAATTGTTTCAACAAGATCATTCCCTGATGTTGTAATAATTTCTGCGCCAAGCTGCCTCGCCAGGTTCAGATTACCGGAAAGTTGCTCCTTCTGGCTTGCATCCAGTGGCCGTGTGGCTTCTACATATAACGCAGTAAGACTTGCCCCCATACTGTAAGACAGGTTTTTTGACCATCGGATAAGCTTCGCTGCATGAGGGCTCGGACTGATAAGGGCAAGAAGATGCATGCCCGATTTCCATGGACCGGGGATACGATTCTTCTGCATATAAACTTTCAGCTGTTTATCAACCCTGTCTGCAACAATCCTGAGAGACATCTCCCGAAGAGCTGTAATATTCCCCTTTCTGAAAAAATGATCAACTGCTTCTGCTGAAAGTTCAGGAGAATAGATCTTCCCTTCTGCCAATCTTGCAAGAAGCTCATCAGGTGTTATATCTGCAAGTTCTATTTCATCGGCATTTTCAAAAACTTCATCAGGAAGTGTTTCCCTTACAGGTACTCCCGTAATCTGGGACACAATATCACTCCGGCTTTCAAGATGTTGTACATTTAAAGTAGTATATACATTTATTCCGTTATCCAGAATTTCCTGTACATCCTGATAACGTTTAAGGTGCCTGGAGCCGGGAATATTTGTGTGTGCAAGCTCATCAACCAGAACAATCCCGGGCTTCCGTTCCAGGATCCTGTCCAGATCCATTTCCTGAAGGACAATTCCCCTGTACTCCGTTTCCTTCCGGGGAATCAACTCTAATCGTTCAACCAGTCCGAGTATCTCTATTCTGTTATGTGATTCAATATACCCGGCCACAACATCAAGATTTTTTGCTTTACCGGACAGAGCAAATTGAAGCATTGAATATGTTTTCCCGACTCCTGCGCACATACCAAAAAATATCTTCAGTTTACCCCGCTTACCGGATTCTTCATCTTTCTTAATTGAAGCAAGAATATCGTCAGGATCAGGCCGGTTTTCAATTGAATCATTCATTTTATACTATCGAGACTTAAATTTAAGAGAAATACATTAATCCGCTCTTCTCCCAGAAAATTAAACTGAGGCTTTTCAGTAAGAAAATTAATCAGATTCAATAATTTTTGCTGCTGAGCCGGCGAAAACATCCTGTATTTTACTATTCTGTCTGCCTGCAAAATGGCAGCCTGCGGCGAGATATGCGGATCAAGGCCTGAAGCTGATGCGAAAATCATCTCTGATGGTACTTTGGTAAGAGTATCCAAACAATTGACAGATATGAACATATTTCTGCGTTCAAAAACTATATCCCTTAGCTTCTGATTAGTCGGCCCAAAATTAGATCCCCCTGATGGCATCGGGTTATATGATACATGTGAAGGCCGTGTGAAGAAGTACGCCAGACTGTCAAATTTCTGCCCTATAAGCGCACTACCAGTTTTCTTACCATTTTTAGTTACAATACTCCCGTTGGATTTCACCGGAAACAATATCTGGCCCACTCCCGTAATAAGAATTGGATAAAAAAATCCTGTTAAAATGGTAAAAAGGATAAATGCTTTGATTGAAATCATCAGGGTCTTCATGTGGCAGCAGATTTAAAGATTTATCAGAAAATCAATGATCTTAATTCCGGCAAAAGGAGCCAGGATACCTCCCAGTCCGTAGAAAAGAAGGTTACGCATTAAAGCCACGCCGGCTGAGACCGGCCTGTACCTGACACCCTTCAGGGCAAGAGGTATCAAAAAAATTATTATCAGCGCGTTGAATATTACAGCGCTGAGGATAGCGCTCTGTGGTGACCCGAGATTCATGATATTCAATGCAGCAAGAGGTCCGATGCCTGAAGGATCAGGGTAAAGCGAAACAGATATGGCTGGTATTACAGCAAAATATTTTGCAACATCATTAGCTATGCTGAATGTCGTAAGTGAACCCCTGGTAATGAGTAGTTGTTTCCCCACTTCCACCACCTCGATAAGTTTTGTCGGATTGCTGTCGAGGTCAATCATATTTCCTGCTTCGCGGGCTGCCTGCGTCCCTGTATTCATTGCAATACCTATATCTGCCTGTGCAAGTGCCGGTGCATCATTTGTACCATCTCCTATCATACCTACCAGATGACCATTTGCCTGTTCATGACGTATACGTTGCAGCTTATCTTCAGGTGTTGCCTCAGCCATAAAATCGTCCACTCCCGCCTCCGCTGCAATTGCTGCAGCAGTTAAATGATTATCACCGGTGATCATAACAGTTCTGATCCCCATTTTGCGAAGTTCTGTAAACCGTTGCTTTATTCCGCCTTTGATAACATCTTTGAGCTCAATTATCCCTAATATACTGTTATCCCTGGCTACTAACAGAGGTGTAGCGCCCTGTTGCGATAACCCGGTAACAATATCTTTTATATTCCGGGAATAATATCCATTATTATTCTGAACAAATGTCCGGATGGCTTCAGATGACCCTTTCCTGATTCTTTGAATATTACCATCAGCACTATTAATATCTACTCCGCTCATCCTCGACTTTGCCGTAAACGGAATGAATGTAGCATTCAGTTGTTGTACGTCCCGGCTGCGTATTTTATATTTCTCTTTTGCAAGAATAACAACAGAGCGTCCTTCAGGTGTTTCGTCAGAAAGTGAAGAAATCTGAGCTGCATCAGCAAGCTCGCTGACAGTAATACCTTCTGCCGGGATAAAATTAACAGCCATCCGGTTCCCGAAAGTGATAGTTCCTGTTTTGTCCAGTAAAAGAACATCAACATCTCCGGCTGCCTCAACAGCATGACCACTTAAAGCAATAACGTTTCTTTGTATAAGCCTGTCCATGCCGCTTATCCCGATAGCGCTCAACAAACCGCCAATTGTTGTTGGTATTAAACAGACCAATAAGGCAATCAAAACCGGAAATGAAAGGTTTTGAGATATCTGTCTGCCGGATGCGTTCAGACTGTATTCATAAAAGGCCGGAAGAGCAATGACTGTCAGAAGGAAAATAGCTGACAAACCAATTAAAAGGTTTGATAAGGCTTTTTCATTTGGTGTTTTCTGTCGTTTTGCTCCCTCTACCATGGTGATGATCCGGTCAATAAATGTCCTTCCCGGTTCAGATACTATACGGATGACTATCCTGTCACTTATCACTCTGGTACCCCCCGTTACGGCTGAACGATCACCACCGCTTTCACGGATCACAGGGGCTGATTCACCTGTTATAGCTGATTCATCAACGCTGGCAATACCTTCGATAACTTCACCATCCGCGGGGATCAGACTCCCGGCTTCACATACTACAATATCCCCCTTCCTGAGTTCTGTTGCAGATACTTCTGTTTCTCTTTCCCCCTCAATTTTCCTGGCTCTTACCTGTTGACGGCTTTTACGCAGGCTCTCAGCCTGAGCTTTACCTCTACCCTCGGCAATTGCTTCCGAGAAATTTGCAAATAATACTGTAAACCATAACCAGAGTGTGATCTGAAGATCAAAAGAGGAAAAATTATCCTTTATAATACCTGCTATTACAATTATTGAATTAACAGCTGAACCTGTTGCCACTATGAATATTACAGGATTTTTTATAAGCAACGAGGGATTCAACTTTATAAAACTGCATTTTAAAGCCTGCATTATCAGCTTTCTGTTCAAAAAACTTAAACTTTGTCTTGTTGCCATATACACCGGATTAAAATGTAACACCCTTTATCAATAACAGTTGTTCCATAACAGGGCCAAGTGCTAATGCGGGAAAATGTGTTAATCCGCCAACAACCAGGATAATTGTAATTAACAATACTACGAAAAGCCAGTTATCTGTACGGAATGTACCTGCGGAATAGGGTGTATATTTTTTTTCAGATATTTTTCCGGCCATTGCTAATACGGGTATAATTACTCCATAACGGCCCAACAGCATTCCGGCACCAAGAGTAACATTATAAAATACAGTATTTGTGTCAAGTCCGGCAAAAGCACTGCCATTGTTCCCGGCTGCTGAACCATAAGCATATAATATTTCCGACAGACCATGTGGTCCGGGATTATTTATCCCTGATACACCTGAAAAGCTGATCGCGGCCAATGCCGAGAACAGAAGTACTGCCAGATTAGGGATCAGTACAGCCAGAATCGCCATCTGAATTTCAAATGATTCTATTTTTTTCCCAAGATATTCAGGTGTCCTGCCTACCATCAATCCGGCAATAAATACAGTTAGGACAATGAATATCACCATCCCGTATAATCCTGAACCCACACCGCCAAAAATAACTTCACCTGTCAATATGTTTATCATAGCAATCATCCCTGCAACCGGTGAAAGACTGTCATGCATTGCATTAACAGAACCATTTGATACTGCTGTGGTTGATACTGACCAAAGTATACTGTTCGTAATTCCAATCCGGGTCTCTTTGCCTTCCATTAACGGTATGTGCCCGAATACCGGATTGGCTGAATACTCAGCGTAAAGGGAAAACAATAATCCGGTAAAAAGAAGAATAAACATAACTATAAATATTGTCCAGCCATGCTTTATCGAACCGACCATTTTCCCATAGGCAAAGGTTAATGCAGCCGGAATCAATAAAATTGTCAGCAGTTGAATGAAATTGCTTAGTGGGGTAGGATTTTCGAAAGGATGTGCACTGTTTGCATTGAAAAACCCACCTCCGTTTGAGCCAAGTTGTTTTATTGCAATCTGTGATGCTGCCGGGCCCATAGGAATTACCTGCTCTGAACCCTGTATGGTGCGGATTGTCTCATAACACTTAAAATTCTGAATGACACCCTGGCTGACCAGAAAAATAGCCGTGAGAATTGATAGTGGTAATAAAATGTATAATATGATGCGTGTGATGTCTACCCAGAAATTACCAATTTTACCGCTTGTCTTCCGGGAGAATCCCCTTATTACTGCCAGTAAGACTGCCATTCCTGTTGCTGCACTCAGGAAATTCTGAACAGTAAGCCCGGCCATTTGCACAAAGTAACTTAGGGTTGTCTCTCCGGCATAACCCTGCCAGTTGGTATTTGTAACAAAACTTATTGATGTATTGAATGATGAATGCCATGATATATTTGGAAGCTCTGCAGGATTGAAGGGTAGATATGCCTGAAAAATCTGTATCATGAACAGGAAAACAAAACCTGTCAGATTTAAATACAAAAGACTATATGTATAGGTTTTCCAGTCTGTTTCTTCATCAGGATTTATTCTTAAGAACTTATAAACATGCTTTTCAAGCCAACCCGGTCCTGACAGCATTAACTGATTGCTGCCCGAAAATACGCTGACCATATAATTACCCGTCAAAGGTGTCAGTATGATCAAAATACCAAACAGGAATACAACCTGAAGTATATCTTGAAAATTCATTGATTACCGTTTAAGGATTTAACAAGTTTCTCCTGATTTTACGATACAAAAATGAGCCGGAATCTGTAAAGATTTTATTAGTATCTATCCCGTTATTATAAAGATTTTATAAAGACACAGACTGTACCGATCACCCTGATTCAGAGGATCCCTGACCTTATTATACAATTGTTCGTTATTGCAGAAATTAAATATTCATTATCTTCCGGAAGATAATATGACCTCAACGGGTTATATAACCTGACCAGGCTTGTCAGGGAACTTTAATTTTCTTTAGTCTCATCCCGTATCTGTACCCTCCGGATCTTACCGCTGATAGTTTTTGGTAATTCGGTTACAAATTCAACTATCCTGGGATATTTGTATGGAGCAGTAACTTTTTTTACGTGTTCCTGCAGCTCTTTTGTCAGCTCTTCGCTGGGATTATAATTCTTTGATAATATGATAGTAGCTTTCACAATTTGCCCCCTGTCCGGATCAGGTACTGCCGTAACAGCACATTCAAGTACTGCCGGATGCTCCATCAGGGCACTTTCGACCTCGAAAGGACCGATACGGTAACCTGAACTTTTTATGATATCATCAGCCCTGCCGACAAACCATAAATAGCCATCTTCGTCACACCATGCCATATCACCGGTTCTATAAACATCATTGGACCAGACTTTCTCTGTCAGTTCGCTATCACGATAATAACCTTTAAACATCCCGACAGGTTTTCTCCGGGCCGTTCGTATTACAATCTCACCTTCATTCCCGATCTCACACAGATTACCTTCATCATCAACAACCTCAATATCATAACCCGGTGTTGGTTTTCCCATTGACCCGGGTTTAGGATCCATCCACGGATATGTTGCCAATGCCACAGTACATTCAGTCTGGCCATAGCCTTCCATCAGTCTGATCCCTGTCTTGTCATGAAAGCTTTTATATACCTCAGGATTTAAAGGTTCACCGGCTACAACGCAGTATTTAAGATTGCTCAAATCATAACCTGTGAAATCTTCCTTTATCAGGAACCTGTAAATGGTAGGAGGTGCACAAAAGGTATTAACTTTATATCTTTCAATTACTTCCAGGATATTTTTGGGAACAAACCTGTCATAATCGTATGTCATAACAGCACTGCCCGACAGCCACTGACCATATATTTTCCCCCAGGCCGACTTAGCCCATCCTGTATCAGCAATTGTAAAATGAAGACCATTGTCCTGTACATTCTGCCAGTATTTTGCAGTTACAATATGTCCGAGCGGGTAAGTATAATCATGGCTTACCATCTTAGGCATTCCTGTCGTTCCCGAAGTGAAATACAGGAGCATAATATCACTGTTCTTTGTTGCTTCAGATGAAACCGGTCTGGTCAGTTCACCGGCGTTCTCCTCCATCCCCCGCGAAAAATTGATCCACCCTTCCCTGTCTTCGCCAATCAGCATTTTATATTTCAGAGACGGTGATTTGCTTAGTGATTCCTCAACATGCTGAATTACCAAAGGATCCGGCAAACAAACAATCATTTTTATATCTGCTGCATTATTCCTGTAAATAATGTCTTTGGCAGAAAGTAAATGTGTAGCGGGGATGGTTATTGCTCCGATCTTATTTAAGGCAAGAGTACAGAACCAGAATGTAAAGTGTCTTTTCAGGATCAGCATTACCGGATCACCTTTCCGGATACCTGCTGCCCGGAAGAAACTGGCAGCCTTATCACTGTAATATTTCATCTGTCCGAAGGTAAAAGTGGCCTCATTACCTTTATCATCACACCATACCATTGCCGTCTTTCCGGGTGTGCTGAGAGCAATTTCATCAACAACATCCCAGGCAAAATTGAAATTCTCCGGAATTATAATCTCAAATTTATCCCTGAACTCCTGGTATGAGTCAAACTTAGTCTGTTTAAGGTATTTATCGAGTATCATTGTGCTGTATTCTTATATCTTATAAAACAATTGCCAGGATTTTCACCTGCTCATTATTTAAGGCTTTCATTGCATGTTTATAACCCGAATCAAAATAGATCGAATCGCCTTCATTTAAAGTTATTTCATGCCCGTCGATTATCGTCAGCATAGTTCCTTTCAATACATAGTTGAATTCCTGCCCCGGGTGAGAATAGAATTCAATCGATTTACCTTCAGGATCGGGATCAATTGTTACCATGAATGGTTCAGCTTTTTTATGGATGAAATTAAAGGCGAGACTTTCATATTTGTACTGTCGCCGCCGCTCGAGTTTTAATCCCTTTCCATTCCTGACCAGCCCGTAGATATGAAGTTTTGGATTATCTCCGCCAAGCAGAACAGACAGTTCTACATTAAACAGCTCTGATATTTTGAAGACTAATCCTACCGGTATATCGGTGTCTCCGCTTTCATAATTTATGTAAATATCTTTTTCGAGCCCCAGCTTTGCAGCCAGAGTTTCGGCCGAAATACCTGAAATCTCGCGGATCTCTTTGATTCTTCCGGCAATTTGCTTTATTTGTTCTGTCATAATTTATGCTTTTTGGAATTTCAATATTATATAAATTATTCAATTGTGACTTGTTATCTTTGTCCTTTTATAAAATAACCATAAATTGCTTTAATTTATAATGAAGATCAAATATAAAATGATCAGGAAACGGATTTTGCCCATCGCGCTGATCCTGATCTGCTTATTGATAGCGATATTCCTGGCTGACAGGTATTTAAAACCATCTTCAATAAAGCAGACTGACTTTGTTACTTCAACAGTTGATTATGGACCTGTCTTTACCTCTGTACCTGCATCGGGGATTGTTAATCCTGAAAACGAAGTATTGTTGTTAAGTCCGGCATCAAGCCTTGTATCCTCAATTGTTCAGGCTCCTGGAAGACGTGTATCAAAAGGGAGTACAATCCTTACTCTTGATCCCAAATCGCTGATTCAGGAAATAGATAACCTGAAAGATCAACTGGGTGTAATGGAAAATGATCTGCAAAAGAACAGGTTGAATTCCAGGAGTATCCGCGTTGATCTTGATTTTAACGTGGAAGTAAAGAACCTTAGGATCACTTCCCTTAAAACGGAAATCCTGGATCAGGAACAACTTCTCAAAGTGGGAGGGATATCGCCGGCCCTTCATGAACAAACCAAAGAAGAACTGATATTAGCAGAAAAAGATCTGAAAATGACCCTGGAGAAAAATTCAATCCGCCTGAAACAGCTTGAAGCTGATGAAAAGGGGCTTCAGCTTCAGATGGATATGAGAAAAAAAGAACTTGAATTAAGACAGGATTTACTGAACAGGTTGACGGTCAGGGCATCCTCCGATGGAATTATTCTCGGCATTTATACAAGCGTTGGTGAAAAGGTTGAAAAAGATAAATTACTTGTAAAAATGTCAGATCTTTCAAGTTTTAAGGTCAAAGCTACAGTTGATAATTCTTATATTGACTATGTAAAGACAGGAGGAGAAATTTATGCTGTTATAGAAAATACCCGGCTGAAGGGTAAAATTGGAAGTGTAACTCCAGTGATGAAAGACAAGAAAATAGAATTTGATGTATTCCTCGATTACAACCATTATCAGAATCTTATTCCGAATATGGAAGTAGTGCTCGAGATTGTAACCCAGCAGAGAGACAGTGTATTACGGGTAGAATATGGTCCGGTTTTCAACAGGAACAAGTATCAGGATCTTTTTGTGATAAAGACCGGCAAGGCTGTAAGAGAAACAGTGACCACCGGGCTTATAGGAACGGATTATGTGGAAATCGCTGCCGGATTGTCACCGGGTGACCGTATTATTATATCTGATGTTTCCCGGTCCCGGCGAAAGAAGGAAATTGAATTTGAGGAATTATAAACCGGCCTGTGATGAGAAAACAAATAAGGTATTTTATACTTGTTTTATTATTGACATGCCCGGTTCATTCTTTACCGGGGCTTTCAAATGACAGCATTTTAGTTTCTCTCAGCCTGAGGAATGTGGTGGATCTCGCCATCAGACAATCTGCTTCAGTAAAATATGTCCAGAATACAAATGTTAACTACTACTGGCGCTGGAAAAATTTCAGGACCAGCTTCAGGCCTCAGCTTACACTGAGAGGCGACCTGCCAAATTATATTCATACAACCACACCGGTCACCCAGCCTGACGGGAGTATTGAATTCAAACAAGTATCACAAATAAAGGCATCCTCTCAGCTGTCACTGAGCCAGTCCATTGCCACTACGGGAACTCAAATCTATGCGGCAACTGACCTTTACCGTATTCAGGATTTTATTAAGACTTCAGTTGAATACTCCGGAAGTCCTTTTGAGATTGGGTTGTATCAGCCTGTTTTTGCATACAATTATATGAAATGGCAACAGAAAACTGAACCATTGATCTATGAGGAATCCCGGAAACAATTCATTGAATCAACCGAACGCATTGCCCTGCAGGCAACCAGTTACTTTTTCAATTATTTACAGATCCAGACAAATTATACACTGGCAGAAAATAATCTGAAAAACAGCGAAAACAATCTTAAAATTGCTGAAGTAAGGAAACAGCTGGGTAAGATCTCCGATAATGACTTTTCGCGTATCCAGCTTTCGGTTTTTAATGCCAGGAAATCCCTGAATAAAGCAAGGATGGACCTGAAAAATGCCGATTTTGAACTAAAATCATATATTAATCTTGATCCGAATCAGAGAATACAGCTGGTCATTCCCCTCGATATGATACTGTTTTCCATTAATACAGAAAAAGCTCTTCAGGAGGCAAGGGATAACCGGAAAGAAACACCCTATTTTCAAAGAAGGCTCATCGAAGCCGACAGGGATCTTGTAAGGGCTAAAAGAAATTCAGGACTCAGTGGTACTCTTGTTGGCAGTTATGGCCTGTCGAACAGTGCCGGAACTTATGGCGGCATCTTCAGGGAACCTGAAAAGCAGAGGACGATCAGTTTGTCTATGAGCATCCCGATTCTCGATTGGGGCCGCTCAGCTTCAGCAGTAAAACTGGCTGAATCACAACGCGAACTTGTGGTTTATGATGTGGAGAAAGATATTAAGGATTTTGAAAGAGGTGTTGTTGTTCAGGTAGAACAGTTTAGTCTGTTACGTGACCAGATCAACACAGCACGGGAAGCTGATCATGTAGCTGAAAACGGATACCTGATAGCCCTGAAGAAATTCCAGAGCGGTGAGATCAGCATTACAGACCTGAATATCTCGCTTGGTGAGCGCGAAAGTGCTAAAAGAGATTACATCACTGCGATAGAGGATTACTGGGAATCATATTACAGGTTAAGAATCTTAACACTGTATGACTTCGAGCTGAATCAGAAAATAATGTATGATAATCCAATGCTGACTACAAAATAATCAGTTTTATTTTACCTTGTATACCATTAATACACTTCCGTGCCTGATATAGAGTTTCCCGTTTTTTATTACCGGATGAGCCCAGAACGGGCCCTCTCCTTTTGTTATCTGAAACTCACTTACAATATCGAGTTTTGAAGCATCGGGTTTTACAAGAGCAACATGACCTGACTTTTCCTCAAACAGGTACAGCATACCATCGGCAGAAATTACCGATCCCCTTGCATACCATCTTGTGGTCCACAGTGTTTTCCCAGTTGTCCAGTCCACACAGGTCCACATATCAACCGGCTTTGACATATGAGTAGTTCCGTAAATATTATTCCCCAGTAGGACAGTTCCTCCAAGCTGCGGGTCAAAACTCCTGTTTTCCCAGACAATATCAGCCGAATTCCCGTCGGCCGAAAGTTTAAGCTTTAATGCCACCCAGTTATAGCCGTTTGCAATAAGAATATGACCATCCTTATAGAGAGGTGTCATTGCATGATTTTTCATTACCCTGCCTGTTGCTGCATTGATTTCCGTATAGTTTAATTTCCACATGATTTTACCATCTTTTGCATTTACTGCAAAAATGTAAGTCCCCATGACAGTAACGATCATTTTCTTCCCGGCATACTCAATAAGCTTAGGATTTAAATACTGTGGCTCCTGGTCGATTGGTTCTGCCTCCCATACAACCCTGCCGTCAGAAATATTGAAAGCGACAACCGAGGCCTTTTTCCCTCCGGGTGATGCAACTACAATGTTATCTACAACAAGCGGAGATTCCGAAATTCCGAATTGTATCGGTTTACTGTCATAAAGGCGGTAATGATTTTTTGACCATTTAATTCTGCCATCCTTACCGACACAGACAATATCCCCGCTTCCACTGATAAGGAATATATTTCCGTTATAGTATGTAGGGGTGCATCTCGATCCTGTATGGTTTTTCATCCAGGCTTTGCCATACACCGTTTCCCATTTCTTTTTCCCATCGGTCGAAAGAGCAAAAAGTACATCGGAACTGTCCTTTCTTCCTGTGATATAAACTGCATCATCAGTAACAGTAGGTGAAGAATAGCCATCGCCCATATTCCCGGCTTCCCATAGTAATGCGGGCCCGTTTGCGGGCCATGATTTCAGCAATCCCGATTCATTATAAATGCCGCTTCGGCCAGGCCCCCGCCATTCATATAGCTGACTCAGGCCATTTGTCAGAGAAGTTATACATATTAATACCGTAAAAACCAGTTTAGTAAAAATTGATTTCATTATGGAAGTTTTATTTAAGTTTTGTGAATTATTAAATGAGTTTTATAATCAGTAATGAGTTTAAATACCCCTGTCGACTTAACCAATAATCGGGCCAAATATATTTAAAAGTCTGATTATTCTATTTTTAGACTGGGTACATTAACTATTTTTAACCAAAATTGTTATTTTTGTTCTGACTGGTTTTGATAGCTTATCACTGCAATCCGAATAAATACAGGTCGCTCCTGGCTTTGGCGCATAGCCGTCAACCTAAGAAATATTTTAATAACGAAAAATGCAGTAATTATCTGGATTATAGGTAAATAAGTTTCCCCTCCTTTTAAAGGAGGGGTGGCCGGGATTGCTGATCTGGATATGTTTACAATTCTGCTTTCCCGGCCGGGGTGGTTGATACTTTGCTGTCTTCTGAATTTTCTTCCTTCAGGATTCTTTGACTTTAATTAAAACCATTAAACAGATTCAGCAGAAGTGGACTCATTTCTCAGAATTGGATCAACCACCCCGGCCAGACCATTCATATTTCTGCATGTTAGATGATTTTGTGGTCTGGCCACCCCTCCTTAAAAAAAGGAGGGGAAACTTATATCCCCAATCCTTAGTGTATCCTTTGTGAAGTACTTTGTGTGACGGCCAGATCACTTTTTTACAAAAATTTTCCCTTCACCTGTTTCAAGACAATTACCCACATGGGAAGAATAACTGAGTCCTGCGTTTTTTAATTCACTTATTATATCCTCTTTTTCATTGCCCGGAACTGTAACCAATAATCCTCCGGAAGTCTGAGCATCGCACAGAATGTTCTTTGTAATGGACGAAATGTTTTCATCCCAGATTACATGTATAGAGAAGTGATCGAGATTATTTTTCGATCCGCCGGGAATAATACCGGCTGCGGCAAAATTTGCTGTTTCTTCAAATACCGGAACCCTTCCTGCAAACAGTTCAACATTTACCGCGCTCGCGACTGATACTTCACTTAAGTGTCCTATCAGTCCAAACCCGGTAATGTCGGTACAGGCATGGACTGAATATTTTTCAAGAATCTCAGCGGCTTTTTTGTTCAGTTCGGACATAATAGATATTAATTCCACTTTTGTCCTTTCACTGAGAAGACCTCTTTTCAATGCCGTGGTTAATATTCCTGTGCCGACGGGTTTAGTCAGAATGATTGCATCGTTTTCCTTTGCACCTGAATTCGCCCATAACTTATCTGGATGAACCTTTCCGCACACTACCATTCCGTATTTTGGTTCAGGATCATCGATTGTATGACCTCCCAGAATATATATTCCTGCTTCCCTTGCTTTATCGGCAGCTCCTTTCAGAATTTCCTTAAGAACTTCCATTGGGAGCCTGTTTGATGGGAATCCGACTATATTCAATGCAAACAATGGCTTTGCTCCCATCGCATAGATATCACTCAGGGCATTGGCGGCTGCTATTGAGCCAAAATTGTATGGTTCATCAACAACAGGTGTAAAAAAATCGACAGTCTGGACTATAGCTGTTTCATCATTGATCCGGTACACAGCCGCATCATCCGAATTCTTTGTGTCAATCAGGATATTCGGATCTGTGCCTGATGGTATCTCTTTCAGTATTTTTTCAAGTTCCTGGGGCCGTAATTTACATGCACAGCCGAGTCCCTGGGTATAACTCGTAAGTTTTATTTTCTTACTGTCAAAGTTCAACTCTCTGATCAGATCGGTTCCTGAAGGCCTTAACCGGTTCACGATATCTGTGATTATTTCTGATGCCCGGTTTATTTCATCTTCTGTAGTATATCTCCCTGTCGAAAACCTGATCGTTCCCATTGCAAAATCAGGGTCGAGCCCGATTGCAGTTAATACAGGTGAAATATCGATTGAATCTGTATGACAGGCAGCTCCTGCTGATGCAGCAATACCCCTTGCTTCCATTTCATTTAACAGAATATTGGCTTCAACCCTGTGGAAGCTAATACTCAATGTGTTTGGAAGTCGCAACAGAGGATGTCCATTAACCCTGATCCCCTCGAGTTTCTCCGTAAGGGTTTCCTGAAGCATATCTCTCATCTTCAGCATATGCCCGATATTATTATCCAGACTGTGCTGTGCTGTCTCACATGCTTTGCCCAATCCCGCAATTTCAGGCACATTTTCGGTTCCCGCCCGTTTATTCTGCTCATGATCAGCTCCATGGATAAGTTTCTCAAGGATTATCCCATCCCTTATATATAGTGCTCCCACTCCTTTTGGTGCATAAAGCTTATGGCCTGCTATCGACAACAGGTCAATACCCATTTTCTTTACATCGACAGGATATTTCCCGACCGACTGAGCTGCATCTGTATGAAAAGCTATTTTATGCCTGCGGGCAATTTCTGCAATTTCTGCAACAGGCTGAATAGTCCCGATTTCATTATTTGCATGCATGATTGAAATAAGGATGGTGCCGGCAGTAATAGCTGCCTCCACTTCTTCAGGATTTACCATCCCTGTCCCGTCAACAGGAAGCCAGGTTACCTTAAATCCCTTCCCCTCCAGGTACCTGCATACCTCAATTACGGCTGGATGCTCAATTACAGAGGTTATAATATGTTTTCCCCTGTGCTCATTTGCGTATACATAACCCTTTATTGCGAAATTATTTGATTCAGTTCCCCCGCTGGTGAAAATAACCTCATCAGGCCGGCAGTTTATCAGATCAGCGACCTGCTTACGGGCATTTTCAACGGCTGCCTTTGCATCCGAACCAAAGCTGTGGGCACTTGAGGGATTACCAAAATACCGGTCAAGATATGGTTGCATCACCTGCACAACATCTTTATCAACCGGCGTGGTGGCATTATAATCCAGATATATTTCCATTAAAATCTGTTCTGAAAGTATTTATTTCCTGCTAAGTTAAAAAAAACAGGGTGTAGTTCAATCAGTTGGACAGATTCATTATTTTTACGGGTAAAGCTATATATCAGTATAACCGAACGGATAATATTGTTAATTTGTAAGTTATAACAGTTTTAATAACACAATTATGAAAACAGAGAAAAGGCGCACTTTCATTAAGAAGTCTGTGATGGCTTCAGCAGGAATAGCACTGGGAGCCCCGGCATTTATAGAAGGATATGCCAGGATTAATCCGAGTGATATTCTTAATGTCGGGGTTATTGGAATAAATGACCGCGGAGGGTTTTACGGAGGAGGAGGACATACGGCTAACTTTACTAAAATAAAGGAAACGAGGGTAACAGCAATTTGTGACTGTGTGGATTATCTTTTACCGAAGGCGGTGACGGATATCGAAAAGCTGGGTGGTGCAAAACCATCGACATATAACGATTACCGGAAAATGATTGAGAACAAGGACCTGGATATTATTACAATAGCTACGCCTGATTACTGGCATGCAATTATGACAGTAAATGCCTGCCAGGCAGGGAAGGATGTGTATGTAGAAAAACCAATTTCATATAATATCGATGAAGGCAGGAAAATGGTTCAGGCTGCAAGGAAATACAACAAAATAGTGCAGGCCGGAACGCAGCGAAGGGCAAACAGGGTTAACAAAAAAGCTGTTCAGCTTCTTCGCGAAGGAGTGATCGGAGATATCTATATGGGCAGGGGAACTGTTTACCGTTCACGTCCGAGCATTGGCAAAAAGCCTGATGGTCCTGTTCCTCAGGGTGTTAACTGGGATCTTTACCGGGGACCGGCACCGATTATGCCGTTCAATGAAAACCACTTCCTTTACAACTGGCACTGGTACTGGGATACAAGTACAAGCGAATTCGGAAATAACGGGACTCATTACATGGATTTTATCAGATTATCAATGAATTTAAATGAACACCCGTCAAAAATTGCATGCTGCGGAGGCTTTTACGCGTTTGCGGATGAGTCGGACCAGGATGTTCCCAACCTGCAGGTCGCAACATTTGAATATGCAAACGGCGCAATACTTGAACTTGAAGTCAGAAGCCTCCCCACACCGAATGATCCATGGGGTATTTTGTGGCTAGGTACCAAAGGCTATGCATGTACCGTTGGCAACACCTTCCAGGTATTCCAGACCGGAAGTGAGAAAGCGGCTGTCGCCGGGCAGACAGGAACTGCAGCATTCAGCACAGGCGCTCAGCAGGACAGGTCGAATAAAGCTACGATAACAGTCACACAGGCAGATCTTGAACCCGATCCCAGATATGATGAAATTACAAAGGCAGGTATTGATTTCCATTTCCAGAATTTTGTCGATTGCGTTAAAAGCAGGAATAATAAAGACCTTATCGCCGAAATTGAAGAAGGATATCTTTCAACAGCTATGATGCATCTGGGTAATATCGCATACCGTACCGGAAGGAAACTGGTATTTGACGGAAAAACTGAGAAGTTTGTCAATGATCCTGACGCAGATTCTTACCTCTCGCGGCCCGACGGCGGGAGAAAACCATATAACATGCCAAAAGAGGTCTGATCAGTTTATTTGTACTTCGCGAAGAATATAAAAGATCAATAAGGTATTACTGAAATAAAAAATATGACTGTAAGAAAATGTACACAGGTTGTCAGAGGTCAACATGCAATTGACGGAGCAGGAGTTCGTTTAAGAAGAGTTCTTGGATTAAGAACAGTAAAGGATTTTGATCCTTTCCTGATGCTTGATGGATTTGATTCTTTAAATCCGCAGGATTATATAAAAGGATTCCCATGGCATCCCCATCGTGGTATTGAAACTGTCACTTACCTTCTAAAGGGAGATATTGAGCATGGCGACAGTCTCGGGAATAAAGGATTTATCCGTGATCTTCAGTGTCAGTGGATGACTGCAGGATCAGGGATCATTCATCAGGAGATGCCAATGGCATCGGAAAGAATGCTTGGCAGCCAGCTGTGGGTCAATCTGCCGAAACAGGATAAAATGACACAACCTGCATACCGCGATATTCAGAAGCATGATGTTCAGGAAGTTGAGGAAGAAAATGCAACTGTCAGGGTTTTATCGGGCAGATACAAAAACAAGACTGGTGCAGTTAAAGGAGAATATGTGAAGGTTCAGTATCTCGATGTTGATCTGAAACCGGACAGCATCTGGACATATAACGAAACTTCAAATGACCAGACATTGTTCCTTTATCTTATCGACGGAACCCTGGCTGCTGATGAAGAATTATCGCAGTTTGAGGAAAAAGCCTGTGCCATGCTGATGTCAGCTTCATCATTAGAAAGTTCTGATTTTGATGAAGTGAGAGTCAAAGCCGGTCCCGCCGGAGCAAGATTCTTCCTTATAGCGGCCAGACCGCTCAGGGAACCTGTTGCCTGGGGCGGACCCATTGTTATGAACACCCAGGAAGAACTTGAAGAAGCATTCAGGGATCTGGACAACAATACATTCATAAGACACGATAAGCCTCAGGAACTTTAAATTCCAGGACTCATTACCTCATAGCCGTCAACTTAATGAATATTTTGATAATGAAAACTACTGTAATTATCTGGTTTATAAACAAATAAGTTTCCTCCCGCTTTAGGCGGGAGGTGGCCGGGATTGCTGATTTTATAATGTTTACAATTCTGCTTTCCCGGCCGGGGTGGTTGAAACGGATTCATCAGAAGTGGACTATACGGCTATGCTCATTACCCCTCAGCGGAGATCTTGCAGAAATAGGAAATAAAGTATTATTACTTTTCCGCTGCTATATCATAAATTTTGATCTCCATCGGATTGCTTGTCATATCGGAAATCAGCGTCCCGAATTCCTTAAAATATGATGTGCCGAAATGAAAATCAATTGCAGCCTGGTTTACATATTTCTCAACAAATATGAAATTGGTTTTTTCATAAGGGTCCTGGTACAGCATATATCCCAGACAACCTTCTTCCTTATTTGAATTTTCAATCATCATTTTTGCTGCTGAAATAAAATCAGCCTCTTTGCCCGCCTTGATAAACACCCTGGCCGTTATCATTTTCTGATATTCAGCTGTCTGGACAGCAGCTGTTGGTTGTTCAGTCTGCTCAGGAGTTTTAGGTTTACATGCAACCATTATTAAAAGTACTAATGATGTAACAAGGATTCTGGTTTTCATATCATCTGAGGTTTTTGGTTTCTGTAAATGTAATATTTTCTTCTTTATTGTTCCCGCTCCGGGAAATATGCATCTCTGATTCTGAAAAGCCGGGATTCCGTTGGAGAATATTCTGTATATTGCATTCCTTTGTGTCCTTTGTGTAAACCTTTGTGCCCTTTGTGGTTAAGTAAGCATTTTTGTTTAACCCTGCCTGACGGCAGGCAGGCACAAAGAGCACTAAGGATTTCACAAAGGGTATACACAGAATATGAATCTTTAAAATTTTAAGTGTATGAATATAGAGATCCTGAGACAATATTGTATTTCAAAGGATGATGTTACCGAAAGCCTTCCCTTTGGCGATGATACTCTGGTTTTCAAAGCAAAAGGAAAAATATTCGTTTTGGCAAATCTCGACGGCGATCTGAGCATCAATCTGAAATGTGACCCTTCTCTTGCACTTGAACTGAGGGAAAGATATTCTGCAGTCATCCCGGGATATCACATGAATAAAAAACATTGGAACACTTTTAGTACTTGACGGTACAATATCTGATAATGAAATACTTAAATGGATTGACCACTCATATGATTTAGTTAGAATGAAAAAATAAATTTAAATAAATTAAACTTAAAGTACTGACAGCAATGTGTCATAAAAGAATACTCATTTCATTGTTAACGATCAATACAATCATTATCTTATTAACAAGGGAGGATTTGTATGGGCAACCTTTTTGCGATACCACAGCTGGTGTCTTTGTAGTTTGTGAAGAACCACCTATTCCAAATATTTCATTTAGCCAGCTTGAAGAAATACTTAATAATTCGATAGATATTAAATTTGAACATATAAATTTCGGCGATATTATTAGGATAAACTTTATTATCAATTGTGAAGGGGAAGATTTTAATTACAGAACATTCCAACCCGTTGACCGTACGCTTAAGGAAAAATTATTTAAGACTATTCATTCAAATATGAAATGGACTGCTGGTCGACAAGCGGGAAGGAAAATTGTTTTCCGACAACAAATCCTTATTGGTATTGTAAACTGGAAATTAGTGATTTTGAATGACAATGATAAGAAAGGAAAGAAAAAGAAAAATTGAATTTATTTTAGGATAGTATAATCAAAAACATTATGATTAAATAACATTGGATCACTATTATACTTGATAAATATATCCCTGTTGATGAGATACTTGTGTGGATTGATAACTCCTATAATTTGGTTATTAGGGAAAATTTATTTAAGTAATTATTGTACTAATTTCCTTCCATTTATATAATATATTTGTATTTTTAATGGATTCTTTGTAAATCAAGCAAACTACATAATACATTGGTTAATATTTTTTTGTCTTCTATATGAATAAAAAACCTGTTTCTAAATATCTTAGGCCTAAACAAATAAAAAAAGATACAAAAATTCCTAGTAAGGCACGAGAAGGTAAATTAAAAAAAATTATGAATTTTTTATATCCACATCTTATCTCAGGTATTATCGGTATTTTAATCGGATACTTTTTTTTTAAACTAGGGGTCAGTAAAAAAGACATTGAGCCAATTAACAAGGGAGTTGTTCGAATTGAACAAAATGTTTCTCAATTGAGACAGGATTTCTTACTAAATAATGATTATAAAAAGTATCTTGAAATTTATCAACTATTATAGAAAAACTTATTAGAAAAATCATTCCCTGGAGGATATACAACTTTTGGAGTGAGAGACAATACTATTTATAATCCTGGTAATTTTAATAGTAAATATATTAAAGGTAATGTTGAAGGCACTATCAATTTTCAAGGAAATAATTGTTTAGTAACAATTGGTATAAAAAATCTTTATTTTGTTGAAACTCAAAATTCTTTAAGCTATTTTGCGATAAGCGTTGATATTAAAAACTATGAAATTGGTAAACTGTATAAAGCTAATCCAATTTCAACTGCTGTAGGATGGAAACAATACATAGCTATATTGAGTGATGATATTACAAATCCAGTTTTCGTATTTGGATTTGCAAAGGAATAAAATATATTTACACAATCTAAATTATTCAAATCCAATGACATAGTATTATAATTAAAAATCATACTATTCAAGAAACTCTGGAATTCAATATTTTTAGATGGATCTATTCCTGATAAAGAGATATTTGAGTAGATAGATCATTCCTCTGATTATTGGAAATAAGCCGACTAAGACCTTATAACACTGATTCCTGTCTATTTACATATTAAATTTGATTATTAATAGACTCTTTTGAAATTCGAATAAATATAATATTGTTATGAATATCCTTTTATTGGCAGGTATATTTTTTTTCAGTGGAGGTGCTTTGTTAGGTATTTATAATTTAATCCTTAAAAAGAAAATAGAGGAAAGAATTAAATTCAAAAAGACTCTTAAATGGATTAATAATTCAATGAATTTATTTTCAATTGTTTTAATGATTTTAGGTGCATATATTGGCATTAAAGAAAGTATTGATAAGAGTAACGAAGCGAAATATAAAGGAATTTTTGTCACCCCATCAGAAATCATTATCCCTGCTAAAGCAGACCGAGAATTACCTATTATTATAAGAAATAATAATCCTTATCCTGTTTTTTTGGTAATACTTGAAATTAAAGTAAAAGATGGAAATCTGGATCTTTCAAAAGACTTCTTATTTCTACCTCTCAACCCTGGGATTTGGCAACCCAAATATTTTACATCCCAATTACCAGTAATTGACGCAGTATCTTCAATTCAATGTCTTATTAAAATTAATGGCGGTAATTATGAAAGTCCATCAAAGATTGAATTGTCTATTGTAGGTTTTATGAAAGAACCTGCTCCAAATTTTTCAATGCCTAATATGAATCATCTACCAGAGACGATAAACGTTCCAGATGGGTTTACGCCAAAAATATATAAGAAATAGTTTTATATATCCATTTTCAATTTCTTGACAGTATAATTAAAAACCATATGAATAAAAAACACTGGAATACGATACATTCAGATGGTTCGATCCATGATAATGAATATTATCATGGATTGATCATTCATATAATCTTGTCATGAAGAAAAAGTTATAATTTGCATTTTCTGGCAGCTGATATTTATATTCTGATTTGATGATCCTTATTTAAATTTTAACTGCACAACGTATTATTTATTTTTTGTACCTTTATATCTACAGCTCTATACTAAATAAGTATCTTTTCGATATAATATTAATTATCAATATATTACGGATATGCTTATAAGGACATATAAGTTCCTGAATTAATTAAAATGCTGTTTCCATAATTTTTATCTTATGAAATCCTCGAAAAAATTTGGCCGGTCTGGACAATTAAAAGGACAGAGTGCTCATATTGAGCAAAATGTTAAACCATATTACCCGGATAAGAAACGATCCGGATTATACATTCTTTACATCACTTTTGCAGGAATTATAATACTTCTTCTTTCTGCAAAATTCAGTGAGACACCCGGGAGCCAGAAGAAGTTACCAATGGAAATCGATCGGCTTCTGGACAATAAAGATCTTCAGATCCTTGGAGAAAAACTCTTTTTCGATACAAATCTTTCAACACCCGAAGGACAGTCATGTGCAGCATGTCATGGTCCTGAAGTCGGATGGACCGGTCCGGATGAACCGGTTAACAAAACCGGAGGTGTTTACCCGGGAGCTGTTCATGAGCGTTATGGAAACCGTAAACCAAATAGCTCTGCCTACGCATCACTGAGTCCGGTCTTCCATGCAGTCAATGAAGACGGGAAAACTGTGTTTGTCGGCGGTAACTTCTGGGATGGACGCGCAACAGGCGAAAAACTTGGGAATCCTGCAGCAGATCAGGCACAGGGACCTTTCCTGAATCCTGTTGAACAAAATATTGCCGATGCTAAAACTCTGGTTGAAAAGGTATGCCGGTCAGAATATTCAGACATGTTTAAAAAAGTTGGAAATGATATCTGGAAGATAAAAGATATTTGCGCAGTTAAAGAGGTTGATCTTCAATTCGACATAATAGGAATAGCTATCGCAGCCTTCGAGCATTCCGGAAAGGTAAATGAATTCTCTTCAAAATTTGACCAGTACCTCAGAGGTAAAGTGAAGTTATCGGCCACAGAGCAGAAGGGACTTGAATTATTCAGGGGTAAGGCAAAATGCGCTGAGTGCCACAGCCTGGAAAAAGGGAAAGACGGGACTCATCCGCTGTTTACCGATTTCACTTTCGATAACCTGGGTATGCCTAAAAACCCACAGAATCCGTGGTATTCAATGGACGCAACAATTAATAAAGACGGAAAGAACTGGATAGATCCGGGCCTGGCAGAAGCTCTTATGGAAATGCCGAAGTTTGCGAAATATGCCGAAGAAAACTACGGAAAACACCAGGTCCCTACCCTGAGGAACGTTGATAAAAGGCCTTCACCGGGTTTTATTAAATGTTACGGCCATAATGGTTATTTCAAAAGCCTTGAAGCAATAGTACATTTCTATAATACGCGTGATGTCCTTCCATACCCTTCAAAAGTATCAGATCCGAAACCTGGTATTAACTGCTGGCCGGAACCTGAGGTAACAAGGAATATGAACAGGACCGAACTGGGCAATCTGGGACTGACAGCGGAAGAGGAATCTGCAATTGTCGGCTTCATGAAAACCCTCTCGGATGGATATATCCCTTGATTCATCATGTTTGAACCCGGGATTTTCAGATTATCGGATAACCAGACAAATCGCTGAACAGTATTTGGATCTTTTTAAATGGAAGCTTATAGTGCACGTTCAGCTTTGAAATTACAGGTACTGATTTATAAAAACCGGGAAAATGAAAATGATAAAATGGCTCTTTCTGATTTTATGTTTTTCAGGCGTTTTCACAATAAAAACATCAGGTCAGGAAAATTATAATCAGAAAATAGCTGTCAAATGGCTGAATGAAAAACCTGCCGGGCATATTGAAGTATCTAACGGAGAACTGGAAAAGATTTCACTTCTCGGGGGAAGAGCTAAAATCAAGGGAAATAAATTCGATTTCAGTTCAGCCGGATCTGAAATAATTGAAGTATCTCTGAAAAATACACACACAGATTATGGAAGTGGTGCTACAGTAGTCTCTGTTTATAATGGCCCACATTCCTTTTCTTTTTTCCTCCGCGATGTAACAAATGAATATCCGGTATATATTCCCGAATATAATGTTGTGGTTTCCGGGTCAGATGATAAACGGTCGTACCTTCAGACTGCAGAAGATATCCGGAACCGCGGTTCCCGGACAAAGCTTGAAAAGATTGGGAATGAACCGGAAGAATCATTTGATTCGGCAGCTTTCCATACCAGGGACCAGGTCTGTCCCATCTGGCTGGGAATAAGTCGCGATATACGCCTTTTTGAACTGGGAGCATCCGGTGAAATGTCAACTATCACCCCCGGATGGCTTCCTCCTCAATTTTACTTCCGGAAACAAACAATACAAGTACTGATTATAGTTATATGACAGGCAGAGGAGTGGGAGTTGAACAAAATATTTCCCGGAGGCTGGATGAAGGGGTCTTACCAATACTTCATACTACCCTGAAAGATGAGGATATTGAATACAAAACCACCTCATTTGTCTCCTTTGAATCATCTTCCCTAAATAAAAACAGTTCTTTCGGAACCCATTTCCTTGTTGCTGATCACTATAGTGCAGGACATATGTTTACTCCGGAACAGAAAGAATTATTAAACCCCCTCCTGGAGAAAAATTCAGCCAATACAGAAGAAACCGTTCTGTATTTCAGGGCTGAAGCGACCAATATTTCCTCCGTTCCGCGATATGCATTTTTTAGAACATTACGACCGGGATCAGGATGGTGGGAAAAATTCAAATATTCTTATGACAGGAAAACCGGTTTGTCGGGTTATTCTCCTGATCGTATTTTCGGAATCTCAAAACTCAATGGGAAACCCCTTCCCAACGAGGAGATTGCAATTCTGTTACAACCTGGTGAAACTGCTGTATTTGAATTTTATCTGCCTCATAATCCTGTTTCCGGGGAAAGAGCTATAAAATTGGCTGAACAGTCTTTCAGTGAAAGACTTGCTGAATGTAAAAATTTCTGGAAGGCAAAGCTGAATAATGCTGCCCGGATTAAACTTCCGGAGAAGCGTATCGAAGAAATGGTGCAGGCCGGGTTGCTGCATCTCGATCTGATAACATATGGCATTGAACCGGAAGGTACTCTCGCTCCCTGCATAGGTGTCTATTCGCCAATCGGCACTGAGAGTTCTCCAATTATACAGTTCTATTGTTCGATGGGGCTTCATGATATTGCCAGAAGATCACTTATGTACTTTCTTGACAAACAGCATGAAGACGGTATGATCCAGAATTTCGGCGGATATATGGTTGAAACCGGCGCTGCACTATGGAGCATGGGTGAATATTTCAGATACACCCGTGATACAGCCTGGGTTAATGATGTTAAACTGAAATTGGTCAAATCGTGTGATTTCCTTCTTCAGTGGCGTGAGAAAAACAAAAAGACAATTCTGGAGGGAAAGGGTTATGGCATGATCGACGGCAAGGTTGCCGACCCGGAGGATCAGTACCATCAGTTTATGCTGAATGCTTATGGTTATCTTGGCCTCAGCAGGGTTGCGGAAATCCTGACATTTACTGATAAAGAAAATGCCAGTCGCCTTAAAAACGAAGCCGAAAGCTGGAAAAAGGATATCCGGACATCCCTGATCAATTCTATGGCAAAATCTCCGGTAGTTCCTGCAGGTGACGGTACATGGTGCCCGACGGTTCCACCATGGACCGAAGCCGGATCCCTGAGACTTCTTTATACCGAACCTGAAACATTTTTGTCGCACGGTACATTTACAATTTCAGATGCTCTGCTCGGACCACTTTACCTTATTTTCTGCGAAGTTCTTGAACCCTCGGAAGAAGCCTCGCTGATGATGCTGAAATACCATAGTGAAATGATGTATCAGCGAAATGCAGCTTTCAGCCAGCCTTATTACAGCCGCCATAACTGGATCCAGCTGAAGCTTGGACTAACAAAACCCTTCCTTAAAACATATTATAATACTTTTTCAGCTCTTGCCGATCGTGAGACATATACCTTCTGGGAACATTTATACCATGTAAGCGTTCATAAAACACATGAAGAAGCATGGTTCTTAATGGAAACAAGATGGATGCTGTACCTTGAGGAGGGTAATACTCTCAGACTTCTTCCTGGAATTCCGCGCCGATGGCTTGAAGACGGTAAAGTCATCGAAATCAAAAATGCCTCCACATATTTCGGACCTCTCTCGCTCTCGGTCCGTTCAGATATTACTAAAGGCTTTATTGAAGCAAACATCGAGTGCGATTCAGACCGTAAGCCGGATAAAATCGTTATCAGGATACCTCATCCTGAAGGAAAGCGACCAGTTAAAATTACCGGAGGCACATATGATTCTGCATCTGAAACAGTATCGGTAATGCCCTTTACAGGAAAGGCAAGCCTTAGACTTGAATACTAAGGGCCCTCACATATTAAACTACATATTATAATACATATTAAAAGACATATTATAATACGTAGATAAATGAATGATATTTAAATGCTGCCAGGATTTTCAGATTTTGATAATTCTTTTTAAATTTGAATAATCTAACACGGGGATTTAGCTCAGCTGGTCAGAGTATGTGACTCGCAGTCACAAGACAAGGGTTCGAATCCCTTAATCTCCACGAATCTTCCATCTTTAGGATTATTTATACGGCAGATTCAATTTGTGCATAATTTCCTGATATCGGGGTTCATCGCGTAAAAAGGCAAAATTTGGAGATACTCCTATAAAAGGCACAAATGGATCGCGCATTTCGTAAGCTTGCTCCAGACAATCCAGAGCCCGCTCTTTGTTCGCGGTTAAAGCATAAACAAAAGCTACATCACACTGTGATAAATATTTAGTTTTTGACTGCGCCAGAAGTGTATCAGCTTCCAGGTTTAGTGTGCCGGTATAACCTAATTTCTCATATTGATCAAAAACATGGTCAAAATCTTTGTACTGAGTGCACATAGCCAACCTCAATGCTTCAAGAACCTCATCATATTTTTCTTTCATATGGAGTGCAATGTAAAGGGTAATCGTGAGAGGCCAGAAGGTGGTGGGATTTTTCTCGTATAATTCACGGCAGAGTGAGATGCACTCGTCATATCGGTGCTCAAATAAAAGATCTCCACTATACCATATAATTATCCATGGGTTATGCGGATCCAGCTTAAGCGACAGTTCAGCATGTTCCATCGCTTCTTCAGACCGTCCCAGTACTATCAGCAATTGCGAATACAATGCATGTGCTTCTGGATGGTTGGGATTGATCTCAATGACTTTTTTATAAGCTGCTTCAGCGGCTTCCCAGTTCCATGTTACCAGGAAATTAATACCTGCCACCATATTTTGCACTTCTGCCAGTGCGCTGTCCAGTTCAAGAGCCCTTTCGACAGCTTCCGTTATTTTTGGACCCGCCTCGTCAGGGGATGCAAGCCCCATTTGCTGACGAAACATCCAGACCATACCAATGCCTGCATATGCTAGTGCAAATTCAGGATCTCTTTCTTTTGCCAGTTCAAAGACTTCCATTGCAGTATTCATGTTGATGTCATCCGGAGTGGCATTATACATGTAAAATTTGCCCTTAAGATAAGCATCATATGCTGTCAGGTCTGTTGTGGGTATTTTCTCAATGAGTTGTTTCTCCCTGGGGGATATGACCGCTTTGAGCTCTTCAGCTATTGATTCCGCAATCTTGGTCTGAATATTAAAGATATCTTCAACATCGGTGATCTTTTGCTGGAACGATTCCCCCCAAAGATGTGACTCATGCTCTGCCATTATCAGCTGTGCCCTCATCCTGAATGAATTCCCGTATTTTTGCCCGCTGCCCTCCACAATGTAGTTTACACCCAGCTCTTCGGCAATCTCGGAAATGGATTTGTTTTGCCCCCTGTATCTCTCAGCAGAAGTACGCGAAATGACCCTGAGATCCTTTATTCGCTGAAGGTTGTTCAGGATCTCTTCCATCACCCCGTTGATAAAATAGGTGTTCTCCTGGTCGGGACTGTCGTTGATAAAGGGCAGAACGGCGATAGATTTCTCAAGTTTGGTAATGTCTGGTACTTGTTTCCCTGTGCCAGCAATAGAATCTTCCTTGTCTATTGAAGATTTACTAAGAATCTCGATCCCCTTATATTTTAGATACCACTTTAAAATTATTGCCAGATTATTTAAAGCAGGTTTTACCTGTTCAGGATCAAAATCCTTTGGATGGGCACCATAGGTCGACAAATTGTTAAACTATGCATTGAGGTTACAATGTATGAAGCCACCTTTTCTTCCTTATTCAGTTTGTCAATTATCCCTTTTAAAGGTTCAGTTTTTCTCGGCCTTTTAAGTTCACATTCACAGAGGTCGGTTATTATAACTTCAAGACATCTTCTGGAATATAGCATAGCTACATTTTCATCCTCGGTTTTTACAAGTTGTCCCATTTCCTTTTCCAGTTCAGGGAAATGACCGATAAGAGATACATTAAGTCTCTCAAGTTCTTTTATTTCTGCCGACCAGATTGCCATTGGAGTAATGAAATATATATGTAAAATTACACTATCCTGTTACCAAAGTCAAGTCATGGTCAGATTAATTGAATAAGAAAGCCCTCAAAGATGATTTTCGAGGGCTGA
The DNA here is from genome assembly GCA_963700275.1 of uncultured Bacteroidales bacterium. Lineage (GTDB taxonomy): Bacteria > Bacteroidota > Bacteroidia > Bacteroidales > VadinHA17 > LD21. The sequence continues at coordinate 447,893 of CAVOWZ010000011.1, read as the reverse complement.
TGATAAAATCTCCCTAAAATACAATAATAGTTAAAAGTGCCTACAATTAAACTGTAGCCCTGTTAAAGCTTGTTAAGCATACGCGGATGACACAAGAGACTATCATGTCATGACGAATAAATAAAGTCTAAGCATACGTACAATGGTTAGTTGCTTGTAAAGCTTTTTGCGAGGGCATTCTGTATTCGAATGGGGACAAGTAATCTCTACAATAAAGGAAAATATTCAGGCTCTATAATTCTTTCTTTAATTGATTTATTATTAAACTGTTGTTTTTCTGAATGTCATTGAACTTCTTTGAAGAAGATTTCTTGGTGACTGCATGATATTTTTTACCTTTTATCTGAGCTTTTCTCTTATCTCCTTCTTTTCTAAGGTAACTTTCCCTTGTCGATAATTTTGTCATAATACTATAGTTTTAAAAGTTAATCACAATTTCCCCGGCCATTCACCTTTCACAATCCGGCGGGCAAATTTAAGGATTTCTCCATTCATCCAATCCTTTCAGCTTTAAATCCCTGATTAATTCCGACATTTCAATTCTTGCCGATTCAAATGTTTCGTATTTATTGATTATGATTCTCAGTCTCCGGCTTTCATTTAACAGTGCCAGTCTGATATCACTTGACTTTAAGGTTAAAGGAACATTTCCTCTGCTGTATGTTGTGGAACTTCTTTTTGACCGGTAAATTTTAAATTTGTTAAAATTATCCGCGTTATGCCACCTGCCGGCTTTAAAAAGTCCGAAAAGACAGGTATAGCTTTTAATTCTGCGCAAATCATAATCAATTAATGTACCTTCATATGTCAGAGCCATGAACATACCGGCCGCCACAAGAATTAATCCGGTAAGGTTAAAAAAAGTGCTTATAACTCCAAAGACAATAAGAGAATAACCGGCATATGTTCCGGACTGCCCGAATAATTTGTCAATTCTGTTATCAGTTATCATGCTCACCAGTCCTGAATACGATAATTAATAATAAGTGATTAAAGTTAATAGTTATTTATTGAATAAGTATTTTTTTAACTTTAAGTTCTCCCTGCAGGCAGGCAGGCAAACTTAAGCTCACATATGAACAGCTACTCGATATTCCTTTCTCTGGTTGCAGCAATCGGAGGCTTTCTTTTCGGATATGATACCGCAGTCATATCAGGGACGATATCACAGGTATCCGCTCAGTTTGATCTCGATTCAATCCAGACAGGCTGGTATGTTGGCTGTGCCCTGGTGGGCTCCATAATCGGAGTTTCCGGAGCAGGCATCTTAAGTGATTATCTGGGACGTAAACTAACAATGTTCATTTCAGCAATCCTGTTTTTTGTTTCTGCATTGGGCTGTGCAATCGCCAGTGATTTTACAGGACTTGTTCTTTACAGGATGATTGGAGGCATGGGAATAGGAGTTGCTTCGATAGTATCACCAATTTATATTTCAGAGATTTCTGTGGCAAAGCACAGGGGCAGCATGGTATCTCTCTATCAGCTTGCCATAACTGTCGGATTCCTGGCAGCCTACCTGGTAAATTTCCTGCTCTCAGGTCTTTCCGTGGAGAGAATTTTCAGTAATCCTTCTTTATTCAAAATATTCAATGCTGAAGTCTGGCGTGCTATGCTCGGTATGGAAACAATTCCGGCTTTAATGTTCCTGCTCATGTTGTTTTTTGTCCCTGAAAGCCCTCGCTGGCTGATATTGAAAAATAAACCATCCACAGGAAAAAATATTCTCTTCAGGATCTATAAAAGTGAAAAAGAGGTCAACAGCCAGATAACCACGATTCAGGAATCCACTTCTACCGAAACCAGATCAGAATGGGCATGGCTTCTTAAACCCGGGATTTTCAGAGCTGTGCTCATCGGTGTTGCAATAGCAATGCTCGGACAGTTTATGGGAGTTAATGCAGTACTTTATTATGGGCCAACCATTTTTGAGGAGAGCGGATTATCAAAAGGCGATTCTCTCTTCTACCAGGTCATGGTTGGTATTGTAAATATGGGAACAACAGTTATTGCTTTGCTGATCATTGATAAGGTCGGCAGAAAAAAGCTGGTATACTGGGGTGTTTCAGGAATGATTATCTCTCTTATACTTATAGGCTCTTACTTTATCTTTGGTAAGACAGCCGGAATATCATCTCTTTTCCTGCTAATATTCTTCCTCTTCTACATCTTCTGCTGTGCCATTTCAATCTGTGCTGTGATCTTTGTTTTGCTTTCAGAAATATACCCGACAAGGATCAGGGGACTGGCAATGTCAGTTGCAGGTTTTTCGTTATGGGTCGGGACCTACCTGATCGGACAGCTGACTCCATGGCTTCTTGAAAATCTTACTCCCGCAGGAACATTTTTCCTTTTTGCCGGAATGTGTCTGCCCTACCTGTGGATAATGTGGAAATATGTTCCGGAAACAACCGGGAAATCACTTGAAGAGATCGAAAAATACTGGATCAATCGGGAAAAGACATCCTCAGGTAATAATATTACGTAGGTGCGGATTCTCCCTGCTTATAAACTACATTGGCATTAGCCTTAAGATCTTCCCGGGAGTTTCGATTGAAAGGTAAATATACCCGTCGGGACTCATAACAACATTTCTTACCCTGCCAACACCTTCGATCAATTCCTCGCGATGCAGGACCGAATTGTTCTTAATAACAACTCTTTCAAGATGCTTCAGAGGAAGTGATCCGAGAAGAAGATTATGCTTCCAGTTCTTATAACGGTCTCCGGTAACAAATGTCATTCCGCACGGACCTATTGAGGGTATCCAATAAAAAACAGGCTGTTCCATTCCTTCTTTTTCAATGTCGGAAGTGAGAATTGTTCCGTCATAATTAATTCCATAAGAAATTACAGGCCATCCGTAATTCAATCCCGGCCTGATAATATTAAGTTCATCCCCGCCTCTGGGACCATGTTCGGAGATCCACAAATCACCTGTCACAGGATGGATGCATGTCCCCTGTGGATTCCGGTGTCCGTAACTATATATTGAAGCAATCGCTCCGGGAGTATTGGCAAAAGGATTATCGGCAGGGATTGTTCCGTCATCATTAAGTCGGTGAATCTTACCGTTTGTATTATCCAGCTTCTGGGGAAAATCAAAATGCTGGCCACGGTCACCGTTACCGAAAAATATATGTCCTTTCCCGTCGAATGCAATTTTACATCCGAAATGATAATTCCGGTCTGTTTCAGGTGTACCTTTATAAATGACCTGCTGATCGTAAAGGGTGTTCCCCTTCAGCCTGGCTCTCATTATCGCCGTATTCCCAATTGGTTTTCTGCTTTCTGTATTTAAGGCTGAATAGGAAAAATAAATCCATCCGTTCTTATCATAATCAGGGTGAAGACAAATATCAAGCAATCCTCCCTGGCCAACTGCCATTATCGGAGGTAATCCTTCCACGGGAGGAGATAGCTTACCATTCGAAAAAACAAGAAGTGATCCTGATCTTTCCGTTATCAGCATATCGCCGTTTGGCAGGAAAGCAAGACCCCATGGCACATTCAGTCCTGAAACTACCGTATCAACAACAAATTTCTGAACTTCCGATTCAACCACACCACCGGGAGTAACAGCCGGTTTCAGAAGGCTTCTGTCTTCCGGAATGCCCTTTTTAACATATGCCGCCAGGGCTTCTATCTCAGGATCAGAAAAGGTAAGCTGAAAGGCTGGCATTCCGATGGTCTCAATCCCGAATTTAATACTGCTGAAAGCCGATGATGTTCCTTCTTCGTCCATCCATGCCTTTTCTGCAAATTTTTCGAGTTTTGCACCATGACATCCGGAACAATACTTCCCGTAATTATCAGCTGCACTGCCCTGACTGCCTGACTGGCCCGACAGATCACCGGAATGACACGCGATCGTCATAACCAATATTCCGCTTACTGCAAACAGCAGGCTCCCTGAAATCAGATGTTTCCTTTTCATTTTGATATGCTTTAAGTTTACGGCGTTACGGCGTTACGGCGTTATGGCTTTATGGCTTTATGACATTACGGCGTTACGGCTTTACGGTCTTATGGCGTTACGGCATTACGGCGCTACGGCTTTACGGTCTTACGGCTTTACGGCTTCTGACTTGGACCTACATCCCCTTAAAATAATTCACCACCTCCTCCGGCGTCTTCCTGGGTGTTGCCGCCGACACAGCATCAATACTCTTATCAACATTCCCAATCCTTAATATCATCACAGGTCTGTAACCTGCCGGAATCTGAAATCTTTCCCTGGCGGAATTTACTGTCCCGATCGGGCCGCCATATATCCTTGCACCCAGTCCCAGACCATGAGCTGCCACAAACATGGCTTCGGTTGCAAGTCCGCAATCAAAATCAGTCGTTGTACCGTTCTCCGATTCAACTCCTGAAATTATAATAGCCACATTCCCGGGCACCACATTACTAATGATCTCCTTCATGGCGGCTTCGTCCTTAATGACTGTGAACTTCCATGGCTGAAGGTTCCTCGCACTCGGAGCTTTAATACCGCACTTCAGAATAACGTCAAGCTGCTCATCAGTAACAGGTTCTGTTGAATAAGCCCTTTCTGAATATGCTGTAAGTAAAACATTTGAAACACAGTTGTCAGTGGTGACCTGACCAATAATGTTTGTGATTGTAAAACATAAAATCACTATTAATCCAAATCTCATTTTCATGGTTAATCTGTTTGGTGTTAATAATAAAAATCCGACCTAAAAGATAAATAAAATTTTGCTGACAGACGGTGACCTGGCAAAACATATTTTGTGTTACTCAGTGATAAACTTTGTCTTTGTGGTAAAAAAATGCTCCGCCCAAACATTTAACATCCGGGGCGGAGCATTTACAATAAAAAGGTTATCAGAACCTGTATCCTATAGAAAGACCAAAACCTGTGTTTTTGAGATTTGTTTTGTCATCATCCTTATACTCATTTTCTGAATTCACTTTCAGCATTCCCAACTGTGCATTGAGCTGGAAAAACATACCGAAATTCATCTCATAACCAATAAAGATATTTGCACCTGCATCCAATGGCCTGAAATATCCTGTACTTTCATCTGAATCCGACGGTACAGGATTTTTGAATTTAACATCAAAATGATCTCCGAGGTAACTTCCTTCGGAAGTTCCTTTTCCTCCGATACCCAGAGCTATGTAAGGGCCAAATCCGAGAAGCATGTGACCTTCACCAAGTAACGGCCTGTAAAGGAAATTTAAGGGCATTTCGATGTAATTAAGTTTTGTAATTTCTGTTACCTCATTCGGATTAGATTTGCCGATAAGCTGCTCATAGATTGCTTTCCCCCCTTTTGTTGAAAACAGAAGTCCCGGCTGAAAATAGTAATCAGATGCTATATGTATATTTGCATTTACTCCAGCATGAAATCCAAAAACAAGTCCATTATCAATCTTATCACCATAATAGTCTTTTCCTGTGATTGTCTGGAGATTCAATCCGCCGATAATGCCAAATCCGACTTTAGGATCATCCTGGGCTTTGATCATAGAAGTTGAAAATAGGAAAATCAATAAAAATGAAAATAGTTTAGTTTTCATAGCATAAATAATTTAAGGTTAAAAATATTTATTAATAAGTTATATAAGCACCATAAAACCATTCCACCAGCTTTCATATTGTGCCCTTTAACAAAAATAATGATTTAACTTTAATAATCCATGTACTTTGTGCAAATCCTTAGTGTAATCCTTTGTACGACTCTTGTGATTAAATTTTACCGATTAATTACTATTTGGAGATTTGCGGTTCATTATTATAAACACGGCCATAAGAATAGCTGATAATGATGCAGTTGCAGCACCAAAATAAAATGGGATATGCGAATTAACTTTGTCATATAAAGTACCTGCTATCAGACTTGCCGGTAAAAGTGTGATCCCCAGCAAAGCATTATAAATTCCGAGCCCTGTACCTTTTTTATTCCTGTCGATCAGATCGGAAATGAAGGCTTTCTGGATGCCGTCTGTTGCAGCAGAATAAAGACCATACAGGGCAAAAAGTGCTATGATTGCACCTGTTGTGGTAGTTACACCAAATCCGTAATATACAACGGCATAAATAACATACCCGGCAATAAGGACCTTCTCTTTTCCAAACCTGTCGGCAATTGAACCCACAGGTATTGATGTAAGAACAGATACTGCATTCGTTATAAGATAAACAATGGGTATGAGGGCTATCTTAACACCTACCTCATTGGCTTTGACCAATAATAATGCATCGGTTGAATTTCCCAGAGTAAAAATGAATACTATCCCAAGAAAGAAATAATATTTTGCAGGAAATTCTTTAAAACGAAATTTCGTGAACAGCTCTCCCTTACTTTTCTTTGCTTCTTTTATTCCGAAAAGTATGACAAATATTGCAAGTATTGCCGGTATACCTGCCAGAAGGAAGATCAATCTGTAATTCCCCGGAGACAATGATAACATTATAAATGCCAGGAGCGGGCCGGCTATTGCACCGGAGTTATCCATCGCCTTCTGCAAGCCGAAACTTTTTCCGCTTTCCCCGGCTTTTATGGAACCCGCGATCAGGCTGTCGCGGGGCGCTGTCCTTATTCCCTTCCCGAATCTTTCAATGAACCTGAGCATCAATACCTGCATCGGGGATATGACAAAAGTATAAAGAGGAATTATCAGAGCAGAAAGGCCATACCCTATCAGCATGAATGGTTTATTCTTACCGACCTTATCGCTCCAGAACCCCGATAATGCTTTTACAAGGGAAGCCGTACTTTCTGCAATGCCTTCAATGAGGGCAAGGCTTGTCCTTGATGCTCCGATTGATAAAAGGAACATGGGCATCACCGAATAAACCATCTTGACAGACGTATCAGTCAGGAAACTGGTCAGGCCCGTAAACAGAATATTCATGTTAAACCGGAAGAATGTTTTTTCTTCCTTTTTCCGGAGGGAGCTTTTCAACATTACAATAAATAATCCCGGAATATATTAAAAATATAAGCCGGGACTAAAGATTTTCAGATTTAATAAATCCCTTTTTTATAAGAAGGGCTCTACTCGCATTTGAGATTTTTTCTCTGAGCTTTGGAAGCCTCTGCAAATGCTCCGTATAATGAATTTTTGAATGAAGCGCATGCTTCAGCATTCTGACCCTTACCGGCCTGAGCAACTGCTAACTGATAATAAAACTTGGCTTTGGCTTCAGCATCCCCAGTCTCAAGGACAAGCCCTTTCTGAGCATACTCTGCACCGCTGTTAAAATTCTTTTGTTTATTATACACATCAGCGAAATAATAGAAAAGATCTTTATCATCTCCATATTTTGCTGATTTAGTCAGCATAGCCACAGCGTCATCAAGCTTTTCAGCCTGACTTGCCTGTGAACCTGCAGCACGGAAATATTCAAGGGCCAGAGTGGAAGCCTGTTTTACTTTTTCCTCTTCATTTCCTGCTTTAACCTTTTCAATGAATTTATCTATTGTTTCTTCAAACGCAGCTGCATTATTCTGGCCTCTGTATACCAATGCTTTACCATATAATGCTGCAGTATATTCAGGGTTTATTGCCAGAAGCGAATCGAAGGCAAGCAGGGCATTATCATATTCTTTTTTGGTGAAAAAATCCGTACCCATTGAATAATATCCCTGAACAATCAGTTTCCCTGCATTTTCTTTGCTTGTGGCACTTCCGTATTTTTCAGCCATTGCAGAAGCAACTTTTGCTGCTTTTAATATTTCCGGAGCAGGCTTCTTTTCACTTATGGCGGCAGATGCTATCTTGACATACAATCCGGGCAATACCTGGGTGGCTTTTTGTTTAAGATCGTTGCAGGTCTCTCCTACTTTTTCAGCAAGCACTATAACATTCTCAAAGGCCGGTATAGCAGCTTTTGCATCTGTTTTGCTTGCCTGCACTCCTTCATTAAAAGCTTTGATCACGTCACTCCGTGTCTGTGCCCCGAGATTAATCCCTAAAATCGCTGAGACAACGAGTATCCCGGAAGCTTTTCTTAAAATATTACTCATCTGTTATAACATTAATTTATTAATATTTTGCTCATTAAAGCTTGTAAATGTAGAAATTTATTTGATATCTGTATATAGGAAAGAGGTCTTCAAAGATGTTTGTAAAGTAAATATCTTTGCCAGGAAAAAATCTGAATCAAAAAAAATGAATGATCTTTTTGAAAAAATCCCGATGGAAGGGATTAAAAACATTATTGTAGTTGCATCCGGAAAAGGCGGAGTTGGAAAATCAACTGTTGCAGCTAACCTTGCGATTGCACTTGCACGAAACGGATTTAATACTGCACTGTTTGATGCAGACATCTTCGGACCCTCGATCCCTAAGATGTTCGGAATTGAAGATGCAAAACCTGAGGTATCGGCAATCGGTGATAAAGAGATCTTCTTCCCTGTAAAAAAATATGGCGTAAGCATTATTTCAATCGGATTCTTTGTCGACAGCAAACAATCACTTATCTGGCGTGGACCAATGGCCGGTAAAGCGGTTACACAACTGCTGGGCGATACACAATGGGGTGATATTGATTATATGATAATTGATTTCCCTCCCGGGACAAGCGATATACAACTCACCACAGCCCAGAAACTTAATATTTCAGGTGCCCTGATAGTCACAACACCTCAGGAAATATCACTTAATGACGCCCGTAAGGCAGCTTCAATGTTCACTAATCCCGATCTCAAAGTACCTATCCTGGGTGTAATTGAAAATATGTCGTGGTTCTCACCTGAAAAGCATCCCGATGAGATTTATTACATCTTTGGGAAAGGAGGCGGTATGAAGCTGGCAAAAGAATTCAATACTGATCTCCTCGGTCAGATACCACTTGTTATGGAAGTTGGTGAAGCCGCGGAACAGGGATTAAGCGTTTTCAGCCAGAAAAATAAAGCGGTAGTTACTGCTTTTGAACAGATTGCAGAAACTATTGTCGCGAAAACCGGGGCCGGAAAGTAAGCAGTTTCCCGTACTGACATTTAAATATGAAAAAAACTGTCAAGGCGGTTTCCTTTTTTCAGACGGTAATAATAAAAGAATAATATCAGCGCCACCGGAAGTATTGAAACTCCCGTAATGAGTGACCATCGAAGGTGCACTGTCCCTGTCAGATATTTATCAAGTATTGCTTCCAGGATAATAAGGAACCCTGATAATACTATTAGTCCGGCGGCAATAACATTCAACCCGTTCAGATGAAGTATCCCGTAAAGAAAAATGATAATCCCTGCCGCTGCAACTAAAGCAATTGTAACAGGGAGACCTACAGGGAAATACCATGGCCTTCCGGTTGCAATCAGGTCTATCAGAAAGAGAGCTGCCAGAATTGTAAGCAGGAGTAAAGAGAACATGATAACCGGGGTTTTATATTTAAACTGGTAAAGGGTCAGTATTACCCATGCTGCCGCAATTGTCACATCTGATAAAAGAGACCATCTCAGTTCTTTGCTTATTAAAAGTTCAATGATGGTACAGACAGCAATCCCTGAAAAAGCAAGTATCCCGCTTAGTTCCCAGTAATATTTCCTGTTTTCCTTTTTCTGAAGCTGTATGATCTCCGACGGATATGTATCAGAAACAGGATTCTGCCCGTTCAGGTCCGATGGGTCTTTACCGCAAAGGGGGCATATTTTCAATCCTTCATCCAGCTCGACTCCGCAATTAACGCATAAAGCCATGCTCTGTGGGTTTATTGATTATTTATAATCTTAACATGAATACCTGCATCGGAAAGATGCTTTAAAATCAGCCGTTCTACCTCACGCGATTGTGTGATATTACTGAAACAAATCCTCATCTTGTCCTTATATGACATCAGAGCGCTGCAAACCTTCACCTTTTTGTTGGGTGGTGTCGGAATGAGCTCGAAAGAATCAATCAAGTTTCCCATTTCTTCAGGGATTCTGACCATTCCAAGATTTGTAACCATACCGGTCCACCGCTTAGAAGCGAGGTTCCTGTAAGTTGCAGCAATTGCCATTTTTTTTATAAAAAGCGGAAGGATCCTGATTATAAAAAGCTTTTCATAGCTGACATTCGAGGACAGAAATCTTGAGATCTGCTTCACATCTGTACTGATCTGAAGCTGGTGATGAACCGATCTTAATATTTCTTCAAATGTGTAAGTCCCAAGTCTCATATCCACTTCAGGCAATACAAAAAGAGAGAAATTGCGCATAGTCCTGCTTGGAAGTAGTTTTCTCATGTTTACAGGCACTTCAATCCTCAGGACTTTCCGGCTTGCTGTTGTACTTTTCCCCTTTTTCAGAATGAATATTTTCTGGAGTGAAGAAAGATAGACTGATACAAAATAGGCTGTAACAGATACTTTATGCTTACGGGATAATTCAACAATATCATTGACACTGACTTCAGCGGACAGTGTTCTCAATCGCGGTCTTTGATTAAGCTTAAAGGGAAGATACCAGGCCTTAACAAGTTTGGAAGGCGGCGGGAGTTTCTGAAAGTACTTGTTATACCCGTCTTCAAACTCTTCTTCCGATACAGGTATTCCGGGATGAATTATGTCTTCAGGAGAACTGATCTGTTCACCGGTTAGTATCAGGTAAGTGTAAAGCAGCGATTTCAGGTATTCCAGTCCTCCGCTTCCATCGGTAAGTATGTGAATGAATTCTACAGAAATTCTGTTTGCTCTGACGATTACCCGGTACAGTGGTTCGTTTTTCCTTTCAAGGGCAAAGGCAGTGCATGGGATTTTTTCTTCAGCCTGTATGCGTGGAGGCTGATCGATAAATTCAAGAAAATGCCAGAATATCCCGCTGCCAAGTGATACACTGAAATACGGAAACCTTTTTGAAGTTATCTCCACGGCTTCCTTTATGACTGAATATCTTACAGGCTTCTTTAATGTGGCTGTTATCCTGAATACTGAAGTAAGATCTTCTGATATAATCGCCGGAAACAGTTTCGCAGCATTATCAAGCTTAATCCAGCCTTTCTCCCTGAATGATTTCAGATTAATAGCTTACCTCCATTTATAATGTAAAGATAAACCCTTTATTGCAAATGTGATTTCTGCCCGTTAAATAATCAGCTTTTAATCCACTGAATATGGCTCCGGAAACCCGGTACTTTTGCCTGACTGCCGTGAATGTTTTTTAAAAAAGGACCAGATCACTTCATTGGCATCAATATCCCTGCTTGTTTTTCCTATAATCCGGGCAGGTAAATACTGGAGACCGCTGGGCCAGGTATGCCCGCCTCCCTCAATAATATAAAGGATCACTTCGGTACCATCTTTATTGTTCAGATATTGCTTAACAGTAACCCTTGTTCCATCATCCGGATCAATATCAGGAGCTTCGGTAACAACCGGTATTTCTGAACAACCATTCAGGTTAACCCATAAAGCTATCGATTCATCCACGGACAGAACTCTACCAAGATTTATCTTCCGTAACTTTCCGTAAATATTTCCTCCTTCAAAGGGGACCAGCGGATCATCAGTATTGTTAATTGCCAGTACTGAAACAGGTCTGGATGGTGAACATTCGGGATAGAGCGCGACCGGGATATTACCGTCGACAGGAGCGATTGCTGTAACTTTACCAGATAATTCACAGGCCAGGCGATAAGACATGATAGCTCCGTTAGATATACCGGTAACATAAACCCTTCCCGGATCGATATTATAATCCTGTATCATTGTATCAATGAGTGCCGAAATGAACCCGACATCATCTATATTTTCCCTGTGTGCACGGTCATTGGCTTCTTCATCCATCCGGCCATCATTCCAGTTCAGCTCAATACCATCAGGATAAACAACAATGAATCCATCCTTATCTGCAAGCTTGTTAAAACCTTTGTGTGTAAGTACAATCATGCTCCATCCGGTACTGCCCCTTCCATGTAATACAATAACAAGTGGAATGCGCTCAGATTTTTTATAAGATGATGGAGTATAAAAATAATATGTCCGCTTCAGGCCCTTATGAATAAAAGAGGCTTTCTGATCATTGCCTGCAGTCATTGGAGCAGATATCAGATTAATTCCGATAAAGGCCTTCACAAATAACGAAAAATCTCTGCTGACAATCGATCTGAACTTCTTAAATATATAAGGCAATCGACGGATCATCACTCTGGATTGATTTTCGGGATTTTTATTCCCGGTAAAAATTTATTGTTACTTTACAAATACTCTTTTTAACCTCAGCATAAAAATTAAAAACTTATTAGTGGCTGGCGCTTTCCTGAATATTAATAATGCAATTATAGAAACAATAATACTGGTAATAATCATTATGAAATTATATGCAATCTGTTATTTTGTTCTTTTAGTGGTGATCCTTGTTAAATAACGGTTCCTGGCCTCATCAATATCTGCTCCAAGCGCTATGTATATTTTCGTTCTGTGATCAATAATAACCTCCCTCAGCTTTGAGAGATCCGGTGATTTATAAACAACTGCTTTTTTATCAAACATATCTTTTAGTATTTTAAAAAAAAAGTCCCGCTCTGGGCGGGACCAAAAATTTTAAATGATTATAATAAATAAACTAAGCAAGTTTAACATTTACTGCATTTAATCCTTTTTTCCCCTGTTCCAGATCAAAGGTCACCATATCATTTTCTTTTATGGTTTCCTTCAATCCTGAAGAATGCACAAAATATTCTTTTGGTGAATTCTCCTCCTTAATGAACCCGAATCCACGGAATTCATTATAAAACTTAACAACTCCTTTACTCATAATTTGATTATATTAAAATGTGGCGCAAGGTACGCTTTATAATCGTAATATTGTATTTATTATCAATAAATTAATTTATATCAGCTAAATTTATTATTTTAACAACCGTTTACAACAGATAGCAGATCGCAATAATAATTAGAAAATGATCTAATATGTCAAAAATTTTAGTACTGGGCGCCGGAATTTCCGGCCATACGGCCGCGGCATTTCTTAAAAGAAAACTTGGAAGGAAACACGATGTTATTGTAGCAAGCCCATCGGCATACTATCAATGGATACCATCGAATATCTGGGTGGGTGTCGGTAAAATGAGTGTTGACCAGGTTCGCTTCAGACTGAAAAAGGTTTACGACAGGTGGGGTATTGATTTCCGACAGGCAAAGGCAACGACTATCTTCCCGGATGGCGGCAGTGCATCAGACAAACCTTATGTAACTATTGAATATACTGATGAAACTAAAAAGGGACAAACGGAAAATATTGAATACGACTATCTTGTGAATGCCACCGGTCCGAAACTGAATTTTGATGCTACTGAAGGACTCGGCCCAGGTAAATTTTCCCATTCGGTATGCTCTTTCGATCATGCTGCCTCAACCTGGGAAGCACTAAAAAAATGCTTTGCCAGAATGGAAAAAGGTGAAAAAATCCGCTTCCTGATTGGCACCGGCCATCCAACAGCAACCTGCCAAGGGGCTGCATTTGAATATTCTCTCAATGTTGCACACCAGATAAGAGAAAGAAAATTGCAGGATAAGGCAGATATAACCTGGATATCAAATGAATACGAAATAGGCGATTTCGGAATGGGCGGGGCATTCATCAAACGGGGCGGCTATATAACCCCCACAAAGGTTTTCAGCGAATCCATCCTCGCAGAATATGGGATTAAATGGATCAAAAGAGCGGGAGTCTTTAAAGTTGAAGAAGGATTGGTCCATTATGAAACACTTGAAGGTGAAAGGAAAACTATTGGTTTTGATTTTGCCATGCTCATCCCGGCTTTCTCAGGTGTCGGATTAAAAGCTTTTAACAGGAAAGGTGAAGATATCTCTTCACAATTATTTGCCCCGAATGGCTTTATGAAAGTTGATGCAGACTACTCACCCAAAGAGTTCGGGGATTGGTCAGTTGAGGACTGGCCTTCTACTTATCAGAATCCTGTATATCCCAACATTTATGCCCCGGGCATTGCATTTGCTCCTCCTCATCAGATATCAAAGCCAATGAAGAGCCCCAGTGGAATGCTTATTACTCCGGCTCCCCCAAGAACAGGAATGCCTTCGGGAGTGATCGGTAAAATTGTGGCTCTTAATCTGGTTGAACAGATAAAAACCGGCAAACCCGAATTAAAACATAAAGCTTCAATGGGAAAAATGGGAGCTGCCTGTATCGTCTCAGCCGGGTACGGCATTATAAAAGGGAATGCAGCTACAATGACTGTTTTCCCCATTGTCCCTGACTGGCAGAAATATCCACAATGGGGAAGAGATCTTGCCTACACTGTCGGAGAAGCCGGTCTTGCAGGTCACTGGATGAAATTATTACTTCATTATATGTTTATACACAAAGCAAAAGGATATCCGTTCTGGTGGCTGATCCCTGAATGACACTCTCTATAAACTTTCTTAAAATCCTTAACTATGGCAAAAAATATTGTACGTGCTTATTATGACGAATCCTACCCTCCCCTTCCAACAAAATCAACACTTTTCTGGCGGCGGAACATCCTCTGGCAGGCCTGGCGATTCATTGTACTGAATCTGAAAATGATGAGAATTATTGTCGGGGGACATTCCTGAGATCAGTTCCCGGATGATGAGTTATATTTCCGTTATGAAAATTATTTTGTCACGGGATCTCATAAGGCGTCATAAGCCAGAATCTTCCGAAATAATAATGCCAGATTGATTCCTTGCCCCCCGGCTCATAATATTCAATGTAATCTTTCTTAATAACAACCCTATCGGACTTAATTTCCTTTTCAAACAGTTTCTGGACTATTCCCTTACTGTATGAAAAGACATAAAGGAAAGCAGTCGCTTTAAAATCATTTATCACAACCAGCTCAAGATCAGCATCCGCACTGAAATCAAATTCATAAACAGTTAGTTCGGTGATATCGTCACCTACATTCTGTTTTACTTTCCGGCCTTTATAATCTATTTCAAACCAGCATGCCCCCTGGTCACATCCGGCACCTATTATATCTCCGGCATTAAGCTTCCCCTGCGCCTTCATTGCATCTTTCTTTGCCAGGAGAACCTGTCGTTTGTAATCAATAAATTCGACATTCGATAACTTTTTCTGACCTGTTGCGGTAACAGAAATTATTAAAAGAAGGATAGTTGCTGCATATTTCATGACTGACATTTTTTATCGGTTTTTAATCAGAATGATCCTGTTTAAAAGCAGGCTGTTCTTCTGCCCGCCGGTCTTAAAACGGATTGTTATTGTATTAATGATATCAAGCAGACCGAGATCAGAAATGTATATCTCCTTAACTCTCTCTTCTACATCTGAATAAGTGCTTATCCAGTCAGAGACTTGTGTCTGACGCTGCCATACAGAAAAATCACAGCCCGAAGGTCTCTTTACAACATCAAAATATAACCTATACCGGTCGATGGGAATTTCCTCCAGTGAGATCCGCAAACCAGCATCATCTCCGGGAGTAAAAATAAAGCTCTCTCCTCCTGTACCATATTTCCATGTTGTCATGATATCCATGTTTCCGGAAATGTTATAATCCATTAATTGAGGATAAATCGTCAGGGTGTCCGGCAGGAAAACAGTTGCCAGATCATTTACCGGTTCAGTATATTCCGGAACAGGCGAGCCGGAATAATAAAATGCAAGCGATGCGTAATCAACCGGGAACCTGTTACCTGTCGGTCCATGCTCAATATCAATGTAAATACTTTCTGAGAAGGATAACTTGTCTGAAATATAAAACCTGTATCCACCGGTTCTGCAAAAAGGAAGTGAATAATCGAGCGCACCATGCAACGGCAGGCTCATTCTGCCATCCCATCGATCCATCAGAGCATACCATCCTCCGTTAAAATAATCTTCCGAACCCGTACCGTGTATTCTGAAACTCCCGTCAATGGATGCCGAATCATCTCCTTCAAAGAAATATGTCATTCCTGCCTGCAAACCCTGTGCCTGAAGGATAGTACCTACATAATGGCCCTTCCCTTTCACATTCAGAAAAATATGAGGATCACCCGGAACTGATTTTTTTATTCTGTCCCAGGAGGTATAAAACTTCCCTTCTGTCTGCGGATCTCTCTTTTCATCAGAATAGTATATCCTTACAAAAATCTGTAAAGGATTTATTGGTGAAGACTCATTTCTCCTATTGACTAATTCAATCGTTGCACTCTTATCAAAAGGCATGGGGAAATAACAATAGTTTATTTCTCCACGACTCCCCAGCAGAAGGCTCTGCATGGATTCTTTACCAAAGGCATATCCGAAAAAGTCGGCTACAGGGCAATATATTGCCGGATTTTTTTCTCCATCCCAGGTGATCCTTAAATCAGTACTTTTTATTATTCCTTCAAAACTGCCTGAGGGCCCGATTTCCAGACCAAGGATTCGTCCTCCTTTGTTATATCTGAATACTGTCACTGTTTCACCGGGACTGATCTCAAACTGCCCGCTTTTTTCGGAGATTTTGCCCTCGTGAAAATCAGATACCTTTTTCCCTTCCTTGTTCCACAGATCAGCGATCTTCTTCAGAACCTCTTTTTCCGGATCATTAAGATTTGGATTAAAGCTTTTTACATTTGCACCCGCCTGGTACAGACGGTACTGGATCTGGTGAAACTGAATCCTTTTACCCCTTAATATAATCTTACAACTTTTTTCAAAAGGAACAGGCAGATAGCAATAATAACCTCCAAGCTGATTCCCGCATAAAGGCATGATAAACGGATAATGGTTCCCGGAAAAAAGATCCATGAACCTGATTGAAAATGCCGGTTTTTGATTATCATCAATATAAAAATCAAGAGTATCCTCAGTTGGAGTGGGTGTCCAGATCCTGTTTATCACACCGCTACCTTCCTGATCAAAGATGACAAGTGAGCCGTCGATATTTTTCCTTAAGAAAGAGTAAGTGCCGCCAAAGCCATCGTCATTCCCGCCGGTAGTATCCCATGATGAAACCTGGGCACAATATGTACTGTCTGAAAATAAAGGAAGTGAAGAAATGTCATAAAAGGCCTGTAATTCAGTTAAGAGTGAATGCTCTTTTTCTGTTTCCTCCCTGATTTCCGGATTGCTTTCCACACAACCCGATACAAGCAGAATAAAACCGACAAGTCCGGAATAAACAGTTTTCATTTTATACAATAAAAATCCTTCTGGTTATCTAACATAAAAATAGCTAATTAACCTCCGGGTCTAAATTATCAATGCTAAAATACACATTTTTAACAGTATATTAAAATATTACGCGTTAATAAGGTAATCATGAGATTTATTTGATGGGAATATTAATATTCCTTAAGTTGTCAGTTAAGTAAATTCAAAGATTTATCATGAATAGTCTGAAATTTATTCTTTCTCTCTGTATAACAATTGTAATGCTTTTACTTATGGATCCGAGGTCTTTTTACGGAATCTCGTTCCATGAATGGGCCGGACTGATTATTGGTCTGCCTTTTATTCTACATAAGTTACTCAACTGGAACTGGATAAAGAAAGTATCCCTTGGCTTTTTCAGGAAATGCAGCGGGAGAGCCAGGTTCAATTATGTACTTGATATATTGTTGCTGGCCGGCATAACACTGATGATCCTCAGCGGAATAGCCATTGCAAGGACTATCGATTTTTCGTGGCTCAATCTGGGCGGTTCAAGGATGTTCTGGAGAGTGATGCATACAAGCTCTTCATTTATCACACTTGCACTGTTCGGCATCCACCTGGGATTACACTGGAACTGGGTCCTTCAAAGGTTAAATCTTAAAAAGACTAACAATGGTGAGAAAAATTAGCTTTGCGATATTATCTGTTGCCATTCTGGTTACCGGAGTTATAGCACTCAGGAAACTGAATTACTGGGAAAGCAGCGTATGGATATTCAAACTGAATTCAGGTCAGTTGACTGAAGGAAGAATCGGGCATGATCAGGATGATGGCAGAGGCCATGGCGGGTTCAGGGATCAAAGAAGGCTGGAAAGGGCTGAAGGTATTGAAGGACGGCAAAGACCCGGCGAAAGATTCGAAGGATCTCCGATGAGGGATTTTCCGGACAGCATCCGGGAAAGATTCGCCGGAAGAGGACCCGGAATAAGGGACAGAAATTTCCCTGACAGCCTGAGACGGGAATTTCCGCAGGAATTCAGTGAACGAAGCGGAAGAATCCCCACTGATGAAGGTTTCAGACAAAGCGGTGGCAGGGAAAGAGGAGAATTCAGGGGCGGAAAGAAAATCAACCTCGGTAATGTATTATGGTATCTTGCTGTATTTGCATCGTTTACGGTAGCGGCCATTTATACCGATAAATGTTTACGATTGATCCGAAAAAGTAAGAAAACCGACCTATGCCAATAGAATAATTATCTTTACAATCGAGTAATCTGAATATCTATGAAAAAACAATACCTGATAGTCCTGTTCTTTGCCATTTTTATTATCCCTGTAAATTCAAACCCTCCGGATAAAAATTCAGCTCTGTCTGAATTGCCGGAAAAGAAACCCGGAGTAATAAGTATCAGATTGTTTAACGGCAGAAACCTTGATGGCTGGTATACTTACATAAAGGAGAAAGGAAAAAATACTGATCCTTTGAATGTTTTTACAGTTAATAATGGAATGATAAGGATCTCTGGTGAAGAATTTGGCTGCATAACCACAAATGATGAATTTGAAAACTATAAGCTGACCGTGAAGTTCAAATGGGGTGATCAGACTTACTCTCCCAGAACCGATAAGACAAGAGACAGCGGGATTTTGTTACATTCAGTCGGGGAAGACGGAGCCTCTTCGGGCACCTGGATGTATTCAATAGAATGCCAGATCATTGAAGGAGGAACTGGCGATTTTATTGTTGTCGGGGACGGAAGCAGCAAATACTCAATAACCTCTCCTGTTGCTCCTGAAAAACAGGGTAATTCATATATTTTTAAGCCTGAGGGAAGCAAAGTCACAATAAACTCCGGACGGATAAACTGGTTCGGCCGCGATCCGGAATGGAAAGATGTTAAAGATTTCCGGGGTAAAAATGATATAGAGAAACCTGTCGGAAAATGGAATAAGATTGAATGTATTGTAATGGGAAACGAGATACATATATGGCTTAACGGCGTTCTGGTTAATCAGGCTTTTGATGTTAAGCCTCATAAGGGTAAAATACAAATACAGTCGGAAGGCGCTGAGATATTCTTTAAAAAGATCGTTATAACTCCGATATAACTAATACTTTACAGTACTTTAACAGTATTAATTCCTGAGTTTTCTTATTATAGTAAACTTTTAACTTCGTGCTCTTTGTGCTAACCTTAGTGCTCTTTGTGGTTGAGTAAGCATTGTTGTTTAACCACAAAGAGCACGAAGGAAATCACAAAGGACACAAAGGTATTGTTAAAATGTCACTTCGTAAAGCTTCAAAATAATATTTTCACCGGAACTGTATACTCTCACCAAATTAATTATATTTGCCAAACGATTGAACAATTGTTCATATATGTTATTAAATGTTAAAGAAAAAACCAGATTCATCCGGAACTATATTCATTGAAGGAAAGAAGGTTAAGTCGGTGAAGAGCAAGATGAAATCCGAAAAATTCTTTCACTACCTGGCCGAAACTTTCAGGGCTATGAGCGATCCCACACGCACCAAGATCATATTTGCCCTTAGTCAGGAAAATGAATTATGCGTAAGTGATATCGCTTCAATTATAGGGACCACCAATTCGGCAATATCCCATCAACTAAGGACATTAAGAAATATGAAACTGGTGAAATATAACAAAGTAGGCAAAGTGACGTATTATTCACTCGACGATATCCACATAAACAATCTTTTTGCAGAAGGATTAAGACATGTGGAAGATAAATGATTTTTCTGAATAATAATTGAATATATGCTCATATCAACATACATAATTACAGATGGAACATAATAAAAATAATATAAGCCTCATTGAATTGGAAGATGGCCAGTCCGGAACCATTGTATCCCTGAACGGCGGCAAGAACCTGACAAAACGGCTGGCTGATCTGGGAATAAGTCCGGGAACCATTATAACTGTATTAAGACGGTCCTTATTTTCAGGACCTGTGCAGGTTGAGGTTGCAGGATCCAAACTGGTTCTGGGGAGAGGATTGGCTTCGAAGATATTTGTGGGGCTAAAATGAATGAGGTTAAAAAGATAAATGTTGTTCTGGCCGGCCAGGGTAATACCGGCAAAACATCAGTTTTCAATTATTTCACCGGATTACATCAGCATACAGGCAACTGGGCGGGAAAGACAATTGAAAAGCTTGAAGGGACATTGTATTATAAAGACTATACAATTGACGTACTTGATCTCCCAGGTATATATTCACTGACAACATTATCGGTTGAGGAGTTAATCGCCCGAGATTATATCATCAAGCATAAACCCGATGTGGTAATTAACATTATCGATTCAACCAACCTGGAAAGGAATCTCATTTTTACACTTCAGCTCCTTGAGCTTGGCTGCCGGGTTATTGTCGCCCTTAACATGATCGATATTGCCAGAAAAAAAGGTATAACAATCGATGTCGCGAAACTTCAGAAAATACTCAAGACACCTGTAATTGCGACTGTAGCTTCGCGTGGAACGGGTCTTACTGAACTGATGGATAAAGTCATTGAACTCAAAGAAGGTAAAAATGACAGGGGGATACTGAATTATGGCAAGGAGATTGAAAATTGCATCAGTCAGCTTTCAGATGAATTAAAAGATGTTCAACTTCCATATCCTGACAGATGGATCGCTATAAAACTTATTGAAAAAGATAATGAAATTGTAAAGTTGATCCGGGAATTAAATTCCGCGATCATCGAAAAAACAAAGCTGTTTGAAACCCGGCTTGAGGAAATTCACGGACATGATTCCTCTCTGGTGATCGCTGATGAAAGGAGTCATCTTGCTTCTCAGATAACAAGGGAAATCGTGACAATGACACCTCACAAAAAGATGTCGGTGAACGATTGGCTGGATATTATCACCACACACAGGTTTTCAGGTTATCTGGTGATGATGCTGATAGTCGGGGCAATGTTCTTTTCCGTTTTCAGTTTTGGAAACTGGCTTTCATCAAATCTGGACCAGCTTTTCCGGAACTGGCACGAATTGTGGAACAATAACCTGGGAGTTACATTTATTGCTGCCCTTGGATGGTCGGCCATTGAAGGGGTTCTTGCGCTCGTTCAGATTGCCCTGCCATATATTCTTCCTTTTTATATATTTCTGTATATACTTGAAGAATGGGGTTATATGGCAAGGATTTCATTCCTCATGGATAACCTTATGCATAAAATGGGAATTCACGGAAAGGGATGTATCTCTTTCATAATAGGATTAGGTTGTAATGTACCCGGTTGTCTTTCTTGCAGAATAATGGAATCAAGAAGGGAAAGGTTCATTACTGCAGTTCTGGTAACTCTTGTCCCATGTTCGGCTGTATCGGTAATAGTATTTGGCCTTGTCGGAAAATATGTCGGCCTCTTGTGGGCTCTGGGCTTATATCTCTTTGCAACAATAATCATCTTTCTTGCCGGTAAA
This sequence comes from uncultured Bacteroidales bacterium, assembly GCA_963700275.1. Classification (GTDB taxonomy): domain Bacteria; phylum Bacteroidota; class Bacteroidia; order Bacteroidales; family VadinHA17; genus LD21. The sequence continues at coordinate 426,406 of CAVOWZ010000011.1, read as the reverse complement.
CTATCATCTAAAATTCTTCCCGGTGAGCCGGTGGAACTTATCATGTCCATGCCCGATTATAAAACACCACAGCTGAAATCAATACTCTACCAGACCTGGGATGCACTCAAAGAATTTATTTATATAGCTGCACCGATAGTCATAATTTCCGGAATAGTAATTCAGGCTATTAACCTTGCAGGGTGGATGCCGGCAATCTCATCATTTCTCAGTCCGGTAACAGTAACCTGGCTGGGCCTTCCGGCAATAACCGGAATACTTCTGATATTCGGGATACTCAGAAAAGAACTGATACTTGTTATGCTGGCAGCTTACCTGGGAACAACGGAATTCGCCGAAGTACTCACATCACAGCAAATGATAACCCTGGCAGTGGTCAGCATGTTCTATGTCCCCTGTGTGGCTACTATTTCGGTTTTATGGAAAGAATTCGGATGGAAGAAGGCTCTGGCTGTCTGTATAATCGAAATTGTATTTGCAATCCTCCTTGCAGGAATAGTGAACAGATTATTGAATTTTGTCTTTTAAAATATTTCTTTTCACTTAACCACAAAGACCACGAAGGATATCGCAAAGAGCACTAAGGGTATAACGAATCATTAACTTAATTCTGTGAAAATACCTTTGTTTCCCTTTGTGTGTACTTAGTGCTCTTTGTGGTTAAATAACTATTTATCAGTTTTTTATCTGCTGATAGATCAGCCAGCCTGCTTTTCTGTTATTGTTATCCGGAACATTAAATATGATGGCTTCAGTGAGGTTCCATTTTTTCTTGACCTCATCAACATACTTATCCCTTACAGTCATTAATATATGGTTAGGGGATTTGTCGAGTAATTCACTTATTGAATTATACCAGCCTCTTCCCTGAAGTTCCAGCTGCCCCACTTCATCAATTATCACGATCCCTGTTTTTTCTGAGACCAGGGTTTCAAGAATTGATCTGCCTGTTTCAAGACCTGCGGGATAGATATAAAATTTTCCGATTGTTTCTTCTCCTGAATTTCCATCCTCTCTGAGAAATATTTCCCGTTTCCCGGTTGCTATATCAACAATATCATATCCTGTTGTCTTTGATCCTGCCATAATACGTTCTGAAAGTATTCCTTCAGAATTAATGTCCTGATCCTTTAAGAACTCTGTTATATTCCTTGTAAAAGTTGTTTTCCCACCTCCTACAGGTCCGCAGACAATGAATATCTTCCTTGCAGCATTACTTCCATATTTTAACTCTGTCAACCGCCGGTCGGCCTGAGATAACACGCTGTAAAATATTGAGACAGGTTTTCTGACCAGGCTTTTAAGATCCGGTATTGATCCGATGAACATTGGCAGACTTTCTACAGAAAGTTCAAGGGCCAGCGGAAGGTTTTTAAGTGCAGTCTTCTGGAAAAAATCCCTTATCACAGGATTGTACAATTCAGTTCCCAGGACGGCAAATCCGGTAATAATGACTGCAGCCCTGAAGTTCATCTGGATCCCTGTAAGAAGCCCTTCCATCCATGAAATACTCCCCCCCTGAGCAACAGTAAAAGCAAAAGCGGTTAATAATGTAATAAAAATGAAGAATATCCAGAATCCGGGTCTCATTATCTGGCGGAAAGCCCGTTTATAGCGTATTGACCACAGGACCACAATTCCTGTTATAACAATGCTCCACACATACCATGGTGTGTAATAAATCAAGAGAAATGAACAAACCAATAAAGTAATATCAAGAAACAACCATGCAAGCGAATATTTAAAATCCCCACCTGAATTTTTTCTGTTCCCTGCGTAAGCATTATTCCGGCTGACAGAAAATTCAGGTGCAGGTTGCTTAAGCATTTTCCTTCCCACAATAATACCGATAATCCCTGCCAGCAGTCCGAACAGTGCGAAAATAACAAGGAGAATAATTATCGGAAGCCATACAATATCGGTCTGAATATTAAGCTGTTTCTGTGCAAACCTCAGGAGGCTGTTGTATACCTCAACAATATTTGATCCGTAAGAAATTATGTAATTGGCTATTTTCTGGAACAGGTTCCACGACATAGCCAGCATGGCGCCTATAACTAAACCTGCCATGTTCCTGCCAAAAATCCTTACTGAAAATTCAAGAAGAAGTGATTCGGCGACTATTGCGATCATCGGCCCGAAGATGATGGCGCTCGGCGACATTGTTTTCATAATAGCACAGATCAGGCCGGCACGCCAGAAAATGCCCCTCTCACGCCAGATATAACTGATCGATATAAGAATTATTATTCCGATGGCAGTAAGGATATTCCCGCTGAAAGGAACCCTCAGATTATGAAGAAAACTACCGAGAACAATCTCGGATGCAGCCCAGATTGTGCCGGCAATTGAAGCCTTTATCCACTTTTCACTTAATTTGTACTTCATTTCCTCTCAGGATGCATATTTTACGGGCACAATACTCATAAAGGTGAAACCCGGCCCCTCCTTCACTTACAATATTAAACAGCGTGTCAGGATCTGTGATCCTTATCGCCCCAATTATACTGATTTTATTCTGAAACAGAATATCCGGCAGGATATTGCCTGAAGGGCCGGTTATAATAACATGAGCCTCCGGGGAAATTACTTTCAGCAGATCATCTATCGTTCCGTTCACAAGTGTCTGGCCGGTTATAATGATAATATCCGAATCAGGAAGAATTGATTTGTAATCCCGCGAAGGAACAAAATACTTCTTCTGTTCCGGAGGAAGGGCATTCTCACTCAACTCGAGAACATAAAGCTTATTCCCTGTTCCGGATATCTTCCTTATATATGATTGAAATGCACCAACAATTGTAATAGTCTTAACGGGACTAAGATCTGTCAGATCTATCGGATCACAATCTTCAACAATATTATAATTCCCGGAAATAATTATTTCGGAAGATATGGCACTCAGAACCGCTGTTTTTATTGAAGAAATAACCGGTGAGCTTTTTTTTGATTCAAGGATTTCAACCACCTTTTGTCCTTTAATTTTAAGCGGCGATAAATCACCAAAATCCCTGTTGCTCTTTTTGCAGAAAGGATGCTCCCCGGTAAGGGTGGATGCAGTTCCGATACTACCATCAGAAAGTCGTACTGCAGTGAGATAAATACCTATCCTGATATCTGAAACAATCAGATTCTCAAATTTGTTTTTATACCGGCTTTTTAACAGGTTATAAGTCTGTTCTAAGATCATAGATTTACAGTGGTTGTTTTAAGCCTTAAAAAGGACCTGAGTTATTCTGTTTTGCTGTTTCTGCAAAATCTTCGAACATAATAATTGCCTTGAAAAGGACACCTGCTTCCCCCCTGAAAGTACCGGAGCCTCTGGGTTCATTATTGACAGAATACCATTCATAAAAACCATTATTTCCTTTCACCCGCTTTACCATTGGCTGAACCTGCTCGTAAGCTTCCTGCACAAATCCGTAACGGATCAGCTGCTGGATCATCCTCCCTCCAAACCAGGTCCAGTCTCCTCCGTTCTGGTAACTGTATTCCGGATTCATGATCTTGTTGACAAAAAAACCTTCCGGATATGGAGGATATAATGTTAGCCCTATTGATGCGGCTCCGGCAAGTTTTACTCTTTTTACCATTTCATCAATTGAACTTTTTATTTCCTCCTTAGAAAGCAGACCTGCTTCAATTGCAATTGCCGTTCCGCCGAAATAATATATCTGATTTTCATCGAAATCATCAGGAAAGGGAGATCCCTTTTCCAGGTAGATATGCGGAATGAACTTCTGATTCTTATCATCCCAGAGATATTTCCTCACATTTCCCGAAACCATTTCTTTAACGGGAAACCATTTTTCTCTGGCCGAAGGAACCATTTTAATCAGATTATCAAGAGCAATAATGAACATTGCGTTATCATAAATATCAATTGCCGGATGGGTGTTCTCATCCCAGTCCACACCCCACCCGTGTTCGGGCTGTACATCTCCCCAGTCGGCCGTGGTAGCTCCGAAAATCAATCCGTATTCCTTATTAAAGCGGTGATCAATAAGGTATTGCATTGCCCATTCAAGCCGTTCTGCTACGCTTCTTCCTGCAACCTGTTCTGATAGTATTGACGCATCGGATGTAAGCTGAATATATTTATAAACGGCCTGTACCAATGATGATTCCTGGTCGGTTTCCACCGAATTTTTATGCCCGGCATAACGTGGTTCCAGATCGGTGTAATAAAAATCATAAGCAACTTTCCCTACTGTGTCAATGGGAGTGAATCCATCAATAATATTTCCATCCTCACCCTGCATCCGGAAAAACACCATGAGATTTTCCCTTAGTTCAGAAGAAGGATGTACTTCGGCGGCAAGTTCAATGAAAGTGTTGTAATCTCTTATCCATACTTCACGATAACCATCACCGGCGTTGAACCCGCTTTTCATTATCTCCAGAGCTTTCTGCTTTGTAAAGGAAAAATATTCATTGCCCTGAATCTGTTCTGCCAATAGTTTCTCTGTCTTTTTCTGTGAAGAAGTACACGAAACGAAAATGGCAATTATTAATACTGCATACAATGATTTGTTCATAATAATCTTTTTATTTAATGCGAAGATTTTTTTAATAAAAATATATTGCCCTCTTCGCGGTTTTCGCTGTTATACTTATAAGCTCTGATTATTTATTCAGATGGCCTTATTATTGCCACCCAGCCTCCTCCCGGGGCAAGATTAATCCTTAAATTATCTCCGGCATTGAAGACCATTTCAATCTTCCTGTAATCTTCGGCTCTCTTATCTGCATTAATACCATCAATTATCGCTTCAAGCCTGTATCTGCCGGGAGCCAGAAAATCCGTTTTCAGATCAAGATCTCGTTTAGTCCAGTTGGTTATTGCCCCGACAAACCAGTTTTTCCCCGACCTCCTGGCGAGAACGGTATACCTTGCAATTTCCCCTGCGAGCAAACGTGTCTCATGCCATTCAACAGGGATTTTTGTAAGGAATTCCGTACACTCTTTCTCACGGTAGTAGTCAGAGGGAGAATCTGGAAGCATAGTCATAGGACTGTTTAGGATGACAAACAGTGCCATTGAATGGGCACGGGTTCCTAGCCCCATAGGGTAATCGCCAATTGGCCGGAAATTCTCCTTAGTTGAATTGCGCATTGTAGCCGGGATATAATCCATCGGGCCGGCAAACATCCGTATATAGGGTAAAAGATTATGATGTTCCGGGTTGGCCTGATCGGTCCAGCCATTATACTCAAATTCAATAAGCGCCTCCCGGGTAAGTACATTAGGATACTTCCGGCGTAATCCACATGGCTTGTAAGCTCCATGAAAATCAACAACCATTTTCTTTTCCGCTGCAGTGCGGGCAACTCTTTCATAATACTCAACCATAAGCTGGTCATCGCGGTTCATAAAATCCATCTTAATACCTTTTATCCCCCAAAGTTCAAACAGACTGAAAGCTTCATCCCATTGTTTTTCAAGTGTTTTCCATATAACCCATAACATTACATCCACACCTTTTGATCTTCCATATGAAGTGACTTCTTCCATATTCAATCCGGGAACCGGTGTAAGTATATTGTCTCCCGCGCACCATCCGTCATCGAAAAGAAAATACCTGAATCCGTGTTCTGCACAAAAATCGATAAAGTATTTTGCTGTTTCGGTATTTATTCCCGATTTAAAATCGACCCCGTAAATATTATGTTTTGCCCACCAGTCAAACATCACAACTCCGGGCATTATCCATGAGACATCAGGTATTGCACATTGAGATGCGAGAAGGTAAACCATGTTGTTCGATATCAGATCCTTCTCATTATCTGCAACTGCAAAGATCCGCCACGGAAATGTCCGGGTCCCTTGCACCTTTGCAATGAAGTTAAAGGTTCCTGCAACCTGGCCCTGAACATAAGCATTCCCTTTGGTTGCAAATGATTCCGGATATGGAGGATTCGCAACTGTAAGCTGCTCCTGTCCGCTTCCCCTTAACCATAAACCCGGATAATTATAAAGATCTGCTTCAGTTATCATCAGGAATGATCCATTCACTTTTTCAACAAGAAACGGGAGATTACAAAGCCTTCCTTTTTCAATTCCCGCCAGACTTTTAAATTCATAAGGTGTTTCATAAGGAGAATTGAAACCTTCTGATGACTGAAACCGTGCAGAATCATTCGTCATCAGTACTATATTCAGGTTTTCCCTGTCAATTATCAAATCTTCTTTTAATGATGTGGCAAAACGGTAGGCAAGCCCTTCATTGAATAACCTGAATGTTACTGCATAGCCTGCCCTGAATTTTAATTCCATCTCATTGAATGCGTTGACAATTTCCGAAGCCTTTTCCCTTATTTCCGGTTTTATTATTTCATTTACAGATCTTCGGGTTGCTTTCTGCACCTTAAATTTTGAATTCTGCTGACTGATTACCTTAGCTTCGAGAGAAAGATTCTCCAGTCTTACAATTTCAGATCCTCCTTTATTAAGATGGGCAAAGATCCCATTGTTGATCTCTATTTCAGCTTTCAGCTTACCGTCGGGCGATGAAAGTTCATATTTCTGTGCACTGCAGTAAATGCAGAAAAAAACGGATAATAAAAGCAGTAATGATTTTTTCATTTCATTAAAATAATGAATTCTTTTTTAGATGTAATAATATTTTCGGGCACCATTCAGGCTTATCACTGCTACTCTTCCCACGTAAATGCTTCCCTCAGGATTTCAAGGCTCCTGGGAATTGCTGTAAGGGGATCCTCCTTGCCTTCAAATTCGAGTGACACATAACCCCTGTAGTCAACTTTTCTGAATATTTCAGCGACCCGTTTATAATCTATATCGAGAGTATACCATTTCCCCCCTCCGAAATAGGTCTTGGCCTGTACCAGGAAAGTTTTCGGAGCCATCATTTCGAGCTGTTCATACTGGTTTTCAAGAAAATTGCCTGTATCGGAGGTTATTTGCAACCATGGTGAATTTATAGCATCGACAATTTTTAAAACTCCTTCAGCAGTCCGGCCAAGACCCCAGTGATTTTCAAGTCCCAGTACCACACCGCATTTTTCTGCCGTTGGCATGCATTGTGCAATCGAATCTATCACCCATTCAAATCCCTGCTCATCTGTGAAGCCTTCAAGGACTGGCTCAATCCCCTTATTGGCCATCAGATCATCGAAAGAAGCGGTTGTATTCCATCTTCCCGTATTGAGTCGCATGGTAGGAATACCGAGCTGATAAGCAAGTTCTATCTGCTGAATTGTCAGCGCCACCTGCTCATCCCTTGTTTTCTTATCGGGGTAAATGAATCCCTGATGGGTAGAAAATCCCATTATATCAAGCCCTGCGTGGAATGCGAGTCTTTTAAGTTTTTGAAGATAGCTGTTCTCTTCCGATTGCATTTGCCTCAACAGGAATTCTATCCCGTCGAAACCCATTGCAGCTGCTTTTTCAATGCATCCTTCTATTGGCACATTTTCTTTCGGACCATTGAACTGCCAGAAAGAATAGGTGGAAATCCCTATTCTGTTCCTGCGGATCTTTTTAGAACTAACATCTGTTTCTTTTGCGGGAGTCTTTTTCTCCCCGGTGCATGACAATCCCATACCGGCTACGGCAACTGCCATACCGGTGTTACGGATAAATGAACGGCGTGATGAATTCATAGCTGGATTTATTTTATCATTGGAAATAATTTCCTCGTTTCTTCTTCTGAAGGTCTTCTTCCATAAGGAGCATAGCGGAAGGTTTCCGCATGGATAACCTTATTGCCTCGTGATTCGCCATACCATTTCTTCAGACACTCTATTTCAGATGTACTTAAGGGGCTGAACCATGACGCAAGAAACTTAAGCCTCTCTTCCTTACCTGCAGGTACTTTATCAAGAGCTCCTTCAGTCCAGGGCATCCATTCGAAGAATTGAGATTCATGAGCTGATGTGGCATATACTTTCTGGTCGAAAACAGCATCTATATCAACCGCAATATCGGGAGATGAAGATCCCATATAAAGGAATACCGGATTCTTTTTAAGAGGAGGCGTGTCGGGGGCAACATTGGGGACGATAACCATATATGATGCATCCTGTACAAGAATACTTGTATATCGATGGTCGGGGTGGTAATCATCGAGTGGATGGGTAATAACCATATCGGCATTCCATTTCCTTATTTCCCTTATTATTTTCAGACGGTTCTCCAGGGTTGGCATCAGTTCCCCATCATGGTTATCCATTACAAGATATTCCACACCGAACCGTTTACCAGCTTCCTGAGCCTCAAGCATACGTCTTTTTGCCAGAGCCCCACCTCCCATTGATTGATGGCCGGCATCGCCGTTAGTCATTGATATGAACTTTACCTTGTGTCCAAGTTTCGAATAAAGGATAGCAGTACCTCCTGCAACGACATCACAATCGTCAGGATGGGCCCCGATTACGATTATATTCAGATTACTATCCTGGGCGAGGCAAAATACCCCAAGACAGGATATCAGCAAATTTATAAGCAGAAATTTTTTCATAGTCAGGATTATATTATGATTTAACCTTTATTGTTCATGAATTTGCTCACTATTATCATTTTTTGCAAAGTTGATTTTAATGATTGCGTACAAAATATCCTGAACCTTTTACTGTTTGTCTTTTTGAAGTATATGAATTAATCAGATTATATTTACCAGTAAATATAAATGTTTCTTATATATATGATCTATATCAGGAACATATTGAACAATCTTCCGATATTTTCTCTGATAATCATCTTTTTTATCAGTTCCTCAGATTTAAGTTCCCAGATAAAGTCAGGATACAGATGGGGTATCAACATGACAACAATGTCTGTTAATTACCAGGGTAATAACATTAAAGCCGAAACACCGTTTGGCGTTCACTTCGGTGTAAATTATGAGATTTCCCTAAGCGAACATTATACTTTTCTGTCAGGTTTCTTATTCAGTTCCAAAGGCACCGATTATGCAATGAATAATGTTGATTTCTCCTTAGCACCGTCTTATCTTGAAATTCCATCCAACTTCGCTTACAATTATACCTGGCGTTCAACCACATTATCCCTGTTTGCAGGCCCGTATTTTGCAGCTGCCTTCGGCGGTTATAAATCTGATGATGGATATAAAACACTGACCTTAGGATCACGGGAAAGTAAAGATTTAAAAGTTTTGGATTTTGGATTTAATGTTGGCATTGCATTAAACATTAAGTCACATGTATTCACAATTCAGTATGGAACCGGCTTGAGGAATGTATCTCCCAAAAATGATATGGAAATGAGAAACAAAGTGATTGGAATATCACTAAGTACTTTATGGAGTGTCAAAGAATAGTATGAAAGGATAATTTACCTCCTTCAGAGTTGTATTAATATCTTATCTGATAATAATCTTATTTCTGTATACTTTAGTCCCTTTCAGTTCAATTATATAAATCCCTGCCGGCAAACTGCCTTTTTCAAGTTCAATTTTATCAGATCTTATATCTTTCATTCATAAACCCGTTTTGATTTCTTCATTTTGCCTTATCTTTATTAAAACTCACAACTATGAAGCAACCTGTTATCTTTCTGCTTCATTCTTATACTTTTAACTTTTCTAAGTGGATGTAATTCCGTCGAAAAGAAGCCGGCAAAAATCAATGCAGCTGTACCTGATACTCTTGTTCTTGAACACATTTTCCCGTTCCAGGCACTGCATTGCCACGGCTCATCAATCGTCGAACTGCCCAATAAAGACCTGATGGTTGCTTGGTTCCACGGAAGCGGGGAAAGAACATCCGATGATGTCGCAATAAAAGGTGCGAGACGGGATCACAAAACAGGCAAATGGAGCGAAGCATTCATACTGGCCGATGTACCGGATTTTCCGGATATAAATCCTGTATTATTCCTGGATGGAAAATCAAGACTGTGGCTCGTCTGGTATACCGTAATGGCATACCAGTGGGAATCATCAATCCTGAAATACAGGATCAGCGAAAATTATTTGCAGGAATCGGGACCACCCGAATGGAGATGGCAGGATATGATCCATATGAAACCAGACGGTAGTGTTCCGGACGGCATTGGGAAAAATGATCCTTTTGTTCAGAATCTTACCAGGAAATATGATGAATTTCATAAAGACCTTGTTGCAAAAGGCTTCATTAATAAAGAAAACGGACCCATAACCGATGAACTCTGGGAAAAAGCACTGGCTCAGTATTTCACCATTGCCAAAGGAACCAGGTTTACAGCCACCGGAACCGAAACAAATGAAAAAGGTGAAAAGATAAGAGCCGAGCTGGGTTTTCCTCTTCACCGGAGAATTGGCTGGCAAAGCCGCAACAAGCCTCTGATCATCGGTAACAGAATGCTGTTGCCGCTTTATTCCGACGGTTTTGATTTTTCACTTATTGCAATTACCGACGACTGGGGAGAAACATGGCATTTCAGCGAACCGATCGTAGGAGCAGGTTCAATACAGCCTTCACTTGCCCTCCGGAAAGATAATTCAATAGTTGCTTATATGCGAGATAATGGTCCCCCTCCCAAAAGACTGGCCAGAAGCATATCGTCCGACAATGGTAAAACCTGGAATATGGTTGAGGATTCCGAAATCCCTAATCCCGGAACTGCTGCCGATGTTGTTGTTTTAAAAAGCGGCAACTGGGCCCTTGTCCACAATGATGTTGAAGAAGGGAGATATCGCCTTTCTGTTTGGCTGTCAGAAGATGAAGGCATAACCTGGCCTCACAGGAAGATCCTGGTGAACGGCGAACCGGGAAGCGAAACAAGAGGGCATTATCCGGCAATTATCCAGGGAAGTGACGGTAAAATACATGTTTCTTATACAAACCAGATCGCAGGCCCGGAAGGCCAGCCTTCCCTGAAAAATATTGTTCATGCCTCCTTTTCAGAGAAGTGGCTGACAGATTGAATTATTATTTCTTAAGAGTGCTCCAGGTAACGAGGGGAGATCTGTAATAATCAATTTCCATAGCCTCAAACCTTTCACCGTGTTTACCAAGTCTCACTTTATATTCATCCCAGCTACGTGATGCAGCAGGGGTCCATCCAATCTCTGCGATACCCGGAAGTCGCGGGAATACCATATATTCAATTTCGTCAATATTGGTTATAGTCTCTGTCCAGAGCGGAGCTTCAATACCTATTATATGCTCTTTGCCTATTCCGGGGACAAGCGTAGCGGGATCCCAGTTATAAGCAACATCAACTTCAATATATCCTGCCCAGTGTAGTCCCAGTTTCGTTGTTTTATCATACTGCATGTCAATATAGGCTTTGCTGGCAGGGGACATAAGAAGTTTTGCACTCTGTCTGACAGCTTTGTTTGCATTTTCAACATTTGACCAGTGCTGTGCAATTGTGTTTGATCTCAACAACGACAGGGCAATCTCATCCCAGCCTATTGATTGTTTTCCATGATTTGCTACTATATCCTGAACTTTTTCCATGAAAGGAATATAATCTGAGACCTTCGTTACATGCGATTCATCGCCGCCGATATGGATATATGGTCCCGGTGTAATAGCTGCAAGTTCTCTTACAACATCGTCGATGAATTTATAAGTTATCTCTTTATCAGTGCAAAGTGTGCTGAATCCCACTTCCGTGCCGGTATAAAGCGGTCTTGCCTTACCATCACAGTTCAGCTCAGGATATGATGCCAGAGCAGCATTTGTGTGTCCGGGCATATCAATTTCGGGAACTATGGTAATAAAACATTCATTTGCATAATCGACTATGGCAGAATACTGCTCCTGGGTATAAAATCCGCCGTTACCCCCTCCTACCTGTGTACTGCCCCCATGGACTGTAAGGTTCGGCCAAGATTTGATCTCGATTCTCCAGCCCTGGTCGTCTGACAGATGCAGGTGCAGCATATTCATTTTATAATATGCAAGAAAATCAATAAAACGTCTTACATCATCAACGCTGAAAAAATGACGGGCAACATCGAGCATCGCTCCCCTGTATGAATATTCAGGATAATCGGTAATAGTACCTGTTGCGATCTTCCATGGCCCTTCCTGCGGTGTGGTCATTTCAATAGCAGCAGGAAAAAGCTGCCTGAGAGTCTGCACACCTGAGAATAACCCTTCATGAGTTCTGGCAGAAAGCCTTATCTGTTTCTTTGTAATGGCAAGTTCATAACTGCCTTCCTTTGAGTTTCCTCCCACTCCAGATAATGTAAGCAGGATGGACCCGTTTCCCGGTTCATTGAAAGTTGTCTTTACATCAAGCTTAAATCCTGTTGCCGGTGCCAGTCTGTCAGCAAGATAATGTCCTATATTAAAGAGCTCAGAGGATTCTCCCTTGACATAAATTGTCGTATTGGACTTCAGGGTAAAAAAATCTCCGGTTGAAGTAACTGATACCGGTTTAGGTATTATGCTTTCAGCAGAAAGATCTGATTGATTTTTTTTCGTGCATGATGCCTGAATTATTATTATCAAAACCATTATCAATGCTGCGAAAATCTGCTTTTCCTTTTTGTAAATCATTGTTATTAAAATTATTAAGATGAATTATTTGTTGATCACTTCCTTGCTTCAGAATCAAACAAGATCACAGGCTTCAGGAGGCATCCAGTGAGCATCCCTTCCCTCCCATTTTATATTACATCCTATCGGATTCGTGACCGGAACGGAAATTTGTTTTCCTGAAGTGAGTTCTTCAAGTGCGTTGTCCAGATCATTAACTGTCATCCTCGAAGTATCTCTGGGACTGTCGACACCTCTCCCGGTATAGACAAGTTTTCTCTCAGCATCAAATACATAGAAATGAGGTGTACGTAAGGCTCCGTATGCTTTTGCAACCGACTGATCCTTGTCATAAAGGTAAACCCAGGGGAATTGGTGTTTTTCCATCCTGCTGACCATATTGGGGAAACTATCCTCTGCATATGTATGTTCACTGTTTGAATTTATCCCTGCAAAACCAACTCCCTTTTTCATGAATTTTTCTGCAGTTGCCCTTGTGATCTCATCTGATCCGATAACATAAGGACAGTGATTACATGTAAAAAATATAACGAGGTATTTATATTTGCTGAAATCCGATAAACTGTACTTCTTTCCGTCAGTGGCCGGAAGTGTGAAATCCAAAGCCTTTTGACCTGGTTGTAATGTGAATGACATGGCGGTTTTATTAATTTTTAAAACTAATAACAATAATCTGACTAAAGTGTTGTCAGGTTAAAAAATTTTAAGCCCCGGACCGGAAGAAAGTAATTCTGCCGGAATATAGTGGTCAAGTCGTTCATGATACATTAAACCTGTCGAGCTTATAGAATCTGAAAGCATTATCCCAGTATATTTTTTTAAGAACCCGGTCATCCAGTCCGATACCATCAATTTTCCAGTTTCCCTGTATTGGAGTAGGGTGATCAAACTGCTTGTCACGTGTCTGTAAGTAACGCCAGTGTATTTCGTAAAATTTCCGGTGTTCTTCTATTGTGAAATCTTTACATGGCCCGGCACCCTGGACATCACACTCCGACCAGTATGCCAAATCGGTTCCGAACATTATACGATCCTGATATCTTGTAAAGAATTCATGCCCCTCATCACTGGTATGTCTTCCAAGTTCACCTATCCGTGCCGCCGTATCCACGGAGAGATTTGGTAATTCATCAAGCCAGGTACTTACAGCCTTAATATTTTCCGAATAACCTGCCACATGAACCGCGACAAACTGAACTTCCGGAAACTTCCTGTACACATTTCCTGCCTGGACAAATAATGTTTCAAGCGGTGGATACTTCTTACGGTCAGCAAATGACCATTCAGGATGAAGTTCCAATTCAGCCCACCGTTCATTCCCGGGTTCCCATGGCTGAAAAAAAGCAACAGGATCCCCTGTATGAAATGCAACAGTAATTCCAAGCTTTCCAGCCCGTTCCCATATCGGGAACAACCTGGGATCATCAATCGCAATTAGCTTGCCTTCATGATCCCTGGCATTCAGGCCAAGCTGTTTCAGGTTTTTAAGCCCTATTGCTCCGGCATTAACAGCTTTTTCCAGCATATCCGGCGCTTTGATGAAAAAATCAGGATCAGTCTCCGCCAATGACCAGTCATAAGTATAATGAAGACCCAAACGATTCTTATATGGTTTTATAGCTTCAATAAGTTCATAAAATGCTCTGTCTCCCATATACATGTCATTGTCATTCCCCGAAATTGAAGCAATCACCAGGCCATAACGGATGTTATTGTCATCCATTACTTCCAGGGCTTTTTTTACCTTACCGGGGGTTATATGGATATGAGCATCTATAACCCGTTCGCCAACAGGTTTAATGCCTGTTCCTGCTTTACTTGTCCTGCACGCTGTCATTCCTGACAGAGAAATCATTGTTGCTCCCATACATGTTCTTCTTACAAAATCCCTTCTGTTTATCATAATATTTCTGTAAAATTTATTCTTAATATAGTTAAAAAAGTATGATAAACCTGTTATCCGAATCCTTTTACAATCCGGCAATAGTGTCAATTTCAAACCATTGGTTCCCGGTATATTTAATTCCTCTTCCTCTGGCTGACACGGAAACCAAAGAAAGCAGTGAATTAAAGCCGGTCTTTTCTTCCCAGACACCTTCATTTGCAAACCGAATTGAATATTCTGGTCTTCCTGTCAGTGCAGGGACCGGATCGCCAAGATGTAAAAGAACCTCGTAATTACCAGTGGGTATACCGGAAGGTACTCCCGCCTGAACTTTTAAAGTTACCAGGGAGTCAGGAAGCCAGAACCGGGGATCATCACCCGTTGGTATCCTGTATTGCCTGCCGTTGAGATTATTCCTTAAAATTATATCACATCTTCGCTTGTTGTAAGGACTGGCAAATCCATCATTTTTTATCGTGATCTGAATATTCAGCGTCCTTCCCGGAGCAACTGATTCAGGAATCTGAGAACTAACCATTCTGAAACGGTAACCAAGACGGCGCTTTACCTCATCCATACAGGTCCATGAATCCAAAACCTTTTTATTATAATCACGGTTTAAGACACTGAAATGTAAATACTCCATCTCCCTGACCGCAGAAGGACATTCAGATTTTGGCGCATATACACCGCATGTTTCACCTCCCATCGGGACAAACCGGTTATCCATATTCAGAAAATGCCTCTCCTGATTTAACCGGTCGATGGAGTAGGTCCCCATATCATCTGCCCCTGCCAGAAAACAATCATTATGGGCGCCGGTTCTTGTACGATAACTTCCGGAAAAAGCACTGTCGGCCGAAATCCAGTCAGTTACATTCAGATTAAAAATATCCATTTTATATGCAGGGGTCCTGATAACCACCATTCTTTCTTCCGGCAGGACCGATAATAGTTTAAATAAAACCTCCCGCCGGTCTTCAGTATTGTTAAGTTTATTTGTGCTGTAATACCATTCCCCCCAGGCGCCTATAAAACCTGCTTCCACATAAGCGATTACATCATAATTGGCTTCCAGTACAGGTTTTAATTGATCCAGATGCATTTTAATAATATCCACGGGTGCATCTTTCCCGGTTTGTCTTGAGGTATAGCTAAAACGGACTACAAGCTTCACTCCGGCCTTTCGTGCAATATTCATATCATTGTTAATGTTTTGCAGATAAGCGTCACTAATTACTGTATCGATAAAATTTTCCAGTTGATACATACGCTGAACTATTGTAATGTTCGCGGCACGAAGCGAATTAACGATATCTTCCGAATAGTTTCTGCTTAATTGTGTGCAGAATCCTCTTTCAGGATTTGGAAATATTTCATCTGAGGCTTTGTAAGTGATAGTTTTATTAGCTTTAAATCCCATTCCGGTGATTACCAGAAGAAGTAACAGAATTCTTTTCATAGAATTTCCCGAATTAAAATAATAAATGATATCCTGTAATCTACGTATTTAACTACGTATTATAATATGTATTAAAATACGTAGTTTCTTAAGCCGTAATGCCTTAAAGCCGTAATGCCGTAATGTCGTAATGCCGTAAAGCCATAAAGCCGTAATGCCTTAAAGCCGTAATGCCTTAAAGCCGTAATGCCGTAATGCCGTAATAAAGCCATAAAGCCGTAATGCCTTAAAGCCGTAATGCCTTAAAGCCATAAAGCCGTAATGCCGTAATGACATAATGCCGCAAAGCCACAAAGCCGTTCAGCCGCTGATCCTTTGCTCCTGTGATTTTAACAATCTACTTCTGTAAAGGATTTTCAGCCCTTTTATAGAACTCCTGCTGCAGATCTTCCACAGCATTACTGCTCTTCAGAAATTTAACAAGTTCAGCCAGCTGACCGCCCCAGCTTTGTACCAGAAGCTCTCCTAATTTTTTGTCAGGCCGGGCGATGTCAGAAGCATAATGATTTGGAAAGTTCGCATACCACCATATTCCGGTATAGCCGTATTTAAGCTGGCTGAGCCTGCCCTGGTCGAGACCTGACTGACTTTTAATAGCCGGCTGATCAACAAGATCGGGCCTTATGAAATACATCATGGAAGTCTCTTCCTCTCCTGCATGACCATCAAGGGTAGCTTTTTTCAAAGCTTTTATCTGCGGGTCATAAACAGGATCCTCTCCTCCCTGAAAAAGCACTACAATGTAATCTTTACGGCTGACAAGCTGAGACTGGCAGAAATACTGAAGAAAGCTTGTGCTGCCGCCATGACCGTTGGCAAGAATGATCTTTTTCAATCCGTTCCTTGAAAGTTCACAACATGTTTCTTCAAGCATTTTCCACATCAGTTCATTGCTGTATGCTATCGTTCCCGGGCTGATGTTTCGCTTCAAATATCTGTCCTGTATAGTATGGAGGAAAAACAACAGCATATTCTTTTTTTGCAGCTGTGAAAGATGCCTCCCTGGCCTCAAAAAGATCGGTTCCCAAAGGCAGATGGGGCCCGTGTTTTTCAATTATTCCAAGCGGAATAATGCAGACTCCGCCGGAAAGTTCAACTGCTTTCGGGAATTGAGGTGATGTAAGTTCTTCCATCCTGAATGGAATAGTTCCGGATTGTGCATTCAAAGCATTGATCCATAACAATGCAGAAATAAGAATAAGTAATTTTTTCATTGTTCCTGTTTTAAATTTCAATTTTTGCCATTCTGAAAGGTCTGATCTCAATTTTTTCCCAGACCTTATTATATATGTATGGTTCATCAAGAAGAAGTCTATCCAGCTCCTTCCTGTCGGTCGTTTCATATAGGATCATCGAGCCTATCATTTTTTCATTATCATCAAGAATAGCACCGCCAAATAAAAACTGACCTGCTTTTTTTACATGAGCGATCTTTGCAAGATGCTCTGCCCGGCTTTTCATCCTTCGGTCGGGTGCCTCAACATCAGTTGCATCATAAGCAATAAGTAAAAACTGCATATAATTATACTATTATCATTTAACTTCTTTAAGTTGCCGGCTACCGTTGGCCGTTTACCGTTCACCGGAGATTGTGTCAAAAGCCCTGGGGGGTAGCTTAGGACTTTGGAGACATCCTCTACCGGTTACCGGTTGCCGGAATACTGACAACTCATATTTTATTTAACATCAGGAATAATAAGTTATCAGTCATCAAATTTAAAATTTTTATAATTAGAGCGGTTAAAATTAACCGTCAGAAAATATTCCTTTATCATTGTTTATCTTTGCTGTTAATCGGAAATATAAGGATTATTAAGCCAGTTAGTTTAGAAATAATTGAATATGGCAAATCTTAAGTCAGTTTTTAATCCGGTTCGCCTCATCAGGGATCTCAGACGAAAAGATCACAAACCTGTATTTGGGGCGCTTGACATTTTTAAATATATAGGTCCCGGATTACTGGTTACCGTAGGGTTTACAGATCCGGGCAACTGGGCTGCAAATATTGCATCCGGATCCGCATATGGTTACACTCTTTTATGGATTGTCACTCTTTCTACAATAATGCTGATCCTTCTTCAGCACAATGTTGCACACCTTGGAATAGCAACCGGATACTGCCTGGCTGAAGCAACATCGATCTATACAAAGCCTGTTATTTCGCGGACAGTTCTTTCTCTTGCTGTAATGGCATCAATTGCCACATCACTTGCAGAGATCCTCGGAGGTGCCATTGCACTGGAAATGCTTTTTAAAGTACCAATCAAAATAGGATCAATACTCGTAACCATATTTGTTCTGATAATGCTCTTTACAAACTCATACAGGAAGATCGAGAAATGGATAATTGCATTTGTCTCAATCATAGGTCTTTCGTTCCTTTATGAGATTTTTCTTGTTGATGTAGACTGGGCAGAAGCAGGGGTTGCGTGGATTAAACCTTCCATCCCACAGGGATCAATGCTGTTACTGATGAGTGTACTTGGTGCTGTGGTAATGCCCCATAATCTCTTTCTGCATTCCGAAATAATTCAAAGCCGGCAGTGGAATCTTGAAGAAGATAAGGTTATCAGGAAACAACTAAAATTTGAATTTGCCGATACTCTGCTGTCAATGATCATAGGCTGGGCTATCAATAGTGCAATGATAATTCTTGCAGCAGCTACATTCTTTGCAAACAAAACTGAAGTATATGAATTACAGCAGGCAAAGAGCCTTATGGAGCCCCTTCTCGGAAAACATGCGGCTGTTGTTTTTGCGGTGGCACTGTTGTTTGCAGGTCTTGCTTCAACAATTACTTCTGCAATGGCCGGAGGTTCAATCGTCTCAGGAATGGTAAAGGAACCATATAATATAAAAGACAACCATACACGTATTGGAGTTATAATATCACTTGTCGGAGCATTAATCGCAATATTCTTTACAAAAGATCCTTTCAGGGGATTGATCCTGTCACAGGTTTTTCTCAGCATACAGCTTCCATTCACAGTGTTTGCACAGGTTTACCTCACTTCCTCAAAAAAGGTCATGGGAAAATATACAAACACCCGGTTCATGATTGTTCTCCTGCTGATTATTGCATCAATCGTCACTTTCCTGAACCTGAGATTACTTTATGATATCATTTTCAATTAATTAATATTTCTATGCCGGATGAAATCTATAATACCGGACTGGTCCTGAGCGGTGGAGGAACAAGGGGATTTGCCCATCTCGGTGTACTGCAGGCACTTAATGAAGAAGGCATTTATCCCGACGTGATATCGGGAGCAAGTGCAGGAGCTCTTGCGGGAGTATTATACTGCGATGGGATAACTCCGCAGGAAGCCCTGAAAATCATGAAAGGAAGCAGCTATCTGAATTATATGAAACCTGCAATGCCCCGCGATGGCTTGCTTCAGCTGTCAGGAATAAGGAAAATTCTTGAAGATCATTTACATGCCAGAAATTTCGAGGATCTTAAAATCCCGCTTTATGCATCGGCCACAGATCTGAATAACGGAAAACCGGTTTATTTTTCAAAAGGCCAGCTGCTCGATCCGATACTGGCTTCCGCCAGCATTCCCGTACTTTTTAAACCGGTAGTAATCGATAATATACATTATGTCGACGGCGGAGTTCTCGATAACCTTCCCCTGAAACCTATCGAAAAGCTTTGCCGGTTCAAAATCGGATCATTTGTCAATCCGGTCGGGAAAGAAGAATCGCTGACAAGTCTGATAAAGATAACTGAAAGAACCTTCATGATCATGATGGCTAAGGAGGTAACTGAAAAATCAAAGAGATTCGATCTTTTTATTTCGCCCCAGGAACTGAAAAACTATGGGATTCTGAGCCCCGATGAGGCGGATACTGTCTATAAAATCGGATATGAAGCAACCCGGGAAAAACTAAAAGAACCAGAGGTACGGCAACTTATTGCTGCCAGTTTATCGGGGACCTGGAAGGATAGAGAGAGATAAATCAGTTACACAGAGTTCCACAGAGCTAATTCTCTCTGATCATACCTTAGTACCTTTGTACCTTTCTGCCTTTGCGCCTTTGTGCCGCTGTACCATTGAGCCACTGCGCCACTGATCAAAAATAACTTGTTCCATCCCAGCAATGTGTACATAGTTTTTCCTTTGGAAGACCTATTGCTGTGATCAGATCATCCAGGCGCTGATATAAGAGAGAGTCAAGTTCAAGGTTCTCAGTAATCTTTTCAACCATTTTCCCATACTTTTCAGAATCGGGATCGGAATATTCCTTCAGTTCACTTTCATCTCCACCCAGCTCTTTTACAGCTCTCCGCGCAGCAAGCTCCATGGGTGTGCGGGACTGTGTGAAATTCAGAAAATCACAGGGGTACAAAAGAGGCGGACAGGCAATTCTCATGTGCAGCTCTTCCGCACCGCATTTCCTCATGTCATTCGTATTATCCTTCAGCTGAGTTCCCCTGACAATGCTGTCATCAATAAAGATCATTTTCTTCCCCTCAATAACAGCTTTATTCGGGATAAGCTTCATTCTTGCCACAAGGTCTCTCTGTTCCTGGAATGAAGGAAGGAAACTCCGGGGCCAGGTTGCTGTATATTTTGAATAGGCGCGTTTATTTGGTATACCCTTTTCATTTCCATAACCAATAGCATGACCAACACCGGAATCAGGTATACCACAAACAAAATCAGCCTGTACTGAATCGCGAAGCGCAAGAGCAGCACCACACCTGTAACGGCATTCATCAACATTTATTCCCTCATAATATGACGGGGGATAACCATAATATACCCATAAGAATGCACATATCTGCATTTTGTCGCCCGGTTTCCGCAATTGTGTGAATCCCTCAGATGTTACACGAACAATCTCTCCTGGTCCAAGATAATAATCCGTTTCAAACCCGGTATTGGGGAAGGAACATGATTCGGATGCAATTGCAAAAGCCCCATCTTTTTTTCCGAGGATAACCGGCGTTCTGCCAAGTTTATCCCTGGCAGCAATGATCCCGTTCTCCGTAAGGATCATGAGGGAACAGGAACCCTTTATATTACTGAAAACGTTTTCAATACCTTCCTCAAAACTGTCTTTCTCGCAAATGAGGCTTGCAACAACTTCTGTTGGATTTATATTGCCTCCGAAGTTTTCAGTAAAATGCTGTTTCTGATTTAATATCTTTTCTTCAAGTTCTGCAATATTTATCATCCGGCATACGGTAACAATAGCAAAACGGCCAAGATGTGAAGTAAACAGGATCGGCTGGGGATCAGTATCACTTATTATTCCCATTCCGGAATTTCCTTTGAAATCCTTCAGGTCATCCTCAAATTTTGTCCTGAAATATGAATTTTCAAGGGTGTGGATCGACCTTCGGAACCCCTTTCCGGGAACAATAAATACCATTCCCGCCCGTTTTGTTCCAAGATGAGAATGGTAATCGGTTCCGTAAAAAACCTCCTGAACACAATCCTGCTTTGAGATCACACCAAAGAAACCACTCATACAATTGATTATAAATAAGTTAATTAATATATTAGCTTTTGTAAATTTAAGCATTAGATTCGGAAATTATAATAGGCCAGGTAATTATTATTTTTTGTATTTTTGCATCCCTTCTTCACATTAAAACTTTTATATAATGGCAGAAACAAATTATCAGACTGACCAAAGCAATAAAAAGAGCGCTCCCATAGGGATGATCGCACTTTCAATTATCCTGGCAGCTGCCCTTATTTTTCTTGTGGTAATGTATTTCTCTCAGAAAAATAAGATGGTTGAAATGGAAACAGTTCTGACACAGGAAAAAGATTCACTGACAAATGAATTAAAGCTCATGGTTGCAGCCTATGATACCATGAAGACAGATAACGATACTCTTAATGCAAATCTGGAAAAAGAAAAGAACAGGATCATTAAGCTTTTATCAATTAATGCATCAAATACCCAGCTGATAAAGAAGTACCGAAGCGAGATCACCACTATGAGAGAAATTATGAAGAGCTATATAGTTCAGATAGATTCTCTTAATTCACGTAACAAAGTTCTTGTGGCTGAAAACACCCAGTTCCGTCAGGAGATTGTAAAAGTCCAGAATACAAATGTTCTGCTCGAAAAAGAAAAAGAGGAACTGACCACAAAAGTAGTGACCGCCTCAGTCATCCAGGCAAAAAATCTGACGGCCGCAGCGCTTAACAGGAAAAGGAAAGAGACAAACAGGATAAACCTCATGGAGTCACTCAGGGTATGCTTCTCCCTCAGGGAAAATGCAATTGCCCAGGCCGGTCAGAAAGAGGTATTTATGAGAGTTATCAGACCTGATTCACTGGTTATTACAGGAAGCCCCGATAATCTTTTCGATTACAGGGGAAATAAAATAATATATTCTGAAAAACGTACTGCTGATTATATGAATCAGGACCTGGAAATGTGCATCTTCCTTACCAACACAGGTGATTTTATTGTCGGTAATTACAGTATAGAACTTTATCTTGAAGACAATATTATAGGCCGGACAACATTCATGCTTTCAAAGAAATAATCTGTTAAGACGGCGACATTATAAATTCCGAGATAATATTATCTGATATCATCTTACCCTGATTCGTAAGGATCAGGTTTTTATTATCCTGTTTCATCAGACCGTAATCTATAAACTTACCGCTAAGATTAACTATATAATCATATCCCTCTTTTTCAAAAATCTTTTCAATATATTCAAGATCAATACCCCACATTGTTCTCAGTGAGGTCATCACATATTCATTGAATTTCGTTTTTATATCAAGTTCCTCCTTTTCGAATAACAGCTTCCCGGAATTAATTGATTTGATATATTTTTTCAGATCCCGGACATTCCATTGCCTGGAATATCCGTTAAAGGAATGAGCAGATGGCCCGAGCCCAAGATATGGAACCTGCTTCCAGTAATTTGTATTGTGGATTGAAAAATATCCCGGTTTCCCGAAATTTGAAATTTCATAATTAATGAATCCGGCAGAAGAGGTTTTGTCCAACAGTATATTAAATTCCGCAGTGCTTTCATCCTCATCAATTTCAATAAGCGATCCTTTTTCCTTCATTCTGTTAAAAACGGTTCCGGGTTCAATAGTAAGATGATAAGCCGAAAGATGCTTAATATCAAATGAAAGAGTTTTATCGAGACACGAGGCCCACTCAGCTATACCCATACCGGGTATCCCATAGATAAGATCAACAGATATATTCTTAAAGCCTGCTTCTGAAAGTTTATCAAGTGCATCATTTGCCTGGGCTGCCGTGTGACGGCGATTCATCATCTTCAGATCTTCGTCACGCCACGACTGGACACCAAGACTAACCCTGTTAACTCCAGTATCAGCCAGTTCCCTGAGGTATTCCCTGCTTATATCATCAGGATTTAATTCTATTGTTATCTCATTTCCCTTTTCAACAACAAACTGTTGCCTGAGATGATCCAGTACTGAGCCGATCTCTTTTACCGTAAATACCGAAGGAGTTCCTCCTCCCAGATAGATAGTTGAAACGGTATTCCCTGCCAGATAATTCGATCTTAATTCTGCTTCTTTTTTCAAAGAATTGATAAACAATGAATTATCTTCATTTGAGATTACATGATAAAAATCGCAGTAATAGCAAAGTTTCCTGCAATAAGGGATGTGTAGATAAATTCCTGCCATTGGTTTAAAATACTTTCACAAACACAAAGGAAAACAATAGATTAGAATTTTCTATGATTTGAGCCGACTAATTAATAAATTTGCCGCAAAAGAAATGAACATGCTGAAAAATAATATCTATACAATAACTGTTTCACTGATTATTTTGTATTTAAGCATGGCTACTCCCCAGACATTTGTAAAGTCCGGCTTTTTTGAAATCCCTCATCTTGATAAATTTGTGCATTTCGGCCTGTATTTTATATTGATGGCCACTTTGATACTTGAGCACAGACACTCCTTGACGGATACAAGGAAACTTTTGCTGGTAGCTCTGATTCCTTTTTTCTTCGGTATCATAGTAGAATTTATGCAATCTGAATTCACAAGGAACCGTAAAGGAGAGATTCTGGATATGATAGCTGATACAGCCGGGGTTTCTTCTGCATTATTTCTCTGGCTGTTTTTCAGGCCATATCATTTCATTAAGGATACTAAATAAGAATTCCTTCCGGATCGCCGGCCTTCTTAACCAGATCCTGAATTGTCCTGCTGCTGAAAAGATTCACCAGCTCTTTCCGGATTACAGAATAATCATCATGCAGCGCACATTTTTTCTTGTGTTCTGTAACATAAGATCTGCATGTAATATTATGAATAATGCAGGTATTGAAAATATCATCCCCGTCAATTGTTCTGACGATATCAAGAAGGGTTATTTCTTCCGGATCTTTTAATAGTGAGAAACCTCCGTGCGGACCCTTAAGTGAAATAAGTATTTTATGTTTTGCAAGCTGCTGAAGGATTTTAGCAAGGAATGGTGCCGGAAGATTCAGATCTTTGGAAATGGTTGTTATTCCGGTCATTTTTTTACAGTCAGGCAGGCTGGCAAGATAGATTACGGCTCTTATACCATAGCGGCATGAGTTTGACAGCATATCAATACATTTTTAAAGGAATCTTGTCAATTCTTCTCTTATGCCTTCCCCCTTCAAAATCAGTTTCCAGGAATGTTCTTACTATAAGATAAGCTTCCGATTCCGAAATAAACCTCCCGGGCAATGCACATACGTTGGCGTCATTATGAGACCTTGCCAGTTTGCTTATCTCTTCATTCCAGCATAATGCACTTCTTATGCCCTGATGCTTGTTCGCAGTCATGTTTATTCCATTTCCGGTACCGCATATTGAGATGCCAAGTTCATATTCACCAGCTGCAACCGAAGTGGCCATTTGATGAGCAAAATCGGGATAATCAACTATTTCTTCCGTAAAAGTACCGAAATCCTTCACTTCATATTTCAGCTTTTTAAGATAATCCAGAAGTTTTTGCTTCAGATAAAATCCGGCATGGTCCGATACAATTGCAATAATTTTCTTTTTCAACATCTGATATTATAGATTCATTAAAAAACAGTGCCTAAATGCTAAAGTGCCTAGAGTGCCTAAAGTTAATATTTATTGATTGATTCAGATTCTTTCATA
Organism: uncultured Bacteroidales bacterium; assembly: GCA_963700275.1. Classification (GTDB taxonomy): domain Bacteria; phylum Bacteroidota; class Bacteroidia; order Bacteroidales; family VadinHA17; genus LD21. The sequence goes on along the minus strand of CAVOWZ010000011.1, from coordinate 401,463 downwards.
ACCGCTAAAGACACTCACACATGTAACATATTTTTAAATGTCAGCTGACACTGTTAATAAATTGTAGAAAACCTGTAGTTAAAAAGTGTAAAAATCTTAATTTTTATAAAATTTTCCTGTTTTTGCCGGTGTGAAGGTTTTTACCGGATATTTATAATAAAATTATGTCAGGAAATTAACCACAAATGAACATTTAAAAATATAAATTTGTTTCATTACATCTACTGATATGTTACTATTAACATCTGTTAATTAAAACAGCAACATCCTGATTATCAAAAATGGTATATTTTTTGAACTGTTGAAAAGATGTTTACTTGATGATATTTGCATAAAAAACAATAAAAATCTTCTTAAACTTCAAACACAATTAACAGCATATAATCATCATCATAAATATTATTATTAATAAAATAATGTTATATATATGATGTTACTTTACAGAAAAATCAATGAAAGAAAAGAAGAATACTGAATATATAAAAGAAATAAACCGGATAAGGAAAGAAAAGAATGTAATCATTCTTGCCCACTATTATCAGATTAATGAAATACAGGATCTGGCTGATTTTGTTGGTGATTCACTTGCTCTTTCACAGAAAGCTGCATCTAATGATGCGGATATAATTTTATTTGCCGGTGTTAAATTTATGGCTGAAACAGCCAAGATACTGGCACCTGAAAAGAAAGTCCTTCTCCCCGACATTAACGCCGGATGTTCTCTTGCAGATTCATGCAAAGCAGAGGATTTTAAAAAGTTCATTGATGAAAATCCCGGACGTACTGTTGTTACTTATGTAAATACAACTGCCGAAATAAAAGCATTGTCGGATATAAGCTGCACATCATCAAATGCAGTTCAGATTATAAAGTCCCTTCCGGAAAATGAAAAGATAATCTTTGCACCCGACAGGAATCTGGGTAACTATGTAATGAATGAAACGGGACGTGATATATTGGTGTGGAACGGAACATGCCATGTCCATGAAGAGTTCTCTCTTGAAGCAATTTTAAAATTGAAATCTGAAAATCCGGGATCAAAGATAATTGTACATCCTGAATGTGAACTTCCAGTACGACTTGTTGCAGATTACATCGGTTCAACATCCGGACTTCTTGATTTTACTACAAAAGATAAGGGGGAAATTTATATTATTGCCACTGAACCCGGGATAATTCATCAGATGAAAAAGGCAAATCCGGGTAAGAAGTTTATTCCGGCACCACCCAAAGATTCAACATGCGGATGCAGTGAATGTAATTTCATGAAATTGATTACAGTCGAAAAGATCTACAAATGTATAAGGGATGAAAAACCAGAAATAATACTCGACAGCAAGTTAATTTCTGAGGCCCAAAGGCCAATTATCCGAATGCTGGATATTTCGAAAATCCTTGTAACAGGCAAATGATGAAAAGATTTTTTATAGTTTTAGTAATATGTAATTTCTGCAATCAAAGTATTCCCGCAGGGGAATGAGGTTATCAGTGACGGATACCATGTATTCAAATATCCCAACGGATCAGTTTCAAGTGAGGGACTGATCAAAAATGGCAAGCCTGAAGGATATTGGAAAAGCTATTATGTGACAGGTGTCAAAAAATCAGAAGGTAAACGAACCAGCTTTCTTCTCGACAGTTTATGGCTGTTTTATGACCAGGTAGGCGATACTACTGAAAAGATCAGTTATCTGTTCGGTAAAAAGAACGGATATTACTACAGATATAAAAAGGATCCGGGAGCAGGTCTCTATTTATGGTCAAAGGAATTATTTGCAGGTGACAGGAAGGAAGGTACTGCATATTTCTATTTTCCCGATGGAAAAGTTCAACTGACAATAACTTACAGTGAAGGGAAAAAAGAAGGATTATCGAAGGAATATGATAAAAACGGCGGGATAATTACCCTGCTTGAATATAATAATGATTTTCTTATAAGCAGGGAAAGGATAAACAGAACTGATGCAAAAGGATTAAAACAGGGTGAATGGAAAGATTTTTATCCTTCCGGAAGCATTAAGACAGAGAGAACTTATAAAGATGATATGCTACATGGTTATTACAAGGAATATGATAACCGCGGAAGACTTACTGTTACAATGTTATATGATAACGGAGCTATTGTTAAGTCCAGAGTGGAAGATGAACCTGATATAGAAATTGTTAACAGATACGACAGCGATAATAAACTGATATATAGCGGACCCTACAGGAATAATATACCTGTGGGTACACACCGTGAATACTCAAAAGACGGCAAGGTCAGCAATTCTTTCATCTATAACGATAATGGTCTGCTGCTGTCGGAAGGTATAGTAGATGAATCCGGAAATTCCAACGGAAAATGGAAAAACTTGTATCCTGACGGAAAAATAATGTCTGAGGGAAATTATACTGATAACCGACGCACAGGAGCATGGAAATTTTATAATGCAGCCTCTAAGGTTGAACAGACCGGATCATACAACAATGGACGCCCCGACGGTTTATGGAAATGGTATTATGATAACGGAGCGGTTCTGAGGGAGGAAGAATATTTTCAGGGTGAAAGGGATGGCATTTATATTGAGTATTCACCTGAAGGGGATATTATTGCACAGGGTCAGTATACTGATGGTGAAAAGAATGGCGTCTGGAAAGTTACATCGGGTGATTATACCGAGGAGGGAAATTATATTATCGGCCTGAAGGACGGACAGTGGAAATCATTTTTCAGCAACGGTACCCTGAAATTCAGGGGAAATTATTTACAGGGTAACCCCGACGGTCAGCATCTTTATTATTATGATACGGGGAAAATAAAGGAAGAGCAGTATTACAGGATGGGAATAAGGCAGAGAACCTGGAAGAAATTTGATGAGTTTGGGGCTCCGGTACTGACAATAACATACAAAGATGATGTTGAAGTAAGCATTAACGGAGTGAAAATAAACCTTCCTGAGAGCGATACTAAGCTGATAAAATAGTTACTTTGCTTCATGGATGAAAGCTTCAACATCAGGAAAGAATCCGATTCAACAACCGACCAGGAATTAGAAAAACAGCTCAGGCCTCTGTATTTTAATGATTTCAAGGGACAACAGCAGGTTATTGATAATCTTGTTGTTTTTGTTACTGCTGCTAAGCAAAGGGGTGAGTCACTCGACCATGTTTTGTTGCATGGGCCTCCTGGACTTGGAAAGACCACTCTTGCCTCAATAATTTCAAATGAGCTGAGGGTAAATCTACGTGTAACATCCGGCCCGGTGCTGGATAAACCGGGCGACCTTGCAGGTCTTCTTACCAATCTGGAAGAAGGTGATGTACTTTTTATTGATGAAATCCACAGACTTTCACCAGTGGTTGAGGAATACCTTTATTCAGCCATGGAAGATTACCAGATCGATATTATGATCGATAAAGGACCCAGTGCGAGATCAGTCCAGCTTAACCTGAATAAATTCACACTTATTGGTGCAACAACAAGGTCCGGGTTGCTTACCAGTCCCCTGAGAGCAAGATTCGGGATTAAATTTCACCTTGAATATTATGATCATGAAATACTTACAGGAATAGTTAAGAGATCGGCCGGGATACTCAATATCAGTATTGATGAGAATGCAGCAGTTGAAATTGCAAAAAGAAGCAGGGGAACACCAAGAATAGCAAATGCCCTGCTGAGGAGAATAAGGGATTTTGCCCAGGTTAAAGGTTCGGGCAGGATAGATATTGAAATAACAAAATATGGTCTGAATGCTCTTAATATTGACCAGTACGGGCTTGACGAAATGGACAACAGGATACTATCGGTTGTTGTGAACAAATTCAACGGAGGGCCTGTGGGTTTAAACACTATCGCAACAGCTGTAGGGGAAGAGAGCGGTACTATTGAAGAAGTTTATGAACCATTTCTTATTAAAGAGGGATTCCTCAAAAGAACACCAAGAGGAAGAGAAGCTACAGAACATGCATATAAACATCTTGGAAAAGTATTCAGGACTGATCTTAACGGCAAACTATTCTGAGATATTCAGAAAGTCAGTTCATTCAAAGACATTACTTATTTTTTCCAGACCCCTGGCATCCAGTATTTTAATTCGTCGACCGTTCAGCTCAACAAGTTTATCTGACTTGAATTCAGATAAAAGCCTTATTACAGATTCTGTTGCGGTACCGATTAAATTTGACAGCTCTTCGCGTGTAAGTGAGATTTTAAGGTAGTTCTGATCATCAAGGCCGAAATCATTAACAAGAACAAGGAGTATTTCTGCAAGCCTTTCCCTTACTGTTTTCTGAGCTATATCGGTGATAAAGGAATTTGCCTCGCCAAGCTCATGGCAGGCCAGCTTTAGTAATTCGTAGGAAAAATCAGGATTAGATTTTACAAATGAAATCAGAATATCTGAAGGAATAAAACATACATTGCAATCTTCAATTACCTTGGCCGATGTACAGGCAACTTCGTTACTGAGTACACTCCTGTAGGCAATAATATCTCCGGGTTTGGCAAAACGTATAATCTGTTCCTTCCCGTCAAGCCCTGTTTTAAATACTTTGATTATACCACTGTGGATACAATAAAAACCACTTATCCGGCTCCCTTCCCTGTAGAGTACCTCACCACGTCTGAACTGCCGGAACTCCTTTTTAAAATTGATAAGATTCCCTTCTTCAAGTGTCAGATGCCTGAAAATTGAGCCTGTTTCAGCTGAACATTTGTCACAAATCGGAACAGAGACGTCATGCTGCTTCATTTGATTGAATAATTACGCTTATTAACAATTAATCTGAATTATAAGTTCGAATAATTAAAATGAAGTTCTGAATTGTTCAAGAAACCTTATGTCATTTTCAAAATACAGACGAAGGTCATTTACCTGATACTTTAACATTGCAGACCGTTCAATACCCATTCCAAAAGCAAATCCGGTATATTTATTACTGTCAATATTACATGCTTCAAGAACGGCAGGATTCACCATTCCGCAGCCCAGGACCTCAAGCCAGCCTGTATATTTGCAGACATTACATCCTTTGCCACCACATATTGTACAACTGACATCCATTTCTCCCGAAGGCTCTGTAAAAGGGAAATAGGAAGGCCTCAGCCTTATATCAGTATTTTTTCCATACATTTCCCTGGCAAAGAACAGAAGAGTCTGCTTGAGATCGGCAAAGGATACATTCTCATCGATATATAATCCTTCTACCTGATGAAATATACAGTGAGCCCTGGCAGAGATAGCTTCATTCCTGAAAACACGTCCGGGAGAAATGGTTCTGATGGGAGGTTTCTGGCTCTGCATTACTCTCACCTGCACGGAAGAAGTATGTGTTCGGAGCAATATATCCCCCGGATTCGAATCTTCAGTAGAGATTCTCGAAATATAAAATGTGTCCTGCATATCTCTTGCAGGATGTTCGGGAGGGAAATTCAAACATGTAAAATTATGATCATCATCTTCAATCTCAGGCCCTTCCGACACTGTAAAACCGATCCTTTCGAAGATACTGATGATTTCATTTCTTACAATTGAGATGGGATGTCGTGATCCAAGTTCCCAGGGATAGGATGGTCTTGTGAGATCATTATTACCTGACTGACCGGATGAAACCCGGAGACTGTCTTTCAGGCTATTATATCTGTCTGTAGCTGACTGCTTTAAATTATTGAGGCTCTGTCCGATATTTTTTTTATCAGATGGCGCGACATTCCTGAATTCTTCGAAAAGCTCTGAGATGATGCCTTTTTTACTGAGATATTTTATGCGGAATGTTTCCAGTTCATCTGGATTATTTATTGGAAGGGAAGATATTTCGGAGATTAAGGAATTTATTCGGGAAAGCATTTATCTGGAGTATTAATTTGATAGATCTATTTATCAATGATTTTCATCTTCAGGATCCTGATATCTGAAACAGGGCGGTCGGAACTGTCGGTGTTTACAGCAGCAATTTTGTCTACGACATCCAGACCTTCAGTAACCTCGCCGAAAACAGTATATGTACCGTCAAGACGTGGTACACCCCCCACGGTTGTATATACTGACCGCTGGTCAACAGGAATTTTATAGGCTTCATTTGTTGTGAGGTATTCAAACATTTTTGCGGAAGCCTTCTCCTGTATCTCACCATCTGAAAGCTGAATGCCTGAAATACGGGCGCTATCGGAAACCTGCCTTAGAAATTTAGTGAACATTGCCTGTTTAAGGTTATTATTAATCCTTTGTTCTGCCTGGCTGAGATCAGACTCTGTGAGTTTTGTCCCCTGCACTATATAGAACTGTGTTCCCGAGGATCTCATATCAGGATTAACCTCATTTCCTTCACGGGCAGCAGCCAGTGCACCCTTTTTGTGAAAATATTCCGGTCTGAACTCAGACGGAATTGTATAGGTATTCAGAGTATCAGCACCCTTCGGAATTCCTGACTGCCTGGTTAATGGATCCCCTGCCTGGATCATAAAAGAATTAATAACCCGGTGAAATGAAATACCATCATAAATTCCTGAATTTACGAGCTTTATGAAATTATCCCTGTGCACCGGCGTTCCGTCATATAATTTGATCTTAATATCACCAAGAGTTGTTTTCATAAGGATTAGTGTATTCTCAATGTTTCCTGGGGATTTACAGCTGACAACTGCAAGAATTATTACAAAGAGAATCGGTTTCACCCGGAATTTATTCATTTTTGACACGATTTGTTTAACATTATGACCTGATAACGAGCGCAAAGATATCTAACTTTGTGCATCAATTGAAATAATGATTTTCAAAATAGTGACTTAAATTGATTTATTTATGGATTCGAAAAATTGAATTCTTAAAACTATCTTTGCAATCATTTTAATAAAGTGAACGAAGTCAGGGTATTAGCAAAACAAACATTGATCTATGGTTTTGGAACCATCGTTCCCAGGTTCCTGAATTATGGGATACTCACTTTTCTGTATACAAGGATATTCGGTAAAGCTGAATATGGAGTTGTTACAGAGCTATACGCCTGGATGGTTTTCCTGCTGATAATACTTACTTATGGAATGGAAACCGGGTTTTTCAGATTTTCCCAAAACAGGGAGGATTATGAAAAAGTTTATTCCACAGCTATTATAAGCCTGTTGGTTTCATCAGGGCTTTTTGTGATTCTGGTATTTGTTTTCATAAAGCCTGTTGCAGAAGTTATGAATTACAGCCAGAATCCGGGGTATATCAGAATGTTTGCTGCAATTGTGGCTATTGATGCATTCGCTGCAATCCCGTTTGCACGTTTGAGAAAAGATAATAAGGCATTGCTGTTCAGTCTCATAAAAATATTAAATGTTATTATAACCATTTTAGCTGTAGTCTTCCTTCTGTTTATTGCGCCTGATATTTATGAGAGAAGCAGCGGATGGTTCAGGAAGATTTATAATCCGGAATATGGTGTCGGCTATGTATTTATGGCTAACCTGATTGGCAGTGCATCAACACTTTTGATTCTGATGCCTTATATCCTTAGGATAAAGCCGATTTTTAACAGGGAAATATGGCTGAGAATGCTGAATTATTCATTCCCCCTCATGATAGCAGGTCTGGGCGGGGCTGTTAATGAAGCTCTTGATAAGATAATTTTGCGAAGAATGGCAGGAAACGGCGACGGCCTTGAAATTCTTGGGGAATATGGAGCCGGATATAAAATTGCTGTCTTGATGTCCCTTTTCATACAGATGTTCAGGTTTGCCGCAGAACCATTCTTTTTTGAAAGAGCCAAATCGGCCGGAGCGAAAGAGACATATGCCTTTGTAATGAAATTTTTTGTAATCTGTATGATAGTTGTATACCTGGTAATTAATTTGTATATATCAGGATTCCAATTGATAATAGGAGAATTATTCAGATCGTCGATCATTGTTGTCCCAATTGTAAGTATGGGTTATCTTATTTACGGAATCTATGTAAATCACAGTATCTGGTATAAATTGAATGATCTTACCAGATATGGAATTTACATTACCTTTACCGGTGCTCTTGTAACGATAATTGTTAATGTGCTGTTTATTCCAAAATACGGCTATATGGCATCAGCATGGGCTCATATAGCATCCTACGGCAGCATGATTATCCTTTCTTTCATTCTTGCATCAAAACATTACAGGATTGAATACAGAATGCACGAGCTTTTACCTTATTTCATGCTGGCAGCGGGATTTATTATTTTTAGCAGGATATACACATATCCAAGCGTTATTGTTGAAATTGCAATTAATACAGTTTTTCTTTTTGTGTTTATAATGTTTGCACAATACAGAGATCATTTTTTAACAGTGTTTTTCAGGAAGGGAGAAAGATGAGAATTAAAATCGTTAATAAATCCCGGCACAAGCTGCCGGAATATTCTACAACCGCTTCGGCAGGTATGGATATAAGAGCTAATCTTGAGAGCGATGTGATTCTGGGTGCAGGGAAAAGGGTTTTGATACCAACCGGGCTGTTTCTCGAGATCCCTGTTGGCTTTGAAGCACAGATAAGACCACGAAGCGGTTTAGCATTAAATAAAGGAATAAGTATCTTAAATTCGCCGGGAACAATTGATTCAGACTACCGCGGGGAAGTATGTATCATAATGATAAACTTATCTGACGAAAATTTCGTTATTAAAGATGGAGACAGGATCTGCCAGATGGTCATAAGCCGGCATGAAAGGGCGGAATGGGTCAATGTGGGTGTCCTGGAAGAAACGAAACGGGGCTCTGGAGGATTCGGACACACAGGAAAGAAATAGAAAATGAGGAAGAAGAAATATTATATTTTACCAGGTGTTATTGTTACCCTGCTGTTGATATTTTCATGCGGGAGGAAAATAACTCCGGCCCTTACGGATATCCCCAAAGGAAAAGGATTTGATTCGGCAGCATTCGATTACGTTTTTGTAGAAGCCGTTAAGCAAAAACTGATGGGAAATAACGGAGAAGCGCTGAAATACTTTGAGCAATGCGTGAAGCTTAATCCGGCCAGCGATGCTGTGTACTATCAAATGGCACAAATAGTCCTTTCCGGAGGTGATCTGAAAAACGGAAAAGTGTTTGCACGAAAAGCTGTGCAGCTTAATCCTGAAAATCTCTGGTATTTAATGATGATGTCGGGGGTATATTATCAGGAAGAGAATATCGACAGCGCAATAATTTATTATGAAATGGCCGTTGAAAAGTTTCCAGAAAAGGAAGAGCTTTTAATTGCCCTTGGTAATCTTTATTCGGAAAATAAAAAGTATGATAAGGCGGGTGAGATCTTCAGGAAGCTGGACGATAAGTATGGAATAAACGAAACATCCACTCTGGCTAACATCAGAAATATGATGAGATCCGGAAAATCAAACGAGGCATTAAGCTTGACAGAAAAACTCCTGAAAGATTATCCTGATGAGATATTATATAATGGTCTGCTTGCTGAGATATACAGGCAAAAGGGAGAAAATACAAAAGCAATGGAAGTATATAATATGCTGATGGAACGCAACCCGGAGAGCCCGGAAACACAGTTAGCTTTATGTGACTTCCTGATAAATGAGAAAAAGTATGACGAACTACTTCAGCTGATAAATACTGTAATTATAAATGAAAATATTTCGCGTGAGGATAAAATAACCTTGTTCGCAAGACTAATTGAAGCAGAAGATCTTGTAAGCACAAAAGGAAAAGAATTGGTAATGTCGCTTATGATTTTCGAAGCAACATACAATAATGATGGTATTGTAGAGCTGCTCAGGCCTGAACTGCTGTTAAAAATGAAAAGATCAGGCGATGCAGCGGAAAGGCTGGAAGAAATCATCAGCAAGCAACCGGAGAACTATTTTGCCTGGGAAAAACTGCTTCTTGTGTATCTTGAAGTAAAGGATTATAAAAGACTTGAAAAACGGGGAGCTGAATGCGCATTAAAGTTCAACAGATCTTTTATTGCAAAAATGCTTTATGCAGCCGGAGCAACTGAAAATAAGAATTATCAGATTGCACTTGAGGAGATCAGAAAAGCTGAAATTCTCGCCGGAGATAATGAAGAGATGTTACTTCAGGTACTGTCAACAAGAGCGGATATTTATTATAGAATGAAGGATTATGAAAAAGCCTTTGAAATTTTTGAGAATGCTGTTCAAAAGAATAAAAGTGATCTGACTCTGTTAAATAATTATGCTTACTACCTTGCCGAACAGGACCTGAGATTGAAAGAAGCCGAAGAGATGGCAGAAGAAGTAATTGAAAAAGAAAAGAATAACATAACATTTCTGGATACTTATGCATGGGTGCTTTACAAGAGAGGGAAAGTCAAAGAAGCAGAAAAGATAATGCAATCCATTATTAGTAAAAGCGAACAAGGGGATGCTGAATACTTCGAACACATGGGATATATTAAGCGAAAGAGGAAAAATTGTAATGAAGCTGTAGAGAACTGGAACAGGGCAATGGAATTGGATAGTACGAAGACAGAACTTTTAAAAGAAATTGAAAAATGTCAGGGAAAGAAATAATAGTAATTTGTGCTGTAATACTGTCAGGGTGTTCTTCAATGAAGAAGACCATGATAAATGTACCGGTAAAGAGTGAAAGTAATAATCTGGAACTGACAGAAAGAACTCTTAACAGGAACCTGACCGGGATAGATTTTAATGTAGTAAAAGCAGAGGTAGAGATAAATAATAGCGGGGAAAGCCAGAAACTGGTTGCATCAGTGAAATACAGAAGGAATGGAAATTACCTGGTGACAATAAGGAACCGGACAGGAATTGAAGCTGCACGTGTGTATATAACTCATGATACGGTTTTGATAAACGACAGGATATACAGAAAACTCTATATTGGATCAAATGAATATCTTCTTAAAAAGTATGGAATAGCAACTAATTCGCTGCCTCTGGTTTTTGGTGATTATCTTAAGGGTTTAAGCGAAGTTGAAATACTAAAGGACTGCAGTAATGGTGTTTATGAAATGCAGGGGTATCTGGAGACAAAAGAAATATGGTACTACATCGATTGCAATAAAGCTAAAGTATCAGCTGTAACAATAAGCGAAAAGACGGGAACTGCAGGTATGAATATGAAATTCGGAGATTTCAGAAGTGCTGAAAATATTACATATCCTGCTCAGATATTGATAGAAGATATCCTTGAAAAAACTCAAATTTCAATAAGGATCGTATCTGTAGATTTTAAGGATAAAAGTAAACTGGAATTTATTCCGGGGAAAAATTATGAGAGAATTATCTTAAAGTGAGAATTGCCTTATTTTTAAATATAATTCTGTTTGGATTTAACGGTTTGATAACCGCACAGTCAAAAGCTGAGCTTGAGGCGCAGAGAAGGCAGGCAATGGAGGAGATTTCCTATGTCGATAATATGCTGAAAACTACTGAAAAGGAGAAGATGGAAAGTGTTCAGGCTATCAGGATCATAGGAAATAAAGTTAGTTTAAGGGAATCTGTAATTAAAAGTATGAATGATGAGATTTCACTTCTGAATGAAAGAATTGAAATCAATAAACTTGCACTCGAAATGATGGAAAGTGACCTTAATGTATTGAAGGAAGACTATTCTAAATCAATTCTGAATTCATATAAGGCAAAGAAGGTTAACCCCGATATGGTTTATATCCTTTCCTCCAGCGATTTCAATCAGGGATATAAAAGGCTTAAATATTTACAGCAAGTTACGAAATACAGAAGAAATGAGTCTGAAATTATCAGGGAACTAAAACAACAGATTGAAGGAACAAAAACCAGACTGGAAAGCGATCTTCACTATATATCTGAACTTCAACAAAGAGAAGTTCAGCAAAAAGACCTGCTGAAAAGTGAGCAGGATAAAAAGCAAAGGATGCTCAGATCATTGGGAAATAAGGAAAAGCAATTACGAAGGGAACTCGAAGATAAGAAAAGAATAGCTAAAAGAATTGATGCTGAAATAGAGAGGATACTTGAAGAAGAAAGAAAAAGAGCATTAAAAAGTAGTATGACGCCGGAACAAAAGCTTATTGGTGATAGTTTCCAGGAAAATAAAGGAAGATTACCATGGCCTGTTGAAAGAGGAATTGTAACAGCACATTTCGGAGTCCATCAGCACCCTGTTCTGAAATATGTTACAGAGGAAAACAAGGGAATTGAAATAACAAGTAACGGAAAAATAACGGCAAGAAGTGTCTTCAAGGGTGAGGTTTCTGCGATTTCTGCAATTTCAGGAGCCAATATCACGGTAATAATCAGGCATGGGACCTTCCTCACTGTTTATAGTAATCTGGTAAATGTTAAGGTTAAAAGAGGGGATAAGGTAGAAACAAAGCAGGAGGTGGGAGAAGTTTATGCCGACCCCAGAGCTGATAACAATAGTATTCTCAAATTCATGATTTTTGAGCAGAAAAATGCACTGGATCCTGAGCAATGGATTTCAAAAATTTAAATTGCACTGAAACATATTTTGTGTAATTTAGTATAAAGTATATTAAATTGAAAAAATGCAAAAGACAGTCAGAATAGAGTCGGCTATTGAGAATCTGAGAGTGGTCGAAAATGCTATAGATACACTTACAAGCGATGCTGGAATAAGTCAGGATAGTTATGGAAAAATACTGATAGGAACCTTGGAAGCGGTTAATAATGCCATCGTTCACGGAAATAAATCAGATGTTAAAAAGTTTGTGAATGTTCAGTTTAGTCTTGAGAATAATAATTTGCAGGTAACTGTTATAGATGAAGGAAAAGGCTTTAAACCGTCTGAAATACCTGATCCGACACTACCTGAAAATATTGAATTACTGGCAGGGAGAGGCGTGTTCCTTATGTCAAAACTTGCCGATGAAATTAAGTTTAATAACAGAGGTAACAGCGTGACAATGACTTTTAAAATTTAAAATTTTGAAGATTAATTTATTTTACGATGAAGTAAAATACCGTTTAAGGAACGTAAGAAAACTAAAAGAATTAATAATTAAGGTCATCAGGAATGAAAACATGGTTCCGGGTGACCTTAATTTTATTATTACAGGTGATAATAACATCAGAGAAATAAACAAGGAATTTTTAAAACGTGATAACTTTACGGATGTTATTGCATTTGACTATGGAACCGGGAACAAAGTTGACGGAGAAGTGTATATAAGTATTGATACCGTAAGAATTAATGCAAATAACTATAAAGTTAGTTTAAACTCAGAATTGTTAAGGGTTATTATTCATGGTACTCTGCATCTATGCGGATATCGCGATAAGGAAGATGAACAAAAAAAGGTAATGCGCAAAATGGAAGAGAAATGGTTGGGAATCTATAATGTGGAATAAATGCCGGAATATATTTACGATATTATTGTTGTAGGAGGCGGACATGCAGGATGTGAAGCAGCACATGCTGCTGCAGTAATGGGTGCAAAAACATTGTTGATAACAATGGATATGACAAAGCTTGCACAAATGTCATGTAATCCTGCTATGGGAGGAATTGCTAAAGGGCAGATAATACGGGAGATTGATGCGCTGGGAGGTATGAGTGGTCTGGTTACGGACAGAAGTATGATCCAGTTCAGAATGCTCAACAAATCGAAGGGACCTGCAATGTGGAGCCCAAGAGCACAGTGTGACAGGCAAAAATTCTCAATTGAATGGCGAAAGGTGCTGGAAGCAACGAATAATTTGTTTATTTGGCAGGAGCAGGCTGTTAAGCTGATTATTGAGAATAGTAAAGTTAAAGGCGTTGAAACAAACTTCGGCACACTATTCAGATCTGAAGCAGTTATTCTTACTAATGGAACATTCCTGAATGGATTGATGCATGTAGGATTCAGCAAGATAACGGGTGGAAGATCAGGGGATCAGGCTTCATTTGGCCTGAGTGAACAGATGATGAAGGTTGGTTTTGTTGTAGAAAGACTTAAAACCGGAACAAGTGCAAGAATAGACGGCAGGACTATTGATTTCGCTAGGATGGCAGAACAAAAAGGAGATCAGGATTTGAAGAAATTCTCTTTTATGTCTGGTGTTACTGAAATCAGGGAAGAGAGGAGTTGCTATATAACACACACAAACATTAAGGTTCACGAGGAATTACGGAAAGGACTTAAATTCAGTCCGCTTTTTACAGGAAGGATTAAAGGTCGGGGACCAAGATACTGCCCGAGTATTGAGGATAAAATTGTAACATTTGGTGATAAGGATTCACATCAGTTGTTTATTGAACCTGAAGGTACTGATACGATCGAGTATTATGTTAATGGATTTGCAAGCAGCCTTCCGCTGGAATATCAGTTGAATGCTTTAAGGCTGGTACAAGGATTGGAAAAGGTCGAAATATTCAGGCCTGGATATGCAATAGAATATGATTTCTTTCAACCCACGCAGTTGAAGCATACACTTGAGACAAAGAGGATCGAAAACCTATATTTTGCCGGACAGATTAACGGCACAACAGGATATGAGGAAGCTGCGGCACAGGGTTTGATGGCCGGAATAAATTCTGTGTTGAAATTGAGAGGTGAAGACAGCATGGTTCTGGGAAGAGAGGAATCATATATAGGTGTTCTGATAGATGACCTCGTAACAAAGGGAGTTGATGAGCCATACAGGATGTTTACTTCACGTGCAGAATACAGAATACTATTGCGGCAGGATAATGCTGATGAAAGATTGACTGAAAAAGGTTTTATTATAGGTTTAGCTGATAAAGAAAGATTATCAAGGCTGAAAGAGAAGAAAGAGGCGGAAAAGGAAGTAATAGATTTTTTGGAGAGGACAAGTGTATCACCAGCTCAGATTAATGAATTTTTAAAAAGCAGAGGTACCAGTCCTGTAGCTCAGAAGGTCAGGGCAATTACAATAGCTATTCGGCCTCAGATTAATATTAAAGAACTTCTGGAAAGAATTGATACGGAAAATTCACTCAAAGCAAAGGCATCAGAGATCTTTGATGAAATTTCTGAATCTTCAGAAATTAAAATAAAGTACGAGGGATATATCCAGAGGGAAAAATTAATTGCGGAAAAGATAAAAAGACTTGAGAAAATTAAAATCCCGGAAGAAATAGATTACCAGGAATTGTTATCGATTTCTACAGAGGGAAGGCAGAAGCTTTCAAGAATAAAACCTGAAAGTATCGGACAGGCCGGGAGAATCAGTGGTGTTTCACCATCCGATATAAATGTGTTATTAATGTATCTTGGAAGATAAAATGTTCCACGTGGAACAATTTGTTATAGAGTAATTACTTTTTCAAATTTTTTTATACAAATTAAGAAAAAAGTAAATTTGTAGAAGGTTCGATGGGTCGATGGTTCGAACGTGCCAGAAAGTGTGATGGTTAGAGTGACGTGCCGGAGAATCCCTACCTCGGAGAACATGTGCCGCGCAGCTGGAGGTGGAGGTGGGTAGATAGAAGATAAATTGACTTAGGGACGGAGGGAGGAGGAGACTGAGAGATGCTGGGACGAAGGGACGAAAAGACGAAGAACCGAGGATTTGAGGCTTTGACGGTTAAAGGAACGTGGATGAGAGGTTGCGTGCCAGAGAATCCCATCCTCGGAGAGCCTGTCCCGAGCAGCGGGAGGAGAAAATAAAAAACGGGACACGCGGTGAAGCAGAGAACAGGGAAGGAAGAATCAGGGCGGAAGGATATTAAGGTATAGCATTGTTAAAGTTCTGAGATCTGATATTGTGATGATAAGAATCCAATAGTAATATATCATCCTTGGATCATATAAAAAATTAAGTAGCATCATCGCACCGGCTAACCATAAAACCTTTAAACTCTCAAACCTTAAAACCCACAAACCCCCACACTAACAATTATCGAACTATCAAACCTTCAAACCTACAAACCATCGAACCCTGCATCCCTTGAACCCTAAACGTAAATAGTCATGAAAATCTCAGGTAAAATAGTTGACGTCCACAACAGAGAAATCTTCAATGGAGAAATAACTTTTCTGAATGGTAAAATTGAAGAAATAAACAGAAAAAAGAATTGTCCGGATAGATTCATAATGCCTGGACTTATCGATGCTCATATACATATAGAGAGCTCCATGATAACTCCCGGCTCATTTGCTGCAGCAGTTGTTTCACGTGGAACAATTGGAACTGTCTCTGATCCACACGAAATTGCAAATGTACTGGGTATCGATGGCATTAACTATATGATTGAGGATGGGAAGAAAACTCCATTCCGGTTTTATTTCGGCGCACC
The DNA here is from genome assembly GCA_963700275.1 of uncultured Bacteroidales bacterium. Taxonomy (GTDB): domain Bacteria; phylum Bacteroidota; class Bacteroidia; order Bacteroidales; family VadinHA17; genus LD21. The sequence continues at coordinate 385,289 of CAVOWZ010000011.1, read as the reverse complement.
ATCATGCATTCCGGCAACTGAATTTGAATCGGGAGGAGCAAGGCTCGGACCGGAGGAAATAGAATACCTGCTTAAAAGGGATGAAATAAAATATCTTGCGGAAATGATGAATTTTCCGGGAGTAATAAACGGAAATGAGGAGGTCCTGAAAAAAATTGAAATAGCCCGGAAACTCAACAAACCGGTTGACGGACATGCACCAGGACTTAGAGGTCCGGATCTCCGAAAGTATATTGCGGCAGGGATAACAACAGATCATGAATGTAATTCACTCGAGGAAGCCCTGGAAAAAATTTCACTTGGAATGAAGGTTATAATCCGGGAAGGCAGTGCGGGCAGAAACCTTAACGCCCTGAAAGATCTTTACAGATTATACCCCGGTATGATAATGCTCAGCAGCGATGATATACACCCGGAAATGCTGCTGAAAAGACATCTTGACAAGCTAATTGCAATACTGATAAATGACGGATATGATTTGTTTGACGTTATCAGAAGCGCAACAGTAAACCCGGTCATCCATTATAACCTTGATGCAGGATTACTTCGTCCGGGAGATAATGCTGACTTCATAATAACAGATAATCCGTCTCAGATGAATGTCATGGAAACATGGATAAACGGTGAAAAAGTTTATGATCACGGGAAAGTGTTGTTCGAATATAAATCAGGAATTCCTGTAAATAATTTTCACTGCTCCCGAATACACAAAAATGAGCTGACGGTTAAGAACAAGGGTAGCGAAATAAGATTAATTACCGCATTCGACGGAGATCTTTTTACTAAAGAGATAATTCATGAAACAGGAACCGGTAATAACTTTGAAACAGATACTTCCGAAGACATCCTTAAAATAATTGTCAAAGACAGATACAGGGATGCCGGTCCGGCTGTGGCTTTCATTAAAGGATTCGGCCTGAAAAAAGGGGCATTTGCAAGTTCCGTGGCTCACGACAGCCATAATATTATTGCCGTCGGAGTGAATGATGACGATATCGTGGCAGTTGTTAATGAAATTGTCAGGCTTAAAGGAGGCCTGGCAGTAACTGATGGGGAAAAGGTTAGTTCGCTTCAGCTTAACGTGGCCGGAATTATGTCGGACAAACCATGTGCGGAAGTAGCTGAGCAATATGAGAATTTATCAAATATGGCCAGGGATCTGGGGAGCTCCATGTCTGCACCTTTCATGACATTATCATTCATGGCTCTGCTGGTCATTCCCGAGCTAAAACTCAGTGACAGAGGCCTTTTTGATGTCAGATCTTTCTGTCACGTGCCACTGTTTATGGAGTAGCAGACAGATTATCGAGGCGGATTGCTTCGTCGCTTCGCTCCTCGCAATGTACCGTAGTTCTACCGCCTCCTCGTGTTACCGTCATTGCGAGGAGCGAAGCGACGAAGCAATCCGTTCCGACCATCACCACTTCACGTATCTGCACTGTATTGCGGGAAAGAGCGAAGCGATGAAGCAATCCGTCTCGAGTCAAACCAAATCAACCATCCGGGACACCGTCATTGCGAGGATCCCGTTTTGCAGGGCAAAACGGGAGACGAAGCAATCTGTTTCGATAATTACTATCTTTACATTATGCCACTTGACCCGAAAGAAATCATAAGTCTCCTGCCAGGCAAACCGGGTGTCTATCAATTCCTTGATGTTTACGGGAATATAATCTATGCCGGGAAAGCTAAAAATATTAAGAAAAGAGTAAAATCCTACTTTTCCAAAAACCAGTCGGGGAAGACTTCGGTTATGCTTAAAAAAGCAGCCGGATTACGGCATATTGTTGTTGATAATGAGTCAGATGCATTATTGCTTGAGAACAATATAATCAAAGAGCACCAGCCCAGATACAATATTCTCCTGAAGGATGATAAGACTTTCCCGTGGATCTGTATTAAAAAAGAGCCCTTTCCAAGGGTATTCAGCACCCGCAATACAATAAAGGACGGGTCATTTTATTACGGTCCATATACATCAGGATTAATGGTGAAAACCCTGATTGAACTTATCAGGAGTCTTTTTAAAATAAGGACATGTTCTCTCAGCCTGACACCTTCAAACATTGGATCCGGAAAGTTCAGAGTATGCCTCGAATATCATATGGGTAACTGCAAAGGGCCATGCGTTGGGTTACAGACCGAAGACGATTATTGCGAAAACATTCGGCAGATAAAGGAAATACTGAAAGGGAATATCTCTACTGTAATAGATCATCTTAAGAAAGTTATGCTGAACTATTCACAGGAATTGAGGTATGAAGAGGCCCAGGCAATTAAGGACAAGATCGATATTCTGTCAAAATTCAGAAGCCGTTCAACAGTGGTCAGCTCCACTATTAAGAATGTAGATGTTTTTGCACTGACACAGGATACGGATAACACATATATTAATTTCATGAAAGTTGTGAATGGCGCTATCATTCAGGCTTATACACTGGAACTTAAAAGCAGGGTCGATGAGGAAATTAAATCTCTTCTTGGTTTTGCAATAACGGAAATACGGCAAAGGATCTCAAGCGATTCACCTGAAATAATAGTACCCTTCAAACCCGATATCCTGTTTGAAGGGATCAGATATACAGTACCTGTAAGAGGAGATAAGCTCAGACTCCTTCAGCTTGCTGAACGCAATGCTGTATATTACAAGCTTGAACAGAAAAAAAGAAAAGAAATAAATCCACCGGCCGACAGAACTTTCAGGAATCTGGAAAAGCTGCGGAATGACCTGCATATGAGCGAAATACCTGTTCATATCGAATGTTTCGATAATTCAAATATCATGGGCAGCAATCCTGTCGCCGCCTGTGTTGTCTTCAGAAATGCAAGACCAAGCAAAAAGGATTACCGTCACTTTAATATAAAAACAGTAACCGGACCTGATGACTTCTCATCAATGGAAGAGATAGTGTACAGGAGATTTAAGAGAATGACAGAGGAGGGACAATCTCTGCCCCAACTGGTAATAATTGACGGCGGGAAAGGCCAGCTCTCTTCGGCAATGAAAAGCCTGAAAAAACTGGACCTTCATGAGAAGATTACAATCATTGGCATTGCAAAAAAACTGGAGGAAATTTATTTCCCGGGCGACAGCGTACCGATATACCTTGATAAAAATTCTGTCAGCCTCAAAATAATTCAGCAGTTAAGAAATGAAGCACACCGGTTCGGAATAAATTTTCACAGGGATAAGCGATCTTCCGGAATGACAAAATCGGATCTGGATGAAATTAAAGGAATAGGAATTAAGACAAAGGAAATCTTATTGAAAAAAATAGGGTCAGTAGAAAAAATACGTATGATACCTGAAAAGGACCTGGAAAATCTTATCGGGAGAAGAAAAGCATCGATTTTATCAGAATTCCTTAAAAATCTCCCCTGATTACTTCCTTGAGCAATACTTTATGAAATGCTATTTAACATATTCATATACAATTATATAACTATTGTTTTGCTATAATTTAACTCAGCGAGGGTCGCATATTTGGATTCTTATTACCGGGAGGCTTCAGATTCTTAAGATAAAACCACTAAAACTTATACACGGGCTGTCAGAACTCAACCCTGAAATTAAAAACAGGAACCGCACCAAGACTTAAGACATCATTTGCTAAGATCTTTCCATTCTCAAAAGTGAATCTCCTTTTAAAAACATTTCTCCGTCCTGTAACATTCTGTACATCCAGCATGATTATCCAGGATGTATTTGGATAATTCCTTCTGTAACTGATCCCGGCGTCAATCCGTATAAAAGCAGGTAACTGTTTTTCATAAGAAGCCGTATTCATATAAATTATCCGCTTTGCTTTTATTGTTCTCTTCTCATCTACCGGAGTATACCGGTATCCTCCTCTTGTTAGTAGTCTGGAATTCACACCAACTATATTCCGTTTGTTTTTGCCGGTATAAAAATCTTTACCGGCAAGTATATTGCACATAAATCTTGTATTATGAAATGTATTGTACTTACGCTGGTCTCCAGCTACATACCAGGAATTGTAAAGTGATCCTGTTATCAGGTAATAATAATTCCGTGTAAAAGTTTTTTCAATTGTCAGTTCGATACCTGTATTCCTTCCTGTCCCTTTGTTTTCAAGTACGGCATCAGGTAGGCTTACCGCACTATTCAGTGTTGAATACTGACTTGTAATTTTGTTTATAATAGGGATGTCAAACAGAAACTGCAAATATCCTTCGAGTAAAAACCTGATATCATTCCTGAATAACAGATCAAGGCCTGTGACTACATGAAAGGATTTTGCCAGTTCTATATTACTGTTCCATGATGAACGTATCCCATCGCTGTTTTTAACAAGGGAGTTGTAAGCAGCAAGAGATTCCGTTCTGGTGTGTAATCCAATTCCTGTGGTAAATGAATTTCCGGGGGTTATCTGCCATCTCATCCCGATACGGGGCTCAATACTTATCTGTTCATTCCTGGAAAAATGGAGAACATGAATCCCGGAATTGATTTCCAGCCCTGATGCTGTTCGGAATTTCCATTGAAAATAAGATTGTATCAGGTTTACCTGATCTGAGGGAGCAACAAGGGTATCATATGTACCTCCGGAGTTGAGCCTGTAATTACCCATTTTGCCTGTCAGATAATTATAATTCAATCCGGCTCTGAATGTATTGGAGGAATTTAATTTATGGTTAACCAGTAAAGCATATCTAAGTGACGGATAGCTGTAATCATAAAAATAGCTATCCGACCTTGAATACGAAGAATCTACATAACCCTCATAATATGAGTTTGAAAATCTTGTAAATGCCATTACCGACCTTATATATGTTCCGGATCCGGGAAGCGTTATATAATGCTTTACTCCGAGTATTCCTGAGCTTTGCTTTTCCATCTCTTCCCACCGGTCTGACAGGCCGGACCATTTGTAATAATCCCGTTCGGCAAGTCTTCCTATCTTGCTGGAACCGTTAAATCCGAAAATATTCAGATTCCCTGTTTTCCCACCGGGGATATGAATGTTAAATACCAGATCACTGGTCCGCGGAGCATAGTTTGTTTCACCAAGATCGATAAGGTTAAGATCGCTTAGAATTTTAAAATTTGTATACCGTGCATTTATAAGGTATGAAGCTCCGGATTCAGGCTTAAATGGACCTTCGGCAGATATTTCGGCACCTATCATTCCTGTTTGACATGCATACTCACGTTTGTCGGAATTTCCTTTCCGAAGATTCAGATCCATTACTCCCGAGAATGCATTTCCGAATTCCGCCGGAAAAGCACCGGTAAAAAAGTCGAAGTTTGCAATCACATTCGAAGTTATTGACGAAAATGCTCCGCCGCTTCCTCCGAATCCATCACTGAAATGGTTTGGATTGGGTATCTCAATTCCCTCAAGGCGCCATAGAAGTCCCCGTGACGAATTGCCCCTTATTATAAGATCATTGCTTTCGTCATTATTGGCAGTCACAATACCTGCCAGGGAATTTACGATCCGCGAAGGATCATAAAACCCCCCTGCATAATGAAGGGCATCTTCAGTTCTTATTGTATGAGTGCTGCCAGATGCCATCTGATTGATTGCAGGTTGATCCTTTCGATCTGACCGGATTATTACTTCGCTTGTTGATATGACCTTTTCCCGGAGTTCAGCATCGATAATAACTTCTTTTCCTGATGTAACAAGCACATCATTCAGGATCAGGTCTTCATACCCGATGTGGCTGAATTTAATTGTGATGCGTCCTGTTTCAACCGTAAGCCTGAACCGACCCATATTATCAGCCGTTGTGCCACCGGGTGAAACAGAATTTTTTGTTATTATATATGCACCAGCAAGGGGTTTCCCGCTTTCAAGGTCCGTTACGGTACCTTTCAATGTTTGTACAATATCCTGGTTATATGACGGATATAGAAATATTAATTGGAAAAACACAAGGAGCATCATTTTCCTCATGTTGGTAAGACTTAACAAGTATTTTTATCAGGTTTCAGTTTTCAGTCATTGTACTGTCAAGTATATTGTACAAATCTTCGGGAAATCCTGAAGAGCCATGATTACAATAACCTTTCAATCCTGCCGATCCGGCTGCCCTGACATTTATTTCCATATCATCAATATAAAAACATTCTTCAGGTTGAAGGTGATATTTTTCAAGCAGGATCTTATAAATTTTTATATCGGGTTTTGAATGTCTTACCTCGGCCGAAATAATTCCCCCGTCAAAAAATCTGAAGAATTCATATTGTTTTTTCACTTCCTGAAAGAAGTCAAGGGGGAAGTTGGACAGGAAGTATAGGTTAAATCCCCTTTTCTTTAGCTCAGGAAGCAGTTTAATGTTTTCTGTGAGGGGATAGATGATTTTAGTCCTCAGATTGAACAGAGAGGAGATATACTCTTTCCGGAGGGATGATTTTTGAGCAATTAGTTCTATCGCTTCCGGAGTGGTTAAATCGCCATTATCAAGGCTAAGCCACTCAGGACTGTGGAATACATCGTTCATTATCAGGTTAACGGTCTCATTATCATAACCCGATTTTTCAAAATAATCACCAGGTTTCCAGCTTAAAAGGACATTTCCCAGGTCGAATATGATATTTTTTATCATATCAGGGGTTTTTCATGCTGATAGGCTGGCCGGTAGCTTCAAGAACATTCCACCACAGTTCGCCTTCAACATCGATTTTCTTCCTTTTTTTAACAGCCATGGGAATAGGCAGAAGGGTAAACTCATAATTCCAGTATCCCACAACAAAATCCGTCTTCCCGGCAACGGCTGCATGTACTGCATTCTGGGCCAAAAGACTGCAGAACTTGCTGTCGTTGGCATTGGCCGTAGCGCTCCGGATAATATAACTGGGGTCGATATATTTTATTGAATATGGAAATCCTTTGGAGTCAAATTCCTCCTTGATTTTTTCCTTCAGATAAATGCCGATATCTTTATGCTTGACATTCCCGGATGCGTCTTTCTGCATTTCACTTGACTCAAACAGTTCCTGTCCGGCTCCCTCCGCTACAACCACTACTGCATGGTGCCGTTCTTCAAGACGTTTTCTAAGCAATTTAAGGAATCCGCGGGGTCCGTATAAATCGAATGATACTTCGGGGACAAGAACAAAATTAGCTTCCTGAATCGCCAGGGAGGCACTTGCGGCAATAAAGCCGGAATCACGACCCATAAGTTTCACAAGTGCTATGCCATTATATGCACCCTGCGCCTCATTATGTGCATTGCTTATTACATCAGTGGCAATCGAAAAAGCAGTTTCAAATCCAAAAGATTTATGGATAAGGTCAATATCATTGTCAATTGTCTTGGGGATGCCGGCCACCGCAATCTTCAGCTTCCTCTTTTTTATTTCTTCGTGAATTGCATGTGCACCCCTTAAGGTACCGTCACCACCAATACAGAAAAGGATATTGATATTAAGTATTTCGAGTGTATCGACCATCTCTTCAACTTTCTGATTCCCTCGTGAAGTTCCGAGAAATGTGCCTCCCGAAAGATGAATATCACTTACCATCGCGGATGTAAGTTCAATAACCGGGTGATTATATTTTGAGATCAGTCCTTCATACCCGTATTTTATTCCCAGTATCCTGTTGATCCCATACCTGTAGGAGAGCTGATTGACAAGTGCTCTGATGACATTGTTCACCCCGGGACACAATCCACCGCATGTAACAATACCGACTTTAGTTTTTGCAGGTTCAAAGAAAAGACTCTCTTTTGGCCCTGCTTTTTCAAAAGATACCGGTGTTTCTCCTGTTTCCCTGTACTTATTGAAATGCTCAAGTGATACTTCATACAGGATCCTTTCGTCGTCTTTTACAAATTTATATACCGGGCTATCATCACGCTGCCCCTGCTTTAGAGGAGTAACTACATTACCGCTTCCAAGTGATGAGACCAGAAAATCCTCATATTTCATTGTTTCTTCCATAGAAATAATTAATGATACAACGGCTTAAAACACCATTGTTTTTTGACAGTGCAAATTTACTTAATTTTATGAATGATTGATATATAAAGAAACCCGATTAATAAGATCGGGTGGTATGAAGTATTATTTTCGGAAATGTCAGATTATCTGTTTTATTCTTCCGACACGCCCGCTATCAAGTACAACCTTGATCCCGTGAGGATGTATAGGGGCCGTTGTTAATATCTCTTTTACCCGTCCTCCCGTCAGCCTCCCACTGCGTTTGTCTTCACTTAATTCTACCAGTACTGCTATTCCCGGTCTGATGTCTGCTCTGCGTGTTCCTTCCATATTCAGCAATCTAATAAAATGATCGGGATTTTATCCGTTTTATGTAAAGGATACAATTTTAATTAAAAACCCGGTTAAGGTGAAGAAATCATAGATTGTTTTGACAAACGTCGTTAAAAATTGATCAATATACTCCTTTTTTACGTGTATGGATCCTGTACAGTCCTTTGCTGGCCGTTATATATAGAGACTTTCTGTTCTTGCCACCGAAGCAGACATTGGCTGTCCAGTTTTCGGGTACTGCAATATTTCCGATCTGTTTGCCTGTTTTGTCAAATACAGTTACCCCCTTGCCCGTCAGGTAAATATTTCCTTCTTTATCAATTGTCATCCCGTCGGAACCCAGTTCACAAAAAAGCTTTTTCTCTGAAAGGGTACCATCACCGGCAACAGAATACGACCATGTTTTATTTGCCCGTATATCCGCCACATAGAGTGTTTTACCATCTTTTGTACCTATGATACCATTGGGTTGCTGAAGATCATCGGCAACTCTTACAAGTGTTTTATGGTCTGGTTTGAGGTAGTAGACACACTGCTTTTCCTGGGGCATTTCTTTATGATCCCACCACGATCGTCTGTAAAAGGGATCGGTGAAATAGATCCCGCCATCGGGTGTAATCCAGAGATCGTTTGGACCGTTAAGAAGTGATCCGTTATATTCACTCAGGATAACTTCCACATTTTTATCAGGCATAATTTTCCACAGGGCATTTTTTTCATCGGCACATGACCAGAGATTGCCCTTGCTGTCAAAAAAAAGCCCGTTCGACCTTCCCGACGGTTGCATAAATGTAATAAGCTTTTCTTTAGTTGTCCAGACCATTATCCTGTCGTTGGGTTGATCGGTAAAATAAACATTACCACGCGCATCAGCAGCCGGGCCTTCAGTAAAGCTGAATTCTCCTGAAAGTTTCTCAACCTCAGCACCCGGCTTCAATATTCCGGAGAGACCATTCTCCTGGGCAGTTGTAATAAATGTCAGAAGAAGTAAGAAAGTGAATGATAAACCAGTATATTTCATGTTCAGGCAGTGTATTAATTTCCCGGGAAATATTATTTATCCGAGACTGATATTTTTCATTCTAACTATATAGTTGTCAATCTGATCAGTAGATTCAAATCCTACTATTATCATATCAACAGTTCCCAGCCCGAGAACATATTTTAATGACGGATCAATTTTATCTGGTTCATTCCTGAATTTGCCTCCGCCCACTACTTTCATTCCAATAACTCCTTTTCCGGATTTATGAAATTTTTCAATTACCGGAACAACAAGAGCCGGATCGCGCTGATCCATATTTTCACCAAAAGGATTGATCCTTACATGAATAACGTCAACCCATGCATCTTCAGATGCAACCTTCAGGGCATCAAATGAATGAACCGATACTCCGTGAGCTCTGATTACCTTTTTTGCCTTCAGGTTTTCAAGTCCGTCCATGAATCTTTTCTGCTGGTTGCTCCATTCACCCGTTGTCATGCAATGAAGCTGGACAAGATCCAGATAATCGGTGTTGAGCTCTTTCCTGAACCTGTCAATAACTATTTGGGCATCAGGTCTATCAGTATCAGGTATGCCACCCGGTGTTACCCACATTTTCGTTCCTAATGTATATTTATCCCTTGGGATACCTTTAAGCGCTGCAGCCGTGAAGGGGTGAGTCCCATAACTGTCGGCACAATCAAAGAACCGTATACCTGCTTCATAAGCATGCCGGATAACAGATTCAGCCACCCCCGCCCTGGTGATTGCCGATGTACGGTTATAACCGCTGTATCCTGTACCCATACCAAGCAATGTTGTCTTAATACCGGTTTTTCCAAGGGTTATGGTCCGGAACGGATCGGTCGCCGTTTTGGCATTACCGGCAAGTGCGGCACATGAGGCTGAACTGATTAAAACTGTTCCGGCACCTGCTGCCAGTGTTGTTACAAACTGCCTTCGGGTGAGATTCTTTTTTTCCATTGTACTTTATTTTTAGAGATTCAATATACTTAAAATATCATCAGGACGTGATGGCTTGCCTTTTTGAGTGGCAGCGCCGGTGATTTTGGCCCTGACAATAAGCTTTTCATCAGGAAGCCTGTAAATATCCTGAATAAAAACCAGCCGGATATATCCTTCCTTGCGAATACCGGTTCTTATAACAAACCTGTCCCGGCTTCTCAGAGGATATTTATAATCAATTTCAACCCTTGTGATAATGAGATCTGTGCCCTCGTCATGGAGCCTGGCAAAGCTGATCCCTTTTGAAAGGAGGAATTCGTGCCTTGCATGTTCCAGGTAATGCTGGTAATTTGCATTATTTACAACTCCCTGCAGATCACATTCGTAGTCTCTTACAGTAAATTCAAGTGAGGAAAGAAATTCTGAACTGTTTTCTGTTTGTTTCACCATCCAAATGCGAGGTTAATTATTTCGGGAAGCTCCTGAAGAATTTCCTTATACCCGCATGAAATTTATGTATACCGTGAGGTTTATAGTGCATTAGTATACATTCTTTTGTGATATAATTAATACCGGACCCTTCAAGCTCCTTAAGGGCATCACTGCTTTCGGCCATCTGTTGAATCCATATCTGCCGGATACCTTTCTCCCTGGCTTCCATAATAATTCCAGCTGTCTTTTGTTTGGCTGTCATTATTATCAGGCTCCTGACATTGTCAGGCAGACTTTTAATATCAGGATAAACTTTTTCTCCATGGATTTCGGTAGCGTTCGGATTGACGGGAATAATGTTCATCCCTTTTTCCTTTAATTCACGGAAAGCTGCAAATCCGAATTTTTTCGGATTACGGGAAACACCTGCCATAGCAACGGGGTCCGATGCAAGGAATTCTTCAATTTGTTTCAGTTTGACCATTGTTTGCGGAATTTAGTGATTTTTCACCGGCTGCAATTAAATACGAATTACCTGTATTTTAGTAAGTATAAAGACTTAAAAATACTACAAAAAAATCAACCAACATATATTTTTATTTACTTGGCTGTGCCTAATTTGAATCATCCATAATGAAAAATCAGCGAAGCGAACAGGGATATCTTTTTTCTAAAAGATACACTAATTACATTTTCATACTGCTGTTCCTGCTCTATATGTTCGATTATATCGACAGAATGGTTATTACTTCGATGTTTCCGGCTATAGAGAGGGACCTGGGCATTTCGCACACTCAGAGTGGTATGCTTGTATCTGCTGTTTACTGGGCAATTGTCCTTCTTACTTTCCCTGTTTCACTGCTGGTTGACAGATGGAGCAGGACAAAAACCATTGGGATAATGGCAATTATGTGGAGTATAGCCACAGCTCTCTGTGCCCTTACAGGTAACTATGTTCAGCTTTTCATGGCCCGTGCACTCATTGGAGTAGGTGAAGCGGGTTATGCTCCCGGTGGGAGTGCAGTTATATCAGGATTATTCCCTATTGAAAAGCGATCCCGGATGATAGGATTATGGAATGCCTCAATACCCATAGGAACTGCAATCGGGCATTTTATTGGAGGTGTCATTGCAGTTCATCTTGGATGGAAACATGCATTTGGAATTGTTGCAGTTCCCGGATTGATAATAGCCATTCTTTTCCTCTTCATGAAAGATTATAAGACTGTCGATCTTGCTTTCATTGACAAAGGCAATAAAAGGATCAAGATGGAAAGGAAAGACATGGTAAGGGAATTCCTGACAAGACCATCTGTTATATTCACATATTTTGGAATGTCGGCAGTGACTTTTACTACAACAGCATTGATTACATGGCTGTCAACCTATTTTCAGAATGAACAGGGAATGCCTATGGATACAGCAGGCGGGAAGGCAAGTCTGGTAATGGTCCTTGCAGTGGTGGGCGCCCCGCTGGGGGGTTATCTCACCGATCTGTGGAGGAAAAAACAGGCAAATGCAAGATTACTTGTACCGGCAATTTCAACTATGATGACGGCAGTTTTGCTGTTTATGGCATTGTATTTCTTCAAGGGTACAATACAATATGTTTTCCTTCTGATGATGGGTGTCTGTATTATGTTTTTTATTTCAGGGGCAGCAGCAGTAACCCAGGATGTAATTCATCCCGGATTAAGAGCCACATCTTATGCTGTGGCGGTTGTGGTGATGAACCTTATCGGGTCATCGACAGCTCCCATTGTCATAGGGAAGTTATATGATCTGTATAGTATTAAAACGGCTCTTTCAATACTTCCTTTCATACTTATTATCGGATCAGTACTATTTTATCTGGGATCGAGGTATTATGTAAAGGATATGGAGAAGGTGGCTAAAATTAAGCTTGAGGCTGCCTGACAAGCCGGACCTATTTATTTCTTGAAGCAGTATAATTAACGAATTTTTTTAAGGATTCCCTTATTTCCGAATCTGGGTAGGAATCAAGAATTTCGAGTGCCTTGTCGCGGTACAGGTTCATTTTGTTTTCGGTATATTCGGGTCCGCCTGACGATCTTACAAATTCAATTACTTCGTTAATCTCGGTTTTTGTTTTTTTCCTGTTTTTCACAATTGACAGGATATGCCGTTTAACAGGAAGGGAAGCATTCTCAAGTGCATGGATCAGGGGAAGAGTAATTTTCCGCTCTTTAATATCATTACCGGTTAATTTTCCGGTCAGGCCGTTTGGTTCATAATCAAGAAGATCATCTTTTATCTGGAAGGCTATACCGATGTTTTCACCAAAATCTTTCATTTTCCGGATCGTTTCCGGATCCTCTGTCACCGACTTTGCACCACAGGCAGTACAGGCAGCAATAAGGGCGGCAGTTTTGCTCCTGATTATCCTGTAATAATCCTCCTCCTTTATATTCATTTTCCTCGACTTCTGTAACTGCAGAAGTTCACCCTCGCTCATCGATCTGACTGCCCCGGATACTATTTCAAGCAAATCGTAGCGTTTTTTTTCAAGGCTTATTGCCATTCCGCGCGACAGCATGTAATCCCCCACCAGAACGGCAATTTTTGAATTCCACAGGGCATTTATCGACAGGGATCCGCGGCGCTCATGAGCATCATCAACCACATCGTCGTGTACAAGAGACGCTGTATGAAGCAGCTCTATAAGTGTTGCCGCAACATATGTCGGTTCTGATATTTTCCCGTTGAGTCCTGCAGTGAGGAAAACAAGCAAAGGCCTCATCTGTTTACCCTTGCGGCGCAAAATATAATTGAGGATTATTTTCAGCAGAGGTATCTCACTCTTCATGGTTCTGTTGAAGTAAGACTCAAACTGACTCATCTCTTTTTCAACAGGTTTTCTTATCTCTGTGAGGATTGGCATCCGAATTATATTTCATCCAAACTTACATAAAATATGACAAAAGAAAACACTATGAAAGAAATCCACGGTAATGACGGGAAGACATATTAACTAATCAGTACTTAAAGTGAGCTAGAGTTTGCCTGCCTGCCTGCCGGCAGGGAGTACTTGAACTGATTCAATCTACAAATATTAACTTTAGGCACTTAAGGCACTTTAGGTACACAAGGCACTGATTAGTTATATATATTTGTTTCTAAATTATTTCATGATGGAATTCAATGAGCTGAATCCCGGTATCCTTCAAAAGGCATCAGACATGCTTAAAGCCATGGCTCATCCTGCCAGGATTGGAATTGTAAGCTTACTGGAGGATGGTAAAAAGCGTACTGTAACGGAAATACACACTAAGCTGGGGATAGGCCAGGCTGTTGCATCACATCACCTCGTAATTTTGCGCGACAGGGGAGTCTTGTCGTCTTCCAGGGAAGGGAAAAATATTTATTATTACCTCAGGCATCCAAACCTGGGTAAGATGCTGAAGAGTCTAAACGATTGTTGTAAAGATTAAATTTCTTTACCTGAAGTCAGATATTTTCAGTCAAAATCCCTGAACATTTTTTTCTGAAACAGCAGGATTGCAAATACACCGCAGGTAATTGCAGAATCTGCAATATTAAATACAGGGCGGAAAAATATTAATGATTCACCGGGCCGGAAGGGAGACCATTCGGGCCAGTGTGTATTGATTACCGGGAAATAAAACATGTCGACCACCCTGCCGTGCAGAAATGAGGAATAACCACCATCGGGAGGGAAAATAACAGCTGGTTCATGAAAGCTTTCACTGAAAATCATTCCATAAAATGCACTGTCGATAATGTTTCCCATTGCTCCGGCAAGTATTGCACTTACTGCAAGTATTAACCCATGATAAGCATTTTTATTTATGATTGAATTCAGGAACCATGCTATTGCAGTGATTGCAATTATCCTGAAGATACTGAGGATCAGTTTTCCCGGCCTGCCACCCATTTCCATACCAAATGCCATTCCATTATTTTCGATGAAATGAAGCATTCCCCATTTTCCGAATATCGGAATATCCTCACCGATAACCATATGAGTTTTTACCCAGACTTTCAGAAGCTGGTCTAAAAATAAAATCAGTATTATCAGTGATATTGCCTTTTTCCCCGATGACATCCCTTAAGTTTTTATTCAGGGGGAAAAATAATAAAAAAACCCGGCATTAAGCCGGGAAATTTAAAAAATGACTTATTGGGGACAGATGACATTGACATAGTTGCCATTCCAGCAGTGCCAGAGGTCATCTGCAAAGAACTGTTCACATTGTACCCTGCCGTTTTTCCCAGTTGAACTCCATTCTACAATCATATCAGAAAAATCAGCTCCGTTAAAATAATGTATTTTATAATAGGTATCATAAGATCCGGTCTGCTTACCTGCTTCAATGTAGCTGTTCCTGAAAGGATCGTCGATGCGTGAATCGTTCAACACTCTGACATAGGTATATTTTATTGCATCAACGGATGTTCCGTTCCCTTCCCAGTCGATCTGAAGGACAGGCTCTTTGTATGATGAGCTATGATTAAGTATCCACTGGCCGCTCGTTCCGTCAAGTTGTGATGTACCCTGAAACCAAAGAAATTCAGAAAATCCTCCGGCTCCTTCCCTGCTTACATACATTTTCCACTCAACATCCTGTGTCCTTATCTGCCCGGTGAGCCTTGCCTTGTAAACTGCCGTAAATACAGGAACTTCGTACCTCCATTCCCATGTCTTATCATCAATATAAACAGGGATTTCATCAATTGCCTTGTTGAAGGTAATAACTGGTATTGCAAGGGTTGTTACAATTATCGAATTCCAGGTCCCGGCTACAAATGCGGAAAACTCCCAGTTGACATTTTCAATGCCTTTTGACGAGGAATATGAGGCATGTTTCTTCTCTGTATCAAAATTGCTGAAATCAATTGTCATTGATTCAACAGGCGGCAGTGCAGGCGGATCTTCAGTATCCTTATTACAACCGGTAAAAAATCCTCCTATAAAACCCAGGATAATCACCAGATAAGTAATCTTTTTCATAACGGGTATAGTTATCTGTTTCTCTTAAACGCAAAAATCATTTCAAAGTTACGTCAATGATATAAAAATTAACTTAAATGAGGTAATTTCATACATGAAATGAACAAATTCTTCCACTTGGTGTTTAAATTGCAAATTAAAGCAAAAATGAAGAAACATCTTAAAAAAATTTTAAAACTCGGGTTAATCCTGATTTCAATTCCGGTTTTAACCCTGGCTGAGAAACCAACTGATAAAAATGGAGGTACTATGAAAGAATTTAAAACAACTGAATTTCCGGCTCTTCCTTATGCTTATGATGCGCTTGAGCCATACATTGACGCTAAAACGATGGAGATCCATTATGACAGGCACCACAGAACCTATTTTAATAATTTTGTAGCTGCAATTAAAGGCACTGCCCTTGAAAGCAGTTCAATTGAAAAGATATTTTCAGAAGTATCAAAAGCAGGTGATGCAGTAAGAAATAACGGTGGAGGGTTCTATAACCATGTTATTTTCTGGGAAAACCTTGGAAAGGGTTCCTCAAAACCTTCAGCTGCTCTGTCAGAAGCCTTAAATCAGACTTTTGGTTCTTTTGAAAAGTTCCGTGAAGCATTCAGCAATGCTGCTAAAACAAGATTCGGAAGCGGTTGGGCATGGCTTTATCTTACCACAGACAAGAAACTGGCAGTAGGAAGCACTCCCAACCAGGACAATCCCCTGATGGATGTTTCGCCTGTCAAAGGAACCCCGTTACTCACAATCGACGTATGGGAACATGCATATTATCTCAAATATCAGAACAAAAGAGCTGATTATGTCGAAGCATTCTGGAATGTAGTTAACTGGGATGAGGTTAACAGGAGATATTCCGAGGCATTGAAATAATTAAAACGTTTCATCAAAAAAAAATGTAGGGGCATTCAATTAAATGCCCTTTTTCATTGTAAATAACGCAAAAAGGGCATTGCATGCAATGCCCCTGCGATATTTTATACATCCATTTGTTTATTTTTCAGGTATACAGGAACCGTTTGATCTTCATCGTGGCGGTTTTCTGGAACGGATCAGATTGGATCATCACCTTATTGATCTTGCTGAACTTATTTACATGAGAGTTCACATACTCCTGAAGTTCTGCTAAAATTTCCTGTACCCGATCTTCGTATTTGTCAGCTTTGTCAGCCATATCCTGTCTGATGATATTATATCTCTTCTCAATTTCCTCCATGTTGAGATGAACCAGGGCAACCAGCTTCCCTTTTTGCTGGACAACAAGAGATTCCACAACACCACGGAAATTATTAATGACTGATTCAATCTCTTCGGGGTAAATATTTTCACCGCTGGCCCCTAATATCATATTTTTCAACCGTCCCTTTATATACAGGTTATTGTTTTTATCCAATACACCAAGATCACCCGTTTTGAACCATCCGTCAGGGGTTAGTACTTCAGCTGTCATTTCGGGGTCCTTGTAATAACCTTTCATTATGCTTGGGCCTCTTGCCCAGATTTCACCTTCCCCGGTTTTTGTATTGGGGTTATTGATCTTGAGTTCAATATCTTCTATTGCCGGTCCGGTGGAGTCAAAAACTGTTTTCGACGGATTTGCTCCGGCAAGAAGCGGAGATGTTTCGGTAAGTCCGTAACCAATTGCATAAGGGAATCCGGCTTCAAGGAGAAATCTTTCAACTGTTTTATTAAGCTTTGCTCCTCCGATGCCAAAGAATTTGAGACTTCCGCCAAAGGTTTTATAAAGCTTCTTTCCGGCTATCTTATGCAATATCTTCCTTACCGGGGGGATGCTGTAGATAACCTTCATGATCCGTTTATCGGTGAGGGTCGGTAGTATCTTATTGAAATAAACTTTTTCAATTATAAGAGGAACAGTCAGCATAACTGTTGGTCTGATGAGTTCCAGAGCAGGAAGAAGAACAGGAGGTGTCGGCGGTTTCCTCAGGTAATAAACACATGAACCGCCAAGCAATGGTAATATAAGACCCAGAGTATTTTCATACGTATGAGACAGCGGCAATACCGAGAGAAACCTGTCATTCTCATCAACAGGTTGTATGACTTCACCCTTTTTTGCATTAAAGCAAATGTTCTTATGTGTCAGCATCACTCCTTTTGAACGACCTGTGGTGCCGGAAGTATAAATTATTGATGCGAGATCTTCTTCTTCAACAACATATTCCTTTGCTGGTAATGCATCAGGATCAAATCTGACAGAATCCTTTTTCGAAAAGATAATCGAGAAATCCTCAATAAGAATTCCGGTTTCAAGATTTTCAGGTTTCGCCCCTTCGATCCGGTGTAACAGACCTGATGAAATAAAAATAACTTTTGCCCCGGAATGTTCCAGGACATTTGATACTTCTATGGCTGAAAAATCAGGAAGAACAGGTACAACAACAGCTCCCATGGACGTAATTGAAAAATAAGCTATAGCCCAGTGCGGCATATTGGTACTCAATAAAGCTACCCTGTCGCCTTTCATCAACTCCCGCTGACTGAAGTAGTGCATGTAACTGACCGGATGTGTTTTGCTGCTGCTTCAAAAGTTATGGGATTTTCCCCTGCAAATGCATAGGCCGGGGAACTGCCATGTTTCAATAAAGTTTCATTGAAAATTGACGGAAGTGTAAGAGCATTTTCCATGTTCTCCATTTAACATTTATTATTAATGCAAAAGTTAGCAAAGGTATGTAATTATCAACACTTTTCTGTTAATAAATGATAAATATTATCGTTCAGAAGGCGAAGACTTCTCAAAAATCAGCATGATTTCCGCGATATTGACTAAGTTTGGGTTTTCAATCTGAATGGCAAATAACTATGAGCATTATAAGGGTAACGAGAGAATTCTCCTTTGAGATGGCACATGTGCTTAAAGGTTATGACGGACCGTGCAGGAATGTACACGGACATTCATACCGCCTTTTTGTTACAATAACAGGGAAACCTGTTAACGATAATACAAGTCCCAGGAACGGGATGGTACTGGATTTTACCGACCTTAAAGAGATCGTGGTTCATTCGATAGTTGAGCGGTTTGACCATTCCGTGGTTATCAGCAGTGATTTTGCCGCTGAAAAGAGAAAAATGATGGCTGATGCCTTCGGGAACGCTGTAATTGTTGATTATCAGCCTACCTGCGAAAACCTTGTGACTGATTTCGCCGGAAGGATAAAAAGTGAGCTTCCTGCCGGAATAAATTTGCACAGCCTCAGGCTCTGTGAAACAGCAAAATCGTATGCTGAATGGTTTGCAACCGATAATGAATAAAGGAACATGCAGGATAACCAGACAAAAAAGCTTTTTCTGCTCGACGCATATGCGCTGATCTTCAGATCATATTATGCATTCATCAGAAACCCGAGAATCACTTCAAAAGGACTGAATACTTCTGCAATATTCGGCTTTCTGCTGACTCTTGAAGAGGTTCTGCAGAAACAAAAGCCCACACATATAGCTGTGGTATTTGATGTTTCCGGACCCACTTTCCGCCATAAGATGTATAAAGAGTATAAAGCCAACCGCGATGAAACACCGGAAGACATAAAAACAGCTGTCCCATATATAAAACGACTTATTGAAGCATATAATATACCCGTTATTGATTATCCGGGATTTGAAGCTGATGATGTGATCGGCACTCTGGCAAAAAAAGCCTCAGCCAGTGGATTCACAACCTTTATGATGACTCCCGATAAGGATTTTGCACAGCTAGTCTCAGGGAATATTTTTATGTATAAACCCTCGAGAAGCGGAAATGAATCAGTTGTCTGGGGAGTTGAAGATATCAAACGCGAATTCTCGGTTGAACGCCCCGAACAGGTAATTGATATTCTTGCCCTTATGGGGGATTCCTCAGATAATATCCCCGGTGCCCCGGGTGTCGGACCAAAAACTGCCATGAAGCTGATATCAGAATACGGATCCGTTGAAGAGCTTTTTAAAAATACAAACAAGCTCACTGGTAAGCTTAAGGAAATTATTGAAAATAACAGGGAGAAAATAGAACTATCCAAAGTACTGGCAACAATAATCCTGAACGTTCCGGTGGAATTAAATGAAAAGGAACTTGTTACTGAAACTCCTGATGTGCATAAGCTTAAAGTACTTTTTGATGAACTGGAATTTAAAACCGCCGGCGCCAGGATCCTTTCAGAAGCATCCAGGAAGCAGGGCCTTACTTTAATAGATCCTCAACCTCAACCTCAACCTCAGCCTCAACCTCAACCTCAGCCTCAGCCTCAACCTCAACCTCAGCCTCAACCTCAACCTCAACCTCAACCTCAACCCGCCCAGGGTACACTGTTTTCTGTTGATACACCGGAATCAGGTGTTGATCTGTCGTCCCTGAGTGACATTAATAGTATTGAACATGATTATAAACTTGTTTCAGATGGATCTGAACTCAAAAAGGTAATTGATCTTGCACTCGAAAGGAAAGAGTTCTGTTTCGATACGGAAACCACCGGGATTGATGCACTTGATTCGGAAATAGTTGCATTGGCATTGTCGTGGGAAAAACATTCAGGATACCTGGTGCACTTTGCAGGATCAGAAAAAGAAACCAGAGAACAGCTTGAAATTATCAGGCCCTTGTTTGCTAAACCGGATATCCTGAAAATAGGGCAGAACTGCAAATTTGATATCCATGTTCTTGAAAATTATGGAATAAAAGTAAAAGGACCTCTCTTCGACACAATGATAGCGCACTATCTCCTTGAACCCGATATGCGCCATAATATGAACCTGCTATCGGAGATCTACCTTTCTTACAGCCCGGTGCATATTGAAACGCTTATAGGCGAAAAAGGTCAGCACCAGAAGAATATGAGGTCGGTACCACCTGAACAGCTAAAAGAATATGCCGTTGAAGATGCAGATGTCACACTTCAGCTTAAGGAAAAATTTGAACATAGAATTTTAGAGGAAGGACTTTCTGATCTGGCCACTGAAATTGAAATGCCTTTGATTCAGGTACTTGCATCTATGGAAAGGAACGGGGTCATCCTCGATGAGGCAGAGCTTAAAAGGATTACTGCGGATCTGAGGGATGATATTATTGCGCTTGAGAAAGATATCTATTCACTTGCCGGTCTGGAATTCAATATTTCTTCTCCGAAACAGCTTGGAGATATTCTCTTTCTGAGACTTAAACTTGACGACAAGGCAAGAGTAACAAAAACCAAACAGTTTGTCACAAATGAAGAGATACTTCAACGACTTGCCCACAAACACCCGATAGTTGACAAGGTATTGGAATACAGAGGATTGAAGAAGTTGTTATCTACCTATGTCGAAGCTCTTCCCCTTCTTATCAACAAAAAGACGGGGAGAATTCACACTTCGTTTAACCAGGCTGTTGCCTCTACAGGCCGCTTAAGCTCAAATAATCCCAATCTTCAGAACATCCCTGTAAGAGACGAAAGGGGAAGGGAGATCAGGAAAGCATTTATACCGGCAGACGGATGTATTTTCTTTTCTGCTGATTATTCTCAGATTGAGCTCAGGCTTATGGCTCATCTCAGCAGGGATAAAAGCATGATTGCTGATTTCCTCTCGGGAAATGATATCCATGCAGCTACGGCGGCAAAGATCTTCGGGGTTGATATTAACGATGTGACAAGGGAGATGCGCAGCAGGGCAAAAACAGCAAACTTTGGCATTATTTACGGGATTTCTTCCTTCGGCCTCTCCGAAAGGCTTACAATAGGCAGGAAAGAAGCCAAAGATCTTATTGACGGGTATTTTGCCTCCTACCCGGGAGTAAAGACATACATGGATGAAAGTATCCGGAAAGCCAGGGAAGCGGGATATGTAACCACCATGTTCGGCAGGAGAAGATATTTACGGGATATCCATTCACAGAATCAGGTTGTCCGTGGAAATGCAGAACGGAATGCAATTAATGCTCCTATCCAGGGATCTGCCGCTGATATTATTAAAATAGCAATGGTAAGGATCCATGAGAAGTTGCAACAGGGTGACTACAAATCGAAGATGATACTGCAGGTCCACGATGAGCTTATTTTCGAGGTCCCTCATTCAGAGCTTGACAGGCTCCGGGAGATGGTTATATATGAAATGTCAAATGCAGCAATCCTGGATGTGCCGTTAAAAGTGGACTGGGGTACAGGCAGGAACTGGCTGGAAGCGCATTAGCCCTCAATACGGGTAAGCTTTTCCCGCTCAGGATTGAACCATATTTCCCTTTATCGTTAAGTATTTCAAGTGCTTTGAGTATCTGTTCATCTTTCTTTACTGACCAGGCAATTGCTCCTTCTTCATAAAAATAGCGCCCGATTATCTCTTCTTCCACCAGGTCTGTTATCTCATCCCTGAAATTGGTAAGGTCCTGGTCAAGATTGTGGGCAATATCTTTTTCTAGCTCCCCGAACAGATCTTTATGCAGTTCATAGTACTTCTCTCTCTTTGCACTTACAATAAGTTCGTTCAAAGAGGTTTCGGTAATTGTTTTATAACTGAAATTCCTTTCTTTAAGAAAACTGGCGAAATCAGCATAATCCTGATCGGTAAGACTGAATTGTGATGGTGATTCCGGGGCCGGGTGAGACCAGTAATACCGTGTTGCGAAGTCGAAAATATAATTTCTGAGATACAGCTCTGCCGTTATCTGGCTCAGAGCTTCAGGATTGACGGTTACATCGGGAGTTATGCCACCTCCGTCTTTCACGGTCCGGCCGTTCCTGGTCTTGAATTCGGAAATTAGTGAATCTGGTATTATGCCTACACTGCCGTCTTCATTGGGATTTGAGAAATCGATTGCCTGGATGCATCTTCCGGAAGGGATGTAATACTTTGCCGTGGTAATTTTTAGCTGGGTATTATAGCTCAGCGGACGGGTGACCTGCACCAGTCCTTTACCATATGAACGTTGCCCTACAATTACTCCCCTGTCAAGATCCTGAATAGCTCCTGCAACTATTTCAGCCGCTGAAGCGGATGATCTGTTTATAAGTACCGCAAGGGGAATAGTCTCATCCGTTGATGCTTTTGTAGTTCTGAAATTTTCATCAAACTGTTTTACCTTGCCTTTGGTGGAAACTACATCGCTGCCCGGACCGACAAAAAGATTCACAATTTCCACCGCTTCTGAAAGCAGTCCCCCGGGATTACTTCTCACATCAAGAATTATCTGAGCAGGGTTACTTTTCTTGAGCTCGGTAAGGGCATTTTTAACATCAGTGATACAATTCTGTGTAAAATTTGTAAAACGGATGTATCCTGTCTTGCTGTCGAGCATCCCGTAATAGGGTACAGGGGGGATAATGATCCTTTCCCTTTTCATCACATGATCTGATTCTTTCCCGTTCCTTTCAATAGTAACTGTTATTTCTGAACCGGGATTACCTTTCAGTCTGTCACTTACTTTATCTGTAGGCATGCCTTTCAGTGATACACCGTCGACTTTTTTTATCTTGTCACCTGCCTTTAACCCTGCTATGTCAGCCGGGAAACCCTTGTAAACCTCACTGATAACAACATAATCTCCTCCGCCTCTGACAAGTGAACCTATCCCACCGTATTTTCCTGTTGTCATAAAAGTAAAATCATCTGCATCCGATTCAGGATAATAAACTGTATAAGGATCAAGGGTTTTCAGCATATTGTCGATGCCTGATTTTATTACTTTGTCAGGGTCTATTTCATCAACATAAAATGTGTTCAGCTCCCTGAAAAGGCTCAGGAAAATATCCAGATTCCTGGCGATTCTGAAGTCCCGTGTTTCCTGAAGGCTAAGGAAACCGGCACTTAAACCTGCAATTATCAGAAGGCTCATGATTACTGCAAGTCTGCCTTTATGTATTTTTTGCATAGATTTTTTATTTGGAACGACGAAAATAAGAAGAATATTTATTAATGGATTTGACAGAGGGATAATTAAAACAACTTTAACATTTTCCGCTGCCGGATCCCGTTTGGGTTTTTAATCTTTCAAGCATGTCTTTTACGGCTGATTCAATCGTATTGAAATCTGCTGTCTTATCTTTTCTGAATATAACTATGAGAGCGATACTTATATTTTGCGAATCAAGAAATTCATACAGCAGATATTTATTTTTCCTGTAGGCTTCTCTCATTCTTCGTTTGAGCAGATTTCTGGTAATTGCGAGCCGGAATACTTTTTTGGGGACCATAAAAGCGACTTGTGCCGGAAAGACGGACTGTAGCCCGGATTTTACCCATAGTACTCTGAAATAAGGCGTATAAAAACAATTCCCCGATTCGAAAAGACCGGTTATTAACTTTCGGCTGCACAGCCTTTCGGCTTTTGTGAATGTCTGACGGGAAGTGATCATCCAGGCAGGTCCTGTTCCCAGGCTTCCTTAATTATATAAGAATTATATGAATCTGAAGAGCAGATCTTACTTCGAATTCCTGTTATGCTCCTTGAGGAAATTATCCAGGGCCATAGTCATTGAAGGCGCTTTGGGATTTGGTGCATTTATATCCAGCCTGAGACCTTCCTGTTCCACCGCACATGCTG
This sequence comes from uncultured Bacteroidales bacterium, assembly GCA_963700275.1. Classification (GTDB taxonomy): domain Bacteria; phylum Bacteroidota; class Bacteroidia; order Bacteroidales; family VadinHA17; genus LD21. The sequence continues at coordinate 361,156 of CAVOWZ010000011.1, read as the reverse complement.
TTGTAGGACCAAAGGCTGCTATTTTTATGTCGCCCTGAACAAAATTGGGATAGTTTTCTTTAAGCGATTTAATCCCTGAAGGACTATAAAATACTAGAATATCGTAATCGAAATTCTGAACGTCCGAAAAATTGCTGCTTATGGTCTTATAAAGGATACCTATCGAGTACCTGATAGTGTTCTTTTCAAGCAGTTCAGGGATCTCTGCATTATGAGGCTCTGAAAGAGGGACAAAATAATGATCGTCCTTGTGTTTTATGATTATGTCGATAAGATCCTGAAATTTTGACTTACCGTGGAAAATCTTCCTCTTTCTGTAAATAATATATTTCTGCAGGTAAAACGCCACATTCTCTGTTATGCAGAAATATTTCATGGTGTCAGGAACCATGATTCTCAATTCATTGCATATTCTGAAGAAATGATCAATCCCTGTTTTACTGGTGAAGATCACGGCAGAAAAATCGAGAATGTTTATTTTCTGATGCCTGAAATCCTTTGATGGGATCCCTTCAACCTGTACAAACGGTTTGAATTCAACTTTCAGATTATATTTTTTTGCCAGATCGAAATATGGCGATTTCGGATTCATCGGTTCTGGCTGTGACACTAAAATCTTCCTTATTTTCAACGCCTTGCAGTTTTAGTTTAAATTATCAGGAACCACTCACTTCTTTGCTAAAACAGATCGGTTAAATATCTAAGAACTACCAATACCGGAAGAAATTCCAGCGCACAAAGGTACAAAATCAAATAGAAAATAGAAATATTACACTTCAGAAAAATAAAAAACAGCCTTAATATACGCATAAGATATGCAACCGAACCAGCAAAGAGTCCTGCGTACAGAAGGATCTGCGGTGCCGGGAAAGTGGTATAAATAATTAAAACAGTAAGCAGGAACAAAATGAAACCGGTAATATACCAGAACTGGTAAACGGTGGCGCAATATTCACCGAATACGGCTCTTTCTCCGGTAATACCGCTCAGCAGAATACAGATAAGATGCCTTATCAGAACAGTCAGAAGAATCATTCCAAAGAAAATAATCCAGAGCACTATCCCTGATATTCCAAAGGGGTAAAAATGATAAAAATCAGCAATACAGTAAGCGAATAATGCAGCACATGAAAATGAAACGATGTTTATCAGGATTGTCTGCCATTGAAAAAAAGCTCCCCTTTCACGGGATGAAGGGTCGCCCACTCCCTTGAAAAACAGAAAGGTCTTGACATTGTGAAACAGCCTGCCCGGAAATGCACTCAGTGTTGAATAGATAAATGCTGCTGCCAGAACAATTACAATGATCCAGTCGTCATTAAACGGCTGCCTTTCAATACTCCTGCCTTCACGGAGATCTGAGGTGATTATCCCGTCGTTCAGATATTCTTTGCTTTCACTTTTTCCGATAAGGCTGAAGGGGAAATAAATTGAATGATCTGATAAAAATGAGATTTTCCCGCTTGTTGAATCGGGAAAAATAATTTCACCGAAAGGATTTCTTCTGCTGACGGAAACTGTATCAGTTGCTGAAGGGATTTGTGTGAGGGTCTCCTCCTGTTCAGAAATGATCATGTCTTCCTCCGGCAATTTCGGAAAGTATGTTATTTGCCAGGCGGCTTGCACCGATCCTGAAATAGTTATTATTAAGCCATTCTTTTCCAAGACAGTATTCAGCTATCCTGTAGTATGAAACTGCCTCGTCCACGGTCACTATTCCTCCTGCCGGCTTGAATCCCACTCGAATTCCGGTTTCGGAATAGAAATAGTCTATGGCCCTGCACATTACAAAGGCTGCTTCAGGCGTTGCGGAAATATTTACTTTCCCGGTCGATGTCTTTATAAAATCAGCACCGGCATCCATTGCTATCATCGATGCCTTGAATATATTTTCATGGTCACCAAGCAACCCTGATTCAATGATAACTTTCAGATGCCTGTTACCGACAGCCTCTTTGATCTCTCTTATTTCATCTGCAACGGTTGCGAAATCATTGCTCAGGAATGAACCAACTGAAATAACCATATCTATTTCATCTGCTCCTGAATCCAAAGCCATTTTACATTCAGCCAGCTTAATGGAACGGAAGGTCTGTGATGACGGGAAAGCCCCTGCAACAGATGCTATCCTGACTGTTTTTACTGTGAGTTTTTCTTTTACAAGGGGAACAAAATTGGGATAAACACAGATTGCAGCTATATTTGGAATATTCGTAAAGCGCCCCGAGAAACTGTTTACTTTACCTGTAAGGTGAAGGATATGGGTTTTATTGTCAGAGGTATTAAGACTGGTGAGATCGAGGCAGTTAAGAATTGTCATTAACAGATGCTTATCCGGAGGCTCAGAGATGATCTCAGATACTTTCTTAAGCTCTTTGGTGATCTCCGATTCTGAAGGGCATTGTTTTATCAGCTTTTCGTATAATTTAGTCATGGCATCTGGTTCAAATCAATAAAATCTGCAATGAATTTGGAGGGGGTTAATATAATGCTTTTTGTAATCAAAAATTATTTTATGGGAATTTATGTTGTGGTTATTTCAGAACCGGTATGTGTTTGCCGTTTCTTCTGCTATTCCTTGCAAGGGAAGCAAAAATACCCAGTACGCATAATACTGAAAAAATCATAAATCCGGTTCGCATACCGGACATTAAAGCGGGGTAAGAAGAAGGGATAATTGCCTGCTTACCTACATACAGAGCCAGAAGCATCATCGCTATACCCATACTCATCATCTGTCCCGCCATACGCATCGTCCCGACAACTGAGGATGCGACACCGAGATGCTTTTTCTCCACAGAGCTCATAATTGCATTGGAATTGGGTGATGAGAACAGTCCAAAACCGACTCCCATTATTATCAACAGGATTATTATCAATAGTATTGAAGTTTCACTGTTAATAAAGCAGAGCATAATTAATCCGGCTGCAGTAAGCCCCATTCCGTACGATGCAATGAGCCCCGGATTATATTTGTCGGACAGTTTTCCTGCGAGAGGCGACAACAAGGCCATCATTACCGGCTGGGTTATCATAATCAGACCTGCACTCCGGGCATCAAAACCTTTCAGGTACTGGAGGTAAAGGCTGATAAAGAATCCTGTTGCAGAGGTGGAAGAATAGTGTATGAGGGCAGCTATTCCGGAAAAGGCAAAGATCCTGTTGCGGAGGATCAGTCTGACATCGAAAACCGGGCTGGCAATATTTTTCTCAAACATAAGAAAACCGGCTCCGAGAAAGATCCCTGTTCCGAGCAAAATCCACCCCGAGGCAGAGGGAAGCCTGGAAAATCCAAGCATGAATGAAGCAAGTGCAATTCCGTAAATTACCGATCCGCGCCAGTCGAATTTTTCACCTCCGGCTTCGGACCACTCCATCTTCATCTTTTTAAAGATCAGATATAAAGAAATAATACCGGCCGGAACAAGAACAGCAAAAACGCTTCTCCATCCCAGATACTGAGTCAGTAATCCGCCGATAACCGGTCCGGTTGACAGACCTGTATAAACTGTTGTGGTATATATGCCCATTGCCCTTCCGCGTTCACCCGGACCGAAAACGGAAGTTATTATAGCCAGACTTGTTCCGAATATCATTGCACTCGCAATACCCTGCATGATCCGGAAAATGATCAGCGATTGTATATTCCATGAAAAAATGATGAGGAAGGTTGAAATTGTAAAAAGGGATATTCCCCAGGTGAAGATTTTTTTTCTGCCGATTATATCTGCCAGCCTGCCGAACGGAAGAAGGAAAATGGCTGCGGCAAGGATAAAGCTGCTGACTATCCATCCGAGTTCCAGAGCTGTGGCATTGAAATCTTTTCCTATAGCCGGCAGAGCAAGATTGATTGCAGATCCCAGGAAAGGAGTGAGAAAAGCAGCAAAAGCCGATACTGTCAGGACAGACCTTTTCAGTGTCTTTTCATCATCCGGCGGAATATTTTCCTTCATCGGGGCTTATTCTTTATTTTTAGTATCAATTATGATTGTTACCGGACCATCATTATGAATTTCCACTGTCATCATGGCACCGAATTCACCTGTTCCAACCGGCTTCCCAAGCAGTTCCGAAAGCCTCGAGACAAACATTTCATACAGGGGAATTGCAACTGGAGGAGGAGCCGCCTTGATATATGATGGCCTGTTCCCCTTCCTGGTTCTGGCATGGAGGGTGAACTGGCTGACCACGGTTATTTCACCTCCCATATCCAGGACTGACAGATTCATTATTCCCTCCTGGTCATTGAATATCCTGAGCTGGATGATCTTATTGCTCAGCCATTCCACATCCTCAGAAGTATCAGCCTCTTCAATGCCTGCCAGTATAATTAATCCAGGACCGGAAGATGAAAGGATTCCTTTTTCCGAACTTACGGAAGCTTTTTTCACACGCTGGATGACTACTCTCATTTTAACCAAATCCGGGCATGCAAATATAAGATCAATTTCATCAGTTAATAATTTTTAATTTAATGGTCTGATGGAACCCACATGATTGTTAATTATATTCATCCCGAGTTTTCGTTTGAAATCAATCATGTGGGTTTCATAAGTCAAAACTTGATTTTTATGTATGTTTGGGCCATATTAGATTTTAATGGATTTAATAACAATTACGGCTGTAGCGCTCGGCCTCTCTTTTGATACTTTTGCGGTATCTCTCTCATTCGGTGTTGTTAAAAATGAAATATTGTTCCGGCAGGCAGTCAGGGTAGCTCTGGTGCTGGCTTTCTTCCAGGCAGGACTTCTTGTTACCGGGTATTACCTCGGTTCAGTTATAAGCGATTTTATGAAAGCTGCCGATCACTGGGTAGCCCTCATTTTGCTTTCTTTCCTTGGAATAAGGATGATGGTTGAGGGCCTGAGAAGAAAAGATAATAATGAGGTCAGGGATTATACAAAAACGCTGACCCTTGTTGCAACCGCTGTTGGAACGAGCATTGATGCATTTGCAGTGGGGATCAGCTTTGCTTTCCTTGATATAAAAATATGGATGTCAGGGCTTATTATAGGTGCGGTAACTTTTCTTGCATCAATGACGGCAATAAGAATAGGCAAATCGGCCGGAGCCCGCCTTGGTCAGAGAGTCGAAATTGCCGGCGGATTGATTCTATTTGCAATAGGTGTGAAAATCTTTCTTGAACACATACTTGGCTGAGAAAATTATAGTGAGGTAAATTTTCTCTCCCGTCTGTTGAAAGTGACCACCCTGGTAAAGCCGGCTTCCTTAATTAACCTGTAGGCCTCATCGAAATATTGTCCCACTCTTGAAGGCATATGTGCATCCGAATTTATACAGACCGGCACCCTTTCTTCACTGAAAAAATGAAGAAACCTGCGGTCGGGATAAAAGTCCGCCATGGGTCTGTTCATCCCGTTCGTGTTGATTTCAAATGCAACATCATTATTCTTCATTTTCTTTGCCAGCTTCTGATAATAAGGTGCCGGATCAAATGATGGCTTATACCCGAAGATCCTGATAAGATCAGGGTGACCTATAATGTCGAAAAGGCCGGATTCAACCGCATTGCCGACCATTTCAAAATATGATTCAAACAACCTGTCAAAGCTCTTGCCTGTATAGAAATCAGGTCCCTCATCTACAGTACTCTCCCCCAGATAATGGACCGATCCGATCCTGTAGTCCAGATCTAAACCGTCAAGGAAGATCCTTGTTTCATTTTCTTTACCCTCAAGGTAATCAACTTCAAGACCCTTTCTGATGATAAGCTTTTCTGTTGTGTTTTTAAGATTTTCAATATTTTCCAGATATGTAACCACATTCTCCGGTTTCAACACCCAGTCCTGGTTATCTTTAAATAATGCGAGATGTTCCGAAAAACCTATTTCTGAAATCCCTTTTGCGATTGCCGGGGCAATATAATCCTCAGGAGCAGCTTTACCGTCACTGAAGGTTGTATGGATATGATAATCGGTAATATAATGCATTGATAATCAGTATATATGTTTTAAAATCTACGTATTATAATATGTATTAAAATACGTATTATAATCGTGCTGTTATGAATTATGAATCATTTGGTGAACCACAGAGTGGTTCACCAATCATCAAACATTTATGTTCTGTTATTGATGAAATCGCTCCGCGATTTGGATTTTAAAGGATCGAACCACCTGGAACCTCGGAGAGGTTACATCAATAATAGTAACAATTTCTCAAATTAGCTTCAAATTTGTCAATAAAACAAGCCGCTTGGTTATATTATGATCAGGAAAAATGTAAATTTGTCAGGAAGCAGGAAATATGGAGGTAAAAAATAGCAATTGCATTTGTGAGACCTGTGAATTCAGGCATATAGTTTTCTCCTATCTCAATGAAGAAGAAATACTTGAGTTATGCGATAACAAGGTTGAACAATCGTTCCGGAAAGGAGAGATAATCAACCGAGAAGGGGAGCCGGTATCAAACTTTAAATATCTGAAAAGTGGTTTGGTAAAGCTTTTCCGGAATACACCATCAGGGGAAGAACAGGTTATTACAATAACCAGGCCTTTTGAATTTGTAAGTAATATGAGTGTTTTTTCCGGTGAAAAATACCGGTATTCAGTATCTGCCCTCGAAGATTCTGTCGTTTGTGCTGTCCGGCTTTCATTTATAAAAGATCTTTTGCTGAAAAATGGCGCTTTTGCAACGGGCCTTCTGACAAGGATGGCAGAGATAAATGAAAAAATTATAGGACAGGCACTCGATCTCAGGCAGAAAAACCTGATCGGCCGTATAGCGTATGTCCTCCTTTATTTCAGTAAAGAAATCTATAATTCAAGAATATTCGATCTGCCCGTTTCCCGGAAAGAGATTGCAGATTATATTGGTATGAGTACCGCCAATGTCATCAGAACAATGTCTGAGTTCAAAAAGGAAGGGATCATCAGAATTGATGGCAAAACCATTGAAGTGGCAGATTTTAACAAACTCGAAATACTCTCCAGGCGAGGCTGATTATTCACTATTTTTCAAACAAAATTTTATGAAGAGATTAACCCTGTTATTATGTTTCCTTATTGTTGCAACAACAATTTCCTCTCAACCTCAGCCTCACCTCAACCTCAACCTCAGTCCCCCGGTGAACAGAAAGCCGGCGGGAAAACTAACTATACCCTGTCAGGGATGAGACACGGGGTAAATTACTTCCCCGAAGTCAGACTTGCAAATGTTCAGTATGAAACCGGAAAGGATTTGATATTTAATAATTACCATTCACTTAATGTTATTTATGACTGGCTTGGGATATGGGCTGAAAAGTATAAGGATCTGGTGGATCTTTATGAGGTGGGAGAGAGCTTCGAAGGACGGCCGGTTATGCAAATGACAGTTACGAATAAAAAAACAGGAAAGGATACTGACAAGCCTGCGGCCTTCTTTGAGGGAGGCCGTCACAGCGGTGAAGTGACCGGCTCGGAAACCGTCCTCTGGCTTGCAAAATACCTGCTCGAAAACTATGGAACAGATCCGGATGTGACTCATCTTCTCGACACTAAGACGATTTATTTGCGGCCTGTGAACAACCCCGACGGGCATAATCTCTATCTGCATACTGCACAGAGCAACAGGAGCACTGTTCGCCCGGTCGATAATGACGGCGATGGCCTGCTGGACGAAGATGCATCCGACGATCTCGACAATAACGGGATCATTCATAATATGAGGTGGAAAGATGAAAAAAAAGGGAAATCTTATTCCCGATCCCAAAGATACTACTGGCAGGATCATGAAAAGGGTTGCCCCGGGGAAAGGAATCTACCTTTCCTCATCTGAAGGTATTGACAATGATAATGACGGCCGGATAAACGAGGATGGGATCGGAGGACTTGACCTTCACAGGAACTATCCCGAGAACTGGAGACCCCAGAAGGAAGAAACCGGCCGGGGATTTACCCAGGGAGGAGCAGGAGAATATCCTCTCAGCGAGACTGAAACAAGGGCTGTTGTGACCTTCCTTCTGTCTCATCCGAATATTTATGTGGTGAACTCAATGGATACAAGTGTCCCGATGCACCTCAGGCCACCATCGACCTCAGGGTCCGAAGAGAGAATGTACCCCGAAGACCTGAAATGGTATAAATATTTCGACGATCTGGGTAAAAAGATCACAGGATATGAAAAAGCAGGCGATGTATATAATGATTATGGCAGCGGATCTCCTCTCTTTGGGCATGGTCCCGATTTCGGCTACTGGTATTTCGGTTCCGTATGGTACGGCGATGAAATATGGAACAGCGGCAGATTCGGGGACCTTAATGGCGACAGTATCACTGACCAGACCGACATGCTGTTGTGGGATGAAAAGGAAAACGGAGGAGAGGGCTTCAGTGAATGGACACCGGCTAAGCACCCTGTATATGGTGATATTGAAACCGGCGGGTTTGATCCGAAGTTCTTCTCCCAGAATCCGCCCGCCCGCTTTCTTGAAAAATGGATAAAAAACCAGGCTACATTCAATATTGAAATGGTAAAACATCTTCCTGAATTGGAATGGGAAAAAATTGAAAGCCGGAAAACCAAATCATATAAGAGTGATTCTGCTGATTATCAGATTAAAGTAAGTTTCAGGAACAAAGGAAAGCTCCCGACGGCTTTTAAGCAGGCACATCTTGTAAAGATCGTAACAGAAGACAGGGTTTTGCTTGAACTTGATACAACAGGTACAGCCGCCGGAACAACAGGATATAAAGTAATTACCGAAGAAAAGGCACAGGGAGAGCGTGAAAGAAGGGGAGGGATGCAGTTTTCTGACCAGCCGGCACAAAGGAGACCTGTTTTAAAAACAGTACCCTATACCGAAGGAGGATCCGTGACAACGGCTGTTTTCACTATCAGGCTCTATAAACGGAATGAGCTTTCAGGAAAAGCAAGTGTATTCTCAACCCGCGGAGGGATCTTAAAAGATAAGGAATTTATAATCAGGTAATGGGAGGAAGATAATAATTTATATTTTAGCCGGGAAAAATTTTCAGTGATCCGGAAAGGATAACTATTAAAGAAATCATAATATGAAAATTGAAGAACACAGCATCAGGGATATTCCGCGCAGGCGGTTTCTCGAGCTGGGCATGAAAGGCGGATTGCTGATAACTGCATCTCCCGCACTTTTGTCTCAGCTGGTATCATGCAGCACCAGTAATTCAGGTTCACCTGGATTAAATATGGATAATGGGACTCTCAACAAGGTCATTGCCAGGGCTCTCGCCCGGGGAGGTGATTTTGCTGATATCTATCTCGAAAACCGTATTTCGAGGCAGATAACCATGGAAGAATCAAAATTCAAAGGCGGATTATATGGAATAAGCCAGGGAGCGGGTGTAAGGGTCATATCAGGAAATAAAACCGGGTATGCCTATACAGACGAAATAACAGAAGCCAAACTTTTAAGAGCTGCCGAAGTGGCTTCATATGTTGCTCAGAACAGTGCCCCGGTCTCACCGGTAAATATCACCCGGGCTAGCCGTCCTTCATTCGTTTCAGTAAAATTACCACTGAACGAAATTTCGGATGAGAAAAGAATAGATGTTATTAAAAGAGCCGACCAGGCAGCAAAAGATTTTGATCCCCGGATTAAAATGGCTCTTATAGAATATAATGATGAAATAAGAAGCCGTGTGATCGCTAACAGCGAAGGAGTCTTTCTCAGGGATGAACTTCCGCTGCTTTTCTTTATTGTTCAGGTGATGAGCGATAACGGAACAGCCCGTCATATGGCACGGGAGAGACTAAGCTTCCATTCCGGATTCGAGATGTTTGATACGGTTACACCAGAAACTGTGGCTCAGAACGCAGCAAGAGAAGCAATTGCCATGCTTGATGCAGAAGATGCTCCGGCAGGAATAATGGACGTCGTGATGCAGAATGGCTGGGGTGGTGTTCTGGTCCATGAAGCTGTAGGTCATCCTCTCGAAGCTGATAACATTGCAAAGGAGGTTGGGGCATTTACAGGAAAAATGGGTCAGAAAGTGGCAAACGAATGTTTTACAATGGTCGACGACGGTACCATGCCCAATTTCCGAGGAACGATCAATTTCGATGATGAGGGAACGGAGACTAAAAAGAATGTATTGATTGAAAATGGAATTCTGAAAGGATTTATGACGGATATTCTGAGCGCCAGGCAGCTCTCCATGGCCAGAACAGGTAACGGCAGGAGGGAATCATTCAGATATATTCCGATACCGCGTATGACAAATACATTTATTGAAAACGGAAAAGATAATCCTGAGGATATCCTTGCTTCAACAAAGAAGGGTATCTATGTTCAGAGCCTCAGCGGGGGCAGTGTTAATCCGGTAACGGGTGTATTTAACTTTACATGCAGGGAAGCATACCTGATAGAAAATGGTAAAAAGACCCGGCCGGTTAAAGGTGCCACTCTGATAGGCTCCTGCATGGATGTTATTTCAAATATTGATGCAGTGGGCAACGACCTTGCATTCGGTCCCGGGATATGCGGAAAAGGGCAGTCGGCTGAAGTAACCGCAGGTCAGCCTACTGTAAGGATAAGGGGAATTAATGTGGGGGGCAGCAGAGCTTAAAACAATCAAAAGACGAAAAAATGAACAACTTGGAATTATCCGGAAAACTGGTAAAGAAATGTATCAGTCTGGGCGCATCCGCAGCTGAAGTATTCCTTGAATCAACCAGGAACCTGTCAGTGAATATCCTGAAATCGGAAATAGAAACAATCGAGGAAGCCTCTTCCCAGGGAGTGGGTTTCAGGGTCTTTGTTGACGGTAAAATGGGATTCAGTCATTGCAACGACCTGAGTAATAAATCTCTTGAAGATACAATTGCAAAAGCCATTTCATTCGCACGTCTTTCATCACCCGATGAGAATAATGTGCTTACCGATGATAAAGGATTTACACAGGTGGCTGATCTTTATGATCCGGGAATTATTTCCGAACCGATGGATAAAAAGATAAAAATGGCCCTTGAGCTTGAAAAGCTTGCGATGAAAGATCCCAGGATCACAAAAAGCTCTGGTGCAGGCTATGGAGAAAGCGAATCGGAGATCTTTATAGCAAACTCCAACGGTCTGTTGAAGAGTACAAAATTATCAGCCTGTTTCGCAGGAGTATCTGTTGTTGCCGAGAAGGGTGATCAGAAAAACACCGGTGGGGAATACAGTTCTAGGGTATACTTTTCCGATCTTCCTCCTCTTGAGGCTATTGCGGCCACTGCTTCAAAGAGAGCCCTGGAGCTTCTCGATCCCGTAATGATAAAAACCCAGAAGGCTGCGGTTATAATTGACCCGGATGTTTCCCGTTTCCTGGGAGGCATACTTTCGGCTGTCAACGGCGAACGGGTCCTTCAGGGTGCAAGCTTTCTGAAAGATTATATGAATAAACAGTTTGCATCCCCTCTGCTTACAATTATTGATGACGGAACTCTCCCAAGAAGCCCCGGTTGTTCACCATTCGACGGAGAGGGAGTCCCTACAATGAAAAACACGATTGTTGAAAAAGGCGTGCTACGAAGCTTTATTTACAATACAAGAGCTGCAAAGCGTGCAGGAGTGAAGAGTACAGGAAATGCATCCAGAGGTGATTTCAGTTCTCTTCCGGGAATCGGAACCCATAAAGTTTACCTTGCAAAAGGAGAAAATTCGCGAAATGAAATAATTGCAGCCACCACCAAAGGATTACTCGTACTGGAACTGACAGGTTACGGGATTGACCCTGTAACCGGAAACTTCAGCGGGGGTGCTAGCGGACTGTGGATTGAAAAAGGTGAAATAATCCATCCCGTAAAAGGAGTTACAATTGCAGGTAATGCATTTAATATTCTCAATGCAATCGATATGATGGGGAATGATATCGATATGAACCAGAATTTTGCCGCTCCGACTTTCAGGATATCCGAGATGCAGATTGGAGGTAAATGATTAATATATTGATAATTATGGATTGTTTGGAATCAAAATAAATTATTATACTTTTGAATTTTCAAAATAAAAAAATGGTAACAAATAAAAAGCAAAAAAACATGGCAATTCAGAAAACAAAGGGAATTATCGCTATCCTTACAGGCGGTGGTGATGTTCCGGGATTAAATCCCGCAATAAGGGCAGTTACGATACGTGCCAACCGTGAAGGTTACAAAGTAATCGGGTTACGCAGGGGATGGGCAGGCATAACTGAGCTGATAAGAGACACAAAAGCTGACAACAGTAACAACTACCAGATACTTACTGATGATATAGTCAATAAAGCAGGAAGGACCGGCGGTACGTTTTTACATACTTCAAGGACCCGGCCAAGCCACATGTCGAAGTCGAGTGTGCCCGACCACCTTAAGGATACATATAACCAGGAGGTTAATGACCTTACTCCCGAAGTGATAAAAAACCTCGAATGGCTTAATGTCGATTATCTGATTCCTATCGGAGGCGATGATACATTGAGCTATGGCGTCCATCTGTTCAAAAAAGGAGTCAATGTAGTTGCCATACCCAAAACGATGGACAACGATGTTCCGGGTACGGATTATTGCATAGGATTCAGCACCTGTGTAACCAGAACTATACAAATGACAAACAGCCTCAGGACATCGGCGGGATCACATGAAAGACTCCTTGTTCTTGAAGTGTTCGGACGTTATGCCGGATTCACGGCAATGCTTCCCACCATGGCCGGAGCAGCAAACAGATGCGTTATTCCTGAATATAAATTCGATATCGAAGCACTTACAAAGCTTCTGGTAGAGGACAGAAATTCAAACCCGAGTAAATATTCGGTGGTTCTTATTTCAGAAGGCGCTATGTTCGAAGGAAGTGAAATGATATTCGCCGACAGCGAAAAAGATGCCTATGGTCACGCTAAACTGGGAGGCATAGGCGATCTTGTATCTGCTAAGCTTAAAGACCTGTCAGCCAAATTCAATCATGGTAAAACAATAAATGTAATTAACCAGAAACTTGGATACATGGTCCGGGGCGGAGATCCTGATTTCCTTGATTCAATAGTTCCCATGGCTTACGGTAACCTGGCGCTCGACCTTATCCTCAAAGGTGTTCATGGCAGAATAGTCGTATTAAAGAACGGACGCTATGACAATGTACCAATCGATGTTGTAACATCTTCAAAGAAAGTCGTTAAAGTATCCGAGTATTATAACATTGAACGGTTGAGGCCATATTACCATACATTCGAAATGAAACCATTTCTCCTGATGGCGTCGGATAATTAATGGGATTTTTGGTTTGATTAAATGATTCAATAACCAACCGGCATGACCGGGGTAATCGGTGTAATCGGGATAATCGGTGTAGAGACGCCCAATTTGGGGGTCTCTACGGGTAATTCCACGGTAACGGGAAATTCCATCGTATATCCGGGTCGGATTGGTTCCCATCCGGGATGATCGGGGTAATCGATGTATATATTTTTGATTTGGAACAGGGAATTGTTATAAAATCAACCGGCAGCCGGTACAGGATTCTATATGGGGATGGAAATGTTGTTGATTGTACAATTAAGGGAAAATTCAGGGTAAGGGAACTGAAAAACACCAATCCTCTTGCTGTAGGCGACAGGGTCCTGTTTGAATTTGAACCAGGCAATAGTTACGGCGTGATAACTGAACTGCTTGACCGGAAAAATTATATACTGCGGAAAGCATCAAACCTGTCAAAACAATCACAGATAATCGCAGCGAACATCGACCATGTTTTCCTGATGTTTACAATTTCATCCCCCGAAACGCCGGTTGAATTTATTGACCGCTTCCTTATAACTGCTGAGGCATACCGGATTCCTGCAAGCCTCATCATTAATAAGACTGACCTTTATAATGAGGAGGAAGAAACCAGGATGGAGTACCTGGTTTCAGTTTATGAGATGATCGGATACAAATGTTTCAGAATATCAGTAAAGAACAGAACCGGTCTTGACTCCCTTGCCGCCCTGATGAAAGATAAAATAAGCCTGATAGCCGGCAATTCGGGGGTAGGCAAGACAACCCTCCTGAATGCATTCAATCCTGCCCTGAAACTGAAGACAGAAGAGATTTCAGATTATCACAGACAGGGGAAACATGCTACAACCTTTCCCGAAATGCACCTCATGCCTTTCGGAGGATACCTTATCGACTCTCCGGGGATAAGAGGATTCGGGGTTTTTGATATGGACAGAAATGAAATTTATCACTTCTTCCCCGAGATATTCCGGATTTCAAAGGGATGCAGGTTTTATAACTGCCTTCACCTCGATGAACCGGATTGCGCAGTGATAAATGCCGTGGAAAAGGGAGAGATCGATCCGCTTAGATACAGAAGCTATCTCAATATCCTTGAGGATGATAATCGTAAATACCGGTAAAAAAATTAAGGTATTTATCAAATTAAGGTTATCTTTATAACCTCTGAAAGTCAAACTTCTGTCCTGATGAAAAAGATCCTGATAATTATTTATTCGGCTTTTATTATTATTGTTCTGGCTAATATAATCTATTATAAAAGCCTGTATAATAAGCAAATTGAATATATAACGACGCTTCTTGACCACCAGGTCCAGCTTACGGGTATTGCTGTGGATGATGTGAACAACACTTTTACATCCGATCTGAGTGAAATAGGCTACATGGAGGATCTGGGATCTTTTTTCATCGATAAGGATTACCGGGAAGGTGCAATTGAGAAGATCAGGTTTTTCTATTCAAAATATCAGGATTTCATAACGGGAATAAAGATTTATGATGATGAAAAGAATGAATTTACACTGAAGATTGAAGATGGTGAATGGCTTGAACAGCAGTTCATTCTTCATATCATGAATACAATATACCCCAGGGATACACTCGTGAGGGGTACAAGGAACTTCGAATTTTACCTTCCGGTTATTAAAAACAATAGCATTTCGGGAAATATTGTTGTTACAGTTGATTATGACAGGTATTTTAATGCACTTTTCTCAGTTTATAACCTGAAAAACTACCAGTGGCAATGGGTACTTGATGATTCCGGAGAAGTGGTTTATTCCAATTCTGAAGATAAGATCAGATATGATGAAAAGGAAAAAATAACTTCAGCTCTGGAAAGCGGATCCGTGGGGAACCTTATCCATAATGCAGTTATCGGGGAAAAAGACCGGCAACTGGTTTCATCATATTATTCAACCCAGCTTCTTCAGAGGGACCTGGCCCTTATATTTTCTTCACCAACAACCTTTTTCCAGAAATATATTATAAGAAACTCCTTCCTCATCGTCATTGCAACTCTCCTCCTGATACAGGCCATAATTTATTTCCTGTTGCAACATCTTAAAAAACGTGAAGATGAAATTAAAAAGCTAAGTGAGTCAGAAGAGACTTTACAGCGACTTATTGACAAAATACCTGCAGGGGTAATCGTTTATAATAAAAAACGGGAAATAATTATGGCCAGCAATCTGATGGCAGAACAATTCTCCATGAGGTCCGCTGCCGAAATGAAGGGGACAGAATATCCTGAAAATTCCATGTCTGACATAAATGAATATTTTGCGAAAAACCCGGGAGGAGTATTTGATCCCGGCCAGTTTGCAATAATAAAAAAGGAGGCAGGTGAACGGATCTATTTAAAAAGCACCATTCCCATAACCTTTATTGGCGAAGAAGCTTTTCTGGATACTCTTATAGATATAACGGAACTTGAATATGCCAGGACTCATGAAGCTAAAGCAAACAGGGCAAAATCGGAATTCCTTGCAAGGCTGAGTTATGAAATCCGTACGCCTCTGACAGGAATAATAGGAATGACCGATATTCTAAGCAGGAATAAGCTACCGGAAGAAATCAGGCTGATTATGGGGACATTACGCAAGTCATCTGAAGACTTGCTGAACATAAGGGATGACATTCTCGACTTTTCAAAGATCGAGACCGGTAACCTGGTTCTTAAGGAGATCCCATTCAATCTCATGGATGAAATAGATTTTTGTACGGAGAGAGCCAGAATATTATTATCAGGGAAGGATATACAATTCATTACGGTTGTGGATGAAGATGTACCGGTAAGCATCATTTCAGATCCCTACAGATTGCGCCAGATAATGACAAACCTTATAAACCATTCTGTAAGTAACACACCCAGAGGAAAGATAAGCCTGAATTGCAGTCTGTTAGGTAATGATAACGGACATGTTAAACTTGCCTTTGAGCTCCGGGATACAGGGAAATCCTTCGACAGCGCAATGCTGAAAAAAATATTCAGTGAAGTGGTTAACATTGAATCAAAGGTATTGACAAGCGACGATGAATCAGTTTTCGGTCCGGTAATGGCCGCCCAGCTGGTCAGGATGATGGGTGGGAAACTCACTGTTGAAAGCCCGTCAGAACCCGGAGATCAATCGGGAACCCGCATAAGATTCACCCTGGCCGCATATTCCTATGACAGGAAAAGGAAGACACTGGATATTGGAGCTGTAACATCTTTTGATAAAATAAAAGCACTCGTCATAACTGATCCTCATGCCGACGATGACAGGATCCTCAGCCTGCTTCACCAGCTCCGGCTGAATATTTCTGTAACCAACTATCAGAAGTCCACTGCGGGACAGATTAAAGCCAGTCTGGATTCAGCTGAAGACAGTTATAATATGGTCATAATACTTAATGATTATAAATTTAACGGATTTGATGTTGCGAAATCACTCAGGGAAAATGATCTCTCCGGAAGAATGATAATATTAATGGTCAGCTCAGAAGATATCAACGGCAACTATCTTAAATCTGTTGCAATGGATGTCGATCATTATCTTGTCATGCCCCTGGATGCCGGAGATCTGGCAAAAGCGATCAGGGAAAGCTTTTCATCCATAGAGTATCACGACAAATTCAGCACTGACGATAAAACGAAAAGAGAAATACACACTCTTGTAGTTGAAGATAACAGGATGAACCAGAAAGTTCTTTCAATAATGCTGGAGATGCTGGGATGTTCCTATGAAATAGCAGAAAATGGTGAGGATGGATGTGTGAAAGCCGGAAATAACAAATATGATATTATTTTTATGGATCTTATCCTGCCGGGTATAGACGGGTACGAATCTGCCAGGAGAATCCTTGAAGAGAATCCGGAGGCATTTATTATTGCCATAACGGCCGACAATATGCCTGCTTCAAGGAGCAAGGCCGAATTATCGGGTATAAAGGAATTCATGTCAAAACCGGTAAGGATCGATGATCTGAAAAAAATTCTTGGGAAATACTTCAGTGAAAAAAATTGATATAATCCGGTTTCTTGAACTGTCGGAAAAATTTCCGGTGATCGATGTAAGATCGCCCTCAGAATATCAGACTGGTCATATCCCCGGGGCAATCAATATTCCGTTGTTTGATGATAAGGAGAGGGAGGTTGTAGGGATCAGATATAAGACTGCCGGGCGGATAAAAGCCATTCTCAGTGGCCTGGAGCTTGCAGGGCCTTCAATGCATAATAAGCTTTCAGAGGCAATAAAAGCTGCAACAAACGGGAAACTGCTTGTCCATTGCTGGAGGGGAGGGATGAGGTCAGAGGCCATGGCCTGGCTTTTCTCGCTTGGAGATATTCATACTGAAGTACTTGAGGGCGGTTATAAATCTTACCGTAATCATATCCTTTCGTCTCTGTCGGGAAAGCGTAAAATGATAATACTGGGAGGAATGACCGGAAGCGGAAAGACCCATATCCTCAGATATATCAAAAACAATAATCACCAGGTTATCGACCTTGAAGGAATAGCCTCCCATAAAGGATCGGCCTTCGGATCTCTGGGCCAGCCTCCACAGCCGACTTCAGAGCATTTTGCCAACCTGCTGTCTGATGAATGGCGCAGGCTGGATAACAATTTACCTGTATGGCTTGAGGATGAAAGCCGTAATATAGGGACTGTGTTTATGCCGGATAATTTTTATAATAATATGCTGGAAGCTCCAACTATTGTCCTTATGATGGATATAAAGACAAGGTTGCCGAGGCTGACGGAAGAATACACCGGATATCCTCCGGAATTGGTTAAAGAATCCATACTTAAAATCAGAAAGCGTCTCGGTGGCGACAATACCGTCAATGCTGTCAGGGCTGTTGATGAAGGAAGACTTTCAGAGGCTGTGGAAATAACCCTTACGTATTATGATAAGGCATATATGTTCGGAATTGGCAGGAGGTCTTCAAAGAATATTGTTTATGTGGAGACCGATACCGATGATGTCATGGTTAATGCAAATAAGGTGCTTGAAGCAGCAGCCGGGTTACCCGTGTAAAAAGCCAGGTTAGTGTAAAAAAGACTTTTTCACTGTAATCTGATCTCAGATTCATCAACCCATTTATAGACTTTGTCTGAACGCCGGAGAACCTTATCGATTTTTACTGAGCAGAATTCTCCCTTTGAGGCTTTGTCCGTTTCTTTAAGATCGACTCTGATCTCTTCAGTATTGTATTCGACGACCCCCGTTGTGGGCCCGGTTATTATCAGGGAATCTCCTTTACAGAGATCCCCGTTCTCAATCTTTATTTCAGCAACAGACAGTTTTCTGAAGTAATTTGTGATTTTTCCGAGATATACTTTTCTTTTTGTGGCAGCTGACCCATACCGGGTATTCCATTCACCAAGTCTTTGTCCGAGATAATAACCGTCCCAGAAGCCTCTGTTGAATACGGCAGACAACCTCTTTTCCCATTCTGTGATCTTTTCAGGGTTGTATGACCCTTCTGCAACTGCACTGACAGCCTCATTATAGCAGGCAGATACCGTTTTTACATATTCCGGAGAACGAGCCCGACCCTCTATTTTCAGTACCCTGACACCTGCATCGAGAATCTTATCAATAAATCCGATGGTGCAGAGGTCTTTTGGCGACATTATGAATTCATTGTCTATTTCCAGTTCGTAACCCGATTCTTTTTCAGTCACGATGTAAGATTTGCGGCAGGTCTGATAACAGGTCCCGCGGTTGGCGGATTTATTGTTTTCATGCAGGCTCAGATAACATTTTCCCGAAACAGCCATGCAGAGGGCGCCGTGTGCAAACATTTCTATCTTAATAAGTTCACCTTTAGGGCCCCTTATATTCTCCGCTTTTATTGTCTCATAAATATTCCTGACCTGATCAAGGTTAAGCTCTCTCGCAAGTACTGCAACATCACCATATTGTGCATAAAACCTGAGTGCATCAGCATTCGAGATATTAAGTTGTGTTGAAAGATGCACTTCTATTCCCTGCCTGAAAGCATAATCTATAGCAGAAATGTCGGAAGCTATTATTGCACTGATACCGCTTTCCTTTGCAGTGTCAATAATCTTTTTCATCTGCTCCTTTTCACTGTCATAGATCACAACGTTCACTGTGAGATAACTTTTAAGCCCGTTATCCCTGCAGACAGTTAATATCTTCCTGAGATCCTCAGGTTGGAAATTTGCGGATGATGCTGACCTCATGTTCAGCTGTCCGGCTCCAAAATAGACCGAATCGGCTCCTCCCTGTATTGCTGCCATCAACGATTCGTAAGATCCGGCAGGAGCTGTTATTTCTATATCTTTTCTTTCCATTTTGAATTTCTATATGCTGAAACAACACGGTTAAGAGATTTCAATGTAAATGCCTTTGCCCCATAGCTGTAAACTTAAGGAATATTTTGATAATGAAAACCACTGTAATTATCTAATTTATAAATAAATAAGTTTCCCCTCCTTTTAAAGGAGGGGTGGCCGGGATTGATGATTTCAAAATGGTTACAATTCTGCTTTCCCGGCCGGGGTGGTTAAAACGGATTCAGCAGAAGAGGACTTATTTCTCAGAATTATATCAACCACCCCGGCCAGACCATTTATATTTCTCACGTTAGATGATTTTGTGGTCTGGCCACCCATCCTTAAAAAAAGGAGGGGAAACTTTAATCCCCAAAAATCCTTAATTTGACGGCTATGGTCTTTGCCCCTTCGAACCCTCGAACCTTCAAACCGTTGAGCCTTCATATTCTTTTCAAGTCCGATTATCACACAGTAATTCTGAGAACCGGATATCATCTGTTTAAAACTATCCTGATTGATGATCCTATACCCGGTTCCGAGTGCCTTACATAGATCTTTCCCTTATGAAATTCCTCAACTATCCTTTTTGTAAGAGAAAGTCCAAGTCCCCAGCCTCTTTGTTTAGTCGTATATCCCGGACTGAATATTTTCTTGAAAGCCCCCTTCGGGATCCCTTTACCGGTATCTGAAATATCGACCTGAACATTATTATCGGTTTCTGAAATCCGGTAAGTAATTATCCCGTTTCCTTCCATTGCATCGATTGCATTCTTCGAAAGATTTTCGATTGCCCACTCAAAAAGAGCGGCATTCAGAGGTATGATTACAGCCGGGGAAGTGTCAGAATCAAAAACAAAGCTGACCTTTGAGGATGTCCGGGTTTTGAGGTATCCGATAGTTGCCGAGATTATTGAAACAAGGTTTTCATCTTTAAGGGCAACCCTGGAGCCGATCCTTGAGAATCTCTCCGTTATTTTCTCAAGCCTTTCAACATCCAGAGCGATCTCTCTCGACATTGACATTTCAGGATAATCCTGCTGAAGTATCTCAACCCAGCCGGCAAGCGAAGACACCGGGGTGCCGAGCTGATGGGCAGTCTCTTTCGACATACTTACCCACACCTGGTTATTTTCAGCTTTTCTCGACGAACTGAAAGCAAGAAATGCCACCAAAATAAATAATACAATTATTCCTGTCTGGATATACGGATAATAATTCAGCCGGGTTAGAATTGTACTGTCTTTGTAGTAGATCTGGTTGACATGTCCCCTCCCCAGGTCAATTATTATGGGACTGTTTTTCTTTTTTATTTTCTGGAGCTGTGAAGTCAGATATAGCGGATCCCTCATCTTCCTGGGATCAAAATTACCCGTGCTTATTATACTGTCTGCCTCATCAGTCAGAATTACGGGTATGGTTATATTATTTTCAATTATGGAAGAAAGAAACTCTATATCCTGTCCGTTGTCTGCCATAGTAATCAGTCTGGTGGCTTCTGCCCACAGCTCAACTTTTTTCCTTTCTTCATTTTTAAGAATGTCAACAAGGAAACGGGTATAAATAAGTGATCCTGAGCCTGAAAGAATGGCAAACAGGAAAAGGAAAAGCATCCAGGGGGTCTTATTACGGTAAGTATTCAGAGTGATTATTTTTTCTTAAATATATTCCTTATCGGATTTTCACTTTTTTCATCAGGAGGTTCCTTTTTTCCGTTTCTTACACTATCGGTCTCTTCCCAGGTCACTTTGAACCGGCGGGTTCCGGTAGATGACTGCTTTTGCGCTGGTGCAGTATCATTTTTATACCATCCGTATTCTTCATTCAGGATAGTCCGCAAAGACTGTTTTTCTTTCTTAATTTCATTTTTGACCTGGGTGCCTGCAGCTTTTACATCATAACCAACCTTTACATTATCCCCGTTATCCTCTATCCTGAGAAGAAGTGAAGTCCTGCCCAGGCCATCATCCTTTATTGCTCCGAATTCAGTTGTATTTGGCTTTGGCTGTGATATTTTCCTGCTGAGGATTTCCGACAGAAGGATTTTCACGTGATATTCGTAGTCGTTATCAAAACCATGCCTGCCATTTACTGACAGATCTGCTGCCGATGATCTGACATCCATCTGGGGCATGAACAGGGCATTATTTCTTATGAAAAAATCATTTTCAAGCTCTTCAAAACGAATATTTTCCAGTTCTGATATGTCAATAAATTCAGAAAGCTCCTTTATAGGTTCAAAGTTGACCAGAGCCCCCTTTGCCAGGTGAAATTTTCCTTCGGCAGTAACAGCTTTAACAGATGGATGAAGCATATTATCCATAGGAATCAGTATGGTCAGGGACCCCGAAAGAATACCTTCAAGGTTCTCATCCTTAATAAAACTTTGCCCGAAATTGTTAAAAACAGAAAATGTTCTTTTTACATTTATCCCGCTTAAATTGAAATTGCCTTTAAGCAGGAATGACTTGTTGGCATTCTGAACAAAAAAACAATCACCTGAAATAATGCCATCCAATGAATTTAAAGTCAAGGTCTTAAAATTCATCATTCCGGATTTATAATTCATAACTCCACTGACGTTTTCAGCCGTGAAGTTTTTATATTTCAGATTGCCGAAGTCAAAATTAAGGTCCAGAATAATATTTTCGGGAAGTGAAAATGGTTTACCAAGGGCCTTATTCTTTTTATTTTTTTCAGGGAGAAATGATCCCGCATCAATCCTGCCGGATGTTATTGTGGCTGATGCAGTCATAACAACGTCTTTGCCTGCCAGCCATTCCGTGAGCCTGGAAAAAGTACCGTTCACTTTAATGTCCTGGCCGTTGTAGTTGAAACTCAGATCTCTGGCAGTGACTTTATCCGACACCGAAAGATTCCCGGTCACATTATCAATCCTTATCTTATCATTGCTGAGACCTATCCCGAATGAATCAAAAATCATTAAGGCTTTTGTATCAAAAGCCAGAATATCAGCAAAACTATATTTTTCTTTACGCGGGATAAGTCCTGACAATCTGAGATCGAGTACCGCTGATCCTTTTGATGCCGAAATTTCGTTCAGGCTGAAGAATTCTTTGATCTCTGAAGGGATAACTTTTCCTTTAAGCTCAAGATTTGCCCGGAGCGACCTGAAATCAGAAAGGGTAAGTGAACCGGTATAAGCCGATGATCCGAGAGTGCCTTTGAAATTATTGATCTTCAATGAGCTGGTTGATGGCACCATCTTGGGGCCGTTTGTAAAGGCTCCGGTAAAAGAAACATCTTTTATGGCAAGGGAGGAGGATCCAAAAGTTGCCTTGCCATTATTTACAGTAAAGCTGATGTCAATCCCGGGATTTGACGTTCTGGAAGCTTTTCCCCTCAGCTTACTTTCCACGTTCAGAATACCTGTAGGATTGTAAGCTTTCATTTTGCCGAGGATCTTTGCAGGAAGGTATTTTTTAATATCCGCGATATTAATGTTCTCTCCCGTCACCGAAAGATCAAGAATGTTGTCATCAGAAATAAAGCCATCAATGTTGAATTTATTCTTATCCAGTATAAGAGTGCTTTTATCAAAGCGTATCCCTTTTGCCGAACTGTTGATTGACACATCGGCTTCCGTCTTTATGCCGCTCTTTATGCTGAAACTGTAAAGAGAGAACAGGTCAATTGTAAGGTTGCCTTTTCCTGTAAAATCGATATTATCGCCGGTAATTTTGCTTTTAAGCCGTCCGTTTTCCATCATCCCGGCGATCACCAGTTCTGTTGCCCGGTTGTTATAAAGCGCCCTGATATCTATAACGTTTATACTTTCAAGATTGATTATCAAATTATTATCTGATGCAGTTGTATTGACGGAACTGATTTCATAATTGACCCTGCCTGAAGTATCGGTTAAAATCCGCAGAGATCCGTTCCTTACACCTATCCTGCCGATGTTATAGTGTCCCCTGATTATATCTTTCAGTCTGAACTCCATTATAACTGATCTGGCCGCCAGGAGGGTGTCGGTATCACTATTGCCAAAACATGACCTGTCAAATCCGGGTGATGAATGCACAAGTACATTTTTCAGATCGAGGGTGGCTCTGGGAAATCTCCTTAAAAATGATAGCCTGACTGATCCTGTTTCAAACTTTGTAGAGATGCTATTGCTGAGCGATTTAAGAACTATACCTGCCACTTTATCCTGAACAAGCATGGCAGTAATTATTAAAACTGCAGCTATTCCTGATATAACGACAGCAATGGGTTTGAGTATTTCAGACAATAACTTCATTCACTCGCCGGTAAATGGATTAGTAGCCGGATAACGGTGGACAAAGTTAATTTATTTGGACAAATCTGAATATAATCACCTTTTAAGCAGCCAGGAGAGGTCATCAGTATCGCCAGCTTCAAGGGGAGTGGTCCCCTTTTTGAAGATCCTTGCATTCCTGGGGCCGATAAGCCGGACTGATCTGTTTTTGATGATAAGCATAGTTCCCTCACGTAATCCCACGACATTAACGTCCGGATTCATTTCTATGTATTCTGCTATCCGTTGTTCCCGTGTTTCGCCTGCATGCCCTGCCGGATTGGCATCAAGGTAATGAGGGTTTATCTGAAAAGGGATGAGACCGAATGCACTGAAGGAATCAGGTTGTATAACGGGCATATCATTGGTGGTCATGATTGTCGGGCAGGCTACATTGGATCCTGCACTCCAGCCAATATAGGGTGTCCCGCCAATAACCTTTTCTTTTACAGGCTCTGTGAGTCTCTTATCTCTTATTTCTTTAAGAAGCTTCCAGGTGTTTCCTCCTCCTACGGCGATAGCTTCTGCTTCTTTGATTGCTTTTACAGGATCTTTGGAATGATGTATCGAAACGATACTATGACCTACTTCACGGAACCTTTCAGATACTTTTTCTTCATAGAGATCATAAGAAAATGTTACAGCCGCATAAGGGATAAAAAGGACTTTTACAGGTTTTGGGCCGAGGAACTCACGGATATTATGCTTGGGATAATCAAGGTAGGGTTCTCCCGGATTGGTTGAATTGCTGATTAATAAGAGATACATTACAATTTATCTTTGTGATTGCATAAAGATAATATATCTCGTAAAAAATCAAACCTTAGTCGATAGTAAAAGCAAGGCCTATCTCAAACGGGAACAGATCAACGCTTCCCGGCCCTTTGCCTGTCTGGAACAGAGGTGTAATATAGTATGTGCCGTAGATCTGAAGGTTTTCATAACCTACACGGGCAGTTACTCCATATCTGAGCATATTGAGGCTGAAATCATCTTCTGACTTTACTTTATCACCTTCCTCAAAAACCATTTTGGAATATGAATATAATTTGACAGCCCCGATTGGTCCTGCAGCCAGATTGAGGTGATTATGATCGGCAGGTATCTGAAATTCAAGAAGGACAGGAAGTGTGAGGTATACGGTTGAGAACTTGGACTTTTTGAGGATTGCTTCGGGATAATATTCTTCTATCGTCCCGGACTCACTTTTAATTATATTATTGTTTCCGTCGAACCTGTAGTTATTCCAGTGAAGGCCCAGTCCGGTAACAAAGCCAATGCGCCTTGCCAGTCCAAGGCTTGTTTGTGCGACATTGAAATTGAAATTATGTGATTTCCCGGAGTGAAGCGACATGTAATCAATACTTTCGGGTAAGGTAATGCTGTAGTCAGAAACTACATAATTATTAAATCCGAATTCAAAGCCAGCCCAGTGCCCCCTGAAGCGGCTTCTTATTTCAGCTCTTTCATCTTCGGGATCTTCCCAATCATTTTTGCGATACTCCTCCGGTTCATCAATCTCATCGTCCTTTTCATACTTTTCCATCCGTATCCTGGGTTCTCCTTCTTCCAGTGATTCCAGGATTGTAAGCTTTCTGTTACCCACCTGAACCTGAATTGACTCATCGTCGTCTTCAATAATGATGCGATCTCTTCCCACAACAACTTTCATGATTTCACTTGTATCCGAAGCTGACTGATCCGCACGGGTTGTATCTCTGGCGGCAGAGGTTTTCTGTCCAAACCCCTGTGCCAGAAATAACATTAGTAATATTGCTGTTCCGAATTTCTTGATGTGTAAATTTTTTGTTTTCATGGCAGTAGTAATTAATTTCTGAGGATGAGACGCAGAACAGGTTTCAAAAGTTACTGTGCAACATCGTCTTTTTAACCGGAGCATTGATTTTCAGTAAATCTGAACTGAAATACAGGGATTTCATTTCTCCCTGTTCATCAGTTACCCTCACCAGAGCCATTTCCAGTCCGAAAAGTTTGTTTAATCCGTTAATACCTGCTGAAGCAATTTCATAAGGCTTTACAGGTGCATCACTACCGGTATCTTCTCTCAGTATCTTTTCACGGATAACCTTTGCGAGGAATTTACTGAATCCGTTCCTGTCATCATAAACAGGTTCGCGGTATTCTATATTTGATGCAACAAGCGAATAAGCGGCCGGTTTGTAATGAATTTCGAGCTTGAAAGCGGGAAAATCCGTAATTCCGGCTATGGCCGGCTCTCTGATAATAGCAGGAAGAATTTCAACAGAATCAGAAAAGGGTAATTCAGCCATCACAGGATAATCACGGAATGCAGTTTGCAATCTTTCTCCTGAAGCGGAAATATTTGTTTTATCTGTTGATTTTATATTTGAAATTCTTTCTTCGGGAACCATCAATACCTTTGAATAAAGAATAACCGGTTCAATTTGCTTTACCGCATTTATGGCAATTTTGTTCTGCCTGACCGATAAGAACTTTGGAATAAAAACTAAACTCAGTATAATAATTGCCACAGCAGCAGCTACTCTTGATACCGGATATGCCAGGTGCAGAATTTTTTCAAATGTGCTTTTCTTCCTGAGGCGGTCTTTATACCTGTACCGGATATCAGGGGGCGCAAGCTTTATTTTTCTGACTGATTCAAAAATCTTCTTCGATTCAGGATTATTACTTATGCAGTTATTAAGATCTTCAAGTTGTCCGGAAGAGATATCGTGTTCGAGAAATGCCACGGAAAGATATTCAACCTGTGTGGGATGAAGGTCTGCCGGGCTCTTTTTAAGCAGTTTTTTTGCTTCAAAGGGTCTTTTCTCAGGTGAAAGAGTTGTCAGCGACAGTGAACCGGCTTCCTCCTTCAGATCGGGGTTCTGCTCAAGGAAGATCATGAAATGTTCTTTCTGTTCCCCCGAAAGATTTCCGGTGAGCCAGTCGGCAACCCATATTTCAAAATTTGACCTCTCGGGTTTCATGGTTAAAGAACAGTTTCAATTTTACCGATATAATTCCTGAGGGCAATTCTTCCCCTGTATATGTTTATCTTCACCTGGGCCTCGCTCATCCCCGTAATCTCACCAATTTCCTGGTAGCTGTACCCTTCATAATCACGTAACAGTATGACTGATCTCTGATGTTCAGGCAGCCGTTCAAGTGCGGCATGAAGGATTTCATTAAGATCGTTGTACTGTGATTCATGAACCAGCTCCCTGGTATGGGATTCCTCTATTAATGTCATCCTTTTTTCTTTCCTGATTATATCAATCATACCATGATATGCTGTTGAAAAGAGCCATGATTTCACTACGTCATATTCGAGTTCTGAGACGTTCCTCCATAGTTTCTCAAAAGTATCCTGAACAATATCGGAGGCCCGCTCCTCGTCCCTTATATCCGCCAGAATGAAGCGGAAAACAGAATCGGCATAATCCTCAACAGATCTGTTATATTCCTTTACAGTCATAAACCTGATTACAACCTAAAGACGAACGAATGTCCCGATAGTTACATTGTATTTAAAGAAAAGTCGCAGGGGCGTTGCATGCAACGCCCGTACAACATCAGCGCCGGGCCGCATCAACGCTCTTCCAACATCAACGCAGGATTACCACCAAAGCCTGTGCTGGGAAATGACCATGCAACGTCATTGACCGTTACGCCAATGCCCGTTTATTGGGGAAATAAACAGATTATTTTTTGGGTTGATACACCCTCACCCAGTCGATCTCCATAGAGGTCATGCTGTTTACCGGTTTGTCGAGGCCACCTGAAAAAATTATATACATAGGTTCACGGGGAACATCGGTTGTACTTGTGAAAGCAACCGTATCATTAATTTTCCAAACTAGTTTATCGGGTGTCCATTCGAGGGTATAAATGTAGAAATCAGCTGCATATTTCGATCCTATGGTTGATTTGAATCTTTTATCAACACCGGGGAAGAAATCAAACATAACCTTGCCATCTGCTGTACGGCATACATCAATATGAGGAGTGATCTTATCGGCCAGCATCCAGAATGCACATTTGGCTGAAGGATTTCCCAGCCTGACCTTTGCAGAAAAAATTCCATACTGCTGTCGGAAACTTTTTCCGGTATTTACAATCCCGGATGTGAAGCTGAACTCTTTCGGCCTGAAACCATCAGTCAGGGTCCAGATCTTTCCCATGAATTTCTGGGGCTTCGTAATTATCTTAAGCAGACTGTTCCGGATCTCAAAATTCTCTTTTTCGGTATAAGCCTGAAGATCCGGTTCAACTGAATACCTGTCGTGCAGAAGCTTATCGCCATAGTAATAATTGGTAAGCCATTTTGAAGTATCCAGCTTGTCGCCATTGAACTCATCACAGAAGGTAAGTTCCCTGTTTTTAAGCAAGTCGAATTTATTTGAATCTTTGACTTTAAAATACCAAATTATATCGTCATGTTTTTTCAGTTTATCAAACTCCTGGATGGTTTTGAACATTTCGGTCTTTTCGAACCTCTTTTTATCGAGGAAATAATTCTTTCTCTCTTTGAATTCGGAGGTTGCAACATAATCCTTAAGCTCATTATACCTGGCTAACCTGTGAGATCCGTCAGTATTCAGAAAATTGGTATATTCCTTTGAATTTTTGAAATTATAATACTCTTTTATTTCAAGGCTGTCCTTAATGCGTTTATATTCGAGAAACTTTTTGTATTCCTCGCTGTCCTTGAAAGTAATGGGCTTCATATTCTTCTTTGCCAGGAATGCGGAACTGTTCACAAAAGCTTTCAGTTCTTCATACCGTTCGACAGCTTTTGATTTTGTTGCCTGACCTTTAGCTGCCTCTTTGAGATATCTTTTTATCTCCGGGTCCTTCTTAAGATTCTTAAATTCAAGGAAAGTCCTGTATTCATCTGTGTCCTTAAATGTTACAGGTTTCATTCTTTCTTTCTGCTTATACTCAAAAGAATTTATGTATTCCTGCAGGGATTCAAAGTTTTTGACCTTTGCAGAACCATCCATCTCCCTGAATCTTTTGAGGGTGCTTCCCGAAATGGTTTTAAAATATAGAACTATATCCTTTGCTTTCTGCAGGGAAAGAAATTCATTTTCTCTTGCATATTCTTCAGAATTCTTATACTGAATTGATTCAATTTCCTTCTTTTTATGCTGAAAATCAGAGGAATTGATAAGATCGTTCAGTTTAGTGTATTTTGCCAGAAGTTCAGAACCTGTAAAGGCTTTAAGTTTTTCGAATTCGTCTGTCAGGGCCTTTTCGGCTTGTTCTAATTTTGCAGTAGAGGGAATTAATCCGAGTAAAAGCTTTAGACTTGCCATTGGTTAAATGTTTTAGATACAGCGTATAAAGATAAAAATCTTTTCTTAAATATTAAGAACCCTTCTTCAAATATCAGATTTCAGGTTTAACGCAACAACCGCTGCGAATGTTGCATCCCGTTAATTTTATTTGACTCGTATTTAATTACTTCATAACTTTATGATTTATCTTGCATCATGATTGTAAACTTAAACACAAAGTATATGAAAAGGCAAATTAAAATTCTTTGTATCCTGACTATGTTTGTATTTAGCATTACTTACCTGCATGGCCAGCAGGCCGTTGTCACTACCGGAGGTGTCGCCACCGGAACCGGAGGCTCGGTAAGTTATACGGTAGGCCAGGCTGCATATCAGACATTCACGGGTACCGGGGGGACGGTATTTCAGGGCGTTCAACAACCCTGGGAAGTATCATCTCCGGTAGCTATTGAAAATACTGAGGATATATCACTTTTAATGAATGTTTATCCCAATCCTACCAGCGGAGCTTTCAAACTGATTGTAGGTACACTTGAAAACAGGAACCTCAGATTCCGTCTTTATGATATGAACGGTGTAATGCTTCAGGACCAGAAGATTGACAGCGAGGAGACCGAAATATTCCTGCAGGATCTTTCATCATCGATCTATTTTCTGAAAATAATGGATAGCAACCGGGAGATCAAAGTATTCAAAATGATCAAACAATAATAACAAGCCTATGAAGAAGATTTTTACTCTTTTATTTCTGGTGTTAATAACTTTTACTCTTTCGGCCCAGGCGCCACAAAAGATGAGTTATCAGTTTATTGTTAGAAATGCCTCCGGATCACTGGTTACCAATGGTCCCGTGGGGGTAAGAGTTGCCATTTTGCAGGGATCCCCAACAGGAACAGTTGTTTACCAGGAACTGTTCAATCCCAATCCGATAACCAATTTAAACGGGCTTGTTTCGATAGAGATCGGGACAGGATTGCCCATTACAGGAACATTCTCTTCCATTAACTGGGCAGGTGGTCCATATTTTCTAAAGACGGAGACTGACCCCTCTGGCGGCACAAGCTATACAGTCGTGGGTACAAGCCAGTTATTAAGTGTTCCATATGCATTATATTCCGTGACGGCTGAAAATATTCCAAACAATAGTGTAACATCGGCCAAAATAGTTGACGGTACAATTGCAGCCGCTGACCTGGGAACTGGTAGTGTCTCCTCAGCCAAGATAGCTGATGCCACCATAGCTACTGGCAACCTTGCTGACGGAAGTGTAACAACATCCAAGATCGCTGATGGTAATGTGGTCACTTCCGACCTTATGGACAATAGTGTAACCTCAGCAAAGATAGTCGATGGCGCTATTATTACTAATGACATTGCCAACAGCGCCATTACTACTGCTAAGATCAGTAATTCGGGTGCAGATGCAAACGAGGTATTGCAGTATACAGGTTCTGCAGTAACCTGGGGTTACGCTCCCGGAACTGAAATCAAAATTGCGGTGATAAATGTTACCGGTACTTCCTCAATTTCTATCACCAGTACCTATGCAAAACAAGCTACCTTAGGAACATTCAGCAAACTGAGAGCTGATTCAAGACTGGAAATAACTTTTCACGGCCGAATATTTGTTGAAACCCTTACCGGAAATGCAGCATATTTTGAATTAAGGGTTGATGATAATCCAACTACTTTAGGTGGAAGAACATTGATAAAAAGTTCTGAAGCAGGAGGGAGTGACGGCATCCCTGTCAGCATGACCGCTATATTTACGGGACTGGGTGCAGGTACCCGAACAATAAGTATATGGATAAAAACTGCATCCGGAACCGGAACTACAGCGATGGTAAATCCTGGTAACTACAGTAGTGATCATCTTATTATAAGAGAGATACAATAAGTTAAGCTACGTATCTGATTTGTACCTGGCCTTTATTAAATGATGCGATATGGCAGATTAATAATCTGTATTGTATCTGTTTGATAAATAAGTTTATAATCAATTTTCTTAAAAATTCCTCAATAAAATTTGCTTTTTTAAAAATTCCGGTTTATTTTTGACTGACCGTTCAATCAAAAACAGATTTTATTTGGATACTTATTGGTTAATAGTTGAGTCGAAGAATTATGTCACCGAGAACACCACAGAAATTCCAGGAAATGAGAGAGGAGAAAAAAGCCCTCATTATGGATGTTGCCCTTAAGCATTTTGCCACTGAGGGTTACTTCAATACAACCATAAGTCATATTGCCCGGCATGCAGGAATCTCAAAAGGTCTGATGTACAATTATTTTAACAGCAAGGAAGCTCTTCTGACCGCAATTGTACACAGATCAGTAAATGAAATTTATAATTATTTTGACATTGACAGGGACGGATATCTTTCAGAAGATGAATTTGAATTTTTTATCCGCAGGATCAATGTGATATTAAAAGAAAAAAGATCATTCTGGAGGCTTTTAATGCAGCTCCTTATGCAAAATGATGTAAGGGAGCAGTTTCTGAAGTCGTTTCAGATTCCGGATTCATTATCTCATCCTGGCCATGAGCCGGGCGACAATCAGTACCCGGTAGTTATGTTAAAGCTGATCAGGGATTATTTCATTAAAAAAAAGGAGAAAGCAGGAGAGAATTATGATCCGGAATTAGAATTAAATATGTTCATTCTGACACTGAAAGGATTTGCCATTACAAGGATATATGCAGGTGATATTGATGATGAGAATAATGAAAAGTTATTAAACAGGATAATCGGATTATTTAAATAATTGATTATGAAAAGCAGATATGCTATATACTTTCTTCTGGTTGCGGGAATATTCCAGAATTCTCTTTCTGCCCAGGATCTCACCGCAACTGAATTAGTCAGAAAAGCCGATGAAAAATTCAACGGGGAGAAAAGCAGCTACAGTGTAATGTCGATGACTATAATAAGACCAGCATGGCAGAGAACAATTGAATTTAAAAACTGGACTCTTGGAAGAGATTTCGCTCTTACTCTGATCACTGCACCAGCCAGGGAAGCAGGACAGTCTTTTCTGAAAAGAGGTTCGGAAATGTGGAGCTGGAATCCTTCAATTAACAGACTTATTAAACTTCCTCCTTCAATGATGTCGCAGGGATGGATGGGTTCGGATTATACAAATGATGATATTCTGAAAGAGTCTTCGGTTGTAAATGATTATACTCATGAAATTGCAGGAGAAGAAAATCTAGACGGTCGGTTATGCTATAAAATTAAAATGACAGCCAGGGAAAATGCTTCCATTGTCTGGGGAAAACAGATCAGGTGGATCGACAAGAAGGATTTCCTTGTTTTAAAAGCAGAATTGTACGATGAAGATGGTTACCTCGTCAGGACTGAAACAGGTTCGGATATTAAAATTATGGATGGAAGGACAATTACATCAAGAATAGAACTAATTCCCGAAAGAAGAGCCTGATAATAAAACCCTTATCGAAATTCGGGAAATAAAATTCAATATACCTGTTGAGGAAAGTTATTTTTCACAGCAGAATATGAAAAGGGTGCATTGATATCAGTAAATAAATGCAATGAAAGAGGAATTTAAAATAGCATGGAGAAATCTCTGGAGGAACAGGCGCCGTACTATTATTACCTCAGCATCTGTTTTCTTCGCAGTTTTTTTTGCAGTTGTCATGAGATCATACCAGCTTGGCTCTTATGATCATATGATAAACAATTTTATCGAATCGTTTACAGGCTATCTACAGGTGCAACATGTAAAATATCAGGATAATCCGTTAATTGATTACTCATTCAACTATAATGACTCGATTGTTTCTGCAATTTCAAAAATTGATAAGGTTGTTTCCGTTACCCCGCATCTCGAATCTTTTACTCTTGCTTCAAGCGGGACGCAGACAAAAGGAGTAGCTGTCATTGCGATCGACCCGGTAAAGGAAAAGAACTTTTCGGATCCTGAAAGCAAACTTGTAAAATACAGGATCAGTGATGAGGCTGTAAGGCGCTTGAAGGATGCAGATGCAATTACCGGATAAGGTTCTTGAAAAGGTGAAAAAGAATCTTGGCAGATCTTATTCATCGTCTGCCAGGCTTGAGCTTGAACTGGGACTTACCGATGAAGATAATGAACTCTGTATGCCGGAGATCCTTAAATACTCTGAAGTATCAAATGGATTTCTGACAAACGATGATGATGGGATTCTTGTGTCCGACAAGCTTGCCAGCTATCTTAAAGTTACGGTTGGAGATTCTGTAATTCTGATGGGGCAGGGATATCACGGAGTTTCTGCAACCGGGATATTCCCGGTACGGGGAATCATTAAAAATGCCTTCACCTGAAATTGACAACAAATTGATTATTATGACAATACCTGCAGCACAGAAATTCTATGATGCTGAAGGCAAAATAACCTCGCTTGTTGTTAACCTTACAGATAAATCAAACCGGACAATAAAAACAGCAAAAGCCAGAATTAACTCACTTCTGTCCGATAAAAACACAATAGCCAAAACCTGGTATGAGCTTAATCCGATTCTGTATCAGCAAATCCAGGGTGACAGTCAGAGCGGATATGGCCATGCTTGGCAATTCTTTACTTTATCATTTTCTTTGGCATATTCGGAACTGTCCTGATGATGGTTTCCGAGAGAAAAAGAGAATTCGGTGTTCTTGTGGCGATCGGGATGCAGAAAAAGAAACTGAAAAGGATAGTCACAATTGAAATGATGTTGCTTGGCGCTATTGGTTTGGTATGCGGATTGCTGGCAAGTGTGCCGCTGATTTTGTACTTCTATTATTATCCGATCGTACTGAAAGGAGATACTGGCAAATATGATGGAAGACTATGGATGGGATGCTGTAATGCCCACTGCCTGGTTTGGCCCTTATTTTTACTGGCAGGCCGTGATTGTTGCAATGATGGTACTGCTGGCAACAATTTATCCTTTACGAAAAATAGGAAAGCTGAAAGAAATAGAAGCTCTTAAAAGCTAATAATCGAAATGCTATGATATGGTCAATCGCATGGAAGAACGTATGGCGTAACAAAAAAAGAAGCCTGGTAGTAATAGTGGCCGTAACACTTGGCATTATTTCCGGAGTGCTTCTTGTTGGTATTATGGAAGGCTGGGTTAAGCAACGCCTTCATGACGCTATTTATAATGAAGTTTCACATATTCAGATTCATAATAACGAGTTCATCAAAAATGAAGAGATAGATCTTACTGTAAAAAATCCTGGATGAGATTACCCGAAGCATGGATTCCCTGCAGGAGCTTTCCGGCTGGGTAAAAAGGACCAAGATAATTGCAATGGCAAATACTCCATGGGCAAATACAGGTGTGATCATCTATGGCGTCGATCCGGAAAAAGAAAAGACAGTAACCGGGATCTACAGGAAAATTGTACCGGCAGGCGGGGAATATCTTGATGTTCAAAGCCCCGGCGACATACTGATAAGTGACAAAACTGCCGAAATACTGAAGCTGAAGCAATATATTGTTACTGACAGTACAATTGAAAAGCTGAGAGGGGAAAAAGTTCCGTCAACTGTTCTTACAAAGCTTGAGACTCTTAAGGATATGCGATTCAGATCGCCCAAAGATTTCCGGGAAGCCTTAAGAAAAGAATTCAGCAGGAAGGAACTTGACAGGTTTGGTCTTCTTATAACTGATAAAGCTCTTGATTACAGGATCAGGAACAAAGTTCAGATTACAATTTCAGATAAAGAAGGAACCCCGATCCAGGGTATATTCAGAGTATGCGGCATCTATAAAACAACGAACACGGGTTTTGACCAGGTCTCAGTGTTTGTAAATGCAGGGGAACTGGCAAATCTGTATGGAGGCGATGATATCCTCACTCATGAAATTGCCATTTTGCTCAATAACATTGATGATGCCGGCATTGTCAGAGAAAAACTAAGTCACATATCCGGGGATAATTCAGTCAGGACATGGAAAGAGCTGGCTCCGGATGCAGCAATGATGAATGATTTTATGATTATGTATTATTTCATTTTCATTGGAATAATAATGCTGGCCCTTGCATTTGGTATTATCAATACCATGCTGATGGCAATTCTTGAAAGGACAAAAGAGCTGGGTATGCTGATGGCGATAGGGATGAACCGCAGGAGGATCTTTAAAATGATTATGCTCGAAACTGTTTTTCTGACAGTTGTCGGAGCGGTGGCCGGTATACTTTCGGGATGGGCAATTATGGAAATTCTTGGAAAAACAGGGATCCATTTTACCGGCTGGGGTGAAGGATTTGAAGCTATCGGATTTGCAGCAAGAGTATATCCGGTTGTAACTCCTGAATTTTTCATGTTTATAACCATAATGGTAATAGCCACAGCAATCATTTCTTCGATCTGGCCGGCCCGAAAGGCTCTGAAATTAAATCCGGTTGAAGCACTCAGAACAGAATAAAATAAAATTTAAACTGCAAACCATGAAGATACTTGAATTAAAAAATGTGAATAAAATATATAATTCATCAGAGGTAAAGGTTCATGCAGTAAATGATGTGACCCTGGACTTTGCTGGAGGCTGAATTTGCCGCAATTGTCGGACCATCAGGTTCGGGCAAAACCACCCTTCTGAACCTGATAGGTGGTCTTGATATGCCAACATCAGGAGAGATAATCATTGAGCGGCACCAACCTGTCGAAGCTTAAATCATCGCAACTTATTGATTTCAGGTTGAATAATATAGGATTTGTATTTCAGTCATATAACCTGATCCCTGTATTAACAGCAAAAGAAAATGTTGAATTCATCATGACACTTCAGAAATGGCCGGAAAAAGAGAGAGATGAACGGACTTTTGAGTTACTGCAGGCCGTGGGTCTGGGCGACAGGATAAACAGCCGGCCGGCAAAACTTTCGGGAGGGCAGCAGCAAAGGGTGGCTGTGGCAAGAGCTCTTGCTTCAAGGCCGAAATTTGTTCTGGCCGATGAACCTACCGCCAACCTTGATTCAAAATCGGCAACAACGCTTCTTGAGATCATGGAAAAGCTCAATCATGAATCGAAGATTACTTTTATATTTTCAACGCATGATCCAAGGGTTGTTAAAATGGCACACCGTGTAATTACTCTTGAAGACGGAAAGGTTGTTTCTGAGATATCAGGAACTGCGAATAACATTTCAAATTCCCGATGAAGAATTTTATCATATTGTCATAAATATTCCTGTTTTTACATTCTACAGGACTGTTTCCCCAGGAGAAAGAAAAGGCAATCTACCCTGAATGGCTATTTTACGACTATGCAGAGTGTCAATGTTTGATTCTCTTTCCGGACCTTTTCTTAATGAAAACCTTCTTCATAACAGGATTAATTTTAAAGCATATTTGAACGATAATATTACTTTTGCAGCCGAATTCCGGAACAGGCTTTTTACAGGTGACATGGTAAGACATGGCAGACCCTATTCGGGAATGATCGGGAAGGATGAAGGAGTCGTTGATATGTCATGGAACATCTTGAATGAAGCAATCCTTTCTTCTGAATACAACGATTGACCGGTTGTGGATTGATCTTCAATTACAACAAATTCCAGGTAACATGGGCAGGCAGCGAATTAACTGGGGACAGACATTTGTCTGGAATCCGAATGATATTTTCAATGCCTATTCATTATTTTGATTTTGATTATATTGAAAGGCCGGGAAGTGATGCTATAAGGCTTCAGTTTTTCCCGTCCTCATCTTCTGCTGCAGAGATTGCTGTTGAAAGCCAACAATGAAAATGATATAACTGCAGCAGGACTTTACCGGTTCAACAAATGGGGATATGATATTCAGTTTCTTGCAGGATTATGAACAGTGAAGATGTTGTTATCGGCGCCGGCTGGTCGGGATCACATCGGATACTTTTCATTCAGGGGTGAAGGCACCTGGTTTGATCCGGTTGAGATCTTTCAGTGATACGAAAGGCACCATCATGATTACCGCCGGCCTTGACAAGATCTTCAACAGATAATTCAATGCCCAGTTTCAGCTTATGTATTGCAACAATCCGCTTGATCTGAATAATTTTGCAAGCTTATATTCAGGGAATCTTTCATGCGAAGGATCTTGCATTTTCCGAGTTTTCCGCTTTCGGGCAGTTCACCTGGGCTGCCACTCCACTGCTGAACCTGACCCTTTCGGCAATGTGGTTCCCCGATCTCAAAGGATACTTTGCCGGACCATCGATGGATTATTCACTGGCTGAAAATCTAGATTTTTCTCTGATCTGGCAGCATTTTAAGGGCGAAATGACGGGAAGTGAGTCACGGATAAACATGGGTTTCCTGAGGGTCAAATACAGTTTCTAGAATTTTTCTACTTTTGCCGCATCAACTGAAACAAACATGGCACTTGTTCATGAATTAGAGAGAAGCGGGAACTGGCTCTTCAAAAGAAGAAGCTGGCTTCCACTGTTCCTTGTGGCAGCGGGCATCCTGATGATGTACCTCGGAAACAGGCAGGCGTTATTTTTTGATCTCCGTGATGAAATGATCTTTCTCGGGGTAAGCCTTCTCGGGGAACTTGTAAGGATACTTACAGTAGGATTTGCTCCAAAAGGAACATCCGGCCGTAATACCGGAGAAGGGCAGATAGCATGGGAGCTGAACGTTACGGGAGCTTACTCGTTATTAAGACATCCTCTTTACCTCGGCAATTTTTTAATGTGGCTTGGCCCTGTTCTTTTCCTGAGATCGGTCTGGTTCACAATTCTTTTTTCCCTTATATACTGGCTGTATTATGAAAGGATAATGTTCGCCGAAGAACAATTCCTCAGAAGGAAATTCGGGGAAGTTTATGATAAGTATTCCGAAAAAGTCAGCTCCTTTATACCATTTGGTTCTGAATTCATAGCTCCAAAGCTTCCTTTTTCGGTCAGAAATGTATTGAAAAGAGAATACAACAGCTTTGTGAATATATTTCTGATTTTCGCGGCACTCGATCTGTTCAGGAATTATTTCCTTACAGACCGTATCTTTTTTACAAAGATATGGATCTTTCTCCTGATCGGAGCAGTAATTATCTGGTTGATAATACGCTCAGTCCATAAGCAGACCAAATGGCTTGAGGTGGAAGGGAGATGAATTCTCAATCATCCCTTGCACCGGTAAATATCATTACATAATACAATAATGTTGCAAGTGAGCCGATGGCAGCAACAACGTAGGTCGAAGCAGCCCATCGCAGAGCATCTTTTACCTTGGCCTGGTTCTCATATGAAGTAATGCCCCTGTCGGAAAGCCATGCCAGAGCCCTCTGGCTGGCATTGAACTCAACAGGCAGTGTGATAAAGCTGAACAAGGTGGTAAGTGCAAAGAGAACAATACCTGTCAGGAGCAGAGCCGGGAATGTATTCACTAAAATTATGCCGCCAAGAAGCACCCATTGTATCCATCTGGATGAAAAGCTCACAATCGGAACCATTTTGGAGCGGAATCCCAGCCATGCATAGGCTGTAGCATGCTGAACAGCATGCCCCGTCTCATGAGCTGCAACTGCTGCTGCAGCAATGCTCTTTGCACTGTAAACATCCTGGCTCAGATTGATAGTTTTCTTCTCAGGATTGTAATGATCAGTCAGCTGCCCCGGGACACTTTGTACCGTCACATCATATATACCGTTATCCCTGAGCATTCTTTCAGCTATTTCCTTCCCTGACATTCCGTTATCGACAGGTATTTTAGAATATTTTTTGAACTTGAATTTCATTGTAGCGCTTACGATCCAGCTAAGGATCATCACGACTATAAAAATTACCCATGGATTAATTGCCATTTTTCTTAAGTTTTAATTTATTATAACATTTCAAAAGGCCTGCCAGCTCATTTTCTATTGTCATTATGGCAGAAATTACAGCTTTAACCGCACCAGTACAAGATATTTCTTTTATCTATATTTGGTTCGTGACAAAGTTACTCAAAAATATATTATCCTTCCTGTTATCCCTTCCGGTCCATTTTTACAGGTATGCCATATCACCCTGGCTGAGACCTTCGTGCAGGCACGTACCCTCATGTTCGCAATATATGCTTGATGCACTGAAGCTTTACGGTCCTTTTACCGGTCCTGCACTTGGTATTGGCAGGATACTCAGGTGCCGACCCGGCGGGACACACGGTTATGACCCGGTACCTTTGTTCATATTCCGCCGGTATAAGTATCTGTCAGGATTTTTGAAAGGATATAAAAGACAAAACCGCCTGAAACGATAACGTTTCGTATATTTCACTTACCGTCAAACCGCAATACTGTAATTCAATAATGCCGTAATACCGTAATGCCGTAATGCCGTAATACCGAAATACCATTTAGAATTTCAGCTCTTCCCTGAGCAGCTGATACCCCGACCTGCTTACAGGCAGCTTGTCTCCGGATTTTAACATTGCTACATGGCTGTCTTTGCCATAAGGTTCTATACGGTTAATTTCCTGGACCCTTACAATATATGACCGGTGGATCCTGACAAAATCGGTTCCCGGAAGATTATCCTCATAATACTTCATTGTCTGCTGTTTCATCGCTTTCCCTCCTGAGTGATGTATCATAACATAATCATCCTGCGCTTCAACAAATCTTATCTGGTCGACGGGAATAAGATTTATTGCATTTCCCTTCCTTACAACAACTCTTGAAACCGGAGAAACAGGTTCAGGCATTTTTGTCAGTATCTGGTTTGCAGGTTCCGTATTTCCCGACCCTGCCCGGATCCTGTCTGTAGCTTTTTTTACTGCATCCAGAAACCGTCTTTTGGCAAATGGCTTAAGAAGGTAATCTACAGCATTCAGTTCAAATGCCCTTATTGCGAACTGATCATATGCCGTGCTGAAT
Source organism: uncultured Bacteroidales bacterium (assembly GCA_963700275.1). Taxonomy (GTDB): domain Bacteria; phylum Bacteroidota; class Bacteroidia; order Bacteroidales; family VadinHA17; genus LD21. The sequence goes on along the minus strand of CAVOWZ010000011.1, from coordinate 321,263 downwards.
ATCACTTCCGGCTTTTCAGTCATTACCTCAAGCATCTCAATTCCTGTCAGCCTCGGCATCTGTATGTCGAGGAAAACCAGGTCGGGCTTCATCATCGTAATTGTCTTAAGGCCGTTAAAACCGTCAGCACACTCAGCTATGATATCAATATAATCAAGTTCCTTTAAATAGTGTCTGATGATTTCCCTGGCAGGGGTTTCATCATCAATTATTATTGTTCTTATTTTCTCCATCTGTTATAATTCCCGACTTTATCAAACAAATTTACTGAAAATTTCAGATTTCAGCAGGGATATACAGTGTCACTTTGAAAACCCCCTCTTCTTTTTTGGTACTCATTGATGCATTATTTCCGTAAAACAGATGAAGTCGCCTTTCAACATTAATCAGACCGGTCCCCGTTCCTTTCCTTGATGAGGATACAGACTCGAAATTGTTGCTGATCGTAATAATGGCATAACCTTCAGAGATTTTTGCTTCTGTCCTTATATTTACAGTTCCGGTACTTTCATAAACACCATGTTTTACGGCATTTTCATAGAGCGGCTGAAGTATCATTACCGGCATTTTTATTTCAAGACAATTTTCATCAATGTTCTCTTCGGTTGATAATTTATCTCCGAACCTCACTTTTTCAATATCGTAATACAGCCTCAGGTTCTCAAGCTCGCTCCTGAATGAAACAGGCTGTTCATCTTTTTTCGAGAGAGCATAACGCATAAATTCCGACAGTTTGACCACCATATCCCTTGCCATTTCCGGATTTGTAACTGTAAGGGAACTTATCGAATTAAGGCTGTTAAACAGGAAGTGGGGATTGATCTGGGAACGGAGCATTTTGAGTTCTGTTTCCCTGACAAGACTTTCCAGCCTTGCTTCTCTTGCTTTTTTCTCGGAAAGGTTTGTGAGACTGATAAAAAGGTAATAGGCCAGAATTGCCAGAAAGAAAATAAAGACTCCTGTTCCTGTCCTGTATGGCAGAGTGACGGACCAGTAATTATTGAACAGTTCTTTGTCAGGTACAACCAGCAGCAGAATTGATCTGGCGATCAGTATTGTCAGGCCGATTGAAAACACGCCCCCGGCAATGAGGTTGATTACCACTGAAAGAGGTTTTGCTTTTTCCTGGTTAAAATAGCTGAACGGGAACCACAGGGAGAGCATCAATATTGAAAAAATCGCCAACGACAGCAAGGTGTCGGGGATACTTATTTCCAGGAAGCTGCCATAGGCGAAATAATATAATAATGTCTGGCCCAGCGCCAGAAGGAGCCAGGCCAGCCACCATATTATCAGACGTGTCCTGTTTTCAAATACAGGATGCTTCATATTTCAGATTCTTAATAGCTTTTTATTTCCCCACCGCCGAAGACTACAGCACCCCTGATCACAAGCTGGCTGGTAGAATCAACAGTTCTGCCGGGTGTCAGTTTTCTCGAATCAGTGAAACCTCCAAGGACAGGGGTGACCTCGATTGTAACGTACCAGGTGTCGGGGACAATGATTGTCGCTCCGCCGAAAACACATGCTATTTCTAAATCATTTCTGCCCGGAGCAAGTCTGGCTTTTGTAAGGTCCAGCTCGGTACCGCCAAAAACTGCTGATATCCTCCCTCCTTTGAAATTCTGCGAAACAACCTGCCGGTCGGTTCCGCTGAAGATATTGACATAATCAATATAGTCATCTCCAGTCATACCCTTTGCAGCGCCACTGGCAAAAACTTTACGTCTGGATATAATGAACAGGATACCTACTATAATGAATATTGCAGGCCAGAACATGTTATACATATGAAATGTCTCTCTGAAAACCATAGGTATCATGAAAAACCCTCCGACAGCCATCACAATTATTCCTGCAGTTTTTTCTGTTGAACTCAGGGTCATTACCAGGCCTATGGTGACAAGAAGCATCGGCCAGCTGAAGACCACATTATCGATAAAATCGGGGAAAATTCCTGTATTCCTGAGGATCAGGAATAATCCCGCCAGGACAAGGACCACTCCGATCAATACTTTGTTGTTCGAATTATGATAGGGTTCTTTTCCTGTAAGATTACTATCAGTCCGGTACTCATTATTTGTTTCCATAGTTGTAAATTTATTTGTTTTTGAATTAATCAGATCACTTATTTCTTTTCATTAAAGAAGAAATTATGAATGAAATGCCGATCAGTATCACTACTGCCGGCCAGTAAAAAGTTCTTACCACATCCGGCATTTCACCGAAGTGATTATCATATATGAACCATATTCCTCCGGCGATCATCAGTACGCCGGGAATGAAGCTGAGGTTCAGTATCAGAAGTACTCCCACAAAGACCATTGCTGTTTCCCATGTAAAATAATCTTTGACGCTTCCAAGGTTCAGCATGTCGTTTGTTGCTACAAGGAGAGCGAGCCCGAGTGCTATAAGAAAGAGTCCGAAGCCTACCCGGGGATGATGCTCCCTGTGTTTCTCAATATTACTGTCACGCTGTTTCATTGTTTTAAGTAATTTATGGATCAAAAATAATGCACGTTGGCAAAGACAGATAGTTAAAATCGGCGAATGGCGGATTTTTGACGGCATAAGGCATCTTTTAGGGGAAAGTGTTACTTTTTTGTTGATAATTTTTTTAATTGAATAAGCTTTCATATTTTTGCAGACCAAAATTTGTTGAGATGTCGGGTTCATATACCATACCGATAAGCGGGTTGAAGGAAGGTTGCCACAGTTATGATTTTGAAATAGGTAAGGGATTTTTTGACCTGTTTGAAGAATCAGAAATAAGCGATGGAGAGCTTAAAGCTTCTGTGGAGGCCGACAAGAGGGTGTCGCATATTGATGTTATGATCAGGATCAATGGGTCAGTCAGGATTTCATGCGACCGGTGTCTTGGGATTTTTTCATTACCGGTAAGTTCTGAAAACAGACTTGTTGTTAAGTCAGGAAAAGCAAACGATCAAAACGATCCGGATATTATTTCCCTGACAGCTGATGAGAACGAACTTGACCTCACATGGTATTTTTATGAATATATTCTTCTGGCACTTCCAATTAAGCGTCTTCATCCGGAAGATGAAAACGGTAACAGTACCTGTGATCCTGAAATGATTAACAGGCTTAATGAACATATTATTAATGATGATATTGGCACCGACCCACGCTGGGACGAATTAAAAAGAATTATGAACAATTAAAACAGAAAACAATGCCAAATCCAAAACGGAAACATTCAAAACAAAGAAGAGACAAGCGCAGGACTCACTATAAGGCAACTGCACCGACAGTAGGAACATGCTCAAACTGCGGATCTTCGGTTCAGTATCACAGGGTTTGCCCTGAGTGCGGTTTTTACAGGGGCAAGCTTGCCATTGAGAAGAAAGCAGCAGAATAAACCCGGTTAACCAACCGATGATTCGATGAAAATAGGTCTTGATATCATGGGTGGAGATTTTGCACCAGATGCAATTGTTGAAGGTGCAGTTGATTCACTCATCCATTTATCAGGTGACGATAAGCTGGTTCTTATCGGGGATCAGGATTCAATTCATTCAAAACTGAAAGAATTATCCTTTGATCCGTCACTGTTCGAGATAGTACATACCACCCAGGTAATAGGCATGGGTGATATTCCGTCAAAGGCTTATTCCCAGAAACCTGATTCAAGTATTGCAGTCGGATACAGGCTCTTAAAGGATAACAGGATAGACGGCTTCTGCAGTGCCGGGAATACCGGCGCAATGCTGGTGGGAGCCAGCTATACAGTTAATGTGATCCCGGGAGTCTTCCGTCCCGCCCTGGCTACCGTAATGCCTGTTGTGAATAATCGCAATTCTGTCATCCTTGATGTCGGACTTAATCCCGATACAAAACCTGATGTCCTTCTTCAGTATGGTATCCTGGGTACACTGTTTGCAAAATACGTTCTCGAAATAGACAATCCTTCCGTCAGGCTCCTTAATATAGGTGAGGAGGAATCAAAAGGAACTCCGGCGGTCAAAGCTGCCTATGAACTGATGAAGGACCACCCCGGTATAAATTTCCTTGGGAATATCGAAGCAAACGAAATGTTCGGCGATAAATCCCCGGATGTGATAGTTTGTGACGGTTTTGTTGGTAATGTGGTATTGAAGCAAACAGAAGCTTTCTATCAGATATACAAAGCCAGGAATCTCTTCGATTCTTACTTTGAAAGACTTAATTTCGAAAATATCGGTGGTACACCTATTGTGGGAATAAATGCCAATGTTGTGATTGGTCATGGAATATCCAAACGTAAGGCAATAATGAATATGGTACTCCAGACCCTGGCAGTAGTCCATGTCAACCTGGCCCAAAAGATAAAAGAAGCTATCTGATAATGGAAAAAATACGTGCAGCCATTACAGGAATTCATGCCTGGGTTCCGGATTACAGGCTCACAAATTCCGAACTGTCCAAAATGGTTGACACATCCGACGAATGGATAATGCAGCGCGTCGGGATTAAAGAAAGAAGGATACTCAAGGGAGAAGGTATGGGTACTTCTGTCCTCGGGGAAATGGCTGTAAAAGGTCTTCTTGAAAAAACCGGGACTTCCCCCGGTGAGATCGACCTTTTGATCTGTGCCACCGTCACTCCGGATATGTTTTTCCCTGCAACGGCTAATATAATTTCGGAAAAAGCCGGAATAAAGAACGCCTTCAGTTTTGATCTGGCGGCAGCGTGCTCGGGCTTTCTTTTTGCCCTGCAGACCGGCGCTTCCTATGTTGAGACAGGCAGGTACAAAAAAGTAATTGTGGTCGGCGCCGACAAAATGTCGTCAATAACCGATTATACCGATCGAACTACCTGCCCGCTTTTTGGAGATGCAGCAGGCGCTGTACTTCTTGAACCTACAACTGAGGATTTCGGGATCATAGATCATATTTTCCATGTTGACGGTTCAGGGCAGAAATATCTGCATCTCAAAGCCGGGGGATCATTGAAACCGGCATCTCATGAAACTATTGAGGCAAAAGAACACTTTATTTACCAGGAAGGGCAGGCAGTATTCAAATTTGCTGTATCAAATATGGCAGATGTGGCAGCCGAAATAATGCAGAAAAATAACCTGAAACCTGAAGATATTGCATTTCTGGTCCCGCATCAGGCCAACCTTAGGATCATTGATGCCACAGGCCGGAGGATGGGGCTTCCTCCTGAAAAGGTTATGATCAACATCGAACATTTCGGCAATACCACCGCAGCCACAATACCGCTTTGTATCTGGGAATATGAGGGCAGACTGAAAAAAGGTGATGTACTTATTCTTGCAGCATTCGGCGGCGGATTTACATGGGGCTCCATCTATTTAAAATGGGCCTATGATCCGGAATAAGGATTGGTAATCTTCGCAATAGTTTATATATTTGCGAGTTATTAAGTTTATTTCTTAAAGCTCTAACAACTATGGCAAAATACAATGAGGCTGAAGCAGCAGCAATTAATCTTGTAAGCAGCGGTACTGATATTACGGGAGATGTTAAATCCAGCGGGGATCTGCGCATAGATGGCACTCTTAACGGAAATTTAAATACAAAAGGGAAAGTAGTTATCGGACCTACGGGAAGGGTGAACGGGGAAGTTATCTGTAAAAATTCGGAAGTATCAGGCACCGTTGAGGGCAAGATCACTGTACATCAACTGCTTATTCTTAAAGTCTCTTCAAAGATCTTTGGCGATATTGTTACCTCAAAATTATCAATTGAACCCGGGGCAATTTTCTCCGGAAACTGCAAAATGAGCGATAACGAAACAAATGGAGGAGCAGGAAAAGGAAAAGAATCAGAAAAAAAATAAAGGATTAGGGGATTATGCCAGATATACAGGTATTGCTGCCCAGATGGCGGTGATAATTTTTCTCACCACCTGGGGAGGTATAAAACTCGACCAGCTGGCAGGATTCTCCAACCCGGTATTTACAATCATCCTCTCATTGCTTGGCGTATTTGCTGCAATATATACGGCAATCAAAGATTTTCTTAAGTGATCCACCTTTTGAAACCTCTTCATAAAAATATCCTTTGGCTTATTCTGATCGAATCCCTGATTCTTGCGGGAGGACGTATTTTACTGGCAGGGCATGATCCGGGATTTGATTTTACAGGCATTGCCGTTCTTTCCCTTTCATTTGTATTTTTGTCGTTTCTGACACTGATAATTGTTTTCAGGGGACAGAAAAAGGATCCCGAAGCCCGGACAATGCATATGCTTGTCGCTTTTGGCCTCAAGTTCCTCCTCGAAATGGTTATAGCTCTTCTCTGGTTTTTTGTTGCTAAAAAAACCGGGTTAACATCAGTAATATTGTTTTTTGTGCTATATTTAGCGTTCACTCTGTTTTCGGTATTGGTTGTGTTGAAAACATTGAAATACAAACCTTTATAACAGAATATTAATTTGAAAACACCTATAGTTGCATTTATTTTTACAGTTCTGTTGCTCTGGATTTCACCTGGCATTGTTTCAGGTCAGCATGACAGTAATTCACATGAGCCGGAGACAGGAACGGAAGCCGTTAAGGAATTCAATGCCAGTGAATTTATACTTGATCATATTGCCGATTCACATGAATGGCACATTATAACCCTGGGTGAAGGGGAAAATGCAAAAAATATAGCAATATATCTTCCTGTGATACTTTTCAGCAGGGAAAGCGGACTTCTTTTCTTTTCATCCCGGAAACTTGCACATGGTCATGAATATAAAGGCTTTAAGCTTATGGAGGAGGGTGATCTGAAGGGAAAGATCGTTGCTGTAAGGGCTGATGGCAGTCCTGATATAGAAAATATACCTCTTGATTTTTCAATGACAAAAACCGTTGTTGGGATGCTGGCTGCAGCAATAATCGGACTATGGATCTTTCTTGCACTTTCACGGTCTTACAGAAGAAATGGTATTAGTCATCCCAAAGGAATTCAAAGCCTTCTTGAACCTGTTATCTGTTTTGTACGTGATGATATAGCAATCCCAAACATCGGTCAGGATAAATATGAAAAATTCATGCCATATCTTTTATCGGTATTTTTCTTTATCCTTATAAATAATCTTATGGGCCTTATTCCTTTTCCTCCTCCTTTCGGGGCGAATGTCACAGGGAATATTGCAGTAACTTTTACTCTTGCATTTTTTTCATTTGTGATAATACAGATAAACGGAAGCAAAACCTACTGGAGGCATATTTTTGCAACACCGGGGCTGCCAGTATGGCTTCTTCCTATAATGATACCGGTTGAGATTATCGGGGTCATTGCAAAACCTTTTGCTCTGATGATCAGGCTTTTTGCAAATATAACTGCAGGACATATAATTGTTATGAGCCTTCTTGCGCTGATATTTATATTTGATTCACTTGCAGTTGCACCGGTATCGATATTCTTCGTAATTTTTATGGATTGCCTCGAGCTTCTCGTGGCTTTCCTCCAGGCATATGTTTTCACACTTTTGTCAGCCCTGTTCATCAGCCTGGCAGTGGTGGAAGAACATCATTAATTTTTATGTTTAATTAATAACAAATGTTATGACAGGTACATTAGCAGCAGTTGGAGCAGGTTTGGCAGTTATAGGTGCAGGTCTTGGGATCGGCAGGATAGGTGGTTCTGCTATGGAGGCAATAGCCCGGCAGCCTGAAGCTGCAAACAAAGTTCAGACAGCAATGATCATCTCTGCAGCCCTTATCGAAGGGGTTGCACTGTTCGCTGTTGTTGTTGCTCTTATTGCAAAATAAAAGAAATGAGATCCTGCAACGGTTGGTTGCAGGATCTCTTTATCATGAATTTTAATTAAGTTAATTATGATATTATTAGCAGGAAATAGTCTGACAAGCCCCGCGATAGGAACAATTTTCTGGGCAGTACTGATATTCTCAATCTTCTTTCTGGTACTTGCGAAATTTGCATGGAAACCGATCCTGAGCGCCCTGAGACAGAGAGATGATATGATAAAGGGATCACTCGAAGCCGCAGAAAAGGCACGCAAGGATATGGTCCGGCTGCAAAGCGATAACGAAGCTGTCTTAAGGAAAGCAAGGGAGGAAAGAGAAGATATCCTCAGGGAAGCCAGAGATGTTAGGGATAAACTTATTGCAGAAGCAAAGGGCAGGGCTACCCAGGAAGCTGCAAAGATTGTTGAAGATGCAAAAGCCGGAATTGAAAGGGAAAAAAACAAAGCTTTATCGGAAATACACGACCAGCTTGCAACTCTGTCAGTAGAAATAGCATCAAAACTGCTTGGCGAAAAACTGAGCCGCACCGGAGAACAGGAAAAGCTGATCAACAAGTATCTTGAGGACATTAATCTGAACAAAAACTAGACTCTGAAATCTTAATGAACGACGGTAAAATTTCTGTCAGATACGCACACGCACTCTTCCAGTCAGCACTTGAAAAGAAGATTCTCGATAAAGTGTACCAGGATATGTCAATGATTCTGGAATTATGCTCCGTACCCGAATTTAAGGAACTGCTTGAAAGCCCTGTCATCAGGCCATCAAAAAAGGCAGAGATCATACATAATACAATTGGCGGTAACATTGATAAACTGACCGGTTCCTTCATTGCCCTTATAGTTAAGAACGGAAGAGAAATCTTCCTGCCCGGTATCGCAAGGGAATTTATCCGGGCAACAAAGGAATTCAACGGAATAACCGAATCAGTCCTGACAACAGCTGTAAAAGTTAACGAGGATGTAAAGAAACGGATATCAGATCTTATATCAGATATTTTTAAAACAAAGGTGGAACTCAGCGAAGTGATTGACAGCGATATTATCGGCGGGTTTATCTTAAAAGTTGAAGATAATTATATCGATGCCAGCGTCAGGAACAAGCTCCGCAAAATAGAAAAGGAACTGAAATCCGGAACACTTACAATTTAGAGCAGATGATAAAGTTACAGATTGCAGGTTGGTTAATAAACCCTGAAACCCTGAAACCCTGAAACTTTGAAACCCTGAACATAAACTAAAGTAAACTAAGTAATCTATAGAAAAAACATGGCAAGTATAAAACCTGCAGAAGTATCAAGCATTCTGCGTCAGCAACTGGAGGGGATCCAGACGGGAGCGGATCTGGAAGAAGTAGGGACCGTCCTTACGTTGGTGACGGAATAGCCCGTATTTATGGACTTTCAAACGCACAGTCAAACGAACTTATCGAATTTGAAAATGGAATTGAAGCTATTGTTCTGAACCTGGAGGAAGATAATATCGGGGCAGTGCTTCTTGGCCCGACAGAGGAGATCAGTGAAGGTGATATAGTAAAAAGGACAGGGCGTATCGCTTCCATAAGTGTGGGTGAAGGATTGCTCGGCAGGGTAATTTCTCCGACAGGACAGCCGCTTGACGGAAAGGGTCCGGTTGAAGGGAAACTGTACGATATGCCGTTTGAAAGAAAAGCTCCGGGAGTTATATTCCGTCAGCCTGTAAAACAACCTCTTCAGACAGGTCTTAAACCGATCGATGCGATGATTCCCATTGGAAGAGGTCAGAGAGAGCTGATAATCGGCGACAGACAAACGGGCAAGACAGCTATCGCAATAGATACAATTATAAACCAGCGCAGTAATTTTGAGCAGGGGAAACCGGTTTATTGCATTTATGTTGCCATCGGGCAGAAAGGATCGACAGTAGCAAACATTGCAAAAACCCTCGAAGAACATGGCGCCCTTGAATATACAGTAATCGTACTCGCCACTGCTTCCGACCCGGCTGCCTCACAGTTCTATGCACCTTTTGCAGGAGCTGCCATCGGTGAATTTTTCCGTGATACCGGCAGGGATGCCCTGGTGATCTATGACGACCTGTCGAAACAGGCCGTTTCATACAGGGAGGTTTCTCTTTTACTTCGCCGTCCGCCGGGACGCGAAGCATACCCCGGAGATGTTTTTTACCTGCATTCGCGCCTCCTCGAAAGAGCTGCAAAAATCATCGAATCGGATGAGGTTGCCAGGCAGATGAATGATATTCCCCGATCGATAAAACCTCTCGTAAAAGGAGGAGGATCCCTGACTGCCCTGCCTATTATTGAAACACAGGCCGGCGACGTATCAGCATATATTCCGACTAATGTTATTTCAATCACCGACGGTCAGATTTTTCTTGAAACAACGCTTTTCAACTCAGGAGTCAGACCCGCTATCAACGTTGGTATATCTGTTTCGAGGGTTGGAGGTAACGCCCAGATCAAATCGATGAAGAAGATTGCAGGTACACTTAAAGTGGACCAGGCTCAGTACCGCGAGCTTGAAGCATTCTCAAAATTCGGTTCTGATCTTGACGCATCAACACTTGCTATCCTGAACAAGGGGTCCAAAAACGTTGAAATTCTTAAGCAGGGACAATATTCACCTATGCCGGTCGAAAAGCAGGTAGCAATAATCTATTGCGGAACAATGGCGCTGCTGAAGGACGTTCCTGTATCAAAAGTAAGGGAATTCGAAAAGGAATATCTTGAACTTCTCGATCTCAACCACAGGGATGTACTTGATAAACTTCGCGATGGTATCCTTAATAATGATATTACAGGTATTCTTGAAAAGGTTGCAGGAGAGATTGCCCAGAAATATAAACCCAGATAATCCAGGGGAAAAGGCTAATTAATGAATTCCAGATGGCGAATTTAAAGATAATCAGGATCAGGATAGCTTCGGTAAAATCAACAAGGCAGATAACTTCTGCAATGAAGATGGTATCTGCTGCCAAGCTGAGAAAAGCACAGGATAAAATAGTGAGGCTTAGACCGTATGCAAATAAGCTTCATGAAATCCTGGTTGGCCTGTCGCAAAGCCTTGCAGAAACCCAGGTCGAAAATGTCTATGGACGGATAACAGATCCCGAAAAGATACTCCTGGTTGTCATAACTTCCAACAAAGGCCTGTGCGGTGCATTTAATTCAAATGTCATTAAAGAGGCCAGAAGGGTGGCATCGGAGAAGTATCCTGACCAGTTCAGTAAAGGCAATGTTACAATGCTTCCGGTTGGCAAAAAAGGCTATGACTATTTCAGGAAACAGAACTATAAGATGCTTCCTGACTGCAATCATCTTCTGAATGACCTTACATTTGATAATGTTGTGGTTGTTGCTGAATCAATAATGAACAGATTTGTGGCAGGTGAGTTCGACAAAGTTGAGATAATCTACAACCAGTTCAAAAATGCAGCAGTCCAAAACCTGACGGATGAAGCTTTCCTGCCGGTAGAATCAATTCAGCCCGGCAATTCAGGATCTGTTCCGGCTGATTATATTTACGAGCCAACAAAGGAGGAAATTGTTAAAGAACTCATTCCCAAATCACTGAAGATACAATTTTATAAAGCCGTTCTGGATTCTTTTGTGGCCGAACACGGGGCCCGTATGACTGCTATGCATAAAGCAACCGATAATGCGACAGAAATGATCCGCGATCTGACACTACAGTACAATAAAGCAAGGCAGGCTTCAATTACAAACCAGATTCTGGAAGTTGTCAGCGGAGCAGAAGCGCTCAAAGGTTAAGCAATTATCTGAAAAAGGAAATGTACAATCATTCTGAACTTAAAGTGCTGGTCGATAAGGCTTTGATGAACCTTTCCTATAACATGGAAGCCTCAAGACTAATCGATCCTGTTAAATATATTCTTTCAATCGGAGGGAAGAGATTGCGGCCGGTTATGTCACTTATGACCTGTAATCTGTTTAACGACCAGATAAATGACGCCGTCATGCCTGCCGCCGGACTGGAAGTTTTCCATAACTTCACCCTTGTCCATGATGATATTATGGATCAGGCTTCTCTCAGAAGAGGACTGGCTACAATTCACAATAAATGGAATGTTAATCAGGCTATTCTCTCAGGCGATGTGATGGCTTTCATTTCAAATGAGTGTTTTCTTCAGACTCCGCCTGAAAGCCTGATAAAGGTTTTCAGGGTATTCAATAAAGCTGCCGTGGAAGTTTGTGTCGGTCAGCAGCTCGATATGGATTACGAAAAATCGGTTATTGTTACCCAGGAGGAGTATCTGAGAATGATTGAACTGAAAACAGCCGTGCTGATTGCCGCTTCAATGAAGATAGGAGCTATAATCGGAGGAAGCGATGATAAGGACGCTGATCTGCTTTATGATTTTGGAAAAAATCTCGGACTTGCATTTCAGATTCAGGACGATATGCTTGACGTTTGGGGTGATACAAAGTTATTTGGTAAAAAACAGGGAGGTGATATAGTTGCCAACAAGAAGACCCTGCCTCTGGTGAAGGCTATTGAAAAAGCCTCCACCGCTCAGAGAAAAGAATTGCAGGAAATCTTTTCAGGCAGCGAAACAGATCCCGAAATAAAGGTAAAAAAGGCAATCAGCCTGTTTGATGAACTCGGAGTAAAGAACACTACAGAAGCACTTATCCGCGAATATATAAGTAAAGCATTCGTTTTGTTCCGGAAAGTGTCAGTTGATGAAAAGCGGAAAGGTGAGCTGGAAGCGCTTGCCACTTCTCTTATCGGGCGGGAATACTGATTCAACTTCCTGATTTTTCAGGCCCGGTTATTCTGTTCATCTTCAAAATTTATTAAATTTGTGACTTCCGTAAAATAATTAAAAATCATATTAACAACATGCCAAAAAATACCGGAAAAATCAGCCAGATCATCGGAGCGGTGGTTGATGTAACATTTGATAAACAGGGTTTTGAGATGCCGGACATCTATGATGCCCTTGAAATTAAGCGGGATGACGGGAACACTCTTGTTGTGGAGTGTCAGCAGCACATTGGAGAAAATACTGTCAGGGCCATTGCAATGGATTCAACTGACGGATTGAGAAGGGGAATGGAAGTTATTGCCACAGGTGCTCCCATCGTAATGCCCATCGGCGACCAGATCAAGGGCAGGCTGATGAATGTAACTGGTGAGTCGATTGACGGGATTGGTCCGCTGGATAAGACAGGCGGTTATCCTATTCACCGTAAGCCGCCCAAATATGAGGATCTTTCAACTGAAAAGGAGGTCCTTTATACAGGGATTAAGGTTATTGATCTTATTGAACCCTATTCAAAAGGAGGTAAAATAGGCCTGTTCGGGGGTGCCGGGGTAGGCAAGACTGTTGTAATTCTTGAGCTGATTAACAATATTGCAAAAGCATATTCAGGACTGTCGGTTTTTGCGGGCGTGGGTGAAAGAACAAGAGAGGGAAATGATCTTCTCCGCGAGATGATTGAAGCCGGAGTTATTTCCTATGGAAAGGATTTCCTTGAAAATATGTTATCAGGAGGATGGGATCTTTCGAAAGTTGACCATGAAGCGCTTAAGGAATCAAAACTTGCACTCGTTTTCGGCCAGATGAATGAACCTCCGGGAGCCAGGGCAAGAGTAGCTCTTTCCGGATTGTCTGTTGCCGAACATTTCAGGGACGGCGATGAAAAAAGCGGTGGAAGGAATATCCTGTTCTTTATGGACAATGTATTCCGTTTCACCCAGGCAGGTTCTGAAGTATCTGCTCTTCTGGGAAGAATGCCTTCTGCAGTAGGATATCAGCCTACTCTTGCAACGGAAATGGGTGTTATGCAGGAACGTATCACTTCAACAAGGCACGGATCAATAACATCAGTTCAGGCTGTTTATGTACCTGCCGACGACCTTACTGACCCTGCTCCTGCCACTACCTTCGCACACCTTGATGCTACAACTGTGCTCAGCCGTAAAATATCGGAACTCGGCATTTATCCGGCTGTCGATCCTCTCGATTCAACATCGAGGATCCTTTCTCCCGAAATTGTCGGGGAAGCACATTATAACTGTGCCCAGAAAATTAAAGAGCTTCTTCAAAGATATAATGAGCTGCAGGATATTATCGCAATTCTCGGGATGGATGAACTTTCAGAAGAAGATAAGCTTGTTGTTCACAGGGCAAGAAGAGTACAGAGATTCCTTTCACAACCTTTCCATGTTGCCGAACAGTTCACCGGAATAAAGGGCGCTTTCGTGGCTATTGAAGATACAATCAAGGGATTTAATATGATAATGGACGGGAAAGTTGATAAGTACCCTGAATCTGCATTCATGCTCGTAGGCACTATAGAAGATGCCATAGAAAAAGGAGAGAAAATTCTTGCACAGTCTAAATAAAAATCAGGATGAAAGTAGAAATCATCACTCCTGACCATAAAGTATTCGAGGGGGATATTAAATCAATAAGGGTTCCCGGTAAAAAGGGATCCTTTCAGGTCCTTAAAGACCACGCACCAATAATTTCAACCCTCGAAAACGGACCTGTCATAATTGTTGATATGACAGGAAAGGAAACAATTTATGAGATTAGCGGAGGAGTGATCGAAGTCAGGATGAACAAAATAATTCTTCTTGCCGAATCGGTAAGATAATACATCTTCCCGTATGACAACCGACGAATTCCGTAAACATGCCCACGAGCTGGTTGAGTGGATTGGCGGTTATTTTGAGAATATTGAAAATTACCCTGTTAAATCACAGGTAAAACCCGGAGAGATCTTTAACAGGATCCCCGGTAAAGCTCCTTCGGATCCGGAACCTTTTGAAAAAATATTCAGCGATTTTAAGGATATTATTATGCCGGGGATCACTCACTGGCAAAGTCCGGATTTCTTTGCTTATTTTCCTGCGAACAGCAGCCCTCCATCAGTTCTTGCCGAGATGATCACGGCAGCGCTTGGAGCCCAGTGCATGAACTGGGAAACTTCTCCGGCCGCTGCCGAGCTCGAGGAAAAAATGATGGTATGGCTCCGGGATCTTACAGGACTGCCCGGTAATTTTGAAGGTGTTATCCAGGACAGCGCCTCTACCGCTACACTTGCGGCAATCATTACTGCAAGGGAAAAATCAACGGATTTTCTTATAAACAACAGCGGATTCAGAACCGCACCGGAACTCCGGGTTTATAGTTCGGAACAAGGCCATTCTTCTGTCGAGAAAGCGGTTAAAATTAGCGGCATTGGCAAATCAAACCTGGTACGAATACCTGTCAGGGATGATTTTTCGATGGATCCGGTAAAGCTTGAAGCTGCCGTTTCCGGGGATATTAAAAAAGGATATCATCCGTGTTGTGTTGTTGCCACAATTGGGACAACAGGTACCACTGCTATTGACCCGTTAAAGGCTATAGGAGAGATTTGCCGCAACAACGATATCTGGCTTCACGTTGATGCCGCAATGGCAGGCACAGCTCTTATCCTGCCGGAATTTCAATGGATGATCGAAGGGAAAGAGTATATCGACAGCTTCCTGTTTAATCCCCACAAATGGATGTTCACCAATTTCGATTGCACGGCTTATTTCGTAAGAGATGCTGCACAGCTGATAAAGACTTTCGAAATACTTCCCGAATATCTTAAAACAAGGACCAGGGGCCGTGTGAATGATTACCGCGACTGGGGAATTCCTCTCGGAAGACGCTTCAGGGCACTCAAGCTGTGGAGTGTGATCAGATCTTACGGAGTCGAAGGTCTGCAGAATAAAATAAGACAGCATATCCGGTTCGCATCAGAGCTTGAAGGAATGATCAGGAAGGAAGGTGATTTTGAGATACTTGCCCCGGTTGTTATCAATGTTGTATGCTTCAGGTATAAGCCTGAAGGATCAGATGAGGACTCCCTGAACAGGATAAATGAAAAGCTTAACCATGCCCTGAATGATTCGGGGAAATTGTACCTTTCTCATACTGCACTGGGAGGAAAATACACTTTGCGGATGGTCACGGGCCAGACTAATGTCACCCTCAGTCATGTACAGAAAGCATGGGAGCTGATAAGGAATACGGCAAGGAGCATTAAAATCTGACTCTGTTCATTCCCGATCTTCCGATACTCATTCCATAAATATCGATGCTGAAAATTGCTTCAATTACCGGCGACTGAAGGTCTTTCGACCATGCTGCCTGAACGCCTGCAGAGACCATATAGGGGATCCTCAGCACATGAAAGTCAGCAAGGATCTCTCCGCCATAAGAGCTGAATGATTCGCCATATTTATGGATATAATCCACTCCGAGACCACCTGAAGGAAGTCTTTGCAGATAATAATTATTTGTTCCCCTGGCATAGTCGTAAAATATTCCTGCCCGTATCCGCTTAAGATAAAGAAGGCTTCCGATATTCAGATCGGGATATAATAACGGCGCTTTGTAATCGCATGACACAAAGCTGAGCTCTTCGGAAATTATGTCCTTATAACCACGCGGAAAATGTATTCTGTTCGGTCTCAGAAACTTGGCTGCAGTCAGAAATTCATTTTCATACCTTATCCTGAACACATTATTCGGAAAAATGCCTGGGAAGAAAAAGGAAGTCTGCAGGGATGTAACAGATCCGTAAAAATCCTTATCCCACGGGAATATCGAAAAATTCAGATCAACTATCTGTGCCAGCCGCGGGTGAATATCGCGCATGGCTGCATTACGGGCATTGTAAAAGTAGATCCTGCCTGAAAGCTGTGTCTGGCCGTAATCATACCTCGATTCCTCCTTGATATGTATATAATTATTCTGATACACCGATGAGAATGAAGGCTGAAGGAACTGGTGGAACTTCCCTGAAGAGAAAAGCAATGGCAGCGAAAGTGTATTTGTAAAAAAAACGCCTGGGTCAATTTCCGAAGGGTCAGCCGTATTATTGTCTGATTTAAATACTGCCGGACGGTCACCGTAATCGATCCCGGCTTCATAAACAGGATACCATCCTTCCCATTTTATTGTTGAATGAAGCTTATGCAGCTTGTCATAATACTCATACCCTGTTGAAGTAGTCAGTGTACTAAGCTGATTCTGGCTGAAAAGAGTGAATCCCGGCCTGATAGCCAGCGGATCTGCCTTTATCTCCTCAATATCGGCATAGAACGGCATCCAGCTGTGGAATCCAAGCAGATGCTGCCATTTTTTATATCTGACAGGTAAATAAGTATTTGCCGGAACAGGTTCATCTACACTCACCGGTGGTTTGATCTGGTCTATTGTAAAGGCTGTTTTCAGGATTTCTGGTGATAAAGTATTTCCGTCCTGATTGATTTCGGTAAAGCATATATTGTTGCCCGATGATGAATAATCGGTGAAGATTATCCTGTTGTCTTCAGGAAGTGGATCAGTGGCTCCGAAAGATGAATTTGTTATCATCCGGACTTTTTTATCGGGTGGAAGAACATATATATTCTCTGTCCCTGAAACACTGCTTACATAGAACAGTGAATCCCGCCTTATAACAGCTGACTGGTAATCCACTGAACTTTCTTTGATGAGTTTTTCCCACGACCAGTCTGCAAGGCGGAATGCTAATATACCCTCACCCTGCCCTGTAAGTGTGATCATACAGATCTTTGATCCGTCCTCTGACCATTGGGGCTTCTGAAGATAAGTATTTTCCGGTACCGGGATAGTTTTGATGACCCTTCCCGTTGAGGCGCTTAAAAGTACCAGGTTGTTCTGGTTGTTTATTGTGTTTTCTGTTGCTGCTATCATTTTTGCATCAGGCGAAATGGCAGCCGACATGTACCTCGACTTCCAGGATAGCTGCCTGATCGCCCTGTTCCTGGTATCCATCAGCTTAACAACAGAATAATTTCTGTTCGCCCATCTTGGATCAGTCTGGGATTCAACCCATACCAGTATCCTCCTTGCGCATGTGATAACGAAAGGATAAAGATTTCCCGGCGACTGAATTACTTTTTCGGAACTGTCGGCAGTATTGATTATTACAAATGAAGGTGGATCTGAAAGTGAAGTTTTTATAGCTGCGTAAGTATTATCAGCTAATTTAACCGGACTGTAATAGTTAATATATTTCTTCCGCTTTGGAGGATTCAACATTTTATAATTCCGGGGATTATTTATCATTTTTTCCTCGTTCCATATCTTTGTCAGAGTATCAAAAGTTTCCCGGGCCAGAGTTCTCTCCACCCGGTTTGTGTTTCGCCAAAGGCTTAAGGATAAGGGATCGGCGAGCATGGGTGCATTTGCTGTAAACCTGAGGGCTTTGTTCCAGATCTGCGGATCATATTTCAGGCGTGACCATGCCACAATCTGATACCCGGTCTGGTAATGGTCCGGAACAAAGTGCCTGTAAGAGCCGTTCAGCAATTTATCATATTTAAACATTTTCCCTTTTTCAACCGAAATGGCCTTAAGGTATTTTAGAAATGCCGGACTTCTGCCCCGGCCTGATCCGGAAAAGACAGATTCGTTATATACAGCATCACCTTCCATGAACCATAATGGTACAAGGGCAGACACAACTCCCGGGAACTGCTGTCCCAGCAGGACAGACATTACCCCGGAGAATCCTTCATTAAGTGTTTCCATCTGGAAAACATGTGTCAGCTCATGAAGTGCCAGTTGTGTATTGTTGTCAAGTGGTATGGAGTTCTGTTCGGGTGTCGGGTAGATCTCCATCCTTTTAGGAGCCCAGGCAACAAATCCGTTCGATTGGGTTGTATAATTGTGGATAATGACAGGGATCCTGAATTTTCCGGCTCTGTACAATGGCGCCATATTCGTGTATGCCTTATCGAGAGCACGGGCGAATTCTATTCCTTCCTGCCCGAACCTCTCCGGGTAAATGATCTTAAACCGGTCTGTTTTGATCTGCATCCACTTTAATCCGGAAGGATCCTGGCCGGTATTGTAATACTGGGCAGAAAGTGAAAAGGTTATCAGAAAAAATGCAAGTAATATTAACCCCGGTTTCATTTTCATCAGAACAAATAATCTTCAAAAATAGCAAATTAAGCGAGTTTGGGACTTATGCCCGCGATAAACAAAAAAATCAGTACTTTCGTCTGCAAATCCGTAAAGCAGGATGTTCAAAAATGCTGAATGATGAAACAATACAGACTTATAAATAACATAACAGGCTGGGTGGTCTTTGCAATTGCAGCAGTTACCTACCTGCTTACAATAGAGCCTACTGCAAGCCTTTGGGATTGCGGGGAATTTATTGCATCATCCTACAAGCTTGAGATAGGACACCCTCCGGGAAGCCAGGTTTTTATGATACTGGCCAGGTTCTTTACACTTTTTGCAGGAGGGAATGTTTCTAACGTCGCTGCCATGGTAAATGCCATGTCGGCCCTGGCAAGCGCTTTCACAATCCTGTTCCTCTTCTGGACAATCACCCATCTGGCCCGCAGGATAATAGTCAGGAATGATGTTGAAGTAAGTCTGGCTGACATCATTTCAATTATGGCAGCAGGTGTAGTTGGAAGCCTTGCATTTACATTTTCTGATTCATTCTGGTTTTCTGCTGTCGAAGGTGAAGTATATGCAACATCTTCTCTTTTTACCGCAGCGGTCTTCTGGGCTATCCTGAAATGGGAAGATGTTGCCGATGAAAAATATGCCGACAGGTGGATCATTCTGATCGCTTATCTTATGGGACTCTCAATAGGAGTACACCTTCTTAACCTTCTTGCACTGCCGGCTATCGTATTGGTTTATTATTTCAAAAAATCCGAATTTTCCTGGAAGGGACTGGTTATTTCACTGGCAGTATCATTCGTTATTCTTGCACTGCTGATGTGGGGAATAATACCCGGAATGGTAAGAATTGCCTCGCAATTTGATCTTTTCTTTGTCAATAAACTGAAGTTGCCTGCCAACAGCGGGATGATATTCCATGTTATTCTGCTTATAATTCTGTTTGTTATTGCAATCAGACTGTCACTTAATTCTGACAACAGCCTTAAAAACAGTATTGCAACAATTGCTGCCATTTTCTTTACCGGAGTATGGGTGGTTTCAGGTTCTGCTATTCTAAATCTGCTGGTTTTCTGCAATTATTGCAGGTCTTATCTGGTACTTTGCCGGAAAGAGCAGGGTAACATTAAATACCGTGATGACTGCGGTCGCTGTTATTATGATAGGATATTCATCTGCAGCAATAATTGTGATCAGATCTTCAGCCGGAACGCCTCTGAATGAAAACAATCCTTCAAATCCGTTCAATCTTTTATACTATTTCAACAGGGAACAATACGGGCAGAGGCCACTTATCAGAGGGCCGTACTATAATGCCCCGGTTCTTGATTATAAAGAAGGGAAACCGGTCTATGCACTTGACAATGGAAAATATATTGTAACCCACAGGGATCTTGAACGGATTTATGATGAAAGGTTCTTTACTCTTTTCCCAAGGATGTGGAGCGATCAGCAGACCGATCACGCTGAAGTATACAGGGAATGGGGAGGAAATAACGGCATCCCCCTCCAGGTTACTGACCAGTCGGGGGAGAAGACAATAATAAAAAAGCCACGTTACAGTGAGAACCTGAAATTCATGTTCTCCTACCAGTTCGGATATATGTACTTCAGGTATTTCATGTGGAACTTCTCGGGAAGACAAAACGATAACCAGGGAACAGGTGGTGCAATAAACGGTAACTGGATAACTGGTATTAAATTCCTCGACGAACCAAGGGTCGGAACCTACGATTTACCATCGGGACAGAAGGATGATTCTTCGAGGAATAAATATTATCTCCTTCCTTTCCTTCTCGGCCTTGCAGGGTTGTTTTATCATCTTAACAGGGATAATAAAAACTGGTGGATAATACTGCTTCTGTTCATTATGACAGGCCTTGCAATTGTTATCTATCTTAATCAATACCCCAATCAGCCCAGGGAACGGGATTATGCCTATGTAGGGTCATTTTATTTCTTCTCGGTCTGGATAGGTCTGGGGGTGCTTGCCCTTTATGAGGGTCTGGCAAAACTGACCGGTAAGAAAATTGCAGCTCCTCTGGCCGGATTGCTATGCCTGACATGTGTCCCGGTTATCATGGCATCAGAAAACTGGGATGATCATGACAGATCCGGACGATATCTAGGACGGGATGTTGCTTTTAATTATCTGGAATCATGCGCTCCTAATTCGATTCTGTTCACGAACGGGGATAATGATACTTTCCCGTTATGGTATGCCCAGGAGGTTGAAGGAAAAAGAACCGACGTAAGGGTATGTAACCTTATGTTGCTGAATACCGACTGGTATATCGACCAGATGAAAATGAAAGTATATGAATCAGATCCGCTTCCGGTGACCCTTCCTGTTAAAAAGTATTATGACGGAATAAATAACCAGGTTTTCATTGTTGAAAAAACCAAGGATCCTGTGGATATTGCAACAATTATTGACTGGGTCAACAGTGATAACCCCGGTACAAAGGTTCAGGTTTCTGCTACCGAAGTATCTGGATATCATTCCTTCAAGGACGATCAGGATCCCGGTTGATGCTCAGAAGGTGCTTGCTTCCGGGACGGTAAGTCCTGAAGATTCAGCAAAAATAGTCCCTTATATCGACATTAATCTGAAAGGCAGTTCCATCCTGAAAAGCCAGCTTATTGTACTCGACATTCTGGCGCACAATGACTGGCAGAGACCGATATATTTTGTTACAGGATACCATAATGACGCAATGGGACTTGAGGAGTATTTTCAGCTCGAAGGCCTGGCATACAGATTAGTGCCGCTTAAATCGGAGAACAGAAGCTGGGTGGACTACGGAAGGATCGAAACAGATATCCTTTACAATAATATGATGAATAAATTTGTATGGGGTGGAGCTAATGATGAGGAAGTTAATATTGATTATAACCACAGGCGTACAATTACAGTTGTGAGGGCAAGACTCAATTATGCCAGACTGGCAAAGGAACTGGTCAGTGAGGGGAAAAATGAAAAAGCCGTTCAGGTGCTTGACCGTTGCATGGAAGCACTTCCCCTGTCAAATATCCCCTATGATCCTTACTTCCCCGATATTATTGAAGGCTATTTTCTTGCAGGAAATACTGATAAAGCAGTAATTCTTACTAATGATTTCTGCAATCATTACTATGAGCAGCTCGATTATTATCTGAAACAGGATCCTTATATCATCAGCTCTGCTTCGTATGAGATACAGCTTGCAATACAGCTCACTTCAAGGATTGCCGATGCATGCAGCGATGCAGGTAAGACAGAGCTGGCGGAATCGATAAACAATAAGATAACGGGGTATTATACAACATATATGAATATGCAGGTCCCCTCAGGGCAACAATAGCCGGGATTACTCAATATATGACTGCTGGTAGACCTTTTCGACAAGATATTTTTCGAGAAGATTGTAAATGAATTCAGGATAGATTGGCTTCAGGACATACTCATTGCATCCGGCAAGAAATGCTTCTTTTTTCATCTGATCGGAAGCATACCCCTGTTACCATTATTACCGGAACATTCTTCAATGATTTACGAAGGATCCTTGTGCATTCAATCCCATTGACAAGGGGAACAAGAAAATCCATAAAGACCAGATCGAACTTCTCTTTGCTTACAGTAATAAAATCGACGAATTCTTTTCCGTTGCGGAATACTTTTATACCTGCTCCTGATTTCCTGAGAAGGGTCTCGTAATATTTTACCGATGGAAGATCATCTTCCACGACAATGATAGTTTTGCCTTCGAGATTAAGACCGTTAGTTTTCAACCCTTTTTCAGACTTTGTATTGCATCTGGTAAAATTACGACAAGTATTAGAGAATGAATTTCAGGGAGGCCGCTTTTATAAACAATTTTTCAACATGATTCAAACAGTAACGGAATCCCGGGAATCATTATTATTTTTAATAGTTCATATATTTACCTGAATTTCATCTTACAAATTCCTTTCAGAATGATCAGACAGAACCGTTTAATCAGGACAGGAATGCTTGCATTGACCCTTTTAATCATTCACCAGAGCATTTACTGCCAGCAGGAATTCGACAATCCTACGCGGGCTTTATATATTTTTGATCTTTCAAAATATATCGATTACGGATCCGGATTTGCCGATTCGGCTAACTTCAGAATAGGTGTTCTGCTGGGTGATTATGACCTTATCTATGAACTTGGGAACCTGGCAAAAACCCGGAAACTTATACAACAAAAACCTGTTAATATTGCCGGGTTTAAAAATATTGAAAGCATTACTCACACACAGGTGCTTTACCTCAGTAAGAATTCGGGACACGATCTTGAAATGGTAAAATCAAAGATTGCAGGCCACCAGACAATGCTAATAACTGAGGGGTATGAATTCAGGGAATCGATGATCAATTTCATTGTTGTGAACGGTAAGCCGCAATACGACATTAATGAGGAAATGGTTAAGAACGCGGGTATGAGCGTTCCTCAGGAAGTACTTTTTATGGCGGTTAAAACGAAGGAAGACTGGGAAAACCTGTTCGAAACTGCAAGCAGGGAAATTGAAGTTCAAAAAGAGACGATCAGGGAACAGATTGACACAATTAACCTTCAGAGGCAGAAGATACTGAGCCAGAAAAATCTCCTTGACAGTCTTGATAATGCCATCCTTGTCAAAGAAAAGATCCTGGAAGAGAAGCAGAAAGTCCTCGATTATCAATCGGTACAGATCGGAAGACAGCTGGGAGAAATTTCTTCTCAGAAAAAAATAATATCCGGCCAGCAGAAGGAAGTTCAGGTTCAGAAGGATACCCTTGAAAATCAGAAAGCTAAAATAAAGGACCAGCTGTTGAGGATTAATGATCAGCTTTCTCTGATTTCAGAACAGGAAAAGAAAATCACCCTTCAGCTTGAAGCCATAGAAAAGCAGAAAATCATCCTCTGGTCAGCCCTGCTTGCACTATTACTCGTAAGTATTCTGGGTTATTTTATTTACAGAAGTTACATTATTAAGAAGGAGGCAAATAGAGAGCTTGAAGAAAAGAACCGGACTATATCGTTGCAACGGGATGAAATTGCGCAGCAGCGCGATCTGGCGTCAGCACAGAGGGACCAGATTGCTTACCAGAAAAAGCATATAACCGACAGTATTGAATATGCAAAGAGGATACAGGCAGCTCTCATGCCATCCCTTGAACTGTTCAGCGACAGGCTGGAGCATTTTGTTCTTTATAAACCCCTTGCCATTGTAAGCGGCGATTTTTACTGGGTCAGCACACAGGGAAACAAACAGGTGATCATTTCTGCCGATTGCACCGGCCATGGAGTTCCCGGGGCATTTATGAGCATGCTCGGGGTTACATTGCTGAATGAGATTGTTAACGGGAAACATATAATTATGCCCGATGAGATTATCGATAACCTGCGGCAGGGAGTCATTAAATCATTGAACCAGGATGATGATGACGGATCAGTGAAGGACGGTATGGATATCTCGGTTTGCACGGTCGATTTTGAGCAGAATATCCTGTGGTATGCAGGAGCAAATAGTCCTCTCTATCTTGTCAGGGGAAGCGAACTCAGGCATTACCGGGCCGATAAAATGCCGGCATCCATACATTACAAAATGCAGCCGTTTACACTTCATAGAATAGAACTTCGTAAAGGTGATGCTTTTTATATCTTCTCAGACGGATACGCTGACCAGTTCGGGGGGCCCAGAAGAGGAAATTCATGTCGGTTCAACTGAAAGAAACATTGATGTCAATTGCCGGAATGCCCATGCTCCTGCAGGGAGAAAGGCTGAATGAAATATTTGAAAACTGGAGGGGCTCAAACCCCCAGGTGGATGATGTGACTGTTATCGGGGTCAGATATTAACGGCATACATATTCTGTGGTGACCGTACCCACAGTTTTGGGAGGTGTTGCTTCAATCGTAATAAGACTTGCCCCGCAATACTCTGTTTCATTTGGATCTTCAATGACTTCCCCGGTTGATGAATCGGTTGAAACAAGTCTGCACTTTTTGCATTGCATAAGATCTTCACATGATGATGCAGCCCATGCAAGAAAAATGAACAAAGCAGCAAAAAGAATCTTTCTCTTCATATTGGTTCTGTTTCGTTCCAAAATTATTAATCTATTCCTCAATGGAACGAATAACAATTAAAAAGGTTGCATTTATATTGTTTTATGAAACCCACAAGTTATATAAACACGAATAAATATAATTTCATCAACTTGCGGGTTCCCTGTCTGCCGACAGGCAGTCATCATTCCTTTGAAATTATATTTATATTATGATGGAAATAGATGCATCAATTCGTTAAATTGCAAGTCATTTAATCAGGAATGAAAACATTTATTAACGTGATAAATACTTAATGTCATGGAAGATTCTAAAATGAGAAAGCATGTAGTCGTGGTCGGGGCAATACATATTGGCTTTGGTTTTATCGGCCTGATCGGAGCTGTTGCTGTGTTTGTTGCCCTCAGGTTCGCAAAGGGTTTCGTGGGAGGTGAGGATATACCGCAAATGGTCCTCAGTTTCCTGTCGGTCAGTCTGCCTCTGCTGATTGGATTTTTGTCCACATTGGGCCTTGTGGGAGGAATCGGATTACTCTCCTTCCAATCCTGGGCACGTTACCTGATAATAGTCGTTGCAGCCCTTGGCTGTCTTAACATCCCGATTGGTACCCTGAAAGGTGTTTATTCCCTGTGGGTACTCCTGCAGGATGAGACAATAAGGTTGTTCGAAAAGAGATGGACCGGAAAAAACAATACGGATCTCAAATAATTTGTGAATAACCGTATTATTGATGTTGTAGGGGCATTCCATGGAATGCCCCTGCAATTTTACGGACAATCAATATTTTTTTGTTACAGGGGCATTCCATGGAATGCCCCTACAATTATTATATTTATCCCGGTTTTTAAAACGGACTATATGGCTGATGACAACAAAATAATATTTAGTATGCACCGGGTAGGTAAGACCTATCCGCCTCACCGGCAGGTTCTTAAGGAGATCTCACTCTCATTTTTCCTTGGAGCCAAAATCGGCATCATCGGTTTGAACGGATCAGGGAAATCAACCCTTCTGAAAATAATTGCAGGAGTCGAAAAAGAGTACCAGGGACAGGTTACCTTTCTGCCGGGTTACTCAGTCGGGCATCTGCCGCAGGATCCTCTCATCGATGAAACAGGAACTGTCAAAGATATTGTTTCTGAAGGTGTTAAGGAGGTCATGGACCTGATGCGGGAATTCGAGGCAATTAACAACAGCTTTGGAGAACCACAGGTATTTGAAAATCCTGAAAAGATGCAGCAGCTGATTGACAGGCAGGCTGCCTTACAGGAAAAGATCGAATATCATGATGGGTGGAATATCGAGCGCAGGATCGAAAGAGCGATGGATGCTCTAAGATGCCCTGACAGTGACGCAAAGGTAAATGTTCTTTCCGGGGGAGAAAGAAGGCGGGTCGCTTTATGCCGTCTTCTCCTTAGTCAGCCGGATATTCTTCTTCTTGATGAACCAACAAACCACCTCGATGCTGAGTCGGTACAATGGCTCGAAACAACACTGAAACAATATAAAGGAACAGTGATCTGTATAACCCACGACAGATATTTTCTCGATAATGTGGCAGGATGGATTTTGGAACTGGACCGGGGAGAAGGAATACCCTGGAAAGGTAACTATTCTTCATGGCTGGAACAGAAGGCAACACGCCTGGCAATTGAAGAAAAAGGGAATGTCAGAAGGAGGAAGATCCTGGAGAGGGAACTTGAATGGGTCAGAATGTCTCCCAAAGCACGGCACGCAAAATCAAAAGCCCGACTGGGCGCTTATGAAAATCTTCTTAACCAGGATGTTAAGCAGAAGGAAGAAAAGCTGGAGATATTTATTCCAAACGGACCCAGACTGGGCGATAAGGTTATTAGGGCTTCACATGTGGCCAAATCATTTGATGACAAGCTTCTTTTTGAAGACCTGGATTTCAATCTTCCTCCCAATGGTATTGTTGGTGTTATTGGTCCGAACGGAGCCGGGAAAACAACTCTCTTCAGGATGATAATGGGACAGGAGAAGGCTACAAAAGGATCATTCGAAGTGGGACCAACGGTATCTCGGGATACGTCGACCAGTCTCATTCAGAGATCGATCCCTCAAAGAGTGTCTATGAAGTGATTTCAGGAGGGCAGAATGATATCATGGTTGGAAACCGGCTGGTTAATGCCAGGGCTTATGTGGCAAGATTTAATTTCACAGGTGCCGATCAGGAAAAGAAATGCGGGGTACTATCCGGCGGGGAAAGAAACAGGCTTCATCTGGCTCTTACACTTAAATCAGGCGCCAACGTTCTGCTTCTTGACGAACCAACGAACGATATAGATGTCAATACATTACGTGCCCTGGAGGAGGGCCTGGAAAATTTTGCAGGATGTGCTGTGATTATCTCTCATGACAGGTGGTTTCTCGACCGGATTACAACACACATGCTCGCCTTTGAAGGTAATTCCAGGGTGGTCTGGTTTGAGGGTAACTATTCCGAGTACGAAGAGAGCTACAAGAAGAGGGTTGCCGACACAACCCCGGTGAGGATTAAGTATAAGAAATTGGTGTAAGGGCTCAAGGGCACAGCGGTGCAGCGGCACAAGGGCACAGGGAGAACGGACTGTAAAATCAACAAAATCAAATGAAAATACCCTTTTTAAAATCAGTATTTACACTGGTAATTTTTCTGTTGCAAATTCACTACTCTTCAGCCCAGATCGGTACAAGGTTTCCGTCTGAAAAGAAAGAGATAACCGACCCCGTAACCGGCGCCAGTCTAACATTCCTGACAAGTACCCCTGCTGGTGATTCCAAGATTTATCAGACACATAACCAGTGGACTGCCGATGGCAACTGGGTGATATTCAGATCCAACAGGGCAAAAGGAGAAGCTATGGCTGTAAATGAAAAAACGGGAGTGATCGTTCAGATCAGCGAGGGAGGATTTATAGGGATGCTGAATGTAGCACGGAAATCCATGAAGCTTTATTTCATGAGAGGAACTCCGCTTCAGGAAGGCGGACCAAGGTTTGGTGGTCCTGTTCAGATCATTGAGGTCGATCTCGCAAAACTGTTTGCTGACAGCGAAGCAGGCAAATTGAAGGAAGCTTCGGTATATCAGCGGGTATGCGGGACCACTCCTGGAGAAATGGGAGCGGGAGGCGACATGGCTTTAGATGCTGAGGAGGAATGGGTATATTTCAGGGTCGGAAAGGAAGAAGCAGCAAAACATCTTCCTGAAGGTACAAAAATTGAAGAAAACTTCGGTCCGAGAAAAATGGGTGCAGGCCCTTCCGGCATTGGGAAGATGAATATTAAAACCGGGGAATGTGGTTATGTGGTTTCAGTTCCGTTCCAGGTTGGTCATATCCAGACCAATCCGTGGGTGCCCGGCGAAATTGTCTTCTGCTGGGAGACAGGAGGCAAGGCCCCGCAACGGACATGGACCGTTAAAGCTGATGGTACGGGTTTAAGACCTTTGTATCCGGAATCGGAATATGAATGGGTGACCCATGAGGCCATTATCACAAAAGATGAAGTCGCTATTGCAATCATGGGGCACAGGAAGCCAGGGACCCCTGAACAACCTGCGGATCCGGGTAATCCGGGACAGGAAGTTGGCTGGGGGCCCTCAGGAACAAGAGAAAAGCCTTCAGGTCTTGGAATTGTGAATCTCAGAACACGTGAAATGACTATAGCCGGTCAGACTCCTTCGGGAAGCGGATTATGGCATGTACACGGGTCACCTGATGGGAGGTTCGCCGTGGGAGATGATTTCTCAAGGGGAATATACCTTATCGACAGGCATACAAGTGAAATGATCCTTCTTTCAACAGGCCATAAGATGACTGCAGCAGATCATCCGCATCCAACATTCAGTGATGATGGTACAAAAGTAGAGATCCAGTCTGCTATGCTTTCCGGGGATAACAGGTCAATGAATATCTGTATTATTCATGTCCCTGATGCCTGGCTGAAAAGAAAACCTGTATTGTGAAAAATCAATACTGATATTCAAGAGCTTTCCTTGTTGCTGAAGGTGTTGTAAGTCCCCTGTCACCCAGACTTAGCCATTTTCTGTCTTCAAATCGTCTGACGATCTTATCGATTGTCTCCCTGGGTACATTATAATCCCTTAGTCTTGTCCTGATCCCGAGAGATTCAAAGAAATCGACTGTCTTTCTGATTGCCAGATCAATTCTTTCATCTTCGGTACCTTCGGTTATTTTCCAAACCCGCTCACCGTATTGAAGGAGTTTTTCTTTTTTCTCTTCCTTAAGCACTCTCCATAGTCCGGGTAATACTATAGCAAGTGTCCTGGCGTGATCAATGCCGTGCAGTGCGGTGAGCTCGTGTCCTATGCTGTGAACGGACCAGTCGCCGGGGACACCACAGGAAATTAAACCGTTAAGCGCCATTGTGGCGCTCCACATCAGGTTCGACATCGCTTCATAATCCGCAGGATCGGCATAAACCCGGGGCCCTTCTTCTATGAGAGTAATTAATATCGCTTCTGCAAACCTGTCCTGTATATGAGCATTTACAGGGTATGTAAGGTATTGCTCAATAACATGCACGAATGCATCCACAATTCCGTTTGCTACCTGGTTTTTTGGCAGAGAACCGGCAGCTTCAGGCGACAGAACAGAGAAACGGGGCAAAGACCAGGGCGATGAAAAAGCAAGCTTCTCAGTTGTTGATTTCCGGCTGATCACTGAATTTCTGTTCATTTCGGTTCCGGTTGCAGGAAGAGTTAGAATAACTCCAATTGGTAACGAATTCTGCACCGGGACTGCCTTTGCAAGTATGTCCCACGGATCCCCTGAGGAGTACTTTGCAGCTGCCGCAATGAACTTTGTGGCATCAATTACCGATCCTCCCCCGGCGGCAAGCAGAAAATCAATTTTTTCGGCTTTTATCTGTTCTACTGCTTTCATGCAAGTTTCATAGGAAGGATTGGGTTCGATACCCCCGAATTCGGTCAGATCAAAATCCCTGAGTGTTTCGGTTATTTTTTCGTGTACCCCATTCCTGAAAATGCTTCCACCTCCGTAAAGCAGCATTATTTTACTACCGGAGGGTATCTGTCCGGCAATTTTTGAGATCTGATCTTTCCCGAAGAAGATCCTGACGGGATTGTAATATTCGAAATCTGTTATCATATATTAAGTTTTATAATTTATTCTTTAACCGGAGAAACCATTTAAATCCAAAAAGGTTCATTAGTAGCCCAGGGTGAAATCCTTTTCTGTAGCCGGAACACCATCCTTCATCCATTGAGGCATCGGCTCGCCCTTAAGATAATGAGCAAAGAACTGTGACATCCGTTTCTGAAAATCGACCTTATTCGGATGTTTCAGAGGCCAGTGAGGTTCACCGTTGTAATTCAGCAGCCAGGCAGGTTTCCCAAGCCTTCGCAGAGCAATGAAATATTCTATTCCCTGCCACCACGGGACATGCCCGTCGCGGTCGTTGGCCATTATCAGTATAGGGGTTTTAACTTTTTCTGTGGCAAATATAGGGGAGTTTTCCCAGTAAAGATCAGGAGCCTCCCAGATAGATTCACCTATGCGGCTTTGGGCATGTTCATACTGGAACGATCTGTTGAGGCCTGTTTCCCATCGTATACCTCCGTATGCGCTGTACATATTTACAACCGGGGCTCCTGATTCTATGGCTGCAAACAGATCTGTCCGCGTTGCAAGGTAGGCAACCTGGTATCCTCCCCATGAATGACCCTGGGCACCAATCCGCTTTTCATCCACAAATCCCTTCTGAATCAGAGAGATTATTCCGGGCATCACACAATTAAATGCGCTTTGTCCCGGAAATCCGTCAATGTAATATATATCAGGATTAAAGATCAGATAACCATTGCTTGTATAATAATGATAATCTATTGTCGACCTGCCCGGCTCGGGAATGTGATGGCCGTAAAGCCCCGATGAACTTTTTTCATAAAAATTAACTATCATGGGATACTTTCGTGAAGGATCGAATCCCTCTGGTTTATATAGCAATCCCTCAATCTCCTTTCCATCAAGGGATGTCCATCTGACAAGCTCGGCAGTTCCCCACTGAAAATCCTTCTGCTGAGGATTGGCATCGGTAATCTTATTTATGTTCTTAAATGAGAGATCTGTGATGTAATAATCGGGAAACAAACCAAAAGTCTCCATTGTATAAAAAACGGTTTGTGAATTCCGTGCTTTTACGGGCCTTCCAAGAAGGAATTCGCCTCCCAATAGTTCAGCGGAAGGATTCTTCTTCCTGAGGTCCATGGAATGGAACGCACTTCCTTTTGTCTTTTCATTGAAAGCATTAAGATATTGAAGTACAGTGGGATCAATATAGTCATTTTCAGTATCAAAGTCGATGAGGCTATATGTTGTTGCTGTTTTACGACCATTTATTGTAATGTTAACGGCAGGCTTTTCTGCTTTAGGATCAAGTGACCATAAATCGTATCTGTCAGATATAAGGAATGATTTATCATCTTTTAGCCAGCCGGCCGGAGGGTATGGTGATGCAACATCAGGAACGTCATTCAGCTCATCGTGACATGGGAGGGTTTCAGGAGTGGTGAGCCTGTATTCCTGCCCGGCAGTAATATCATAAGTGTACCATGAACTGTCGGAGCTATGATACCAGTAAAGAAATTTACCAGCAGGCGAAGAACGAATTCTTGCCTTATAATTTTCCTTTATTTTCTGAGGTATACCTGTAAGAAGATCTATCAGCCAGACATCATTTGGTCCGGGGCTCCCTTCCCACATCGATTCAAGCTGATAAGGCAGATCTGACCAGGCAAGTACCTTGGGAGAATCCCCTTTATCAATTAACTGAACCTCGGGCATTTCCTTTGTCGCAAGCTGAACGATTTTTTTATTGTCGCAGAGAAATACCGCCATATAGGATTTGTTCATCTCACGGGGCTTATCGACTAATTGAACAGTATGCAGTTTACCTTCGGCATAATGCCATACATCCACATTCGGACGATCTTCTTCAAGAACAGTTGTGTCTTTCATTTTATATTCCGGGGAAGTACCGAAAAATAGCCTGCTGCTTTTGTCGGCGAAAGCCAGCTTCGCATTTTCATTAATTATCCATTTTTCAGGGATTCCCGGTGTTCCGGGATTTGCAGCCAGTAGTGCATTCCCGGAGCCGTTCCACCAGAACAGGGAATAGGAATTGCCTGTTTTATCTTTTAAATCAGAAGTAACAAGGAAGGCTGCCCGTTTGCCATCCTTTGTGATTGTGAGCTGTTTGAATTTACCTTTGCCTTTAAATAAACCTGTGCGGCTCTTCCTTTCGAGATTGATTACAATTACTCCGGGTTCTGTACCTTTATCATCTCCTGTGGTGGAAGCTATAAGTACCGGTGCTTCATCTGCCAGAACATAACCTGTGACAAACTTAATTGTATCGGTAGTCCTTTCAGACAGGTTTCTTATGCACAGATGATACCCGTTATCTTCCGATTCAGCCTTCGGTTTTGTGTTCTTATTGTTTGCAGAAACAGTATCCGCTTTCTGCAGATTGTTCTTTCCCTTTGGCACTTCCGCCTTTACCGGTTCACACTGATATGCGATCCACCCTGTCCATTTCACCGGGACTTTAAAAGTTTTAATCCGCTTAATTGTATCTGTTGAATTATTAACCACATCAAATATCCCCAGACCGTTGACAGGCATATCTTCCTTTTTGGTCTTCTTAAGTTTAAGCTCTGTTAATTTTGATTTTGGGGTTGCGATTGTAAATATCATAAAACGGGAATCGGAGGTAAGCTTTATACCTGAAGCGTATGGGAATGATGTTTTTTCTATACCATTTTTGTCATAAAGTATAATTGATGGATCGCCGTCCCACGACTCAGATACAAACCCGCAAAGTGAGCCATCATCCGAAATGACACTTTCGGTTACCCTGTTCCAGGTGGCCAGGTCATCAATTGTAAGGGGTCTTTTTGTCTGTGATAATGCTGACAGGGAGAAAGCTGACATGAGGATCAGCAGAAGAAGTTTTTTAATTTCAGGCATAGGAGAAATATGAAGATTTTTTCAGGGCTTAAATTAAAAGAATTTTCCTGCTTGTTGCATTATTCAAATATGTTTAAAGTTGGGAATTTACAGAAAATTGTCGTACGGTCGCGCGTTCGTGCGTTCGTGCGGTAGTATTACATGAATGTTTGTTTGATTGTTCGATCGTTTGATTGTTCGATCAAAAATCCTTTGAACCTTCGAACTCTCGAACAGTCAAACCATCGAACCATCGAACCATCGAACCGTAATTTATTATTACATTTATCCCCTTTCGAAACCAATGGAAACCCGTATAATCATATCGCAAATATTTATCCTGGCAGTCGTAGTGCTTATTGGTGCGATTGCTGCGAAATTCAGGGTACTGACTCCCGAATCGAAGGATATGTTGTCAAAAGTGATCTTCAACATATCACTGCCGCTTATGTTATTCACGAATTTCCTTAAGATCGGAGCAACACCCCGGCTGATAGCAAACAGCGTTACTGTTTTGTCAGTAGCCGGATTTGTTATTCTGTTCCTTCTTTTATTTGGCTGGTTATCAACACGAATATTTAGAATTAAGGGCAGGGAAGCGGCTGTTTTCAAGGCACATTCGATGTTCGGGAACACCATTTTCCTCGGGTTTCCTCTTATAACTGCATTGTACGGTGCAGAGGGACTTCTTTATGCAACAATGTTCCAGCTTATTTCAAATATCATGATGTGGACGGTTGGTGTGGTTGTGCTTTCACACGGAAATGGCGTTTCGTGGAAGAAAAGTATCTTAAGAGTTTTAAATCCGAATACAATTGCCACAGTAATCGGTCTGGTTTTCTTCCTGTTTTCAATTAAACTGCCTGAAATACTAATAAAGCCGTTGTCGGAGCTTGGTTCTGCAAATACATGGTTGTCAATGCTCTATATTGGTGCAATGCTTGTGTTTGCAAACGTTGGGGACCTGTTAAAAACAAAGAGTATTTATATCCTGAGTTTTAACAGACTAATCATGGCTCCTGCAATTCTTGTTTCAATTTTTTATATTTTTAGCGCTGTTGCAGGTCTGGCTCCTGACAAACTGGTTTCTTCAGTGATCATCCTGGAGGCCTCAATGCCTTGCATGGCAACTGTTGTGATAATGGCAAAAGAGTTCGGGGCAGACGATCACCTTGCAGTCGGAAATGTTTTTGTCTCCACTATCGTGAGCATACTTACACTACCGGTTATGGTGATGGCAATAAACAAGTTTTTATAGCAGGGGGCAGGTTGGCAGGACTCTGTGACCAGTAAGCGGTCTTCGGTCTTCCGTTAGAAGTAACCATTTATATAACAATGCGTAATATATTGTTAATAAGTTTATTGTGTAACTTTCCAGGGTATCTTGCAGGGAATAACCCAGATACTCTTCAGGTTCAGGATACCGTTCTTTCAAAGACTCTTTCAGAGATCGTCGTTACAGCCAACAGGTACGGATCAGTCGGGATAAATACCCCTGAAGCCATCAAAGTTGCAGATGAATTATCTATAAGGGAAAATCAGCTGAGGACAGCTCCTGAAGCCTTGAGCATGACCCCTGGTGTTTTTGTCCAGAAAACCAACCATGGCGGAGGTTCGCCTTTCGTCCGTGGTCTGACCGGTAACCAGACCCTTCTGCTTATCGACGGTGTGAGGCTCAGCAATTCGACAACCCGTTATGGTCCCAATCAGTATTTTAACACAATAGATGTTTTCAGCATCAAAAAAATGGAAGTCCTCAGAGGAAGCGGATCAGTTCAATACGGTTCCGACGCAATCGGAGGCACTATTCATGCTTTCAGTCATCAGCTGAGGACTACCAATAACCCGAAGTGGGGATCTTCAATATTAACAAGATTTGCCACTCATGACATGGAACAAAGCCTCAGGGCCGGAATAAATTACAGTAACAGTACAATGGCTCTGAGGTCCGGAATTACCCTGAGGAATTTTGGGGATATTATTGGAGGCGATACTACTGGTACCCAGGCTCCGACCGGCTACCGGGAATTTGATTATGACGTGAAGGGTATGTTTATACTTTCACCCTTAACCAGTCTGACGTTGAATTTTCAGGATGTCAGTCAGAAGGATGTTCCGGTATATCATAAAGTTGCCCTTGAGAATTATGCAATAAATGAAATGGATCCTCAGAAGAGAAAGCTGGCATATATAAAACTGGATCATGAAATTGGAAAAGGCATAGTAAAAGCGGTAACGGCAACGGCATCATATCAGCATACAAGGGAAGGCAGGAATATGCAGAAGAACGGCTCGGATATGCTTCGTACTGAAAATGACAAAGTAAGAACTTTTGGATTTTCGGCTGAAGCCCTGCTTAAAACACCCGAGGTATGGTCGGGAACAGTAGGCTTTGAAATATATAACGATCTGGTAAGCAGCAGCAGGATTGATAAAAATCTCACCACGGGAGCTTTGACCGGGAAACGTGGATTATATCCTGATGGATCAGCTATGACTAGTCTTGCCGGATTCACGATAAATACATTTGATCTCCGAAGCTGGATCTTTACAGCCGGCGCCAGGTTAAATACATATGTTATAAAAGTGGATGATGATGTTCTGGGGGAATCCAGGCTTTCTCCCACTGCGATAGTCGGCAATATGGCAGTTCTGCGGAAGCTTGATAGTGCATCGAATCTTTTCATTTCATTAAATACCGGTTTCAGGGCCCCAAATATAGATGATCTGGGTACTCTTGGAATTGTTGATTTCAGGTATGAGACTCCCAATTTCGATCTGAAACCCGAAAGCTCATTTCAATATCAGCTTGGATATAAATATAATGCCCGGAAGATAAGGGGCGAAATTTATATATACCGTAATCAGCTTTACAATCTTATTATCCGGAAGAGGATTGAGGACCAGTACATTGATGAATATCCCGTTTATCAGAAAGAGAACAGCGACAGATCATACATTCAGGGTTTTGAGACTTCCTGGGATTATGATCTGACTGATTCATGGAATTTTCATGCTGATCTGACATATACCTATGGGCAAAACCTTACTAATGATGAGCCTGTAAGACGTATTCCTCCGATGTTTGGAAGAGTTACTGCGGAATATAACCAGCACGACTGGATCATAAATATTGAGTGGATTACTGCAGCAAAACAGTCCAGGCTGGCTCAGGGTGACATAGATGATAACCGGATTCCCGATGGCGGCACTCCCGGCTGGAATATTTTCAATATCAACGGAAGTTACAACTGGCGGTTCTTAACAATTGATATGAGTTTCAAAAATATCTTCAATACCGATTACCGTTATCATGGTTCCGGTGTCAATGGTTATGGCAGATCGCTCTTCCTTACATTGGGGATAAATATTTAAATCAGGGCATTCAGAAAAATCTACGTCTTTTAATATGTATTAAAATATATTTTTTAATACGTAGGTGATACTCTAATTTTAAGCTATAAATAATTTTCTTAATTCTCTCTATATTAAATATATAAGCTAGGCATTTGGTATAAGATGAGTAATTCTGAGTGGAGCTGTGATTTTTTTAAAATGTAAGGATAAATTTCATCGCATAAGAAATTGTAAAAATATTGTTCAGATTTGATAAATTTTATACATTTGTGTATAATACAAATAGGTATAATACATAATGGTATAAAATACTTTAAAATGAAAACATCTCCTTTTATTTATGGAACCCTCGTTATTGATGATTCCTTCATCGACCGGGAAAATGAAATAAAGAAACTTTCGGATAACCTGTCCGGCGGAATTAATACAATCCTGATCTCTCCCAGACGATGGGGAAAGTCTTCACTTGTTGAAAAGACCATAAAAGCTCTGGCTAAAGAGGACAAAAATATTAGGGTAGCCATAATAGATCTTTTCACTGTAAGTTCATCAGGGCAGTTCATGGAAAAATTTACACGTGAACTGATAAAAGCATCTTCTTCAAAATGGCAGGAGTGGGCAAAAAATGCACGAGCCTTTTTCAAAATGTTAATTCCTAAAATAAATATTGGCATTGATCCTGTAAATGATTTCAGCATAAGCTTTGACTTGGAGGAGATGAAGAAGAACGAGGAGGAGATTTTAAATCTTCCGGAAACCATCGCAAATCAGAAAAAGATAAAAATAATTATATGTATCGATGAATTCCAGAACATAGCCGGCTTCAGTGATTTTGAATCGTTTGAAAAGAAATTAAGAGCTGTATGGCAAAGACAGCATGACGTTACTTATTGTATTTATGGAAGCCGCAGGCATATGATGAAGGATATTTTCAATAATCCCTCCAAACCGTTTTACAGATTTGGTGATTTAATGATGCTCGGTAAAATTGCCACAGAAGAGTGGATAAGGTTCATACAGGGTAGTTTTAAAAAGAGCGGGAAACAGATAAGCTTTGAGGACTCTGCACTGATTGCTGATATGATGCAATGCCATCCCTGGTATGTTCAGCAACTTGCACATTATACATGGAACCTTACTGTTGATACCGCAACTAAAGCAACTATTGAAAAAGCCCTTACTGAATTGATAAATGCAAATACACCTTTTTATCAGAAAGAGATTGAAACAATGAGTTCAACTCAAATTAATCTGCTTATTGCCATATTAAATGGAGAAAAACAACTTACATCAGTTTCAACTATGAACTCATATCGTATTGGCACTCCGAGAAATGTGAGCAGAAATAAAATGCAGCTGATCAATAATGATACAATCCAGACAACTACAGACGGATTGGAGTTTGTGGATCCGGCATTTGAATTATGGTTCAGGCTCACTTTCCTCAATCAGCCATTTCAAAAGAATTTTTAGTATTGACATTATAAATAATAGAATGTAAATTTGATATTATTATCAAAAAACCAAAATAAACCCGAAAGGAAAATACCATGCCAAAATTCGATTTTAAAAAATTAGATGCTAACCTTGAAATTCAGGGTTTCAACGACCCTCAGACAAGAGAAAAGATCTTAAATTCAATTAAAGCAGTACCTGAAAAAACATATGACAAGGCAGTGATTTTTCTTGGATTTGCTACTCTGATCGTGGCTGTAGGAGGTATATTACTGGCTGCAATCGATAAAGCAGTTCCCGATGCCCTCTGGACAGCTTTAGGAGCAGGTATTGGCGGTCTGGCTGGCATCTTTACAGGGAAAGAATAAAACATCCTGAAATACCGAGTGTGAATTTCTGAACCGCAGAACGATCCCATTATTCTTAGATCTGTCAGGATGTAACAAATGTTTATATTTATTCTAAGAATTAATATTTTATGCAATGAATAAAAGAATTTTCATCAAATCCGGAATTCTGGGAATGATTGCTTTCCTGATGCCAAAAAAAGCCCGTTCACTCGAGTATTACCCTATGCCTTCCGGGAAGAAATGGGCCATTCTTTATTGTACCTGGTGCGGATCAGCACGCGATGCTGCAGTATGGATATCAGAAGGTATGGATGGAATAGCAAATGTTTTTGATGTTCGGGAAAATCCTGACCTCTCAGAATTTGATCATGTGATCGTTGGAGGAGCTATCCGGGCAGGAAAGGTATCACAGGAAATGCTTGATTATATTGAAAAGAATAAAGAGATCCTGAAAACAAGGATCAGAGGTTATTTTGCCGTGTGCGGGAATATGATGAAACCAGCCGGACCGGAAACTACAAAAGCACTTATAGATGAGCATCTGGCTACACTCTGTGGGGTGACAAACGTTCCGTCGAAGGTTTTCCTGGGCAGGATCACCTACGGTCTGATGGAACCTGATGTCCGCAAACAGATGGAGGGATATAAAATGCCCGAATATGATAACCTTAAAAGACCTGAATGCATGGCATTCGGTAAGGAAGTGCTGGGTCCCGTTTTATAACAACCTGGAACCTGGAACCTGGAATCTTGAACCTGAAAGCTGAAACAGGAACTAAATATTGATCTTTCCCGGATCAGTTTTAAATTTCCTGCCATCTTCTTTACAAATACTTTTAATCAGCCGACGACCCGACATTACTCCGGTGGGCAATCCTCCTCCCGGTTCAATCCATTGTCCGCACATATAGAAATTATCAAGTCCGGATAATTTTTGGGACATTGGTTTCATCAATACATGAGCATTGTCGGGAGTTATGAGCCAGCCCTCAAAGCTTCCCTTCCAGTTGCCGGTATATCTCTCAAAGGTCACCGGTGTGGACACATCCATCATTTCTACCTGTGATGAAAAACCCGGGAAACGCTGTTCCAGAAGCTCGATGATCTTATCTGCAATTTCCTCTTTCTTCTTATTATAAGCTGCCTTATCCTCTGAAAGTTTTTTCCAGTATTCATAGTCGGCATTTAACATAATCGTCAGGGCCGTTTTGCCTTCAGGGGCCATTGACGGATCATGATTATATGGATGAACCCAGAGCCGGGTGTGTTCCGTATCACCTATCAAAACAGGTTCTTTAAGTTCATAACTGAAGCCGGAGATTGAAAGAGGGATATCATTAAAAGTGCGGTTTACCCCGAGGCCCACAAAGACCGGAGAAGGGAATAGCGGCCAATTTTCATAAATTGATTTTATCTTTTCATCGGCAAATTTCCCCTCAAGCATTTTAAAGATAGTTGAATACCCGTCAGCCGCCGAAATTACTCTTGAGCAAAAATGTTCGGTTCCGTCACTTAGCCTTATCCCGACTGCTTTACCGTTTTCGGTGATGATCTTTTCAACCCGGCTTTTATAGCTGATGGTTCCGCCAAGTGAGTTATAGCGCTCTTCAAGTGATTCTGACATGGGCATTGAGCCACCGATGGGATAACCGGCGTTTTTGTTATGCAGATAAGCAAAAGTGAAAAGCATAAACATCATTGAAAATTCAGGGAACCAGATCTCGTTAAAAGCCTTACGAAGCATGGGATCCTTAAAGCGGTTTGCAAATTCCTCACAAGTGATTTTCATCCATTTCTGCATCTTTTTGCCGCTTTTTATAAAGCCGGCTATAAGGCGGATTTGCTTTGAAAGGCGTTTAGGGAATGGAGCATGTTTTGACGGCTGGTCGAAAGGAAGACACATTTTGATTCCATCAATGAATTCCCCGATAGGTTCTCTGTCTGCCGGAGAAAATTCAAGAAGATGCTTTTCAAGCCGGTTTATGTCAGTATAGAGGGTAAGGATACGTCCGTCAGGGCTCTCAAAATGCATATATTCATCAATATTGATGATTTTCGTGTCTTTAATCAGTCCGACTTCATCATACATATCATGCATTCTGCTTTCAGGAGAAGAGCCTACGAGCCAGTGGATGCAGCAATCTACAGTATACCCTTTCCGATTCCATGATGTACATAAACCTCCCGGCTTATTGTGCATTTCAAAAATCCTGGTTTT
The DNA here is from genome assembly GCA_963700275.1 of uncultured Bacteroidales bacterium. GTDB lineage: Bacteria > Bacteroidota > Bacteroidia > Bacteroidales > VadinHA17 > LD21. The sequence goes on along the minus strand of CAVOWZ010000011.1, from coordinate 281,149 downwards.
ATAACCGTTCATCCGGCCGTAAATGCCTGCAGATAATCCTGCAAATCCTGCACCGATAATGATGATTGAATTGTCATTAGCATCGTTCATAACTATAACATTTGATGAAAAATCAAAACTACTATTAAATAAAGAAGAAAAGTAAATAAAAACGGGGTTTATCAGGGAATTTACCGGTGAGAATCAGAATTATTTCGGTAAATTTGGTTATAAAAAGGGAGGTACAATTATGGAAGAAACAAATTCACCTGAAGTAAAATATGATGATAACCAGATCCGGGCGTTAATGGGGGATAAGCTACCGGAAATGGCAAAATACATGAAATTCATCGGGACTTTTACATTAATTATTGGTATAGTCTATTGTGTTACTATCATTGGCGCCATTTTCGGAATCCCCATGTATTTCATGGGCAGAAGATTAAGGGAATCAGCAGATTCTTTCCTGAAATATCGCAGATCCGGCTCAGGGCAGGACCTTTATGATGCAATTGAAAAACAATCCCGGGCCTTTTTTATACAATATGTGTTTTCAATAATAGGTCTTGTTATGATGGGATTATATTTTATTATCATGATTATCCTCCTGGTTTCAGGGGTATTCTGGAATTGAATATTATTTTCCCCTGAAAACCATCGATTCAAAATTCCCGTATCCTTCCAGCAGCTGATTTTTTATTTCCAGTCTGACCCTGGAAAAAATACCGTGATAGACAGGTTTTGCAATGAGTTTTTTGATCAGGAATTTCAGTAAAGGATTTACACCTTCAAGCAGATCTTTATGATCCAGGATCTTTTCGAATTCAAATTCGGCATGTAAAGGAAAATTCTCATTATTTGATTTTATAACTATTGAAGCCGGATATTCAGATTGCAGGTTCTCATCATAACCGTATTCTTTAACTGAACAGTCAGTCAGAGAATATGAACTATGAATTATCTTATTGTCCTCCGCAATCATTACAGCCTGTGACCGGTTATTCTTACAACTGACATCTGTAAATATCATCGTATACTTTCCGACGTTGCACTTTCCCCAGTACCATTTATTAACCAGAGAATCCAGATACAATGGATATTCCCTGTCGACTTTAAGATAATTATGATCATGATAACCGGTTGCGCGGGTCATTTTATAAGTTTTATTTCTATAAAAGAACTCACCAGATACTATTGATCTGGGCTGGGGAATAATCCAGTAAAACTCCGACTTCTTTTTACCCTTTTGATGCACCATTTTATTGCCCTGTGGTTTCCATCCTTCCGATCGCTCCTTCAAACCTGAAATCACACTTGAATTCCGGGATATCAGTTTTGATGGAATAAATTTCAGTACTACCAGGTTCGGTCCAGATTTTTATCCTGTTGCCAACCGTAATATTGCACTGGCTGGTATCGGCTATCAAATCCTCCATATTTAAAGGAAGGGTAAGGCTCTCACTTTTATCAGGAGTATTAATTGAAAGTGCAAGCTGAAGAAAAATCCTGGTCTTAAGCGGATCGGTGCCAATATGGATTACTATCTTGAGGAAGCAGCCTGCAGCCTGATCGAAAACATCAAAATACCACCATTCAAAATCACCTTTTCTGAAATCGGTTATCTGCAGCCCGTCATCTTCCGGCAGGACTGGCTGATACCCCGGATCTTTGGGGATTTCATTCATACTATCTGAGTGGCTCATAAGTTGAATCTATTGACTAGTCTGGAAATCTACATATTATAATCATAAATTTACTCAGGCGATGATGAGAATAACGCATTGAATAGCAGCTTATAAGTTGCCTGGGTTGAAGCCCTGAACTGTGGATTAAAGGAATAAAGGATCAGTTCTCCCTTTCCTTTCTTAATCCGGATCATGGCCGGCTTTTCCGACAGTTTTTCCTCCTTTTCGCAATAACCGCTTACAAGGATCTCCTTATCAGGGAAAGCGCCAATCACCCGGCGGTCCATGTCAAACCTGGGGATACTTGTATTGAAAAGTGAATTTCCGCGATAAAAGATATTTGTTTCAGCCGGCATTCCCCATGTGAGAGGGTTATCCTGTTTAAGTTGAAGGCGGACAAGGGATCCTGGTATGTTCAGTCCTTCCTTGCGGGCCTGATCAGCAGTGTTTGTAAATGGAAGGATGAACTCTTCCTTTGTTTCTCCCCTTGTGATTTCAAGCATACCGGTGAAAAGGTCTGTAGACTGGCCCCAGGATATTACTTTTCCTCCCTCGCTGATGAAAAGCAGTAGCTTCTCCAGACCTTTCTTCCCCATACCCTTCTGATAATCGGGATGATAATTACTCATTGACGGACTCGCTTCAGTTCCCGATTTACCATTCATCAGCAATGCTTTGCTTGTTGACGGGAAAATAACCACATCATAATTCCCCGGAAAATCTGTTTTCTCAAATTCATCAGGATGGAGAATTGTGAAAGGTAGTTTATAAAAATCGAACAGATAACGGGTCCAGCCTGCATCCATATCGCTGAAATAAGTTTCAACAAGTGCTATCCGGGGTAATTTAACTGATGTCAGTGAGACCTTTTCAGATTCCCTGAATGATCCCGGTTCGGTAAGAGATTCTTTTACAATACTGTTCAGCAAATCATTATTACTGCCCTGTATAACAAAGCTTCCTTTCCCATAAACTTTCCCATCTGCCTTTATTTCCTGGTTGAGACGGCTGACATCCATCCCGTTCTGAAAGGCCATGAATGCAGCCTTGAAGCTGCCATTGCTGGTAACCGGGAATACAGCCGGTAATTTATATCCTTCCTTTAACGGATTGTAAAGGCCTGTAAGAGGTTTAAGTTTCTTTTCGAAGACTTCATCACGGATCTTTATTTCATGCGATTTAAGACCCCTGTGAAGAGGCAGTGACCAGCTTGTAATGTCATACGGACGGATCACTTCTCCCCCGGGGGTATAGTGTCTAACCGGATAATTCTGTTTTTCCATCACTTCTTTCAGGAAAGCCCGGAATGGCTGGGCCAGCGGAAATACAAAATCTCCTTCCTTAAGGTTTATGCCATTCAGCGTATAATCTTCATTGAGCCTGAATGTATTTATTCCATGTTCCATTATTAATCTAACCAGTGCAATTAATTCACTCTGATCGGACTGATCCGCCGGCAAAATATAGTAATACGGAGGTTGGGTTTTTCCCTTCATCACCTCTCTTTTGCACAGATCATTTCTGAATTTCAGTATCTCATTTTTAAGAAGGGAAGAAGTTTTGATAATAGAAAATGTCGATTCAATTTCAAGTTTGACTATATCTCCCAACCGCCACCATCCCCCGGGCCAGGGAAGAGGGAAATTAATGCTTATCTCGTATTCTGAAAGGCCTTTGCCACCTGCCTGAAGTTCATTCGGTTCAATATATACAGGTGAGGCATCGCGTACACTTGCAGCTTCAGAGAGCATTCCTATAACATTTTTCCAGATACACGTCTCGGTTGAACCTGGCCAGTAATCATCAAACAACATTTTCTGTCCCACACCCGAGAGGCCGGCATTGGTAAGATCACGGAGCATATTGGTCCCAAATACACCCGTCCAGGCCCATAATTCCGCATCAATATTTTCTGCAATCGGATCATGTGTAGGCGGAACATAATACCGGATCCCGGTTGAACCCATCTGATGCTTGTCAATCATTACCTGAGGGAACCAGTCGAGATTGTAAATGCGTGCAACAGCTTTGGTATCCTCCTGTGTCAGAGAGACATAATCACGGTTATTATCATGGCCGACATATTTGTGATAAACCCGGGGCAAAGAAGCTCCTTCATATTGTGTGCCTTTATACTTGTTATAATTCTCAACCACCATATTCATACCATCGGGATTATGATTCGGGACCATCATATAGACGACATCATCAAGGTATTTTTTTATAAGAGGGTCATCTGATGTTATAAGTTTATGAGCGATCAGCGGAGCTGCCTGGGACGGAGCAACCTCTGATGAATGCATTGACAGGGTTGCCAGGAAGAATACCTTCCCATCCTTAATATACTCCGCCTGCTTTTTTTCCGACAAGTCTGGATTAAGTGCCAGTTCCTTATTTATTTCACCGAGTTTTTCCAGGTTATTAATGTTCTTTTCCGATGATATAAAAGCGATATACATTTTCTTTCCCATCGGGCTCTGACCGTTTTCAACAAGTTTAAGCATCGGTGAAGCCTTATCGAGTTTCATAAGATAACCGATCATCTGTTCGTAATTGAAAAGCATATAATCAGATCCCGGAACGAAACCGAAATGTTCAGCAGGATCAGGGATTGAGGATTGTGCGGTTGATTTTTGAGAAGTGGCAATGCTTGTAAGTATGCATAACAAAATGATTAATGTAAATGGCAATAGTCTTTTCATGATACTGAAACTGGATTTAATGAAGTCTATTAAAAGTACTAATAAATATTACATACCATGGTTACAGCTCATAATATCTTTTAACTACTTCTAATGCAGTTATAAAGCTCCTGATTATTATGTAAGGGTAACCTCTGCACGGCTCTTTCTTTTTTACTATTTTTATCCTAAATTAGCAAAAGAAGAGATTGGAACATAACCATCACTCTGGCCACATAAGAAACATTGGTAATGCCTTCAAAATAGGAATTACCCTGAATGTTGTTTTCATTATTCTGGAAATATTCTACGGATTTCGTTCGGATTCCATGGCTCTTATCTCTGATGCCGGACATAATTTCAGTGATGTTCTGGCGCTGATCTTTTCGTGGATAGCCCTAAGGTTATCTCAATCAAAGCCGACTCTAAAATTCACCTATGGATTCAGACGATCAACAATTTTGATTACCATCCTGAATACCCTCTTATTACTGGCCGCGATCGGTTTTGTACTATGGGAGACGATCAGGAGATTCGGTGAGCCGCAGATCATCAATTCAAATAATGTTATGATCATTGCATCCATTGGAATTGTGATAAACGGATTTACTGCATGGCTTTTCTATGAAGGCAAAAAGCACGATCTGAACATAAGAAGCGCTTTTATTCACTTCATGGCCGATGCCCTGGTTTCTGTCGGTGTTGTTCTTGCAGGATTTCTGATGGCTCTGACAGGCATCTACTGGATCGATTCGATTGTTTCGGTTATAATCATCGGTGTAATACTATATAATTCTTATCAGCTGCTTATCGCATCAGTAAGCCTCGCGCTTGATGCTGTTCCCGGGAATATTAATATTGAGGCGATCCGGAAGTATCTTTCAGGTCTGCCGGAGATAACCGGTATTCATGACCTTCATATCTGGGCATTAAGTACAAGCGCTGCGGCACTTACTGTCCATCTTGAATCAAATGTCCTGACGGATAATACTTTTCTGACAGAGATAAGAAAAAGGCTGAAGGAAGACTTCGGGATAGAACATTCAACCATCCAGATTGAATTCGGGAAGCAATCGGAATTATGCAATGACTGCAACTGATCATTCGGAATATTTAAACTTAAATTATCTTGCACCCTTTAAAAAGGCTTTCTTATCCAACTCACGGATACAATTCATATCATCCTGTAATTTATCCGCAAAAAGGAATATATCTGAGCTGTGCATAATAATATTTGCACCAGCTTTTGCCCATTCCATCTGTATATCGAGACTGCCTCTGGAACCACTGTGGCAACGGACCACACGCCCCCCCAATGTGATTACTATATCAAACATCTTCGGAGATGCTGATGTTATAAGTGTGCCATACACAGTCTTACCTGAACGCAGCGCGTCTCTAAACTCTTTCCCTACCATTATTCCTATTTTTTTATCAACCACACTTCCGCTATCTGGCAACCCCGACCTGTTCCCCCCTGACCAGTTTTAATATCCCATAGCAATGTCAGATCGCCATCTTTAGTAGCTTCTATTGGTACATTAAAGGAAACCGGCTCTATTTCAGATGCTCTCCTTAAATAATCATGCACAATTATATCATCCGCTGTCAAACGGATCGGTGTTGTACCGGCATACGTGACTTTTACCTCATATTTAGCAGTCTTATCAAGATCTGAGTAATGCATCTTTAATGGATGACCAAATAAAGTTTGCCCATATTGACCCCACGATACTCTCAAAACATTTGTGGCAAATCCGGCAAATGGAGAATGATAAAATGAAGGATCATCTTTGTAACTTTCTTCCAATACTAAATGAGGTTGATTTCCCGTGTCCCCTAAATCATCATAAAATCCACCCGGTCCGGGGTTCTTCCAGTTTGTTATCTTTTCAATTTCATTGAGACGACCCTGCTCATTATCTATCAGAGCAATAAGTGAGAACTGCTTTTCCAGCCAAAGACGATCATTAAATGGAGTACTAATTAAATCCAGGTTAGCTCCTCTGCGAACCGATATTGCATAATATTTTTTTACGCTTAATTGCATTCGAGTGCTCTGGAAAAGAGCTTCTGCCAATTCAAAAATCCGTTGCCTCCAATCCTCAGATATGTTATTTATCTTAGCTCTGTCTAATAATTCTCCTGCCTGTTCCATGGCTAACAAAGAACCCATTTCTGAGGCTTTCCGAAGAAGATTCATTGCCTCATCTTCCAATTGTGTTTCATATAGCAATCTGCTTCTGTTATAAGCATCATAATATGCCCGATAAAGCGCCTGTTGGAACCGCCAGTTAAGCCTTACATCTGGTAAAGCTTTCTGTTCCATTGATTGAAACTTGTAAAGAGTGGTATAAACCAGATTATTACCTAATAAAGGACCGTTCCAGTTCTGTTCTAAATCAAAAATTCCCCGGGCAAAATCATTTGCATAATCAGGACCTATAAAGTAACGGCTATAATCCTGCAATATTTCCATAAGGTTTGTCTTTGGATCCCAACCCAGCCCACTCCAGATAATTTTATTGACATCATCATTTATTCCCTCTGAATATGTAATAAATCCGCATTTACTGGTCAGACTGTCTGCATGAAAAATATAAGATTCAGCTATTGGTCTTGGATTAATAGTCTCTCGGTTTTCTGTTGCAGCAAATGCCAGATCCCAATTAGCTACAGGATATTGACAATCAAGGCTATGAGTTATATCGGGATATTGTCTGATTGGATATTTAGCAGGAACTATTTTTCGTAGTTCGTTAACATCCATGCTTATTTGTGGGCCATGAACTACTCCTGTCAACCATTCGGGTTCTTTTTTTAATAATTGAATAAACTCATCCATCTCTTCTCCATTGAATCCCTGAGGAGAGACCCACATTTCTGCTCTGGGATGATATTGATGAAGAAGGCCTGCTTCCTTTTCAAGGTAATTAAATAAGATTTTAGGTTGAAGATTTCCGGGGTCTCCTCCCGGGACGAATATTGCATCAATTCTTGGGAGCTGACTAAAAATTTTCTTGTTATCTTCCAGGGACTTTTCAACATTCTCCTGTTTTGTATAATCTCCAAACATCTCAGGATACCATATCCAAACATTCAGGTTGTATTTTTCCAATATCTTATCCATTTTGATCATCATCTCCATTTGTGGTAGAGGAAACATAGGACTATTTGATGCATCATCAGTGATGGGAGGCATCAATTCTATTGAATTCGTTCCGAATATTATCAGGTCCCTGATATACTGTTCCCACATAGCTTCAGTAAATCCATCATAGGAATTAGTCTTGGGACGATAACCCAGCTGGTGTCCTCTCAAGGCCACAATTGGGTGGGTATCAATATTTATGTCATTTGGGACCAGGATTTTACCAGGTTGCATAGATATTTTCCGGAGAAACCATCCCACTGCGAATAACATTCCCCTGGTATCATTACCAAAAATAAATAATGTCGGGGCCTTTCTTCCTTCATTTATAACTTTTATGCTAAAACCCTCATCAGCTTTGTTTGATGATTCGGTAATAAGTCTGTTAAAAGGTCCTTTATTCGCAAAGGAGGATGCTATACCGACTGCAATGACCGGAGTTGAAGAATCCGGCCATTTTAGAGTCGTGGTCAATTCAATCGAAGTTCTTTTTTCAACTTCCTCAACCAGCATTTGTAAAGCAGCTTGCTCAGCCTGGGATAGCTGGGACAGATCCTGTGAAATGACTATTTGTGAAGCTGAAAAGTCATTTTCATTTTTTACCTGTTGACTGAAACAAATATTACTCAGGTTCATGCATACAAAAACCATAATAATGGTCCATGTCATCCATTTAAAATCCTTAATTTTCTTCATAAGATTTATGTCAGTGTCTGTATAGAAGTTAATCATAACTTTTTAAAGTATCACGGCTAGTTCATGGTCCAAAAGAGTATTGATCTCAAATCTGCTCCATCCTTTATCAACAACAGCTTTAAGCTTTTTGCCTGATACCAGTAAACTAATATCATTACCGGCAATACCATCAGGGATCTGCACACTTATCCTGAATGGACCGACAGGTATCAGCTCATCGACTGGCTGACGCCAGGTTCCGTCATTTGTAAGATTTACAAAATGCACTACAAGCTGTTGTTCCTGCCGGTAAACATGGCAATCTATCAATCCGGGACCATCGACTGAAAGGGGAAAATTATCATGTGTAGTCCACCGTATAATATTTGAAAGAAGATTCCCATGGTCGGGAAGGTTGTAAAGGCCAAATTGCCTGTCGATATCAGCCGGTAAGAATACTATCCGGCTTCCCGTATCTGTTCTGTTCAGCAACAACCCCGGAATATTGGTTTTAGGAACCCTCATCCATGAGGTCTCAGGAGGATAAATGGGAAAAGCAGGAATAAAGGTCATCAATATTTCTGTCCCTGTATCTGTGATCAGAGGATTCAGAGTTCCTCCAAAGGGAAGAATATCGGATTCCTCAAAGCCTTTTAAAACGGCATGGCGTATTTCGCTTACAGGAGGTTCTGAACTATTGTGGGGACCATCAATCTGGCTTCGCATTTCGGGGAGAATTCTCAGATAAGTATGTGAAGTTTCCTGCAACTGTCTGAAATTTTTATCCTGCGACAGGGATGGAGCCTGCCCGGATAAATGTGCACCAAAAAGATCGGACAGTGCATAATCGGATCTTGGATCACCCCACTCATTATACAAACTACTTGCACCTGTTGCCATTAGATTTCCTCCACCTGCAACGTATTTCCTTACAGAATCCACCTGGTCGTCAGTCATAACACCCAGATTTGGAAGGATCAGGAGGGAAATTTTTTCAGCTTCCCTTCCGATATGGTCGGCATGAACCGGAAGAAAAGGTATCCTTGACCGGATAAGTGCCTGGGTTATTCCACGCCAGGGAAGTTCGACACGTTGTTCTGTTGCGTCGCGACCAAAAAAATCCATGTTCTGCTGTGACCAGACTACACCCACATTGCTTACAGGATGCCTGTCAATAAGATATTTCTCATTTGCTTCATGCCAGGCCATAACCGGTGCAGCAGTATTATACATACGTCTGTCCTCATGGTAAGCGCCAACATGGTGCCACCAGGGTTGTATACCTCCGGCTATACCTTCTTTCATCCACATCCTTGCTTCATTTGCAGGTTTGGATGATAAACGGAATGTGGGTCTTCCCGCCTGGTACATTGCCATACTTTCAGGAATTAGTTTTTCCCATCCAAGCAAACTATGTATTATCTTACCGGAGATTCCGTTTTGCTGAAATCCTTCAGCATCATTTCTGACCTGACTGTCAAGCATGATTATCTCAGCTCTTGCACATATTTCCTTATAATCCCTGAAGCTTCGGCTCTGGCCGCTTATGGACCCGCTGTTCATTCCAGCCCAGATGCAATCCTTTCCTCCTTTCAATTTTGATATCCGGTTATTCAGATCCCATACCTCGAGCCGGCGGTTGTAGTTCCATCGTATCCAAAGTCTGTATGCCGGATCATCCCAGTCAGCTTTTAGTGGTAACTCCATACCATGCCTGTCCCGGAAGCTTTTCCTGCAATTCTCACAATAACAGATCGAATCGCGACCCAAACCACTCCAGCTGTTATCTGTAAAACCTTCAGGATAATACAACTCAATAATCTCTTTTATAATGGAAGGAATGTGATCATTATAATAAGGGCTGTTTATACATGTTATGAACAAGTCGCCGGCCTTGTAAGGTTTTCCCGATCTATCAACGGCAAACCAGTCGGGATGAGCATTATAGAATTCTTCATGTGCTCGGTTTGAGTCCATCCTGGCAAAAACAGCCAGACCATCTTCATGAGCACTCCTGCATAGTTCTCCAAAAAGATCACGTCCGCCCAGGGACTCTGCCTGCCGGTGAAGTTTTATTTTGCTGGGATAATACGCTACTATTCCCCCGGCATTAACAATTATGCCACCGATATGAGTTCTTTTCCAATAGCTTCTCCACCATTTAATATCGTAAGTGGCAGGATCAGTTTCTGTTATGTTTGTCTGCCCCCATCTGGTAATACGACGGTACCATGGTAAAATTTCATTGTTTTTTTGCCAGTTTTCTGATTCATCGCTTTCAGATATAAGAAAATCAGAACCGGCAATAGTAATTGCAGCAGCACCGGCTTTTTTCAGAAACGAACGACGGCTGTCATGATTTCCTGAAGCTTTATCGTCACGGTTATTGTAATCCATGTAAGAGTTGCTCATAATCCCGGATTTTTCATGATTGAAAATAAATATGCTTTAAAGGATCTGTTATTTGCATTTCTTGTTTTGGATCAATTATGTGGATTTCAAATGCCAAAATATCAAAAGCATTTTTGAAGTAACTAATAAACAGTGGTTTATAGGACTCTTCTATATTTTGATAAATACCTTTCGTTTATAGAGAAAATAGCAGATATACCAGACCATGGCCGCAACAACAATTATCGTGATCATGTTTATGGTGATATCGCTGGTCCAGAAGAAAAGCCTGGAGGTAAACGGTTCCGTCATGCGGGTAAGCAGCCGCTTCCCGCCCAGGTTGGAAAACAGGTAAATAAAGATCGGATTCATTCCAACGATTGCAAAGAACAGAGCAAGCTTCCGGAAATTCATTACATCGATCAGCCAGTATGAAAATGCCATTGCTATCAGGCACCATCCTCCACTTGCTATAATGAAAGAACTGGTACATATACGTTTAATGATCGGGATGAAATGATCCATGGAATATCCAATGATAATTCCGGTCAGCCCTGTTAAAATCAGGATAAGTAACTTTTTTCTGTGCGGCCATTCCATCATCAGTAACTTTCCGACAATTGCACCCCAAATTGTGTGAGCAGCTGTAGGTACGGCATTAAATGCAACCCAGTGGCCCGAATTTAAACTTCCTGTGATTGCCAGATCAACCCAGGAACCAAAATTATGATCCGGGGTAAATGGTTGATTAAATCCTTCCACCGGCCAAAAGCGATAAAGCAGATCGGATAACAGGATCATGGCAAAAGAAACCAGTAATTGCCACTTTACATCCTTTTGCAATAACAGAAATGCCACTATATATGTAAATGACAATTGCGCAAGCACGTTTGTAAGATCAAAAGAATCTTTTCCTGCTCCCAGCATAAAGCCCAGAACAAGCAACCAGAAGGAACGGGTCAGGGCATGGTAAAAGGCTTTTTTCCAGCTGTCACCTCTTGCCAGCCTTTTAGAAAGGGAGAAAGGCATTGCTACACCAACAATAAACATAAAGAAAGGCTGGATGAGATCCCATGCATATAATCCATTCCATTCTGCATGATCCAATTGCTTATCGATCAGAGCGATTATGGCTCCTCCTTTTCCCTCGGCCACCAGCCCGTTAAAAATGCCGGCAATTCCCGTTACGAGCATAAACATTGTAAAGCCCCGTAAAAAGTCTATCGACAGTATCCTGCTTTCTTCCTGTTTTAATTTAACTGGTTCGTTCATATTATCAGTTTTGCTGAATGTCCCTTCTTAATGAATATGTAAATAAACAACAAAAACATATTAACTTAAAATTGTGATTCATTGAATAGCTTATCTTGAAAGCCTTAAAATCTTTAACGCTCCATTTAATACCAGCACAAAAACGAGGGAGCCGATTATGAGGTCAGGGTATTTTGTATTTGTAAGGAATACAAGTCCGCCTGCCAAAATTACCCCCAGGTTCACAATTATATCATTTGAAGTGAATATCATGCTTGCCTGCATATGAGCTTCTTTGCTTTTACTTCTTTGCAGGAGATAAAGGCAGGCCACATTTCCTGTTAATGCCAGAACTGATATTATTATCATTATCCCGAATGCAGGAACAGGCTCATTCCCAAGGAAACGTCTGATAACTTCAGCCATTCCCAGAATGGCCAATGCCATCTGGAAATATCCACCTGCTTCTGCAATATTCTTTTTACGGGTAATTGTTCCGCCCACAGCAAATAAGGCAAGACCATAAACAAGACTGTCTGCAAGCATGTCCAGACTGTCAGCAACAAGTCCCATCGAATTTGCAATGAAGCCTGTAATTATCTCCAGTAAAAAGAAAAAAACGTTTATAAACAGGACCTGCCACAGGATAGTTCTCTGCTGTTTTTGGTTTTCAAATTCTATTGGAGTCTGAACTTCTATTGTTTCAAGCAGAGTTGTATCAAAATTCAGGGATTCGAGTCTCTGGTGAACATGGTCATAACTACCCTCATGAAATACAGTTAACCGGCGGTTTGGTATATCAAATTCAAGAGAGGCAATATTTGTTAAGCCTTCAAGTTTCATCCGGATTATCTGCTCTTCGGATGGACAGTCCATCTTAATTATTTTAAAAGTGGTCTTCTTCATTCGGTAATCATAATTGTAAATTAAATTTGGCCGCCAGTCAGGGTTTTGCAACGATTGCAAATAGCCGGAGACAGCCCATGTTTTCAGGGGAATCAGATCAGATCTTTTTGATCCTTACAGCTGATAATTTGAATGGAGCAATGCGGCTGTAGGGATCCAGTTCATCTCTTGTAAGCCTGTTAACCTGGGATTCGGTGAAGTGCCAGGGCATGAATACTTCTCCCTCGAGTACTTCATCAGATATGCGGACTTTGGTCTCCAGTTCTCCACGGCGGGATTCTATTTTTACCATGCTGCCGTTTGTAAGATCGTATTTCTTTGCATCGCAGGAATTTATCTGTATATATGCCTCATCAACGAAGTCCCTCAGTGCTTTTGTGCGCCTTGACATGGTAGCTGTATGATAATGGTACAACAACCTGCCGCTGTTGAGCATCAGGGGATATTCTCCGTCAACCTTTTCCGATTGCGGTAAATAATCAACAGGAAATAGTTTACCCCGGCCCGTTGGAGTATTGAACCTTTCGAGATAAAGGGTTTGAGTACCAGGATGATTTTTATCAGGACAGGGCCATTGTATGCTTCCCTGTTCAAGCCTTGAATGAGAGATACCTGCCATAATAGGTGTGACTCTTGCAATTTCGTCGATTATTTCACCTTCATTCCGGTATTCCGGCATTGGTTTGCCCATCCTTCCGGCAAGTTCATGTATTATTTTCCAGTCCACTCTTGCTTCGCCCGGACAATCAACAGCCTTTCTCACCCGAAGCACTCTCCTGTCGCTGTTCACGAAGGTACCTTCCTTTTCGGCCCATGAAGATGCAGGCAGAACTACATCAGCAAGCCTGGTTGTTTCTGTATGGAAAATATCCTGAACAACCAGGAATTCCAGTTTTCTCAGAGCTTCCTCTGTATGGTTCAGATTAGGGTCACTTATCATGGCGTTTTCTCCCATGATGAACATACCCTTTATCCTGCCATCATATGCAGCCTGTATGATCTCAATAGTTGTAAGTCCCGGCCTTGGTGAGAGCGATTCAAAAGGTACACCCCACACTTCAGCAACCCGGCGCCTGTTATCATCATTTATGATCGGAATATAACCCGGAAAGTTTGAAGGTGAACAACCCACATCGGTTGCTCCCTGAACATTATTCTGGCCTCTTGGAGGATTGATACCGCATCTTTCACGGCCTACCTGGCCTGTAATGAGCATCATATTTATCAGGCAGAAAACATTGTATGTTCCGGTAACCTGCTGGCTCATACCCATTCCTGTTGCAATCATCGATGTGGGAGAGGTTGCATAGAGCCTGGCAGCCATGTTCAGGCTTTCGGCAGGCACTCCGGTGATCTCAGACACATATTCAGGGGTATACCTGGCCGTCAGCTCCTCAAGCCGGCTGAAAGCATCCATTCCTCCCTCAACCCGCTCCTCAATGAATTTCCTGTTTATCCAGCCATTCCTGATTATTATGTGAATAAGTCCGTTCAGGAGAGCTATGTCAGTCCCGAGTTTAAGCCTGAGCCAAACAGTTGCATAACGGACCAGGGGAGTCCATTTCGGGTCAACGACAATGATTTTTAAACCTCTGGCGACACCACGCTTTACGTAAGTTGCTGTTATCGGATGGGTATCAATTATGTTGTTGCCCGTAACAAACAGGCAGTCAGTGGTTTCAAAATCCTCAATTGGATTGCTGCCGGCACCATCGCCAATAGCTTTAAGCATGGCTGTTACGGTCGAGGCATGACAAAGCCGGGTACAGTAATCGATATTGTTGGTGCCGAATACGGTACGGACGAATTTCTGAAAAAGGTAATTATCTTCATTGGTACATTTTGCTGATGCATATCCGGCAAGGGAATCCGGGCCATACTTATCCCTGATCCCGGAGAATTTAGATGCAATAAGGTCAAGAGCCTCATCCCAGGTAGCTTCCACGAAACTTCCGTTACGCTTAATCAGTGGTTTTTTAAGTCTGTCGGAACTGTGAACGAATTCATATCCGAACCGTCCCTTGACGCATAGACGGCCGTCGTTGGGAGAGACACCCTCAACACCGTTACTTCTGACTATGCGGCCATCCTGCACCAGCAATTCTATCTGGCATCCAACTCCGCAATAAGGACAGGTTGTAATTACTCTCTTGTCTATCTTTTCAAGGCTGATGATATCACGATCAGGCTTTTCAACGATTGCACCGGTAGGGCAAAGCTGTATGCATTCACCGCATCCGTCGCATTCGCTTTCCCCCCAGACTCCTGTACCGGCAATAATGAAGGAATTTATCCCCCTTTGGGTGAAGGAGAGTACGTTTTTCCCCTGGACTTCATCGCAGGCCTTTATGCACCGGAAGCACTTTATGCACTTTGAAGGGTCAAAGGTCAGTACCGGAGATGAATTATCATTTTTATAATCAAGTTTTTCCCATATTGGTTTAAGCAATCTGCTTTCCGGTTTATCCAATCCGTACCTGAGAACGAGTTCCCTCAGCTCATCAGGATATGTCCCGTCATAGGTATCGTTATGCTCATACAGCAGGTAGTTCAGCAGAAATCTTCTTGTATCTTCAAGTTCCTGATCAAAGGCAGTGACCTTCATACCTTCGGTCACCGTTACAGTGCAGGAGGTTACAAGGCCTCTGACACCCTCTATTTTCACAAGGCAGAGCCTGCATGCACCGGTGGGAGTTAGCTTACGATGATAGCACAATCCCGGAATATCTATTCCGTTCAGGCGGGCAACTGAAAGAAGATTTGAACCATCGGGTGCATGTATCGTTTTATCGTCAATTGTAAAGGAAACCATCTCTTTCGCTTGTGGTAGTTAAATTACTCTTTGGCAATCGTTTCAGTGAAATGTATCTGAAGTGTTTCCAGAGGAAGTATTGGGGACTGCCCCAGGGGGCAAAGAGAACTTTTTGCCATTTCCCGGGCATGGTAAACAATCTCCTCCAGGAGGGTTATACGTGTGTCATGACCTGCTTCGGGGAACTGCAATGACCTTTCGTGAATATATGTTGTTCCGAGGCGGCATGGTACACATTTTCCGCAGCTTTCATGCCTGAAAAATCTCAGAATGCTTTGCATCAATGGAATAAGTTTCCTGTCGCTGCCAACGACAATAACAGCCCCTGATCCGAGTGTTGCTCCCCGCTCTTTAAGTCTCTCGTAGCACAATGAGAGATCGGAAAAGGAGAAGGGTACAAATGTCCCGGCTGCACCGCCCAGCAGAACAGCTTTCCACGGTTGACCGTTTACCGTTCCACATGCCAGGTCATTAATAAGATCATTCAGCATAATCCCTGCTTCAACTTCATAACAACCCGGTTTTTTCACATCTCCGCTGATTGAGAATACTTTTGTACCCGGTGTCCTTTCGGTTCCGGACGATCTGAACCATGCACTTCCGTTTTCGATAATATCCGGAAGATTGGCAAGGGTCTCAACATTATTGACAAGTGTCGGCTTTCCCCACAGACCCTTTTCTGCAGGGAATGGCGGCTTTATCCTGGGATAACCTCTTTTCCCTTCGAGCGATTCGAGCATGGTAAGTTCCTCACCGCAAAGGTATGAACCGGCACCGGGTTTGATCTCAAGGTCGAATGAAAACCCGCTTCCAAGTATGTTGCTGCCAAGGTATCCGGATTCATATGCCTGGCTTATTGCATTCTGAAGTTTTTCGATTGAATCATAGTATTCGCCTCTGATGTATATATATCCCTTTTCAGCTCCTATTCCATATGCTGCAATTATCATCCCTTCAACAATCAGGTGAGGATTACTCTCCATTATTACCTTGTCCTTGAAAGTTCCGGGTTCACCTTCATCGGCATTGCACACTACATAACTTATGGCGCCGGCTTTTTTCCCGGCGGTTGCCTGCTTTTTCAATCCTGTCGGGAACCCGGCTCCGCCTCTGCCTCTGAGGCCCGAGGACATCACTTCCTCCACAACCTTTTCATGTGTTCCTGAAAGGGCTTTGACAAGGGCCTTGTAGCCTCCTGAAGCAATGTACTCTTTAATGCTCCGGGGGTCAATTATACCCGAGTTCTTAAGGATGATGCGTTTTTCTATGATCATTTCTCCTCGTATTTCATGATTCTCAACTCATCTAAAATTACCTTAAGCGATTCATGAGTCAGGTTGCCGTAAACGGTACGGTTAACCATCATTGCCGGTGCAACATCGCATATGCCCAGACATTCAGCTTCTTCGACAGTGAACACCCCGTCAGGTGTCGTTTCACCCTTACCAACACCAAGAATTCCGGTAAGCGCATCAATAATCCCGGACGATCCCAGCATATTACATACGGGTGAATTACAAACTCTTATGATATACCGGCCCCTCGGTTTCAGGCTGAACATTGAATAATACCCTGCAACACCATAAACCCATGAGAGATTGATCCTGAGATGCCGGGCCACAGCTCTCAGCGACTCATCAGTCAGATAATTCTGTGGATGATTATCCTGCAGGGCGTGAAGTAACTGTAACAGATTTGCCCTGTCAGGGCTGAATCCGGCCAGGATTTCCTGTTGATCCATCGGAAGTTAATTTATACGCAAAAGATACAGATATTTTTCTGAGACCTGAGGGTTTCGTTTATGATAAATATGAGGCTGATTTAAGAAATCCGGCCTGAAAACGGTAACTTTAGTCTTTCTTTCTAATTAACAGCGTCATAAATAAAATGATACGGGGGTGGAATATTTAAAATTCGGGAACGTCACGGCAATTATTCTCGCAGGTGGAAAAAACACCAGGATGGGAGGGCAGGACAAAAGCATGCTGCCAGTGAGAGGCGTACCCATGATCCGGCATATTGTAACTCAGCTTGAATCACATTTCGGTGAAATATTAATAGGAGCAGATGATCTGGAAAAATATGGATTCCTTGACCACAGGATAATACAGGATGAAGTGAAAGGCATGGGACCATTGATGGGCATTTATTCATGTCTCCTCAGTTCGGATAATGATCTGAATTTTATTACGGCCTGCGACATACCGGATATCAGGATAGATTTCATAAGCAACATGCTTTCGCTTTCAGCAGGAGCCGATATTGTTATGCCCGTTAACGGCATTGATGATTATGAACCCCTTCATGCAATTTACCGGAAATCAGTTATACCTGCAGCCAGGAATCTTCTGAAGGAAAATAAACTGAAAATATCTGGACTGTTCGGTTTGGTGGAAACAAAATTTATCCCGTTTGATGGCAGTGGATGGTACTATAATCTCAATTACAGGGATGATTATGACAAATACACAAATCATTGAATGAAGAAAAGGAATTTTACGGGAATATTGCAGGAACTTATCGATAGAGCAGAATCCGGAGATAGTGAAGATGATAAAATACAGATTAGGTTAATCTTCAATGGCAATTATTAATTAACTTACAAGATATTAATTTTAAATCTATGTATCAGAAATTGAATATTTTATTCCTGATATTTATTATGTTTCTCATTCAATCTTGTGAATACGAATCGAAAAAGATATTTCAAAGAGAGACTATTAAAGATCCCCCGGCTCCTTCAGCCTATTCTGTCAATTTAGATCTGCAATCCGACACTATCTTCATTTATTCCACAGACATTTTCATGTACGACTTCAGTTCAGACAATAAGATCTGGGCTGTCCAATTTACATTGGATGGTGTTGATCAATACACTGGCAAATCTGCTTGCAGTTCTTTCCATTTTAAAAATGGATCATTAACAGAAGGATTTCATACTCTGGTTGCAGAATTATTTGTCAGTTCTGGCACAAACAGCATTGCTGACATTATTGGTGCTGAGGGGTTATTAATGTCTAAGACCTGGATTCTGGAGGTAAATAATAGTTATTATTCTCAAACTTATGCACGACCTTTTAATGGATATTTAAAAATTTCATGGCCTGAATATATGTCATCAGATTTTATTAATTATTCAGTTTATCGCAGGATTGTTAGTTTGGATACTTTAATTCAAATTCAGACATCCACCGAATTTTTTGATAGCAGTTATGTAGGAGAATCGGGTCATTATCTGATTAAGGTTAATCGTAGGGACGTTGGTGAACTTGATTGGGGGGAAGTTATTCTAACCAGGGAAATTCCCAAAGCGGGAGTTGTTGTAAAAGACGACAATCAGTACTTTTTCTCCTGGACTAAGAGTAAATACTATAACGCAGTAGATACATTTCTTGTTATTAAAGATTACTTCTATCCATATGCCAAATTGGTAAAGTCAACACAAAATCCTGATGACACATCTTTAAGCATTCCTTCTTCTTCATTCGGGGAATCTGTGAACTTCACCCTTAAACTGGTACCAAGGAAAGGTAATATACAATATAAGCAATCCCTGTGTTGCCTGTTTCAGTCTGATAATTCATGGGAAGTTGTCGGTTATCCTTTTATACCTTCAGTACAAAGTAACATAGATGGTATTCAACAAGCAAATAGCAGTGAATTTGTCTATGTACAAAACGATGATACTGTTATGAGGTATTCAACATCATCAAGACATCTAGTGGAAAAGAGAACTGCTAAATTATGTTATGGGTGGTCCTATCCTATAAATATTAAGGTCACACCATTGCGTAAATATATTTCATCATTCCACCCTTGTAGTAACAACCTGTTATGTATTAGCACAAATAATTTTGATGATTTCACAATTCATGACATAAGTTCTGTGACCCCATACGGTTACAATCCTGTTATGTCTGACAATAATATTGTAGCTACCACTGTACCTGGGAAAATCTCGATTTATGATTTGACAAAAAGAAAGTTATTAGCGACCTATACTAATAGCATACGTGATCCAATTTGTTATTCTATTTCTTCTGGTGGCGATTATCTATATCTTCGTGATGATTCAAGCAGATTAATGAAATTCTTAAATACGGATTTTAAGAAAATATGGGCCCATCCTGACAGCTATGATAATATGCCTGAATATTTTGAATTCCATGCTTTAAATCCGGATCAAGTGGCATACTGGAATGGGGAAACTTTTTATATGAAGTATTGCAGTGATTTTTCAACGGTATATGAATTTCCACTGACAGATCTCCGGTTGTTGAATATTGATTATTTTAATAATAAAATGTTGTGTTATAATGAGGGACATTTATTAATCCGGAATTTATTAAATGGAATAATCCTCAATAACATTCCAATTGATAATTATCCATTTCTGGATATTTCGGGTTTTGTTCTTATTAACAATGCAATAGTTTGCCGCAAAGGAGTGATGTATTTTTTAAATTAAGTTTAAATGAAATATTTTGAGTTACTTACAATATCGTTGGTTTTGTCAAATCAGTTTTTAAATGGGCAATCTCTTAAATTCGAGTTGCAACCAGGTGTAGGTTTTTACTCAATGTCTCATTTAAATGATATTAATTCTGAAATTTCTCAAAAATTACCATTTGAAACAAAGCTTGTGTCAGATTTCCCGGCATATTGGTACATGAGACCTGTATTGTCGCTGCAATTCAATAAGTTTAGTATTGGATTAAATTATTCTTTCCAATCGACAGGCTCACGTTTATCAGCTATGGATTATTCAGGTGAATATAAGTTTGATATGAAAGTGAATTCCAGTTCTCCCGGGATATTCGGTGAAGTTTTATTAGTAAATCTAAAAAAGATACATTTTAATTTATATTCTGCTCTTGGGATCTCTTATTCCAGGTTGAGTCTGAACGAAGGCTTGATGATTCTGGATCAGAAGTTAAGCAATGAATCACACGAGTATAAAGGACAAAGCTACTTCTTTGAACCTGGATTTAAAGTATCATATCCGGTTCTGTTCTTTAATATAGGATTATATTCTGGATACTTATTCGGATTTGGGAAACAAGCATACTATACTGACGGTGATATGGATGATAAACTATATGTTCCGGGTGAAAGGGAATTTATTAAACCAGATTGGAACGGATTAAGATTGGGGATATCAGTTTATTACAATCTTAAAATGAGTACAAACTAATTATATATGACAACCTCGGTGTATTCTCTATAGCACAGTATAAAAAATGGTAGCTGCCAACACAAGCGTGTTTTTACAACATGAAATCATTCCTGGAATTTAGATCTTCTAAAAGAATGTACGTATATTTGTAAAATAAATCATACGTAAAATGGATACTAAATTAACATTGAGCGTTAATAGAGATGTTGCCCGCAGAGCAAAAGTTTATGCCAAAAAAACAGGGAGAAGCCTTTCAGACCTTGTAGAAAACTATCTGAAGCTTTTAACAAAGGATACTCCAACAGGGCAGACTGAATATTCCCCCGTAGTTAAATCACTTCTTGGCAGTGTTTCTTTACCGGCAGATTACGATTATAAAAAGGAATTGTCTGATGCATTAACAAAGAAGTATCTCTGACATGACTGATTTATTCATCGACACGGACGTTATTATTGATTTTCTGATTGACAGAAAACCTTATTCAAGGGAGGCTGCAATTATTTTTACTCTTATTGAAAATAAGAAGCTCAAAGGTTATGTTTCATCATTAACATTCAGTAACCTGTATTATGTTCTTCGAAAATTTGAACCTCACAACAAGGTAATATTGAAGCTTGACAGTATTTCAAGGATACTGACTATTCTGAAGGTCGATCAGCAAACAATTAAGGAAGCAATTACATCAAAATTCACAGACTTTGAGGATAGTATTCAATACTACTGTGCACTTGACAATAAAAAGATTGATGTTCTGATAACAAGAAATACAAAAGACTATAAGAATTCCGAAATCCCGGTAATGACTCCTGCTGATTTTTTAAAAATGGTCAGCGGCTGATACGGTTTTAGCCCGGGGGTGTGGTTAATTAGAAACAGAAAGCAGAATTAATAATCCGGGTAGTTTGTACATATTGCCAGATAATGTTTTGTAGAAGTAACTTTACCGGCATTATGCTGTTGAATTCTGTTGGAGACGTTCTTAGACATGCCGACGTAAATCCGGTTATCAACCTGGCTGACAATAGCATAGATATAAAATTTATCTTCAATCATTAAAAATGTAGCGTTATGAATTCAATTGCAGGGAGCAATTGATTTGTAGTAGTCCCACCAGGAATCGAACCTGAATTTAAGGTTTAGGAAACCTCCGTTCTATCCATTGAACTATAGGACCGGATAGATTGCAAAAATATACCTTTTTATCTTCAAAGCAAATAATCCACAGAAATGGTATTTTGTAATCATATTGGTGGGAAACGCCTTTACTGCATTATATTCCCGGATTCTCTCCTAAATATTTTGAGATACACTGAAATAAATCCTATCTGGGAGCTGTTAAGGGGTCAATTTCTATTTTTATATTTTGCTGTAAGAAGATTTCTTCAGTTTTGTGGTCTTCCGAAAGTATCAATATACAATATTGCTGCAAGTGTAAGTTTAACTGTCAATTCCGCATTTTTCACATCAACTTTATCAGAAGTATCACCTTCGGAATGATAATTCGGATCGCCATATGGCATTGATCCGATATTTAATACCGACCATGGAAATCCTGCTTTAATAAATGATCCGTCGTCATCTCCGGGGCGTTCACTCCGGTATTTTGATTGCTCCAGTCCGATCCGGTGCCGGGCATTCAGTTTTTCCATAAGATCAGCCAGCTGTTCGCCCTCAGAAGTTGTATACCGGGTTACATTTGTCAGATGACCTGCCTGTTGAGGGGATTTTACTCCTATACCGTCAAGATTAATAAGAGCAATAACATCCAATCCCGCTGCCCTGATATTCTCCGCTGCAGTGATGCTGGTCCAGGGAGTATGTTCTTCATTGCAGAAAATAAACCGTATTGTGTGATCAGGTTTGAACCGGTTCAGGACAATTGCAAGTTCAAGTGCACCACAGGTGCCGATCGCATTATCGGCGGCACCAGGTGATGCTATCCAGCTCTGGGAATCTTTATGTGCAATAACAATGATTAGTTTGTCAGGTTGTTTTTTGCCGGGTCTCTCTGCGATAATATTATGTGCTGTATACCATGGTGCATCATCGGGCGGTTTTGCGTATTGATGTGCCAGAGGTTTTGTGAGATCTCTTCCAAAAGCACGCACTTTGGTTTCATCCATGACAGGTTTATACCCATAATCTGTCAATTGTCCGGTTATCCACAAATCTGCCTCCTCAAGCGTTGAAATCGTATGACCCGGAATTGCCCAGTTCAAAACACGCCGGGGCAGATCCTGCGAAAGATGATAGAGTCCCCGTTTCATCCGGTTATGGTCGATTTTAACGGACAGAGATTTATAGGTGGATTCATATTTTTTTGTCTTACGCTTACAAGTTGACTCGTCTGGCTGACCTGTAATTGTAGTCAGACATAATACAGGAATAAGGACTACCAGTAATGTTCGTTTGATAATTTTCATAATATGGGTGATAGATATCTTAAATTAATTTATTGGAGTACTTCTGTATCTTAACTATTGCTGCAACTATTATCTTCCATATCTTTTTTTGTACCCAGAAATATCCTCTGTCCTAAAGATAATCCGGTTTCCCTGCCAATTTTTTCATTTACGTGACAAAGTTAAATCTATTTTTCCGGCAATATTAATACCCAGGTCAATTTTATGATTTCAGAAAAGCTCCGTTCCCCGTCCACCGTAACGCCATAACGCCGTAACACCTTAACACCGTAACGCCGTAACGCATAATAACCGGAAACTGTTTCGCCGCTTCGCCTTTGTGCCCTTGCGCCTTTGTGCCCTTCGCCTTTGTGCGCCTTATTATATTTTGATAACTCCCGATTGTTTCCTACTTTCACACTTTCAACATCCGCTACATGAACTGGATCGACCTTATAATAGTTGTTATACTTATAATTGCCATAGTAAGAGGATTCACCGACGGACTGGTGAGGGAGGTGGCTGCACTTGCGGCTCTTATATTCGGAATATGGGGTGCAATCAAATTTTCTTCCTTCACTGCCGGGAAACTATATGAATGGTTCGATATGTCGGGACAATATGTCGGAATAGTATCATTTCTCATCACTTTCGGAGTGATCGTTATTGTAATCCATTTCATCGGGATAGTTGCAGACAAGATCATTGATGCAGCATCCATCGGATTCCTGAACAGATTACTTGGGATGGTGTTCGGATTCTTTAAATCAGCTACTTATTCTCAGTGTTTTCTTTGTAATACTGAATGCCATTGATGCCCGTCGCCCTTTTTTACCGAAAGAAGCTATTGAAGTAGTCGAGATTCTATAATCCGATTGCCGATATTGCCCCTGCGATTTTTCCTGTGATCGGAGAGGGGGGATATAACCGGAGTTTTGAAAGGTTTAAAAAGAAACCCGACGAAGAGAAGAACCCTGAGCGGAATCCTTCAGAAGTGTCAATTTAACCTGTATTATAAATGCAGAAGATAAAAGACAAAAGTAAAAAGATAAAAGTCAGGCAATTGCACACTATTAACAATTTTTTCCTGTAAAGTTGATTTTATTTGAGAATGTCTTAAACCTTTTGTCTTTAAACTTTTATCTTTTGTCTTTTTGAAGTTTATAAATTAATCAGATAAAATCCCTTTACTATATTTGCATTTCTCAAAAATGCGGTTATGAATTTTGTTGAAGAACTAAAGTGGCGGGGCATGATCCATGATATCATGCCGGGAACTGAAGAAATGCTTGAAAAGGGTATGGCTGCCGGGTATATTGGATTTGATCCTACAGCAGACTCGCTTCATATCGGCCATATGGTACAGGTAATGCTGCTGGTTCATTTTCAGAGAGCGGGACATGTGCCGGTTGCACTTGTCGGAGGAGCAACAGGGATGATTGGAGATCCTTCCTGCAAATCGGAAGAGAGAAATCTTCTCGATGAACCAACTCTCAGGAAAAACCAGGTGGGGATAAAAAAACAGCTTGAGAGATTCCTTGATTTCAACCCTGAAAAAGCAAACAGGGCATTAATGGTCAATAATTATGACTGGATGAAGGATTTTTCTTTTCTGAACTTTATCCGGGATATCGGGAAACACATCACAGTTAATTATATGATGTCAAAAGATTCGGTCAAAAAAAGGCTGACATCGGATTCCCGGGATGGGATGTCATTCACCGAATTTTCTTACCAGCTGGTTCAGGGATATGATTTTCTTCATCTTTATAATGAAGTGGGATGTAAATTACAAATGGGAGGTTCGGACCAGTGGGGAAATATTGTTACAGGTACTGAACTGATAAGACGTAAAACAGGAGGTGAAGCGTTTGCTCTTACCTGTCCGCTCATTACAAAATCGGATGGGACGAAATTCGGAAAGACAGAATCGGGAAATGTCTGGCTCGATCCGGAAAAAACATCAACCTATCGTTTTTACCAGTTCTGGCTTAATGTTTCGGATGAAGATGCTGCAAGGTATATTAAGATCTTCACCCTCTTAAGCCGTGAAGAGATTGAAAGTCTTATCGCGGAACACAATACTTCACCTCACGAAAGGATCCTGCAGAAAAGACTTGCCGAGGAAGTGACAGTGATGGTACATTCACAGGAGGAATACCAGGCAGCTGTTGAAGCATCACAGATATTGTTCGGGAAAGGGACAACCGAAACACTGAAAAAAATGGATGAAAGTACATTTCTTTCGGTTTTTGACGGTGTTCCCACCTTTGATATCAATAAGGAAATTCTTGGTCAGGGTGCTACTTTCACTTCTCTGTGTGCTGAACATTCACAGGTTTTCAGTTCAAAAGGAGAGCTCAGAAGAATGATCCAGGGTGGTGGTGTGAGCCTGAACAAGGAAAGGATTGATAATCCTGATATCCTGGTCGGGCAGGACCACCTGCTGAACAATAAATATCTTCTTATTCAGAAGGGGAAAAAGAATTATTTCCTGTTAAAATTTGTGTGATTATTACCTGAGGTCGACAGCCAGGATCGAAACATCATCAAAAAGGTAGGGATTTGCATCAGGTATGCCAAGATAATCAAGCATATCCTTCATGTTTTGTTCAACGGACTGGTTATTTGAAATAAAATTTATTATTTCTTTGGTACCTGTCTCAAAACCATAATCGTCTTTAAGTTCCGACAGGCCGTCGGTATAGCAGACTATCTTAAAATGTCCCCGGATGGGTATTGATATTTTTTTTATCTGGGGGATATGGTCGAGCATACCCACACCAACGCAGGTTGTATTAAGGAAATTCACCTCGCCGGTTGATGTGTTATATATTACCGGAGCGGTATGTGCTGCATTTATATATTCAAGAATTCTTTTGGTGTGGTCATACCGGGCAACAAAGAATGTGATGAATTTTTCACCTGCAGCATTGTTTACAACTATTGAATTCAGCTTATGTAATAGCTCCTCAAGATCGGAATCTGCCGAAAAGAGCGCTCTGAAGCTGGCCTGGAAGTTAGACATCAGTATTGCTGCCGGCATACCTTTTCCTGATACATCGGCAATGCAAAAACCGGTTTTGGAGTCGGATAGTTTTATACAGTCGTAATAATCGCCTCCCACTTCATAATGAGGGTAATAAAAACCATATACAGTCACCTCTGGCCTGCGTGGCATCTGCCGGCTGTCAGGAATAAGCATCTTCTGCATTCTGGCAGCAAGCTCCAGCTCTTTCTTGAGGGCTTCCTGCTTCAGCCTTTCCTTCTGCAGACGGATGTTCTCAATAGCAACAATAATGATGTTTGATATGGTCTGGATGAAGTTTAGATGCTTGAGAACAGGGCTCATGCCTTCTCCTTCTTCTTCTATATCGCCAATGAAAAGAAATGCAATATGAACGTTGTTGTTGAAGACCGGGACAATAATGTCGACACCTTTAAAATCGATTTCTGACGATACATAGGTTATTTCATCAATATGAAGAAGCTTTTCTTCTACATCAATAGTTTCATAATCTTTCGGGAATCCTCCGTTGAGAAGGCACTCCCAGCCATCAGATAGTTTGAAAATAAGTATCTTGCCTATACCAAGGCTATCCCTTAAAATGGATTCGTATTTTGAAAGAAGGACCTCGGTAGGCAGATGGGCATTGATTGACATTGTGATGTCAAGCAAGGAATCCAGCTTGAACTTTGATATTTTTAACCTGTCGCCCGGGATCTTCATTTATTGTTTTATATCAGCCTTTGACACGTTCAACATAAGAACTGTCGCTTGTATTGATTTTTATTTTATCTCCCGGATTTATAAAGAGCGGGACCATGACAACAGAGCCGTTTTCCATCGTTGCCGGCTTATAAGCATTTGTTGCGGTATCTCCTTTCAATCCCTTTTCAGCATAGGTTACTTCCATTGTTACGTTTTGCGGAAGCTCAACGGAAAGGACAGTTTCAGTATCGGCATGTACCACGGCTTCAATATTCTGTCCTTCCACCAGGAATTCGGGATGATCAATAATATGTTCTTCAACATGGATCTGTTCGAAAGTCTCGAGATGCATGAAATAAAATCCGATATCATCCTTGTAAAGATACTGGTAAGGCCGTCTCTCAACCCTGGCAACATTTACCTTCGTGCCTGAGGAGAAGGTATTTTCCAGTACTCTTCCAGTCTTGAGACTTTTAAGCTTTGTCCTCACAAAAGCCGGTCCCTTGCCAGGCTTTACATGTTGAAACTGAATTATCGTACACAGCTCATTGTTATATTCAATGACCAGTCCGTTCCTGAAATCTGCAGTGCTTGCCATAAATTTATCCTGTTCCTTTTTTCTGTTATTTCTTTTTTATATCAAGTGGGTAAACCAATCCCTCATATTTCTCAAGATCGACTATAAATGCCCCGACAAATATATCAAATCGTATTTTAACCGGTAAAAAATTTTTATCGGCTGAAAACCAGAATGTGACATCTTCTTCTGTTTTGAACAATCTTCCTTTTTCCGTGACAGGATTGAATTTGTGGCATTTTATCTTTCCTGCCCGGGTTTTAACCTCCTCCGGTCCTATGTACCGCATCTGGATAGGGTAAAGTTCATCGGTGAACCAGGTCATTACGGTTAACGTTTCACCTTTTTTAACGGTATCAATATCAGGAAGGATATGATTTCTGAACCAGTAGAAGCATGAAAGAATATCGTGGATTCCTGGCTGGGTGACATGTATTCCGGTAAGATCGCTTGTAATTATTGTGGAATCACTGCGGGTTATGTGATCGAAATCCACACTATTAAATTTTTTGTAATTTCCTTCGCGTATATTCCTGACTGATCTGACAGGCAGTTCAGAAACAGGATCCATATAGCTCTCATAAATATCCAGGACTTTAAAAAGTGCATCGACAATTCCGAGTGTCCGGCCGGTTAATCTGGAATGCAGTGTCTCTTTCCCGTTCAGGGTGTCAATATTAAGCTCGAGGATGGCTTCTCCTCCTGTTATTAAGCCATAATGGATTATATATTTAATTCTTTCACCGGACTGATATGAGTTATTCTGACCTGTTCCCGGACAAAGAAACATTACATTGAAGGCTGTTAACAGCAGCAATTTCTTCATTGGGTTTTTCAAAAACATTGACAATTTCCGGACCAATTAGTTCCCCAGGACATCTTTTACAGGCTTCGAAGTTATAAAATCTTTCAGATAAAACGGTTCAAAATATGCCACATCTTCAAAATGTTGTTCACTAAAAGCTTCTGCCGCAGGCTTACACATTGATGAAGCAGAGATCCTGTAATCTGTTTCAAAAACTATATTTTTCCTTTTTATGACATTTTTACATTTCTCTGCACCATCGCCGAAAAGAAACAATCTTGCCGAACCGGGATACCCGCTGAATGAATCATTATTCATTATTTCAGCTTTTAATTCTCTTGTGATTT
Organism: uncultured Bacteroidales bacterium; assembly: GCA_963700275.1. Lineage (GTDB taxonomy): Bacteria > Bacteroidota > Bacteroidia > Bacteroidales > VadinHA17 > LD21. Next base: position 252,598 of record CAVOWZ010000011.1, on the reverse strand, counting down.
TCCCTTCATGATTATAAATTGCTGAATAAACCTCCATTCTCCTGGCATCCAGAACCGGACAGAACAGGTCGTCAGATGTGAAATTGTATCTTTCAGTTGCGAAATCCTGAAATCCATGAAACATTGAATATACCGTATCAATGCCAATAAGTGGTATCGAAGCTGCATAAGCGATTCCTTTGGCTGCGGATACACCTATCCTGAGCCCGGTGTAAGAACCCGGCCCTTTGCTTACGGCAACGGCATTGAGATCTGAAGCCCCGATACCCGCCCCGCGGAGTAAATCCCGGATGTAGACTGTAAGAAGTGAAGCATGTGAACGGCCTTCGCCGCTCTCTTTTAATGCGATCACCCGGTTACCGTCGCATAATGCAACAGAGCACAGGCCGGTAGCGGTTTCAATACATAATATCATCGCAAAATAAGAGATGCCCGGGTGTTATTTCTCATTAAACAGATCTTCTTTTTTGACTATTTCCACCAGGGTGCTGTCGGAAAGCTTTTTGCTTATTGCACTGAAAGGCGCTGATATCACCCTGGCACTGTCACCGATACCTGAGAGTATTTCAATATAATTATTATCCTGGATGCCGGTCTTTACATCTTTTGCAAGGGCATATTCTCCGTCGGTAATAAATAACAGCGTCCGGATATCTTCCTTAGCTGCCTTAACATTGACCTCCGATGTATCCATTCGTGTTGTGACCGCCTGAATAGGCACGGTTAGTATGTTTTCTCTCGTCTCAGTTTGTATTTCCACTGTGGCTGACATCCCCGGTCTGAAAGGATTAATACCTTCAGCTGCCATTTTCTGATATGATTCAGGAAGAATAAAAATCTTTACATCGAAATTTGTCACCTGGTCAGCCGAAACGCCTGTTGTTTTTGCTGAATTTGCTATTTCAGTGACTATACCTTTGAATTTCTCGTCAAGGTAAGCATCAACTTCTATGAGGGCTGTATCCCCGAGATTCACCCTGACAATATCATTTTCATTAACCTCCACCTGTGCTTCCATTCTTGAGAGATCGGCAATGCGAAGTATCTCAGTACCGGCCATCAGATTAGTTCCTGCAACCCTCTCGCCAAGTTCCACCAGAAGCATCGAAACGGTTCCGGTCATTGGTGCATATATTGATGTCTTGACAAGGTTTTCATTTGCTTCCTTAAGAGAAGCCTCTGTGCTGACAACCGAGAACCTTGCTGCATCGACCTCCGATTTGGCTACATTATAGGATGCTTCAGCCTGCTCATATTCCGATTGGGAGATCGTCTGTTCTTCAAAAAGTTGTTTGGTCCTTTTAAATGACAGATCAGCCTGGGTAAATTGAGCTCCAGCCTGTGCAAGCCGTGCCCGGGCTGAGCTGATAGCAGCAATGGAACGGTCCCGCTGTGATATATAAATATCGGGTTTGATCCTCAGGAGAAGCTGACCCTTTGTTACCTCGTCGCCTTCCCTTACGGTAAGTTCTACTATTTCCCCGGAGACGTCAGGCGTTATCTTGACTTCTTTTTCAGGCTGGATCTTACCGTTGGCGGTAATTGTCTCAGTTATCATACGCTTTTCGGCATTTTCGACGGCGACCTTAACAGTGACAGCTTTACCGAACCAGCCGGCTTTCTTTCCGATAACAGCAAAGATCAACAGACCAATTACAACAATGATGAGGATCCTTAAAATCTTATTATTCTTCATTTTAATATCGTTGAGGAATTAGATGATTGATTGAGATTAAGTGGTAATCCTTTATAAAAATCAAGGACTTTGGTTTTAAAAATATATTCATATTTAGACTGCGACATATCCGATTGTGCGTTAAGCAATTGTGTTTTGGCCGCATTATAATCGACAGGAGTGACCATCCCCACATTGAATTTCTGTTCGGTGTATCTGAATGATTCCTCCATCGAAGTTACAGCCTTACTGCTGGCACTGTACTTTTTAAGGGCTGCAACAGCATCGGCATAAGACTGCTGGATTGTTTTGTAAAGCTGTTTCTTTTCAGCTTCCAGGGTATAACGGCTGTTCTCTATATTAAGCTTCGAATTTGAAATATTCTTATTTACCTGCCAGCCGTTGAGGATTGGGATATTCAGTGAGAATCCGACTCCGTAATTAATATTATCATTCAGCTGATCGGAGAAACTGTATTTTTCAGTCGGATTGGCTGGCTTAATGGCAATATCGGAAAAACGGGTGTTGATTGAATGGTTCAGGGATAATCTCGGACTTCTTGCACCATTGGCGATTTTAAGATCATATTCACTTACTGTAAGCATAAGCTCAGCACTTCTGATTTCTGGCCGTAACCCCTGTGCCTGGTTAAAGATATCATCAACTTTACCTGTTATGGTCATGCTGGTATCGATTGAAATATCGGGAGTAACGATTTTAAATCCTTCAGGTGAATGAAGTTCCAGCATCTGCGTAAGGGTGAGGTATGATGTTTCCAGCTGGTTCTGCAGAGTAATAAGCTGCAATTCCTCGCTTGCTGCCTGGGCTTCGATCTGAAGAAGGTTACCCTTTGCAACACTTCCTGCATCAAACATCTTCTTAGTCTTTGCAATCTGTTGTTTTGTGATCTGCAACTGATTATCAGTAGTTGTAACAAGCTCGGTGTTCAGGAGGATCTGCAGGAAAGCAAGTGCAATGCTCAGCGAAATATTATCCTTAATGCTCTGAAGATCAAGCTCGCTTGCCAGAAGCTGATACTTGTTTTTCTGAATAGTATTATAATTCTGAAGGCCGTTAAAGAGGTTCATACTGCCTCCTGCATAAAAATTATTCGACTGGATATTCTGATTATCAGTGAATTCATAGGTCGTCTCATCAAGTGCCCGTCCGAATGAATAATTATGGGAAGCCTGACCATTAAGGGTTGGAAGCAGATTGAGCTTTGACTGTTCAAGGGTATTCTCCTGGAAACGGGTCTGCAGTACCTGTTGTTTTATCTGTATATTGTTGTCAATAGCATATCTAATACATTCCTCAAGTGACCAGACCTTTTCCTGCGAACGGATTAATCCTGATGATGCAGAAAAATACACTAACAGGAAAATTAAAATCTTTTTCATCATAATAACTGGTTTTATGTCCGCAATGTGTATACATTTATAAAATACGTGATTTGAACCATGTTGCTGCATAAGTAATATTTTAAGCCATCTAAGGCTTTAAAAATGGACTACGAAGATAAATATTATATCTGATTCCATACCTAAAGATGATTTGCATTTAATTATTTTTGAAGCTGAAGTTAAAATTACTATCTTGTGCGGCCTATTTAAAAACACTTATTAATATGTTACACTATAAAGAATTAGGATTAGTTAATTCGAGAGAATTGTTCAAAAATGCAGTAAAGGGCGGATATGCAATCCCTGCATTTAATTTCAATAATCTCGAACAGTTGCAGGCTATTATAAGCGCCTGTGTGGAGACAAAATCTCCGGTTATTCTTCAGGTTTCAAAAGGTGCACGCAAATATGCAAACCAGACTTTATTGCAGTTCCTTGCAAAAGGTGCAGTGGCTTATGCAAAAGAGCTTGGTTGTGAAATTCCTATCGTGCTGCATCTCGACCATGGTGATACATTCGAAACCTGTAAATCGTGTATTGAAACAGGATTTTCATCAGTAATGATCGACGGATCCCATTTCACTTATGAGGAAAATATTAAGGTGACCAGGCAGGTTGTTGAGTTTGCTCATCAGTATGATGTTACAGTTGAAGGAGAACTTGGTGTTCTTGCAGGCATTGAAGATGAAGTATCTTCAGACCATACATCTTATACCCGGCCCGAGGAAGTTGAAGATTTTGTTAAGAAGACCGGAGTTGACTCACTGGCAATATCAATCGGGACTTCCCACGGAGCTTTTAAATTCAAGGTTAAGCCCGGAGAACTTCCTCCTCCTCTCCGTTTCGACATACTTGAGGAATGTGAAAGACGTATTCCCGGATTCCCCATTGTTCTTCACGGAGCCTCTTCGGTACCTCAGGATATAGTGGATGAGATCAACAAGTATGGCGGTAAGATGGAGAATACGGCAGGTGTTTCGGAAGATCAGCTCAGGCGGGCTGCCGCATCAGCTGTCTGCAAGATAAACATCGACAGCGACGGCCGTCTGGCAATGACTGCTGCAATACGCAAGGTGTTCGTTGAGAAACCCGGTGAATTTGATCCGCGTAACTATCTTGGTCCGGCCCGCGAAAAGCTGAAAGAGCTTTACAAGCATAAGGTTGTGTCTGTATTGGGTAGTGCAAACAAGGCATAAGAAAGCTCAGGGCTCAGAGCGCAGTGCTCAGGGCAAGAAGTATCGAATACAAGATTCCCCTCCTCGGAGAGCCTGTCCCGCGAAGCGGGAGGTGGGGGTGGGTCTTTCATAAAGTTGTCAATATTCTAAATATAAGAAAGCCAGGAAATTATCTCCCGGCTTTCTTTTTTTGTTCAAAAACTCTTCTTTATCTGATCCGTAACGATTTAGCTATTCCCTAATTTAGCGATCAAATAAGAAAACCTCCGTTAATGAGGCATTCGGCATTTAAGGAGACAGGATTGCGCCGGACCAGCAGGTTATCAGTTATGCTGAACAGCAGGGAGATGAGGGCTCTCGGCGTTTATTGCAACCGGTACCGGATAAAGAACAAATCTGAGTTCCTGCGGGTTACTCTTATGAAAGCTATAATTCAGAAGTTTGAAGATGAACATCCAAGCTTATGGGAAGAGCCGGAACCGACGTTGTTTGACAGGGGTGAACGGAAGAAAGTATTTAAAGTAAGTTAAAGTACTTAGAGTACTTAAAGTTAGTTAGAGTACTTAAAGTTGTTGGGGGGATGTTTTGTAATGACAGTAATGTTTTGTAGTTTTGCATGATACTGATTCTGAGTCCTTGTTTATATCATGTTTTTATTTATTTCTGATGAATTAGGAGATATTTGAATGACGTACCCTGAAAAATTATCCATTGAGCCGACAAAGAGGTCACCCTGGGTCATTCTGGAACCGGGGAAGATATTTGTTATGGGGAGGTCGATAATCGAGAATCCTTCACATTTCTACAAACCCGGGCTGGAATGGATTTCGGAATTTGTCAAGGAGTGGCAGGGCAATACCCGGATTGAACTTGGATTTGAATATATAAATACAGGATCGATAAAGTGGCTTTATATATTACTGAAGAGGTTATCGGCAGCGCAGACAGTTTCTGAGAATTCACAGGTCACATGGTATTATGAGCGTGGGGATGAAGACATGCGGGAGCTGGGTACCATACTGAGGTCACTGGTTGAATGTCCTTTCACATTTGTGGAAGTAACCAAAATGAATGACGAGTTTTACGATCATTTCCATTCCAGGCAGAATTAGAACTCTTGTATTCCAGAGTCTTAAATCCCTGTAGTTTAAATAACCGGAATTTTTTATAGTTTTGCAGCGTCAGTTGTAATTATATTGACCCATGGTGTAATTGGCAACACGTCGGATTTTGGTTCCGCAGAGTCCTGGTTCGAGCCCAGGTGGGTCAACAAAATATTATGATCATAACCCTGGTAATCAATTTTATCGAGGCTTTTCTATTTCTACTAGCTGGCACATGGCTGGCACAAATTTGAATTTTCAAAGTGTAGCCAGCAATATATGACTGAATGCGCTTTTTTATTATTACTCCTACTGAAACTCTACTGAAACAAATCAGTGATTTTTCGTATCCTCTCCAGGTACCCGGTATAAGGTGAATAAGGGATTTTGGGATTCCAGATTGATTAAATAATTAAAATGCGTGTCACAAACTTAAAATTCCTGTAAAATTTATTTGCATTATTCTGGAAGATTTCTGAGATTTGATCAGGTGGCATCCACTTGTTTGAATGCAGCGAGATATTTCTCACTATTCCAAGACAGCACATCTAAGGAATACAGACAAGGGATGCTGCCTTTTTTTATTCCGGACTAAATTGAGCCATCAAATAAAATCATAAAAAAACCTGGTCCCAAAGGCCCAGGTTGTACTTGTATTGATTATACAGATATATAGTTAGTTACGAAATATGCCCAATATGCTAAATGCTGTATTTAGTTGAATTAAAGCGCTTTAAGGCACTCTGTCCTTCAGCCCATTGTAGTTACTACTCCATAATAGATCGTGTCTCCAGAAGGCTGTGAATGGTCTTAAATTGAATGTCTGAATGTTACTATGTAATTGATTTATTTCTGTTTCAATCCTAACTATCATATTAGCAGGAGGTTTTTTATTTGACCGCTAAAGTTCCGGCGGTATATGCAGTTGCGACAGCGTTGCAGTGGTATACGTTTTTGGAGTACAGTTGTAAAACTGTCTTGAGTGCAGGAGCAAAAGCAAAAACCATGAAGAGCCCATTAATTATACCGGCTTTATTACCTTTTGGCTTTTTTTAGACAGCTTTTAATCTCCAAGTAGCAAATATTTGTTTGGCATTTCGAATTTTCAACAAGTGTTTTAATGTCAGACTCCTTTTAAAATATTTAAATGAACTCATTTCAGAGTATTTTACTGTAGCAACTTTGTCAATTACAAATCCATTTTTTTTGAAAAACATCTCTGCTTCTTCAAATGATTCGAAGCTATTGCCTTCAGTATCATGTTGTTCATTAAATTTTTTTATTCCATCATTGTAAGAGAGTCGAAGTTTAGATTCTTTATCTTTTAGTGCGATATCAGCAGTAATCCAATAACCACCTCGTTCTATCAAAATATCATGAATAATTGAACATAGTTTTTCCTTTTCCTGCTTAATTAAGTATGTTAGTAGTCCCTCATTTACAATGGCAATCTTGCCCTGAGGAAAATGACTAACTATCTCCAGAAAACTTTTTTTATCAAGAGCATTTAGCGGTAATAATTCCAATTTCCCATTAGTCTTTATTTCTCCTTTTTGCAAACTTCCAATGAATTCAATCTTAACTGCTATTATATCTGGCAAATCAGTATCTATATAATGTACTCCTTTTTGCTGGGCATATTCCAGACTGCGAAGTGAGTATCCTGAGGAGAATTCTAAGATATTCTTAATTAATAAATCATTTAAAAGCTGATTTAGACTCCAGTACCTTCTTTCCAGGCCGAGAGTGCTGGCCCAAAAAGTAAAATCTCTTTTCTTGAAATCAGGTAAATATTTATTAGGATATTCCAAGAGCTCCGCCACTTCCTTTGCATAGGGAATATTGGTATGTCCTTTGCATAATAACATCCACCTGGCTGAAGGGCTAATTGATGAGAAGTCTCTAAGATAAGTTGTTCGTTCCATAATGATGAAGTCGAAATTTTAAATTGTAATCGAGCCTACAGCTAACGTTTAGCGGTATGTGCAGTTGACGCAGCGTTGCAGTGGTATGCGTTTTTGGAGGCAAGTTGTAAAACTGTCTTGGTTGCAGGGACAAAAGCAAAAACTGTGACAAACAACTTACCCATAGCATTGTCCGCGTTAGCGTTTCGTTGTTTATTTATTTTTTTGAGATGAAATCAATCCAGGCAGATGCAGTTTTTTCACCTGGGAACCATGAAACTGGGTAATCGTATTTTTTTATTTCTGATACTTCTGATACAGTATGGTTTTTATGATCTCCAATTAAACCATCGGATTCTTTTAGTGGAATTAAATAGTCAGTCTGGTTTTCCGATAAATCATGCTTCAATCTTAAAGGGATGATTTCATTAAAGAAAATTATTGATAATACTTTTGACTGAACAAATTCGTGTGCGACGTCTGGTTCTGGTGCATATATCCAAAGTGCACCTGCTCTCCGATTCATTGAGAAGAGCCCTTTAATAATATCATTTCTAGCCTCAAGATCCTTTTCTCCTGTGAAAAAGATTGCAGGTATTGCCCTAGTTTCATTGGGAGCAAGAGCAGTATAATATATGCCCCCTTTATTTACTACAAATGCTAATACCTTTTCTGGACGCCAACATGCGAATTCATAATTGAATTGTCCTCCTGCAGATGCCCCCCAAAATAGTAGAGGAGCGTTATCAAGTTCGCCATGACCTGATGATATAGAGAACTTTTTAACTACATTTAATAGAGCTTGTCCACTACCTTGGTTTACATTAATATATTGTTCAATGTATGAGTCAGGTTTTTCATAATCTTTAAAATAACATGCAATTAAAGCAAATCGGTGTTTAATAGCGAAATTTTGCCAGAGAGTGTCTGTAGCCAAAAACCGTCCATCACGATTTGATCCTGGAACGAGAACAAGAATTCCATTTATCAAATTAGGGTCATCTGGAAACCAAAGCCTGAAGGCAGCTTTCTCATAATTCTTTCCAGGGGGAATTGAATCGTTTAGAATTTTTGCATTTAAATGTTGGTTAGAAAACATTAGAAAGGACAAGACTATCAAAATAAATGGTTTCATTTTGGAACTAATTTTGGATTTATCCAAAGTACTATCTTTCTTTTCACTGAATTCTTAAAAGGGAGTAGTCTACCACATTAACTGCGGCTTATCAATGAACGCTAACGGCCCGGCAATTGCGTGTGACCGGGTGCGCAGTTGTTTTTTATAATCCTTTCAATACTCTCGCTATCTCTGGATGCTTTTGTCTACTATTCCAGCTCATTAAGGTCCGAAGGGCATTTGCCATCACCCATTTTAAATTATCATCAGATTCTTTGTAAAATAAATCCAGTATCTTTTCTGCTGCAAAACTTATTTCTGCAAACCAGATTGGCATTAAGCGTAAATATTTACGATAATTAAAGATATCGGTATACACAAGTAAAGTTAAACTATACTGATACCAAAGTCAAGTGGTGGTCAGATTAATGCAAAGACCATTACAAAACTATAGATTCTAACAATCGTTGGGGGTGTTGGAATTATTTTTGTTTTTTAATTAAATATTCTCCTGAAGGATCAATCTGTTTAACGCCGGTAACGTTTCCATCGTCAATGATAAATTCAAATCTGTAGTCAGCGAATTCTTTTATTCTAAACAGATTTTGCTTTACCGGCATTAACCGATAGCGTGGCTGTCCAGGAATAACAATATAAAGATCTTTATCTATAAGTTCAATATTTATGAATCCCCCTCCAATTTCGTATTTACCGACATATTTCAGAAGAATTTCGGGATCACTCAGACTTGCATCAACTTTCTTATTAAACGTAGTCTGACTTTCATCAAGGGATATAAGGAGACCATCTATAATTCCCTGAGGGTTAGTAATGAAGTTAAGTGAATAAAGACCATATAGTTCGTCATTAGGGGTGTCAAAACGGTCATAGTGATAATGACTAAGTGGCAATTTTATATCATGAAAATCAAATTGTAAAGCAGTATCCTTCAACATAATGTTAATTAATCCATATGCGGGATTTTCATATTGACCGACATAATCAGAAAGTTGATGCGATGATCTGGTACCAGCAATACGATCTGATCCGGCTTTGCTCCTGCCCTCTTTGCTTACCTTCTTACCTTCTTTTTGATCTTTAAGTTTTCTTTCACTCCAGGGAGTCTGACTTAATCCTAATAGTCTTTCATAGATATTATAGGTTATTATATCATAGAGAGAAGCTCCCTGATCACCAATGACAAAAACGATTACCCCCAAACTGTCATAAGGTATCGTAGATACTTGTGAATGGAAACCCGGCAGGTCTCCTCCATGAGAAACTAAAAGATGTCCACGATAAGAAGCAGTAAACCTGCCCATTCCATATGCAGTGTTAAGGATTTCCTTGTATCCCTTATTTTCAAGTTCTGTATTTGGAAATGCCATTGTGGGTTCAATTGTAGCTTTAATGATTTTATCAGGGATAATCTGCTTGTTATTATATTTACCGTTGTTCATCAAAGCAATCAGCCAATGAGATAAATCCTGGATGTTGGAAATAATAGCACCGGCAGGACCAACAGCCTGGGTATCCTCATAGATTGGAATGCGATATAGTATCGTTGTATCCCTTTTCTCATTGAACGGAACTCCATGGTCAGGGTTTGCTTCCATTTCCTTTACACTAAAGACTGTACTTTTCATGTCCAATGGTTCAAAAATATTAGATTTCAAAAAATCTTCCCATGTCTTTGAACTCAGTAATTCAACTATATAACCCGCTGAAACATACATAAGGTTATTATAAATAAATCCCTGTCTTAGTGGCTGGCTTGGTTCAAGATATTTCAGCCGATCAAAAAGTTCCTTCCGGGTAAAGATTGATTTGTACCAGATCATATCATGTCGGGAAATGCCCGTCCGGTGTGCAAGCATATCACGGATTGTGACTGACTCGTTAAGTTCATCATTAAAAAACTCAATTGAAGGGACATAATTTCTCACAGGCTTATCCCAATCCAGTTTCCCCTGATCCACGAGCAATCCTACAGAGATAGTCGTAAATAATTTGGTATTTGAGGCAATTTGAAAAAGAGTATTGGGTGTGAAAGGTAGTTTATTCTCATAATCCCGATATCCATACCCTTTAGCAAAAATCAGTTTATCGTTTTGTACTATTCCAACTCCTACTCCTGCTACATTCCAATCTTTAAGTGTTTTATCCATATATTGGTCAAAACCTTTAAGCTTTTTAAGAACCTCTGTTGACTGAGTGAAAGCATTCAATTGAAGAATTAAAAGAATCATTGTCAACAATGAGCATTTTTGCATGAATCGGAAATGAAGAATCCGATACATTTTGATTTTTAGTTGAACTGGTTTCATCGTTTTAAGTTTTAACAAAGTATTTTTTAAAGATCTAAATTGGTTACGTTATTAATTGTGCTTAGAATAAGAGATTTAAGTAACACGTCAAATAAGATGAATTGAGATTATTATTAATAAAAATGTATAATCCCTCAATTGAATCCTGTATCAGTGAAGACTTTGTTAAATGATTGAATTCTTAGAGTAAACTTTCTTTTTATTGATAAAAAATGAAATAATGCCTGAATAGATTTTTAAATGAACCTCGTCTTTTCTTCAATATGGCAAAGTTACATCCAGCAAAAAGCCAAAGTCAAATTTATTTTTTGGGATAAAAAGTCTCTGATGATCCGATAGATTGCAACCCTTTCATTAAGTAACATCTTCTACTTACAATCAACATCCATAGATGTAAAATCTACCGTTTCCTCCCCATTAGCATTTATGGTGTAATGTTGTACTATTGGCATTCTTGCTACTAACTTATTTTCAAGTCTTATTAAAAGCAATCTTGTGAAAGTTTTATTAATAGCACTTTGATCGTACCACATTTCATGATTAATAATCTCTGTAACGGAATATTCAAGACCACTTTCTTGTCCTATAAGGGTGCCACCAATCACCTTTAATTGATTTTATTGTCCCATTGAGTTCTTTCCCAATGAACTACTCCTTTAATAAATTCACCTTCACCACCTACACCAGGAAGACCTACACTTTCACATGGCAAATTAATGCCCATTAAATTATCATACTCCTGTCTTATTGGTTGACATTGACGTTATTAGATATAAAACCTGACATAATTAACAGAAGCATTAAAACTCTTAGTGTTTTCATAGCAATAGATTTTAATTAATAATAGGAAGTTATGACAATTTATCTCTATGCAATGAACATCGAACAGCGATTAAAGATAAAGCAAATACACCAATACGCAAGCGACTATCTTCGTTCCTGGTTTCCACTATTGCCCTCCTATGAAGCTTTCAATATGAGAATAAACTGGCTAAGTGAAGCTTTCAGGAATTTGTCTGATGTGCTATTGTCAGGATATTGTCCCCAGGACTGCGATCTGAATACCAGTGTGATGGATTCTTTACCCATAATTACCTGTTCAGGAAAACGCACGCCATCTGTAGCAAAAGAGATAACAGATAAAGGATATTGTTCAACCAAAAGCATGTACTATTATGGCTTAAAACTACATGCACTGGCTTTTCACCGGCCAGATCATCTGCCTTTCCCTGAAAGTATAGTGGTTACTCCGGCTTCTGAGAATGACCTGAACGTTCATAAACAAAACTGGTGTAACATACCTAACCGTAGTTTTTTTGGCGACAAGATATATCGTGATGCTGACCTGTTAAAGGATATGGCAAGTATCAGTAATTCTAAAATATTAACACCGGTTAAGGCTGTTAAAAACCAGTCCCAGGTATTAATCCAACGTGACAAGGCGGCTAATGACCTGTATTCAAGGGCTGTATCAGCTATAAGGCAGCCCATTGAATCATTGTTCAACTGGATCATCGAAAAAACAGATATTCAAAGAGAGTCAAAGGTGCGTTCTACTAAAGGATTACTCGTTCATGTCTTTGGTAGAATTGCAGCTGCTTTTATTTTCTTAATTTTTAACTCTTAATTCGCTAAGAAGGAAGTGCGACTATGAAAAATATTCTTCGGGAGTATATATTGATAAAAACCCTAAACCATATTGTGTTAACCAAACCCTAATGCTAAGTTACATCAACAAAAAACCGAAGTCAAATTTATTTTAACGGTTAGTATATTTTAGACTAAGCCCATGTGGACAGTGCGAGGTGAGAATATATAAGATGCGACATCTCCTGGTTTATTTGTGAAATAAATATCTCGCTGCATTTAAACCTGCTTACTTAAAAGTCATGTTTGATGAATAGGAAATGCCGCCAGTATCAAATTTCGAGAATAGCTAAGCTTAATGCCTATTATTTTATGCATCAGCTGTTTGAAAACTCTATTCTTTAAGATTAACATTACCGTTTGCCAACTCTAATATAATTTCATATACCAGCTTGCATGTTTTTTGTAAGAACTCATAATCAATCTTTTCAGCATCATCAGCTGGAGTATGATAGTCTGGATAAAAACCATCAAAAAACCAAACAGATGGAATCTTTTTTAAATAAAACGGGTAATGATCACTCCTTGGAAAAATATTCTTTGTTGTATCTGCATATGCCCATCAAGTTTTAAATTCTGATTCTTATTATTAACCTTTAAGATTATCTCTTTTAGTTTAGGCGTTATCATTGTAGCACCTACTGGGGCAAGTCCAGCAGCCTCAGTCTTTGACCTGCCAATCATATCAAGATCAATATTAACAATAATGTTCTTCAAAGGAACCGGTGAATTTTCATTGAAGTAATAGGAACCTAACAATCCGAGTTCCTCACCAGTATAAAGTATGCAAATTATGGATCTTTTATGTTGTGATTTTGTCAAAGCTTCGGCAATTTCCAATACGCCTGCACTTCCGCTTGCATTATCATCTGCTCCGTTCATTACTCCACTTTGACTTATTCCTAAATGATCGAGGTGTGCACCTAATGTTATAAATTCATTTTTCAGAATTGGATCAGAACCTTCAATTAAGGCTACTACATTAGCCGTGTGGATAGTAGATAAATTGTATTCCTTACGAAATTTTAGCTCAGAATTCCTAAGTACAAAAGTCTTATATGATTCCTTATTCCTAAGGGGATTATATTTCTCTCCCTTGAACAGATAATCAACCATAGAGGAATCAATTATGATAAAAGGGAGTGAGATGTCATAAGAAATCTGGCTGATTCCAGGCAAGTTATATAAATCATGGTATGCTGTTGCACTTCTTTTCAAAGAATTAAAAAAATAATTGCTTGATATGCTTATTATTCCAATAGCACCGGCATCCTTAGCATTCTGTTCTATTATTTTTCGTTTTTCTCTGATACTATTCTGATATTTCTGTAAAATAGCCAAGGGTAATTTCTTTTTAATGGTTATGGGAAGTTCTTCTGGTGGAGCAATTATAACAGCCCATTTCCCCTTTACATCAATATTTTTGTAATCATCGATCCCATAATCTGGCTCTCTGATCCCTGCACCGACAAATGCTAATTCTCCAGATATTTCTTTTGTTTCAAAAGGGCCCATCCCATAAATAATTAGGAAATTATCCTCGAATATGAAAAAGTGCGTTCATTCTTATTTTTGATTATAGTTATTTTGTTATCGGTTCCTGGTGAATACTTATCAAGTCATTATATCCTGATAATAAGATAGCTTTGGAATCATTATTTTTGTAAAACAGGAGATAATCCTGCCTGTCGTAGTTGTGTGACAACATATTCTATAGCCTTCTCATAACCACTGGTACCAGGAAATCGACCTTCCAGTTCATCTGAAGCCAAATAATAAATATGATCACGGAGTTCATCAATAGTTATAGTCTCTGCTCCATAATCAATCCCATTTATATGGACATCCACTCTTTTCTGAATAGTTTGCCCACATAAATTGCCGTTCACAAATAATGAAACAACAATAATCGACAATAACAATTTAAGTGTTTTCATGACCTTAAGGATTTAATTAATAATATGTAAAGGTCAATAAGCTGTTTTTTAAATCCACCTCATTTGTAACATTTTCTATTCATATTGTTACATTTTCAGGTGAAATTGGTAAAAAGGTTGAAGCAGCAATATAGCCGAGGTCAAATTTGATGTTTGCAGGAAGCCCCAGGAGCTGATTTCCGTGGATTGTAACAGCTGAAGCATCCTTATTATTAAAGGTTAAGGCTTCTCTTAACCATCAACAAACCAGTTCCAAACCTCTACAATCATATTCTCAGTCACCTTATTATAGCTTGATGATAATATGATACCAGTTGCCGAATTGGGACATTATCTTTTTTCATAAATACATGCTCTGTATAATTAGTATTTGCACCATCACCCTTGGTATTGTGAAAATGAAAATTTACTATCCCATAACCCCCATAGTGAGCTCCAGATTCTCCTTCTAATAACCAGTGATTTTTCTGTTGCCAATTACCCTCGCTGAATAATTTCACCTGATATGTCACTTTACCAATGACGGTTTCCTGACCACAAAAAGCTCTCCTTTTAATTTGTAAGGTTTGTTCAGTGATTTGTGGTTGAGAAATCGAATTACCAATTGAAAAAATAGCAAATAAAAAAAGCATTGTAAACGAATTTTAGAGTCTTCATAAGCACATGTTTTAAGTTGGTTAATATAAGTCCCGTTGTTTTCAAATATTTCAAAAATCCTTATCAATCAATTCTTATTTAAAGTTCGGCTGGTCAAATATCAAATTCCACCTTTACGGTTACATAAAATGATAATTTGGTTACATTTTAAGGTGAAATTGGTAAAAAGGGGGAAGCAGCAAACCCCTAAATCATATTAACCGAACAGATTGTTATATCTCAAGCGATGCATAGGGAAACAGTCCAAGTTGGGAATACAAAAGAAAAGCGACATCTCCTTGTTTATTTGTGGAATAAATATCTCGCTGCATTTAAACCTGCTTATTTAAAAGTAAGGTTTGACGAATAGGAGTTGTCGCCAGTATCAAATTTCGGAAATACTTTAATAAAATACAAAAATATCTTGCTGGAAACTGTGCATCGTTATTTACTGATTTTGGTGCATTTCTAATTGCTAATGAGGTACGTTGAGCAACAAATTTATATTCACAAAAAGGATTATCAGCTGAAATAAAGAAGTCTCAATCAGAATATTTAATTGAGAAAGATTTAATTCAACCTTGGCTTCTTTCCGACGTGCTACGCAACTTATGGAGCCGTATGTATTAGCCTTTCTACTATTATTTTCTTGGAATTCCGATCGCTGTCAACCAGATATCAACTATCAGGTTTTTATCTATGAACTCAATTTTTTTTATATCACTGTTTTCTTGATCGGTCTTATTAAGTTTCTTGTATATTGATGATCTCAACTGGTATGATTCCTTATCATATTCATGGAACTTTACCAGCTCGTCAAGAAGGGTTAATGAATTATCAAATTTATCTTTCTGAATTAATTTTTGAACTTTATTCTTTTGATCGAAGTATTTGGAGGAAGTCACAAATTTGAAGCTTGCATAATATTCCCAAGCAACAGATTGACCATTAATTTTTGTTGGTTCCCAAAGGTTATCACTTTTACTAAGGGCACTGAGTGCCTCGACTGTTGCATTCTGATTCGAACTCTTAATGATTTTAACGCTATCGATTTTACCATCTTTGGTAATAATGAAACTTATGATAACATTAATATTAACATTATTAAAAATGAGGTTCTCTGGGAACCCTGTATTCTTTGAAAAGAATTCTTCGGCAGATCCACTTTTCAGTTTTGCTTTTTCGAAGCTGATTGGTTGCATTGAAACATTTTGACTAAAGATCATAGGGCTGATAAAAATCAGAAGCCATAGAATAGAAATTAGTTTTCTCATGAGTTGGTCAGAATTATTTTAAAATACTCATTTTAAGTCCGGGAGTAACAGGAATTAAGGTTAACTGTTTATCCGTCCTGTAAAGGTATAAATTTGACATATTATGTAGTTATTGTACACTACCTGTTGGAAAAGCCGGAGGCCACCACAATTAGACGCCGTATAGGATTGACCACCCGATGCCGGAATTAATCAATTGATAAATAAATAAATATTAAAATATTATGATGACCGGCCGGATGGGGTCAGGGCTTCCGGCTTTTGCATTCAGCGGGCTGAAGATTACTAAATAGCTACATCCAGGATCCTAAATGCATTCCAGCCCTTTTTGCCACAACCTCTAGAGTTTGCATTTCGTGCCAATGTTATTTCTTATTAAAATTGTCATTTAATACTTTATTAATCAGGATATTTTGGAACTTTTCAGGTTCATCAATATTAGGATGATGAGCAGATTCTTCAAACCATATAATTTCTTTCTTTGGGGCATTAAGTTTTTCATAGTATTCGATCACTAATTCAGGCGCACAAGCGGCAATTCTATCATGTCTGCCTTCAAAGAAATAAACAGGCACACTTAATTGGTGAATTTTATCCAGAATATTTTTTCCGATAACAGATGGATTTGTAGCAATAGCATCCCTTACAAAATTCATTGATTTTGAGTAAAGATCCAGGTATTTATCATAATAGTATGGTGATTCTCTTATAACATCAGTAAGAGTCTTGCCCTTATAAAAAATGCCTTTATATTTATTAATCAGATCTCTTGGAATACTATGACTCTTAGTAAGCTTAAGCAATTCAACAGTGTCGTTTTCTTCTTTGAGTTTTTTAAGTAACCATTGATATGTAATCTCTCTGGATTTGTTATCATCAATTACCTGTCCCATGCCGATATAAGCATAGTAATAATTTGGATACTTTTCTACCAGATAGAATTCCCAGGACACTGCCAAATGAATGTCCTATAAGAAAAATTTTTTCCTGATTAAATGTTCCGATTAATGTTTCTGTCAGTTTTATAGCATCGTCAAAGATTTTATCAAATGATATATCTGATTTTTTCAGGCTTCATTAAATGATAGAGCTGTTCCTCTCTGATCCCAATGTACTATTGTAAAGAAATTAGCCAGGGTATCCATACAATGATGGTTTATAAACATCTCAGAGGTACCTGGTCCGCCGTGAAGCCAGAGCAGAACAGGATTTTTTAAATCGTTGCTGGTGATTAGAATTTTTTGCTTTAATCCATTTAGGCTCACATCCAACAATGTATCTAATGATTGAGCAGTTATGATATTGGAACTCTTTCTGTTATTGCTACAGTTTGACATAGAAAAGATAATCAGGAAGAAGATCAGAATTTGTCTCATTAATTAAATTGATTTTGAACAGATCGGCAGATGTTGATCCTTTACTTAATCAAAGACGAGGTTCTAGTTCAACCAGAGTCCTTAAATGGTGTGCTAAGCACCGTATGAAGCCCTATGTATTCGCTGTAGTATGTTTAAAAAAATCTCGGGTAAAAATTTGTTATAAAGGCAGAAAAGGCTGGTTCTGAGCTTATAATGACTACTTTTTATTCAGTCCATTTTCCATTTTGGTTTCATTTGCACCTCTCTTAGATGTAATTATTATTACTCCAGATCCAGTTTTATAACCGTATAAGGAGGTTGCCTTTTCACCCTTTACAATACTTAGAGATTTTATATCCTCTGGTTCAATTCCCTTAAAACCATGTTCCTGACCTTCCCATCAATCACAATAATCCTTGGTCCATCCAATCTTACCGTTGAATTTATATGGTTTAATTTGAAGACTTTGTAAAATTTTTTTATCTGCTATTGAATATTTATGGTTTTTGCATTTTTAATTTTATCCTGACTTTGAACCTCTTTAGTCTGTGCTAATGATGAAATACTTAATCCCAGGATAAGCACCATCGAAAGTAAAGTAGATTTTTTCATTTTTGTAGTATTAATTGGAAAGGTCGTTGATAATTTGATGCTCAAAAATTGTACCACCATTGTGAGAGCCAAAATTTTATAGTCATTTGGTTAGAAACAGTTCGCCACGAGCCATAATAACCAGTATCTGGTAATCTTTTCAGCAACCGAGAGTTTGTCTAAGAACTTTATTCCCGGATGTTTTCCGGTCAACTTCAAAGCGATCTGAGCAATAGGTGTATTTTAGAGATATCCGGGGTATTCCTGCAAAAGCCGGAAGCTTTGACCACTACTAGCCGATTTGTTTTAAAAAATATAAGCTACATGATAACAGATATATACTACCGGCTGGAGGTGGTCAATTACCTTCCGGCGGAGGGTGGTCAGGGTCACTGGCTTTTACATATTTTATCCATTAGCAATCAAAAAGGTGTGATACTGTAATTAATCAATAGAAGGTTTAGTTAACGACCAATGGCTGTGGATGATTTTCCACTCGCTATTTTCTTCCAGCCTATACACTTCTGTGCAATTCTCTTTCCAGAGCGTTTCACCTGAATATGATAGCAGATTGTAGGTCAAAACTGCCATAGTATCGGTTTGTTGTACAACGGGATTTATCATCTCGAATTTATCCATTTTTACTTTTCCACGCATGTTTTCATACAACTCTTTTATCTTGTCCCATCCGTCAAGCCGTTTTTCATGAGCTGGGTCGAAATAAGTGAAGTCCTTCGAATATAGGTCGAGATAGGGAGAGGGATTACCATTGTGCCATGCTTCGAGAGCATCTGTTTCTAAAGCAATGATTGTTTCAGTAATAGTAAGTTTTTCCATGTTATTATATTTGAAATTGATAGTCTTTCTATTTTAATACTCTTCATCGGGCTTTCCTCTGTCACCCAGGCAATGTTTAATATTTTATAATCAGCCATTTAAATAGCATTTTGCATGACGCACAACGGCCCGACGGTATAATTTCGTAAGCGTTACTCGACGAAGCATCCGGGTAGGATCCTGGCACTTTTGCCATAAATTTGTCACAGTTTAATGGATTTTAATTTTCCCCAATAATCCCAATTATAAGTCCAATCAAAGGCACACTATTAAATGCCATATGGGAAATAATTCCGATCCATGTATTTTTTCGTTTATAAATTACAAACGAAAGCGCCAGGCAAGATGGTAATAGAATTATTAAATTCCATTTCCAAAAAGCATGAAATAATCCCCAAAGGATTCCATGAACAATCCATGTCCATTCCTTAAAGACTAATTCCTGTCTGGGTAAAATATATCCTCGCCACCAAAATTCTTCGCCAACAATGTTGAATAATAAGAAAACAAAATAAATAATAGCAATCCACCATTGTCCCTTTAATGGGATCCCCATAAAAGTGTTAAGGAGAATGTTTTGTTCAAGTCTGGGGTCAACCGCTGGTAAAAGGAATTCTGGTGGGGAAAATAATTTAAATTGAATTAACCATTTTGAAGTGAAAGATAATGATTCATAGATTAAAATCGTTACAGCAAGCAAGCCAACGGTAGATATCCAATCTAACTTAGTCATTTTTTTTAGTCTGAATCTGGTTGCCAAAGTGGCCCATTTAAAGTTATTACCCTCAATTTTGAATGCAATCAGTGCAGCAAAAAGCATCAATGATAATGGAGTGACCATTGAAACAAAAAAGTTGACAAAATCATTAGCTCCATTCTGATGAAGTTTTTGCATGATATAGTATATGCAAAAACTGCAAATTGCTGATGGAATTCCAAAAAACACAAGTGAGGAAATTATCCCCATCGGCTTAATTTTCATAGTACTTGAAGTTTCCATAATAAATCTCTAATTTACAGATGTTGCATGTATTAAGTGTAATTTTCCACAGTAAGGACTACCGCTGTAGCTTCGAAGTGCCACGCATTTATACAATTGTGTCGTAAGTAGGATGTAGTAAATTATCATGCTGACAGAAACCGTGAAATCCGGTGGAAATTTCTTGTGGAAGTCGGTGTATGCAATGGTACCAGTCCAAGTCATTCCAAATTGATAATCAAGTCTATATTACACCTAAGAGACATACATGTATATTTCTTTCGTCCATATGTTTTTTTTCTCAATTATCACTCAATGTATCCCAAATCAAGCCCAAATTTCACCGGTATCGTTACACCTTATTACAGCACAGCCCCGTCAGTTACACAGGCAAAATATCAACAAATTAATCTAACATACTGAAATAATGCCTGTTGCTGACATTCCACAATTGACGCTCAATTTACAAATTATTCCGAGACTATGGGATCTGAAAGAAATGATTCATTAAACTAATCCGTTATCTGCAAAACTGTAATAGCTATCATCTGCAGTAATAATCAAATGATCCAGTAATTGAACATCAATCAATAAACCAGAATCTTTTATCTTCCTGGTTATTGCCATGATCAGATTCACTTGGTTGCAAATTGCCACCTGGGTGATTATGGCATATAATAATTCCGCTGGCTTTTGACTTGTTGCATATTGTAAGATTATCCGTACATCGGTAACGGTACCATTGATACCACCCTTCGATATTGCTCCGGGACTTTATTTGATCTGGTCAATAGCATGAGCTTAAATTCCTCAACATGTTCTATTGAATCGAGGTCCCAACTTTCCATAAAAATGTCAAATGTATCCTTTGAACATTTGATTTGAAATCTCTCTGTGTTTATTCCGGAGATATTGACCCCACATTCCAGATAATTGACCCCCTTACCGTAGGCAACCACCCCGTAGAAAGATCAACTCTCCGGCATGGCACTGTTGGAAGGTACCTGGTGTAGTTTCGCGGACTTGATCGAAGATGCGATTAACTCAAGGTACTGGATTAATGGAGAATGATGCGCGTGTCCGGGTGCAACAACCATTACAAATTGGTCTTGGGTGCAGGAGCAAAAGCAAAAAGTGTGACGATCAAATTACCAATATTTTCCGTATTAGGCGACGTTCTTATTAGTCCAATAGTCTTGAATTGGTAGATTCGTTAATAAAAATAATTAAGTCGAAATCGGTTGTAAGGTCAGTTTCATAAAATTCGTTATCCATTTTCATTGCTCCAACAGACCTAAATAATAGTTGCTCCAATATCCATTTACTATTTACTGAGTTCTGCTTTTTTATTTCCCTTAAATCCATGATAAAAATTGGCTCATGGATCGCATTAAAAAAGTATTCATATGTGCCTGGATATGATTCTTGAGCTTGATAATTTGTTAGTCCTTTATCCCCAACCGCAGTATAATTCCCTTTATGGAATGTGAATCCAATAGTTAAATAGTCATTTTTTAGACTATCAGAAAGATATCCGCCCATGCTGTAACCTGTTTCCTTTATATGTCCATTATGAGCCCATGCAATTATTTTTGAATCAGGATTTTGTGACTTAATCCACAATAAGTTCTCTGCCATATATTTATCTCTTGAAGTATTATCCATGTATTGTTCAATTATCCTTATATTTTGTGACAGCCAGCTTTTTTTAGATACTGGATAGTTCGATCTGGATATGAAATTACGCACTGAATTCAATTGATTGCCAATTTTATACTTATTTTCTTGCGATACGACAGCCTGACGGGAATTTTTACGCTCATTATTTACGGCATCCAGAGCGGTTTTTAGTTCTGTAATTACATTTTGAATTTCAGACTGGTCTTTAAATGCTTCACTTAATTCCTGAATAGCTCCAAAATAAAATTGCATATCAAAACCAGTAAAATAGATTTTATCACCTGATTTATTGTGATTCATCATCCACTCAACCATATTCAGGACTTCTTGTGTTCGCCATGTCCAAAAGTACATTCCTTTTATAAGTTCTGTTGGATTTCCTCTTCCTTCTAAAACATAATCGTTGAGTTTGTATGATTCAGGCATATTTGCTTCAATGGAAAAAATATCAAAACCAGCATTCTCAGAAAGATATTTAATAATCCGATGTTTCATTTTGAATATTTCACTTGACCCATGGGTGGTTTCTCCAAGTGCAACTACTTTAGAATTACCGGTAAGTTTTATAATAATCTTTAAATCTTCATTAGATGTTGAACCAGGCTCATATGTTTTTAAAGGATAAATATTTTGTTTTAACCATGCCAATTCGTCAGTTGTTGGTTCTGCCGTCCTGGGTTCTAAATCAATGAATTTTATCCCGTCAATCATTATTCCAAAATCATCAAACCAAGCTGTCCCCTGACCAACAAAGAGAGCTCCGAAGTTTATATTGGTTACCTCTTCATTTACTTTCATTTTTATTGAGACCTGTTTCCAGTCATTGGTTCCTTTCAATCCACGATCAGACATGTTATCAAAACCCAATACACCATTTTTACCATCAACTCTCCACCAGAGTCCTGCATAACCACCGGTAACATCACTTGTTTTTATTTTGCCTGTAAATTCAATGGTTTTGCCTTTTACCAGGTCTATTGGAAAGTATCCGATGCACACCCCGAATTCATTTCCCTTAGGATTGTTACTCACTAATTTCAGACTTCTGGAAAGATTTGCTTTTTCCAGATCATCAAGGGTAGCTATATATCCGTTACCTCCAGCAGACCACTTCTGAGGTTTTTGGATTCCCTGAATGGCATATTCAAAATCAAGGTTTAAAAATGCCTGAGAAAACACTGAATTTGAAAAACAGAAAAGAAAAAAAATAGTTAATTTTTTCATGATGGTAATTCTTATATTGACTAACGTCCAATCTGTTTTTAATTAATTATTTGATAAATTTTCTCGATTTCATCATTCTAGTAATACAAAAGCTTTAGAATTTAGAGGTTGCATTTCTGATAACCGGGACTTTCCGTAATAGTTGATCCCACCACGAATTTTGGGAGCTAAAGCACTTGCTAAAAACTGGATATCTTTATTAACCCAAAACATTGGGAGAAACCTTTGGGGAGTACCCCTCTTTTTATTATTTTAGTCTGACACTAGTGTTACTTTATATTATCTGGGATTGCGTGTTTAAGCCGTTCATCATCTAGAACATTCAGTGCTTGATTTTGGATTTCTTTCGCTGAATTCAGGTCATCTATGGCAAGTTCGTGGTACCAGATATATCGCTTCAGAGCCTCATCGTACTTTCGTTCTTTTACCATATTTCGCGTCTCAGACAGGTAATTCCTCATATCCTGAGAATTGGCGGATAAGGAAAACAGTCCTCATAAAATTATTGCTAATCTAATCATCGCAGTTGCCTGTGTTTGATTTAATCAAAGTTACACCACCGAAAAGCCAAAGTCAAATTTATTTAAATACAGTGTCTGACTTGGGAATATGCCCAGGTGATGAGTGCTGGTATGAGGTGCGGATATATACAGAGCCTCCGGACTGATCAGAGGGCTTAGGAATAAGTTAATATGAACAATGATTAATTATCCGCCCGTAAAGATTGTTTTGCAATAAGAGTGCATTCGCCGGTCGTCTTGACCAAATTCCGCCGGAAAGGGATGATTACCAATTGGGAAATCAATGGATAATCACTCATATCTTAAAGCTTCCACCGGATTCCTGGTTGCTACCCTCCAACTCTGCAAAGTCACTGCTGACAAAGCAATAACGTAAACAATAAGCGGCCCTGCAATAAATGTCCATACTGGCATTGATGCATGAAAATTAAATCTTGTCAGAAAAATATTACCAATAAGATATGCAACAGGTAAGGCGATAATTATTGATATTATCAACCATTTTGTGTAGTTCTTTCCCAGCATCTTCATCACTGCAAAAGTAGTTGCACCATTGATTTTTCTGATCCCTATCTCTTTAGTCCGGCTTACCGCTGTGAAGGATGCTAAACCGGAAAGCCCGAGACATGCAAGCAAAAGTGCAATTATAAAGGCTGCACCAATAACCCTGGATGAAGTTGTCAGTTCAGAAGTTTTCACCAGATCACTGAAAAGCATTGCCTGAAACATAATATCAGGTTCATACTTTTTATATACACTGCCGATTCTTTCCGATATGGAAGAATAGCTGTCCGATGAAAATCTGATCAGAATATTATTACGATTCCCTTTATTCAATGAGATGATGGTGGGCGCAAACGGTCCGGAAAGATCAAGTGAATGAAAGTCTTTAAAAACACCAATAATGGTTCCTTTTCTGCCATCGAGTGTCAGCGATCTGCCTATCGGATTTTCATACTTCATAACCTCTGCTGCAATATCATTGATCACATAACCGGCTGAATCGGAAGGGAAAGTTTTATCAAAATATCGTCCATCTGTCATTTTCAGATTGACTGCATTATTATAGCTGAAGTCAGCATTGATACACCAGAAATGAAGTTTCTCTGACGGATCTTTGCCTTCCCAGCCCACATCGTTGGAAACCGGGGTTCCCCGTGACGGAATGCAACTCGAATAACTAACAGTTTCAATACCTGGTATCGAAAGTATATCAGTCTTAAAACTTTCTTCATGATCCTCAAGGTTCTTTGAACTATTGATTATTAATAATTTGTTCTTATCAAATCCGAGATCAAAATTACGTACATAATTATCCTGAACGTTAATAATCATGATACATATAATGAATACAACAGGTATTGCAAACTGAAAAACAATAAGGCTTTTCCTGAAGCCTGAAAAGCTTTGACTGGTAACAATCTTACCTTTCAGTGTATTGACGGGATTCGAAGAAGAAAGGTATATTGCGGGGAGCAATCCTGAAAATAATACTGAAAACACTGTAATAACAGCCAGACCGAGGATAACCCGGAAATCTGAGAAATTAAACTGAAGGTTCCCGTTTGTCATTGAATTGAAGCCGAGTAAAAGGATCCTTACCAGTTCAATAGAAAATATTAAGCTAATTAGGATAAGGATTAAAGTCTCTCCCAGGTATTGAAGAATGATTGTTGATTTTTTTGCACCCATTACCTTTCTGATCCCTGCTTCGCGATACCTCCTGATGTTCATTGCAATAGCCAGGTTGATAAAGTTAAAACATGCAATCAGCAGAATTGAGAAACCTAGGATCCCGGCTATTATAAGATACTGCATCCCAGCCCCACCCCAGACCCGCCTCCCTCCGACATAATTATAAAGGATTTTGTCCCTGAGTGGAAACAGGAATAGTTCCTGATTAAGCGTAGTCTCCTGGGTCTTGATTAAATCTCTGATCTTAATATTGATAGTGTCTGCATTTGCCTCTTTATTTAAAAGTGTCCATATCTGGCAGGCAGATGCTCCCAATTCATTAGCCTGGCCGTTTTCAGCAAGAAACTTTGAGAATGGAATTATAAAATCAAACCTCAAGGAAGACTCAGATGGAATGTCCTCCAGAACTCCTGCAATTTTATATCCCAAATCAGTTTCTTTATTCTTTTGTATCAGTGTTTTACCAAGACAGTCGGCCGATCCGAAAAGTTTAACTGCCATGCTATTTGAAATAACTATCGAATTAATCCCCCACAACTCTTCAGAGAAAGATCCTGAAACAAATGGGAAAGAAAACATATCAAAAAAAGTCTCATCAGCAAAAAGGCCATTTTCTGTGAAAGCTTTTTCTCCGTTTATAAAGGTATAGCTGCGATTTGCAACCCGTGTCAGGGATTCAAACTCAGGAATCTTTTCCTTCAGATTATCGACAAGGGATGCAGAAAGAAGCTGTTTTGGAAAACGGTCCCCGTTAAAATATGTCACGTTTGCCTCGACTGCATATAATCTTTCATAATTCTCATGAAATTTATCAAAACTAAGCATACGGTTAATATGCAGCATCGCAATAATTGAACAGGACAGTCCAAATGTAAGGCACAGATAATTCAGGATGCTGTATGTTTTGTTTCGCCATAAAAAGCGGAAGGCTATTTTCAGGAAGTTCCAGATCATATTATATTGTTTTTTGTTTCGTGCTTATCATTAATCGTCAAACATTCAAGTAAAAATTTACTCATATCTGTGTGTCTGAATCCCTATGCCTCGATCAGGATTATCTCACAGGGCTATTCTTACTTTTAATTAAATACTATTATAGTGCCAAAATTGTATATAAATGTTATTCAATTATATAGCAATTATGATAATCTATAAATGTAAAAATATGTTACGATAAATCGTAAATATATTTTACAGCATTTTCATTTTATGATTTAAATACGATATATTTTTGCCTTTGGAAAAGGCAGTGGTTTTGTCCATAATTGGTCGGATCAAATTGACCGCCCACAGCCGGAGTTAAATACTTGTTGTTAATTTTTGTGAGTTAAGTGTCTTCAGACCGGATTTTGAATTGGTCAAAGAAGGGCAGATTTTGGAGAATTTCTAACTTAGTTATTTTCTCTTATGATAGTTTCTGTTCGCGCAAGGCCACACCTTAGTTCTTCACACAACGGACAGAATAACCGAACTTTTTGTCAGCATTCTGTCTGATTATTCTTGCATTATCGTAAGTCATGGAATGGAAATAGCTGTTTGTTGTTGAATAGGCAGTGGCTGACCACCAGTTTCCATCACTCCTGATGTAACCAAATGCGCCATTAAGACCACTTCGTCCGCCACCCGGGAGTGCTGTAAAACCAAGTTGATTTGTGGCTCCTGTATTAGGAATTTGCCAATGAGTTGTGCCAGCTTCTTTGAGTACGCCCCCTGCCACATTTCCTCCACCGGCAAGTGAGGTAAGGCTTGTCCAATCTTCATCCGTAGCAACATGCCAGCCAGATGGACATAATTTCTCCGAATTTACTGCATACCAATTATACAATGCACCATAAAGGATCTTGTACGTCGGTTCATCATTATTGTACCAGCAGTAATGAGCGCCCTCTACCTTAAACCATTCTCCACTGTTAATCACCAAAGGAATGGCAGTCCCATCCTTATAATGAGTTGTCCGAAGGTTCTCTGTCATCCAAATCAGATTCCCGATTTCAACAGTATTGTAAATATTACCGTCAAAATCCCTGGCGACAGAGCCTTCAAGTAATTTAATTCTTTCCAATAATTGATCAACATAAGCCTTTGTGACTGCATCTGTTGCATTAACTGGCGATGGAACTGTAACCATCCCGGTAAAGGTTTTGTTTCCTGCTATTGTTTGATCTCCTGTTAACTTTACAGCATCTGCTGATACAGCTGCAGTTTTAGAATAAAAAGCATAAGGTACACTTAATAACTGGCTTGTTCCAGATGTGGTATAGTTTGTACCACCAGCAGGGTCTGATTCAATCTTCAGAAAATATGTTACTGTTGCCCAGTCAATTCCCGGGAATGTCCCCGATATAACAGTTCCACTGCCTATATCGATTGAGACTAATCCATTTAAATTGGTTGTTGCCGTCTGAGTTTCTATATATACTGCCGTCCCCGATGCAGAACCCTGCAAAATGCTGATTTTCATTCCAACAGTATGGTTAGTAACAAGATTACCAGAAGAGTTACGAATGACAGCCTGGTAACTCATCTTTTGAGGTACCTGTGCAAAAACTGTTAACATTATCGTGATCATCACCGCCAGAGTAAAAATCTTTTTCATAAAATTCTCTTTAGTTAGTATAACAGGAATAAAAATATATGTTTTAATATTTAAATTGAAGGAATTCAGACGGTTTATATCAATTGGAATAGTTTGTTTATCAAA
Organism: uncultured Bacteroidales bacterium; assembly: GCA_963700275.1. Classification (GTDB taxonomy): domain Bacteria; phylum Bacteroidota; class Bacteroidia; order Bacteroidales; family VadinHA17; genus LD21. The sequence goes on along the minus strand of CAVOWZ010000011.1, from coordinate 224,814 downwards.
ATATTTGAAGTTTTATGTAGCAAAAATCCACTCACCCAGATATTACCCGGATGGATATAATCAGCACGGTTAGTTTCAATGATAGAAATCAAGTGGTCAGGGCTTCCGGTTTTTGCATTTAATGGATAATGACATTAAAATATGCATCACTAATTGTAATTGTTTCAGAATTGTATCCGGCCGATACTTTTGTGGTAAATTCACCGGTTACAAGTTTCAGATTTTTGCATATTTTTTTTACATCTAATATTCTAAAACTGGAAGAATTCCAAAGATAAGTATTCAGGTAATCCGGATTAAAATCATAATGCTTTACTAATAATTCAGTTGAGTATTCGATATTATTTAAGTAGAGAGTTAAAGATATGCAGGGGAAAAACAAGGGATCATAACTTGTGATTTCAGATGGAGCAATTAACGCCTTTGGGTATGAGAATTTATAATTCTGTTTTAATTTATCTGAAAGAGGCGGAATAGGAATCATTGTATTAATATTTTTATAAAGCATTATTGTATCCTGGATAAGTAATTTCACAAATGGATGGATTGTAGGAAAATCATAAGTGTAAATAGCACCATTCCAACCCGGGGAATCAAATTCGATAGTATAGTATGTATTGAATACTTTTTGATTCTCAAGAATAGCTCCAGATTCAGATGCAAAAGTCGATGGTTCATAGATCTGATAATACGTATACTTAATGTCATTTATATTATAGGAAATAAATAAAGAGGAATCTGCTATTGGATTCAAATTGTAAGGACAAGTATCAGATTCCTTTTTACAGGAAGAAATCAATATCAAAGTAATTAGAATTAAAAAGTCTTTAATATTTCGACACATGGGGCTATGTTGTTTTTATTATATATTAATTGGAACGATATCTTGTTAATCAAACCAGGCAACCTCGATGTGGAGAATGGCACATAGCGTTATTATTAATTAAGTTCAGATTTTTTTCCTGTTTTCCCATAGAAGCTGAAATTTAAGGCAATTATCAGCACTAAAAAGAATTGTCTCCCGCCAATATTCAAATCCTCTTTGATCTTTAACACTTAATGTACAAGCAAGACTTTTTAAGGCACCTAAATCTCTTCCAATTGTTGGCCAGTCCTTAAAACAATCAGGCGCTGCTGTTCGATAATCAATGGGGCCTTCTCCTATAATCAAATCATCAAGACGGTATATTAATGAGGTAGCACCATCTCCTGATAAAGAATTTGCAGTAGCCTGATTATACCAAATAACTGCAGAACCTTCATACAAACAGCTCCCATCATCCTGATCAGCTTTAGGGTTATAGTTTATACTTTTACTATCCATACAACCTGTCACTATGTCTTTTCTGCAGCTATCAGTAATAGACAAACTACAAATTAAAAAAAGAAAATTTATCAGAATAAACAGTTTATTCATGAAGTGGTTGATTTTTCTTTTATAAAAAATTCAGGCGTTAAAATATTATTTAACACAAAGCATAATTTCATTTACAGATAGAACATTAAACCAATCTTTGCTCCTGTCCCTTTGCTAATATTTCTCCATTTATCAAAGGTCCCGTTCTCCATAGGTTCTTTGTGGTACTCAGTAGTAGAATGATAACCAAAACTAAAATCAATTGATAGTTGCTCATTTAAAAAAATTCCTATGCCACCACTTAATTCATATACAAATAATTTGGAATTATGAATTGATTTTGGGAAATCACCATCTCTTGATACATCTTTTTTCCAGCCTGGTCCGATTGCTGCGTGTAAGAATGGTTTTATTTTAGTTTTAGTTCCACCGACATAATATCTCAGGAAAGGAAGCAAAGAAAATGAAGAAGAAAAAGAATAGTTGTTTTTTGTTATTCCAGTATACTTGTAGTCGTAAAGAAGCTCCAGGCCTGCAGGAAAATTACCTGAAAAAAAATAGCCTATTTGGGGAGTAACCTCAAGTGACCTGGTTTTGTTCCACTCATTACTAACATTAGTACTTTTATAAGTTTGAGTAATTGATGAAAAATTCAGGCCATAGTGACCTCCCAGAAGTAACCTTCCCTTTCCAGTTTGAGCTTTGATCTGTATGGGCGGATTTAAAAACAAAGAAAGAAGGACAAAACAAAACATAGATTTTTTCATTCGATTAATATTTATTTGGTTCCTGGAGGTCACTCTAAATCTTTAACTGAAATAATGTCTGTTGCTAACATCCTAAAATTGATGCTCAATTTACAAATTATTCCGGGACTTCGGGAACTGAAATCTCTTATTCCAGAATTGTGACAAATTTATTACCCCACTGTCCGTGTTAGTCTTTCGTAGAAATTAATATCTCTTTGGGAAAAAATTGTCTCGCTTAAATTGATATTCTGTCTTGAGTGAACATTATTCATTAGATTCTGTTTATTGTATATTAAGTAGTTTACCTTCTATTAGCTTGAAACGGATGAGGTAATATCAAGGCCGTTAATGATCGGGAAAGTAAAAGGTTAAGCCTGATACCAGAGGTAAGGATTAGCATTCTCAACCAAATAGTAACATCACATTTTCATAATCCAGTAACTTTTATTAAATAATTTAAAACAAAAGGAGGGAATAATAATGGCAACAATAAAGGTCGTCCCTGGCTTCAGGCCAGCCACATCAGGTTTTCATTTTTCAAATTCTTTTCCCTCAGTACCCCTGTTAACAATCGATATACTGGGGCAGCAGATACCTATCGGCGATGCCTCCAATGGATTGTGTGGAGGAATGGTATTTGCAGTTCGTGACTTTTTTGAATCCAAGATCCCTATGTGGCCTGATACTACAGCCCCTTCAACAGGTAATTTGTTTGATTTCATTGTGAAGAGGCTATTCGACAGTTTCGATCTTATTCTTCCATTACCTCCGCTCCCCCCACTACCTCCGCCTTTTCCACCTTTCACTCCCCCGTTTACCACTCCAATGCCTCCCTTTGGTCCCGGACCTGCCACATATATGTGGCTCATGAATCCAGACCTGCCTGATCACGAGACAGTGGCAAGTAATACCTGGTTTGCTCCCCGAGGCAGAGCGTGGATCATGATCAACGAACAATGGCCGAAAATCAAGGATGATATCGATAATGATCGGCTTTCTCCTATAGGATTGATCAAGATCAAATCTCCTGATCCAACTCAAATGGGCAAAAATCATCAGGTTCTGGCCTATGGATACAAGTTAGATGGTTCTGAACTGACGATTCATCTGTACGACCCCAATTTCCCTGATAATAACGGTATTTCAATGTCTCTTAATATCGCAAACCCTCAGCAGACAACCCCTGTTGTTTATTCAACGGGTGAGTCAATATTTTGTTTTTTTCGTTCCGAGTATTTATTCTCTTCTCCGCCTCCGCCTCCAACCCCGGCTCCAGTAAAATGTTTTATTGCAACTGCTGCCTGTGGAGCAGATACAATCGAAGTTTTGACTCTGCGTAACTTCAGGGACCAATTCTTATTGACGAATTCGGGAGGACGCGTTTTTGTCAATATCTATGAACGGCTATCACCTCCAATGGCAGCAATAATAGACAAAAGCCCGATACTTAAAAGAATAACCCGAAAACTAATCGTTTTACCTGCATACCTTATTGCAAATCGTAAATTAAAATCTCTCTCCAGCCGGCATCGATGAAGTAAAATTGTTTAGCTATTTCGATCTGGCGGGTGCAAGAAAGAAATTCCTAACTAAGAATCAGTAGCCATTTGAATAATGTTTTCATGATTTAATTCCACAGGAAGTGAAACTTATCCCTGCTGAGAAGCTTCTGAGTATTTTCCCTTCTTATGGTGCTAACAAAGAGATACCAGTTAAATCTGCTTTACCATTTTTTAGAAACTCGTAGGTCATCCGATCAGTTTGACAGTCGATGAACTTAATCTTTTTCAAACTTCTGCATTTAAAAAAAGTGTTAATAATAGTTGAGTTTTTAAATGTTACCCTGGTAAAATCGCAGTATTCAAAATAACAGTCCTCCAATGTGCCATTAAAAATTATATCTGCAATCTGCGTTTCATTAAAAGAGGTGCGTTTCAACACTGCATTTACCATTATGTTTTTCAGGAAGGTATTTATAGTTGTAATTCAACAACTAGCAGTAGTGTACGAGTTTATCGAAGTGTTGAAAGCGTTTCTTTATCATCGTCCTGACAAGTATAATAAAATTGTTATGAAGGAAGGATTTATACCCATTTTTTCATATATTTCAAGGGCTTTTTACAATTCGTTGATGACTTTATCTGATAAGTAACGGCGGGTAATAAATAATGACAATTATGATCAGACGGGATTTCTTACGTGTTACGGCTTTAGGGACTGCAGGCTCTTCACTCTCCGGTGTACCTGGTCTCTTTTCCAACAAAATTATTGAAGAATGGGATCCGCAAAGACCTCTGACAGTTCCGGGTAATGAGCTCACGGTTCAACCTGTTTTGATGTACAGCATTCAGGCCAGAAGGGAACAGACTTCATGGAGATCGTGGGGTGATATCATTACCGAACAGATGGCAAATGATGAGACACAGAGAATTATGAGGGAATTATCCGATCTTGCTTCACGGTCTGACTTCCCCCTCCGGATTTTGCCTATAATAAAAGTTCAGAATATTGACGAGACAAAAAATATACATAATAATGATTTTGATGTGATTTTAGTTTATCCTGCAACCGGGTCGGGACGGGTATTACTGGAATGTTGTTCGGCGAAAAAGGATAATCTCATTTTTGTCCGGCATCAGTCTGGTCCGGTTTACTATTGGTATGAAGCATTAAGCACTGCATATTTAAAATGTGATGATCCGGAGCGGCAGAAACCTGCGCATGATAAGAATATTCATGTCGAAGATGTGGTTGTCGACGATTATAATGAATTGCTATGGAGGCTGAGGGCACTTTATGGTGTTAAAAATTTTGTCGGACACCGTATAATCGCTCTTGGAGGGGCCTCGGGAAAACGTGTAAAGGAAGCTCCGGAGATAGCAAGAGAGAAATACAATTGGGAAATTATAGAGATCAGTTATGAGGATGTTAAAAATCGAATTACAGGTAATCTGACAAATAAAAAACTGATAAGTAAAGCGGAAAAACTTACCGATATTTATCTTGGACTGGGCAATACCAGCCTTAAAACTGACCGTATATTTGTTACAAAAGCTTTTCTGCTTTATTTTCTTTTCAAAGATCTGATGATTGAAAATAATGCTTCATCAATAACGGTCAACAGTTGTATGGGGACAATTATTCCTATGTCGCAGACGACGGCGTGTCTTACTCTGGGTTTATTAAATGACGAGGGTTATACAGCTTTTTGCGAATCGGATTTTGTGATTATACCTCCTGGTATTTTATTACGTTATATATCAGGGAAACCTGTATTTATGCATAATTCCACATTTCCTCATAATGGTATCGTTACCTGCGCTCATTGTACAGGACCTCGCAGAATGGATGGTGTTAACTATGACCCGGTGGAGATAATGACCCACTATGAATCCGATTATGGTGCTGCACCGAAAATATCGATGCCAGCAGGTCAGCTTCTTACTTTCTTTAATCCGGAGTATGGTACCAACCGGTGGGTTGGCATAAAAGGAATTGTCAGGGGAAATCCATTTTTGCAGATCTGCCGGTCACAACAGGACGTAGAGATAATGGGTAACTGGGAAAAATTGAAAAATGAAGCAAGGGATTCTCACTGGATTATGGCATATGGAGATTATCTGAAAGAAGGGAAATTTGCTGCCCGACGCATAGGTGTGAGATGGGATTCTGTTATATAAAATTCTTTATAAGCCGATTCTGCTGATTTCTGTTAATTATTTTTTAAACTCTGGCGGTAACGATTTATCTGTCTATAAATTGTAAAGTTTATTAATAAGTCTTATCTTTTCATGAACTATCGTTCAATTTATTATTCACTATTTATTACCAAAATTCAGGGAGAGGGCACAAGATGAAAACAACCAGGCGAAATTTTATCAAAACTGTAGCTGCACCGGTGATTACAGTACCTTTTATCCTTCCATCAAGGGTGTGGATGTTACCACCCAGTAGCCGTATTACTATGGGCTTCGTAGGTATGGGTAAACAGTCGCAGCTATTACTCACTAAATTTCTTCCTCTGACACAGGTCCTTGCTGTTTGCGACGTTGACACCACGCGCCGCATCAATGCACAGCAAACGGTTGATAAGTTCTACACTGAAAACAAGGAAAAAGGTGTCGCTGGCTGCAAGGCATACAATGACTATCGCGAACTTATTGAACGCAAGGATATCGACACAATTTGCATTGCAACGCCTGATCACTGGCACGCTGCACCAATTTTGCTGTCGCTCCGGAAAGGTAAGGATGTTTACTGTGAAAAACCGCTGACGCATAATATTCAGGAGGCAGTAGATGTAATGAGAGCTGTGGATAAACACCAGCGGGTGTTTCAAACCGGTTCGATGCAACGTTCGATGAAGGAGTTCCGTATAGCCTGTGAACTGGTTCGTAACGGTTGCATCGGAACGATCGACCATGTCGAGTGCAGCATTGGAGGCCCACCCAAACCATGCGATCTTGCGGAAGAGAATATGGAGCCGGGTCTGGATTGGAACATGTGGCTCGGTCCGGCCCCATTGCGCCCATATAATTCGATACTTAGCCCCCGTGGAGTACATAATCATTTTCCACTCTGGCGTTCCTACAGGGAATACGGTACCGGAGGCAGTAGGTGACTGGGGTGCCCACCATCTGGACATTGCTCAGTGGGGGCTTGGAATGGATGATAGTGGCCCTGTCGAGGTTCGTTTCATCGGTGATGAAGCAGCACTGGTATATTCAAATGGTGTTACAGTTATCCGCAAGGCAAAATGATTTTGGTGTTCACTTCTTCGGCAGCGACGGAGAAGTCATGGTAGACCGTGGTAAATTCAGAGTGATAGTTAAAGGCAAAACTATCGCTTCCTATGCAGGCTCCGGGGATAAACACACTAATTGCCCGGCAGAAGTTGAGAAGGCTGAGAAAATGTTACTGAATAACGCGAGCATCAGACTATATGAAAGCAAATCACATTACGAAGATTTCCTGTCATGTGTCGCGAGCCGTAAGAAGCCGGTTGCAAACGAACAGATTGGCGGCCGCTCTGTAATTTGCTGTCATCTTATGAATCAGCTTTATTTCAATAACACCAGTATGAAATGGGATCCGGCCAAATTCAGCTTTACAGGAGGGACAGGGAACCCTGCCTGGCTTACAAATAATTACAGGGATTGGGAGAAAACGAAGTAGGTAGAAATATGTATGAAAATATTCCCGTATCAATTAACTTTATACTTTACAAACCAATATGTTTAACACAATTAATCATGAAAAAGCTGACTGCATTAATTTTTCTTCTTCTTATAATGGTATTTTCGTGCCTTGCACAAGATAAAAAGATCAATGTACTTGTATTCTCTAAAACTTTGGGATTCAGGCATAATTCCATTTCATCCGGCCTGAAAATGATGAGCGATCTGGCACAGGAAAGAAAATGGATCCTTACTGCCACTGAAAATGCGGATTTGTTTACTGCTGAATTTCTGAAAACATTCGATGTAGTGGTATTTTTAAATCCAACAGGGGATGTTTTAAATGAACAGCAGCAAAAGAATTTTGAAGCATTTATGGCTGAAGGTAAAGGATTTGTTGGTATTCATGCAGCTGCCGATTGTGAATATGATTGGGCCTGGTACGGACAATTGAACGGAGCATTCTTTAAAACCCATCCGGCCGCTCAACTGGCGACTGTTATTTTTGAAAACACTGACCACCCGTCTATGGTTCCTTTTAAAGGGATGGAAACCTACCGTACCTTTGATGAATGGTACAGTTTCAAGGAAAATCCAAGAGCAAAAGTTCATGTACTGGCCCGCCTGGACGAAACTTCACTAAATGAGGCCTCTCTGAAAGATGACAAATGGAAAATGGGTGACCATCCGCTGATCTGGTATCAGGAAACAGGTAATTCACGTTCATTCTACACTGTTTTCGGGCACACCCCGGAAGCATTTGAGGACCCTAAAATCAAAGAACATATCGGTTGTGCAGTGGATTGGGTAGCTAAAAGAAACTGATAATATGCCTATCAACAGGAGAAGATTTGTTCAGTCCTCTCTTCTGGCCGGTGCCGGATTGCTGGTATCTCCGGCAAGATCGCTGAGCTTAAGGAACGCATATTCATTATTCGGGATCAATCCTTTTATTCTTCAGAATCCCGAAGCGGTCTTTGTCATGCAGACAAATGTTGATCAGAAAACCAACTCATCCGCAATAAAAGAGGCCGGACTCAAATTCGGTCGTTCAGTATTTGGATTAACTGATAATGTTGAATCCGGCATTCCCCTGACGCACAAAGTGGTGATCAAGCCAAATCTTACCTGCCGTGCAAGAAGTCACAGCAGTTATACAGCTGAAAGATCAATGGGTATTGTTACCGATGCCTTTTTTGTCGAAGGTATCATTGAGAGCCTGAAGGAACTGGGGATTGCTTCGGGACAGTTTTATATCCGGGAAGTCAATTGTCCGGATGATCTTGAGGATGGAGGATATAATGATATGGCCGAACGCACCGGGATCGACCTGCAATGTATTGATACACCGGTTTCAGCTCTTAACCCTGATAAGGTTCAATGGGTGAATGTGCCCAATGGTATCTTTTTTAAAAGGATCCCTTATTTATGGCCCGTTAACGCCCCTGACACCTTCCTTCTGAATATTTCAAAGTTTAAAACCCATGGCATGGGACTCACCCTTTGTGCCAAGAACCTGCAAGGCACAATTGCCATGAATTACCAGGCTCACTGCAGCTATTATGGCAATATAATGAGTGGCGTCAATACTGTTGATCTAAGCTCCACAGCAAACGCTGATATCCTCACCAATTATAACCGGCATGTAGCTAATGGCGTTCCCCGCTGGGACAGGCCGGGCAATACAGGCGGAATATGGCAGGAAACTTGGGCCACCCGATGTCTGGATAATAATTCCACTACTTTTGCCGGTCTGCATATCATTGAAGGAATTTACGGCAGGGACGGCAACTTCATGGATGGTCCGGGGGAGAATGGACTGGCGACGGATTATATGACAAACTATATTATTTTTGGAAGGAACCAGTTTCATGTAGATAACATCGGCCACTACCTGGCCGGGCATGAACCAGGCAATTTCGGACTCTTCCATCTGGCTAAAGAAAGAGGTATGGCATTAACCATTAATCCTTTGGAGATCCCGTTATATGAATGGCATCCGGTAACTGGTGCAGTTCCGGTAGTTCTAAGCACTTTCCAAAGATATCCCCTTAAAACATACTATTTACAGCGGAATTATAATGGGCAGAGTGAACCGTACTGGCACCTGGTGAATGAGTCCTTTAACTATGAGGCAAATACTATAAAAATTAACGGTGCGGACGGCATTTTGCTTTATCAGAATTTCCCAAACCCCGTACAATACAAAACCAATATCCGTTTCCAGCTTCCCGGCAATGGCCACGTTCTGGTCGAAGTGTTGAATGACAATGGGAAGCTGCTGGATGTTCTGATCAACAGCAATATCAACAGTGGCATTCATTCAGTCTCCTGGAACAGCAGCAAGTATCCGTCAGGATTTTATATCTATCGGATGAATTTTGGCGGTTTCACCAAAGTACGGAAGATGGTAGTAGTGCATTAAAGACATGATTTTAGATTAATTGCACAATAGTATACCGGCATATGTTAGAAAAAAAGAATTATGCAAACGGTCAGAAAGTTTACGAACTAAACGGGGAAAAGCTGACTTATTTTTTCAAGACGGGAAAAATAAAGGCAACAGGACCTTACATTAACGAAAAGATGGAAGGAGAGTGGCTGTTTTACAGGGAAACCGGACAACTCTGGGTGGTAGGAAATTTCAAAAATAACATGAAAAACGGTTCCTGGATCCGGTATGATAAAAATGACGCAATAGAATATCAGGAAATCTTTGAGAACAATAAAATAGTCAGGCAAAAATGATTTCGGATGATCCTCAGAAAAGAGGCCAGCCATTTGATTTTTTAAATATCATAAACCATGAATACTGGTAGTATTCTCCGGAATCTTTATTCATCCTTGACATATCTGCTTTCAGGGGGAACGGGACAAGAACGTCATGTCCTTTGTTCCAGTTCGCAGGTGTCATTACTTTATGATTATCTGTTGTCTGAAGTGCATTGACCGTTCTCAGAAGTTCATCCATATTTCTTCCGACTTCCTGAGGATAAAAAAATTCTGCCCGTATTTTATTGTCGGGATCAATTATAAATACCCCCCTTACATCACGATTATTATCTGATTCGCGATGGATCATACCATATAACCTGGCTATGACCAGATCGGAATCATCTGCAATCGGGAATAAGATTTTTTGCCTGGCATTATTTTTATATTCAATGGTTTCCAGAACACTCTTCCATTGCTTATGTGTATCAAGGGGATCTGTCGATACAACCAGGATTTTAACTCCCAGATTTTCGAACTCATCGTGAAGCTTTGCAATTTCGATCAATTCAGTCGAGCAAACCGGTGTAAAGTCCATCGGGTGACTTAATATTATCTTCCAGTTTCTTCCAAAATCATAAGGGAAATGGATGATACCTGTCGTCGATTCAGCTGTGAAGGAAGGAGCCTGCTCTCCAATCAACGGGATGCGGAAATCCCTGTGGGCGGTTTTTCTTTCCGGCTTACCTGGCCCGCTCCGCAGGTTGAATATATTTGTTATTGAGAACATCTTGTTAAATTCTGAGAAATGTTTGATTATCCCATTCATCTTCAGGCAAGTACGATACCGGAATATACTTTACCAGGATATATAAACATAAAACGACACATATTGTTCAGCAAAAAGGTGGAAATCTATTAAATCAATTCCAGAGAGAAATGTAGTAGCATTCTGATGCAACGGGATTTAGTGAGCTGCATAGAAGCGACTTGTTATTAAAGTAATAAAATTATCTTAATCTGTTGTATATTTAAGTATTATTTGAAAAACACTCTAAGCTAAAGCTTTTATCATGGCTGATTTAAAAATTTATACGCTATTATTTTCGGTTTTGCTATTATGTTCATGTAATCATTCAGGTAGTGTAAAGAACAATTCCCTTATCGGTGAATTATCTCTGACCGTAAATAAACGATATCTGAACCTGCCTGTTTCCCACAAGGAAGATCAATCCAAAATGAGCTTTTTTGCCGACGGGAAACATGAACTTGATTTTGTTATACGGCTGGCACCTTCCGACCCCGATTACTGGGTGTTTTACGATATCAGCAAGTTTAACGGGAAAGAACTTAAAATATCTTATTCCGGAAATAAAGCAGGACTGGCTAAAATATACCAGGATGATTTAATTAATGGTCACGACAGCTTATACAGGGAAAGCAACCGACCGCAAATACATTTCAGTTCACGTCGGGGATGGAATAATGATCCCAACGGACTGGTTTTTTATGAGGGTGAATATCATTTGTATTACCAGCATAATCCTTTCGAGCGCGAATGGCAGAATATGTGCTGGGGACATGCCGTAAGCAGGGATCTGATCCACTGGGAAGAATTGCCTCTTGCCATGGTCCCCGATTCCCTTGGTACAATGTTCTCGGGGTCAGCTGTTATCGATTATGAAAATACTTCGGGCTTTGGAAAAGACGGAATTCCTCCTCTGGTGGCAATTTATACAGTCGACAGCCCTGATAATGAACGCCAGTGTATTGCCTGGAGCCTTGACAGGGGAAGGACTTTCACAAAGTATTCCGGTAATCCGGTTATCGATTCCAAAGAAAGATGGCAAACCAAAGATCTTCGCGATCCTCATGTCTTCTGGTATAAACCCGGAGGATTCTGGGTGATTGTATTGTATGAGAAGGATGGAAATTCAATATATACTTCATCAGATCTTAAAGATTGGGAATACCAGAGCCATACGGCAGGATTCTTTGAATGTCCCCAGTTGTTTGAGCTGCCGGTAGACGGAAGTAGGCAAAACATGAAATGGGTTATGTATGGGGCATCCGGGACCTATATGACCGGCAGCTTTAACGGGAAAGTGTTCACTCCGGAAGCGGGCAAATACTATTATGGCAACGGGGCATTATATGCAGCCCAGACCTACAACAATATTCCTGAATCTGACGGAAGGCGTATCCAGATCGGGTGGGGAAGGATAACACATCCGGGGATGCCTTTCAAACATATGATGCTGCTTCCGACTGAACTGACTCTCAGGACGACCAAAGATGGTATCAGAATGTTCAGCGCTCCGGTTAAAGAAATTGATATGCTGGAGGAGAATGAATTGTCCTGGAGTGATCTTAATGCCACTGAAGCATCAGAGGCGCTGCAGAAGTTTAATAAATCAACCAGCTGCCGGATTAAAACGAAGATAAAATTATCACATCCCACAGATGCAGGACTCAGTCTCGATGGCCAGCAAATTTTCTGGTATGATATGAATTATAACCAGATAAACGGTTTATTCTATTCTCCCGAAGACAGGACAAGTATGGAAATAAGCGCGGATATTATAATTGATAAAACGTCTGTTGAGGTATTTGTTGATGATGGTGCATTCTCCTATGCTATTGAAAGAAAGCCGGTTTCCGGCAATATTGAAGGATTTAAATTCTTCGGACGTGGTTTGGAGGTGAAAAAATTGAAAGCTTGTTCAATGAGATCAATCTGGAAATGATAATTCAATAACCTTTAACCATAATTTTATTTCAGGATGCATAAAAAAGCAACTACGTTAAATTATTTATGAAATGAAAAGGCTATTGTTCATAATATTAAGCACAATTTCTGTCTTTGCATTAGCACAGGATCATGTGCCAACATTTGAAGAAGTGATATCCTTACGTAATGTCGGGAGTGTTCAGATTTCTCCTGATGGAAAGAATACTGCCTTCACTGTAAGTAGTACAGACTGGAGCGATAACCGTTATGACACAGAGATCTGGCTTTCCCGTAACGGCGATAAGCCTATCCGGCTTACTAATACCTCAAAGAACAGTAGTTCTTCACCCCGATTTTCTCCTGACGGGAAATGGATTTCTTTCATTTCGGATCGGGGCAATAAAAATCAGATTTATGTAATAAGAACTGATGGCGGTGAATCAATGTCAGTAACCAATGAAGAAGATGGTATTTTAAATTATGAATGGCATCCTGACGGGAAGCGAATGATATTTATTAAAACCGAAAAAGAAAGTGACGGAAGAAAAGAGCGTGAGAAGCGTTACGGTTCTTTCGAAACTGATGATAGAGATTACAGGTTATCACATCTCTGGCAGATTGCTTTTAATCCGGAAATGCCTGATCCGGCCGAATTTCCATGTTATGAAACTGTGGATTCGTTAAAAGAAAAGGCAGGATGTATTGTTTTACCAAAACCGGAACGTCTGACAGAAGGGAATTTTACCGTTTCCACATTTTCCGTCTCCCCGGATGGCAGTAAGATTGCCTTTACTCACAGACCTGATCCGCTTATAATTTCAGGTTTCAGGACTGATATTTCAATATTGGACCTTTCTTCCAAAGAGACCAAAAAAGTCATTTCAAATCCCAGCGTAGACAATCTTCAGGACTGGTCACCTGATTCAAAGGAAATTCTGTTTATGACAAGCTTAAACGACACGTTATCAGCTTTTTATAAAAATCAAAAGCTCTTTATTTTTAACTGTGAAACGGGTCAGACAAGAGAACTGGCAAAAGATCAGGATATCAGCTTTGGCGGATTTACATGGGAATCAACAGGTATTTACAGCCCATGTTACATCAGAACAAATGTTTCTTTATATCGTATTGATCCTGAGGAAGGTTCAATGACAATCATCAGAAACCTGCCGGAACATGTTTATAATGCTTCATTTGCCAGGGACGGGCAGACCTTTGCTTTCACAGGACGCAATGGAGACCAGCTTACAGAAGTATTTGTTTCAGTTAGCGGTGGAACACCCGGAATAATTACTGAAATGAACAATCAAATTTCCGGATGGAAGACAGCACTTAGTGAGGTTATTACATGGAAAAGCAAGGACGGAGCCCTTATTGAGGGAGTGCTGCATAAACCAAAGGATTATGATCCTTTAAAGAAATATCCCCTTCTGGTTATTATTCATGGCGGTCCTACAGGGACAGATTCCCCCACACCAGTACCCGGAGGTGGTGTATATCCGGTTTTACAGTGGCTTGATAAGGGATGTCTTATTCTGCGGCCCAATTACCGGGGATCAGAAGGTTACGGAGAAGCATTCCGTTCCCTGAATGTCAGGAATCTCGGAGTTGGGGATATGTGGGATGTAATGAGCGGTATAGATTATCTGGATAAGAAAGGGTTTATCGATAAAAATATGATGGGTTGTATGGGTTGGAGCCAGGGAGGTTATATTTCAGCTTTTTTAACAACGAATACAAATGTGTTCAAAGCAATTTCAGTGGGAGCAGGGATAAGTGACTGGACGACATATTATGTCAATACTGATATACATCCATTCACAATCCAGTACCTTAAAGCTACACCATGGGAAGATGGATCTATCTATAAGCTGACTTCTCCTATTACAAACATCAACAAAGCCAGAACGCCAACGCTTATTCAGCATGGGGAATTCGACAAAAGAGTACCAATTGCAAACGCATATGAATTGCTCCAGGGTTTGCGTGACAGGAAAGTACCTGCAGAACTTATTGTTTATAAAGGATTCGGGCATGGTATTTCTAAACCAAAAGAAAGGCTTGCAGCTACATGGCATAACTGGCAATGGTTTAATAAATATATCTGGGGAGAACAAATTGAATTGCCGCTTGGCGGGAAGGAATAATTGAGCAAATACCATGATTATTGTTCCGGGAGATATTTAAAAATGAAGGTTATAAGTGATACAATTTTTGGCAGGATTACCGGAATTTTATTTCTGGGAGCGATTGCTTTCTGCGGGTGTGAACGAAGTGATGAAAAACCCCTCGTTTTCACTCCGATCGACCTGAATGACTTCAGCAGGAATCACAAAGGATTCAATCTCCTGGGAAAATATGATGTGGGGTGGTCAAATAATGGTTTCCCTGAAGAGGAATTCATCATTATGAAAGATCTGGGATTCAACTTTGCCAGAATTCCTCTTGATTACAGAACTTATACGTTAGCAGGCAACTGGAATATTTTCCTTGAAGAAGAAATTGCTGAAATCGACCAGGCTCTGGAATGGGGACAACAATACGGGGTACATATCTGCATAAATATCCACAGAGCACCCGGTTATTGTGTCAATCCGGGCTCAGTGCCTTCAAATCAGGACCTCGATTTGTGGGAGGATCGGGAAGCTCAGGAAGCTTTCGTAAATCACTGGGCATATTTTGCAGAACGTTACAAGGATATTTCATATAGTGATCTCAGCTTTAACCTGCTGAATGAGCCGAAAAACATGGACGAAAACACATATGTAAATGTAATGCAGGAAGCCATCGATAAAATCCAGAGGATAAATCCCGACAGGATCATATTTGTGGACGGCCTCAATTACAGCAGACAGATTATACCTTCATTAAAGAATAATAAGAATATAATTCAGGCACTTCATGTTTATGATCCCATGACACTTACACATTACAAAGCTTCATGGGTTGACGCTTCAGATACCTGGCCGGTCCCTGTCTGGCCGATGGCTGATATCCCGATATATATCTATGGACCGTGGCAGAATGAATATCAGTCTTCCCTCATACTTGAAGGAAATTTCAGGAAGGATACAAAACTGACAATCAATGTTCAGCAGGTCTCCAACAAATCGACCCTGAAAATACTGCTGGATGATGGCGAAATTTATTCAAAAATATTCATATGTACTTCTGATGCTGGTGAGGACTGGACTAAAATACTCCTTACGCAATGGGGATACCAGAACATTTCAGGGAAAGATTATTCCGTGGACCTGCCTTCCGGCGGCACACGTCTGACGATCTCAAACACTGAAGGGGACTGGCTGAACTTTAATAGAATAACTTTCAGCTATGGGAGTGAAGAAATTGTGATCATACCGGGTAATACTTCATGGGGGGTAAAACAGAGGACTTATCAGTTAACATCCGAAGGTCGGATAACTGATGCAGAGGGAAATTCTCTGGTTGCATTGGGAAGTATTATTACAAATCTGGAACTTGCAAAGCAGGAGAATATCCCGGTAATGATCCAGGAATTCGGGGTTTATAATAAAACTAAGCATGATGTTACTATCAGTTATCTGAAAGATGTTGTCTCTGTATTTAAAAGTAAAAATGTCGGTTATACCATGTGGAACATGATCGGAAGCATGGGAATAATTAACAGCGAAAGAGCAGACTGCAAATATGAACAATACCGGGGCAAATCACTTGACCGTGAAATGACCACGATTGCACAGGGAAATTTCAGATGACCGGGTTTTCAGAATTTCTTCTCTTCAGTCACAATATTCCATCCTTCAACAACAAGTTTGAATTCATCTGTTTTATTCAGGGTCTTCACCTGGCTGTAATCCAGTTCAACACTCTTATTTTCCCCGGGGAGTAATGTGAAATAATTCTCAGTAAGGAAAACCGGCAGGAGCAGTTCATTATTCGCGTCTGATATTTTCAGCCGTATGAAGAAAGCTGTTTCATTACCAGGATTTGAAATTGTAATAACTGCATGACTATCATCAGACTTAATTACTCCGGTCTTAAGAGTCACTTTATCAAGATCATTGAGCTTCTCATAAGAGTGTTGCTTATTTGAAAGCCAGTAAAGATTCTCATCAATAGTTTTATCCTTATCGGTCAGAAGAAGCTTTAAAAAGAAAACACCCTCTCCGGTTTCCGGTAATTCGACTTTATTAAGCAGTATAAGGTTATGTGCTTTAAGGGTGATTGTTTTTTGGTTCTCAGAGATCATTTTCCCATGCAGATCATAAAGCAGGATTTTTGCAGTGATATTGTTAAGGTCTTTTGCTGTCTGATTTAAAGCACATACGACAGAGTCATTCAGGTTCAGCTGTATATGAACCGGAGCGGCACCGTGCTTATAGCCGAAATAGCCACCCGTGTAATCAAGATAATAGTCATAGAAAAATCCCCTCAGGGCTGTCCATGGATTCTGGTTCTTCCATACAAGCATTCCGGTATACCAATCCCACATCTTATGGTTGAAAGCCTCCTGAAGCGCACGGTATTGCTCGTAACTAACCAGTTGTGCCTTCATGCAGAAATCCTGGATATCTTTCACTTTTCCATATCTGTCGGGAAAATCCATAAGCGGCAGATATTTATGATATGCCCAGGATCCGGATGTTCTTGGTGATTGGGGCGGGTTCAGTTCATTTTCCGGCATGAATTTTATAAGGCCATCATAGTTCGGAATTCCTATTGATCCTGTTTCAGGATTAAACGGGAATGATCTTTCGGTAAAGATCTTTTCAGGCTCTCTGATACCGTAAGGGCCATCTCCGACACCTCCGATCTTGTTTGTCATCAGCTTTGGCGAAGTTGACATATCAAGAAAGTATCTTGAGGGATCATACTTCCGGAATATAATTTTTTCCAGGGCCTGCAGTATGTCGGGGGGAGGGATAAGTCTCATTTCCGCCGCACCAGAGGTACAGACTCGGGTGATTCCGGAGCATTTTTATCTGGTCAACAAGCGATTCAAGGAACAGATCATGGTCATCGGGATAAGCTTTTCGCCGTGCCTGTGATTCTTTTTTCAGGGGGTCGTTCCATTCTCCGTTACAGTCACCGGTGATCCAGATATCCTGCCATACAAGTATCCCGTATTTGTCACATGCTTCATAGAATTCAGGCCGTTCTGTAAGTCCCCCTCCCCAGACCCTGATCATATTCATATTCATACCGGCATGATGTCTTACTTCGGCATCGTATCTCTCTTTAGTCAGCCTTAAAAGTGCATCGGAAGCAATCCAATTACCGCCTTTTATAAAGACTTTCTGTCCGTTCACAGAGAAGACCTGTGCAGTTATCTCCTTGTCGAAATTGTTTGATGTCTCCCTTATGCCGAATGAAACAGTTTCCGAATCACCTTTCGTTCCATCCTGTTCAACAAAATCTATTTTCATCCTGTATAAAGGCTGGTCTCCCATACCGTTTGGCCACCACAGTTTCGGATCTTCAACCTTAATTTCGGGAAATGAGAATACTTTTTCTTCATCAGGTTCGAGGATGGCATTTATGCTGACTTTCTGCTGATCGAATTCAAGTCTCAGAATACCATTCACTATTCTGGATGAGGCATTTTTAAGCTCCACTGCCGTTCTGACAAAGGCCGGAGCCTGCTTATCTCCCGGTATACGTGTTCCCGGTACCTTGGTCTCAATAAGGGGATTCCTGATATCAACTGCTCCGGTAATCTCAATGTTTACCTGATCCCAGATGCCGGTATTCCTGTCGCGGACCGGGCATATCCAGTCCCACCCGGCGGTGAATTGCATTGCCACATTACGGCCGATTGTACCATCGCCACCCTGACCGGCTGCTGCATTTCCTGCAGGATCAGGAGGCGCTACCCATACCGCCAGCCTGTTTGGCTTTCCCTTGTTAAGATATTGAGTAACCAGGTATTTCTCCCTGAGGAACATTCCCCGATGGGTCCTGGTATTTACCCGCTTCCCGTTGAGGAAGATATCGGCAAAGTAATTTATTCCCCTGAAATTAAGCCATACCTCTTGTCCATCCCTGACTTCAGGGATCTCAAATTCATTGTAGAACCACCATGTGTAATAATCCCGTCCGGTGTCATAAATGTCGGGGATTAAATTATTATTCAGTCCGAAAAACGGATCAGGAACCAGCTTGTTATGAAGAAGTGTAGTCAGAACTGTTCCGGGGACTACTGCTTCAATCCAGCCCTCGGGATTAAATTGCATACTGGTAAGCTGGTTCCCGTCAATAAGAACATCAGAAGCTCTTTTTGCTTTCCAGTTATTATTGATAAGGTGAATAAACGGTTGAGATAAAAGCTGAAATGGTATAATTACCAATAAGATCAGAAAAGGATATATTCTTTTCATACATATAAAATAAACAGGTTATATTAAATTGTTCATTTGTACTTTATATACAAAGGTGCACAAAAGGATTTTAAATGGAGAGATTAAAATCAGCAGATTAAAAAAAAATTCTGTTCATTGCCATTGGCACAGTTAACAGTTAAGACTAAATTTGTTGATGAGAATTAAATTTTTAATATTAACGAAACGAATTACAGGCCGCCCCGATGGGGCTTACATTTATGTTTATACTTTATTTCTACAAACAGGTCGTCCCTAACGGGACTCTGAAAAGCCAAACTCCGTAGGAGTGAACTGTTTGTAGAAATGAGTTCCCTCCATTATTTTAGCTCCGTAGGAGCGACCTGTATTTAATCGGATAACAGTGAAATTTTATTATTATGATGAAACAGGAAAATCAGACTTTCTGCCGCAGGATCCTGCCGGCTGTTATTTTTGCAGGTTTGCTGATATTTCAGGTATCATGTTCCAGGTCACAGGGGACAATTGATAATGCTGTATCAGTTATTCCTCCGGAACCCGACCCTAAAAGTTATGTCTGTTACAGAACAGGCAGCGTAATAACCCTTGATGGAATTCTGAATGAGTCAGACTGGGAAGCTGTTCCATGGACAGACAATTTCGTTGATATTGAAGGCGACCTTAAGCCACAACCGGAATTCAGGACTCGCGCAAAGATGCTGTGGGATGATTCTTACCTATATGTTGCAGCAGAGCTTGAGGAGCCGCATATATGGGCAACTCTGAGACAGAGGGATACTGTAATATTTTATGATAACGATTTTGAGGTATTTATTGATCCCGATGGTGACACTCATGCTTATTATGAGCTTGAGGTGAATGCTTATGGCACGCCATGGGATCTTCTTCTGATAAAACCTTACCGTGACGGAGGTCCGGCTGTAATTAACTGGAATATAAACGGACTGAAGGTGGGGACAGATATTAAAGGTACCATAAATTATCCTTCTGACGTTGACCGGGGCTGGAATGTTGAAATAGCCATACCCTTACAGGTATTAAAGGAATGTAACAAGGCGGGACTTCCGAAAGCCGGCGATCATTGGCGGATAGATTTTTCAAGGGTGGAATGGCGGACGATTATTGAAGGTGGTAAATATAAGAAGGAGGTCAATCCGGCGACCGGCAAACCCTATCCGGAAAACAACTGGGTGTGGTCGCCTCAGGGCCGGATCAATATGCATATGCCTGAAATGTGGGGTTACCTTCAGTTCTCAGATAAGAAGGCAGGATCCGGTAGCGAGCAGTTTGTTCCGGATACGGATTTTGATAGAAAATGGGCTTTGAGGATGGTATATTATGCAGAAGCTGAATATTATAAGAAGTTCAATTGTTATGCTTCAGATTTAAAGAACCTTGGTCTGGGTAAAGAGGATTTCAACGGGATAGAATCTCTTCCTGTAATACAAACCACACAAAATACATATGAATGCTTTCTTCCGGATGAGGAAGGAAATCATGGCTGGACAATTTAAATAATGATGGATTAATAAAATTAACTAAAAACACCAGCCAGATTAATAAATGAAAGTAAATAATAGTATTGAATTAATTAATATGTATGAAATTTATAAATTAATTACTGTTATTAATTATTAAATCAATTTATTTATTAGTTTTGCAGCTACCGGTTTGATAGATTCAGTTGTCTCCGGGTGGAAAGATATTTCAAATTAAAAAAGTATCAGATGTGTGGTATCGTTGGTGTTTTTGATCTGAAAGTAAATTTTACGGAGCTGAAACCGGTTGTTCTGAAAATGTCCAACAAGCTTCGTCACAGGGGTCCCGACTGGTCAGGCATTTATTGTTGTGAGAAAGCGATCCTTGCCCATGAGAGATTATCGATAGTTGATCCGGAATCCGGGAGACAGCCATTGACAAGTGCAGACGGAAATCTTATCCTTTCGGTTAACGGGGAAATATACAATCATCTTGAATTACGGAAAAAATATGAAGCCAGCTATGAATTCAGGACACATTCCGACTGCGAAGTGATCCTGCCGTTGTACAGGGATAAGGGTCCATCTTTCCTTGAGGATATGAACGGCATATTTGCTTTTGCCTTATACGACAAGGAAAAGGATTGTTATCTCATTGCAAGGGACCATATCGGGATTGTTCCACTTTATATCGGATGGGACCAGCATGGTAACTTTTTTGTCGCATCAGAATTAAAAGCTCTTGAAGGTGTTTGTAAGAAAATAGAAGAGTTCCTTCCGGGGCACTATCTCTACAGCCGGGACGGAGTTATGACTAGATGGTATAAGCGTGACTGGATGGAATATGAAGCTGTTGAGAAAAACCTTACCTCACCTGATGAATTGAGGAGCTCACTTGAAGATGCCGTTCACAGGCAGTTAATGTCTGATGTTCCTTATGGAGTGCTGCTTTCAGGCGGACTGGATTCATCGATAATTTCGGCTGTCGCAAGAAAATATGCTCCCAGAAGAATTGAGGCTGATGATAAGGTTGATGCATACTGGCCAAGGCTTCACTCTTTTGCAATAGGTCTTGAAGGATCCCCCGATCTGGCTGCTGCGAAGAAGGTGGCCAGGCATATCGGCACAGTTCACCATGAAATACATTTTACAATCGAGGAAGGACTGGATGCCCTCCGGGATGTGATCTATCACATTGAAACTTACGATGTGACTTCGGTAAGGGCTTCAACTCCCATGTATCTCCTGGCTCGGGTCATAAAATCGATGGGTGTAAAAATGGTACTTTCCGGAGAAGGTGCCGATGAAATTTTCGGAGGATATCTTTACTTCCATAAGGCGCCAAACCCAAAAGCATTTCATGAAGAGACTGTTCGAAAGTTAAGCAAGCTCCACCTGTATGATTGTCTGCGAGCAAACAAATCCCTTGCAGCATGGGGAGTTGAAGGAAGGGTTCCTTTCCTGGATAAGGAATTCCTGGATACTGCAATGAGAATAAATCCTGCTGATAAGATGGCTTCAGGTGGAAGAATTGAGAAGTGGATTCTGAGAAAATCTTTTGAGGATTATCTGCCTGGCGAGGTTGCATGGAGACAGAAAGAACAGTTCTCGGACGGGGTTGGATATAACTGGATAGATACATTGCGTGCCATGGCATCAAAAGAGATCACTGACAATAGCTTAAGAATGCCGAGATACCGTTTCCCGGTCAATCCGCCCATGTCAAAGGAGGAATACTTTTACAGATCGATTTTTGCCGAGCATTTTCCCTCAGATGCTGCGGCAGCATGTGTCCCCTCTGTACCCTCGGTTGCATGCAGCACCGCGGAAGCGCTTGCCTGGGATTCCTCATTTCAGAATATGATCGATCCTTCAGGAAGAGCAGTAAAGAGCGTTCATCTCGATTCCTATAAATAATCAGATCGCAGAACTCCCTCGTTCTCCGGTACGGATCCTTATGCACTCCTCCAGCGGAGTGATAAATATCTTACCGTCACCAACACGTCCCTCTGCTCCATTGGTCTTTGCCGATTTAAGGATAGTATCCACTGTTATATCAACAAATGAATCATTAACGGCTATGTCAATCTTGATCTTTGGGTATGAGGTCAGGGACAATTCTCTGTCCCCTGTACATCTCTTCGATCCTTTGCTGGCCATGCCCCGATACACGGCTTACGGTGATCCTGGTAATTTCGGCAGCGATAAGCGCTTCCCGGACTCTGTCGAGTTGAACCTCCCTGATTATTGCAGTTATGAGCTTCATAATATTATTTAAATTTAAATTATTTTTTCAGTTCCAGGTTCCAGGTTCCTTTATGAAATCCTGAACCTTGGTAAAATACTTTAACCGCGAAGGCCTCGGTTATCACAAGTAACCAAAGGAATTCATGAACTTGGTAATCATGAATTAAACAGATTAATCAATTCCGATTCTTAGTTAATTCGGATTCAGCATTCCGTATCCTCTTTCTCCGTGATATGCTCTGTCGAGACCTGCCATTTCGTCGTTGCATGACGATCTGAATTTTATGGTCTTATCGAGAAGGAAAATGATCAGGAAAGTCATTCCTCCGGCAAATGACAATTGCTATCATTACTGCCAGAGCCTGAACACCCAGCTGGTTCCATATTGTCCATACACCGTCGGAGGCAGCTGCTGCTTCAGCCATCCAGGATTTTCTGATAAAAAATGTAAGTAACAGGGCACCCACAATTCCTCCTACACCATGGATGCCGAAAGCATCGAGACTATCATCATATCCCAGCTTGTTTTTGAGCTGGATAGCCATATAGCATGCCAGTGAGGCAACATTCCAAGTATCATTGCACCGTATGGCTTTACAACACCGGCAGCTGGAGTTACGGCAACAAGTCCGGCCAGAATGCCACTGGCAAAACCAAGAGCTGTTGCTTTTCCCTCATGATGAAAGCTTTCAATGATTATCCATGAAAGGGCTCCTGCTGCAGCAGCAACCTGGGTTGCTGTAAGAGCCTGAGCGGTACTTAATCCCGAAGAAATACTGCTTCCTGCATTAAATCCGAACCAGCCAACCCATAATAGTCCTGCTCCGAGCATGGTAATTACCATATTATTCGGCCTTATCACCTGGTAAGGATAACCGCGCCGCGAACCCAGATAAATTGCTGCAACCAGTCCGCTTACGCCTGCAGAAATATGTACGACTGTCCCGCCTGCAAAGTCAATTGCACCTTTGGCTCCGAGATTAAACAGGAACCCATCGGACGACCATACCCAATGGCACAGAGGATTATAAACGAATATGCTCCAGAGAGCAATAAAGAAGCAATATGATTTAAACGACACTCTTTCTGCAAATGCACCGGCTATAAGTGCCGGTGTAATTATTGCAAATTTACCCTGGAACATCGAAAAAACATACTCGGGTATCCCGGCATCCATTATATTGGTATCAATACCTTTAAGGAAAAGGTAATCCCTGTTCCATCCGAAAAACCCCCCAGCACGTTCCCTCCGAAACACATGCTGTAACCAATTATTACCCACAGGACACTGATAATTCCCATTGCAACAAAGCTGTGCATTATTGTTCCGAGAACATTCTTGGTTCTGACAAGTCCGCCGTAAAACATTGCCAGTCCGGGGATCATCAACAAAACGAGTGCTGTTGATGTGAGCATCCATGCTGTTGCACCGGAATCAATCGGTGTTCCGGCAGATGCAAAAACACCGAATTAATAAACAGCAGAATAAACGCTATCAGCAGATACTTCTTCTTTAATGTTTTCATATTAGACCTTAAAATTAAAAACCATTAATTTGAAGATGCGAACATATAAAAAAAAGGGGTATTTGCAAAAAAGAGTAATAATATTGATTAAAAGTAATAAATTATGAGGGTATAAATATAAAATATATACATATTTATAATACTACCCTATTAAAAAAGGGGGTAGGGAGGGCAAAATTAAGATTATCGATTATGAAAATTATAAAATAGGTATTTTAATTCATCCGGGAGTGCTATTCCGTATTCATTTTAATTATTTACAGTTTCCCTGATTTCAGATCCCGGGATATCTGTAAATTTGGTAGGAATTCATTAAAGGATGTTTATTCTCATCATTTATGGATACCTGGATATCTGAGGAATATTAAGATAATCTTGAAATGATCGGAATCAAACTATTATGGCGCATAATACTTCTGATTTTATTTATGGTTGATTTTCAAACCATATTTTCTCAAATTTGTGAATCTGATCTCAATCAGCCTACTGATTCACTTTCCGGCAAACAGGAATGGTTCCTTTCCTCCTTGGTCAGAGATGAGGGTAAATTATGGACCTCCCCATTGAGGATCGAAAAGAAGGATCTTGCATTTTGGGTACCCGTAATATCAGTTACTACCTTGTCTTTTGTTTATGATGAGGAAATATATTCATCAGTAAAGAACTTTCAGAATAATCATGGATGGGTTTCAAATATAAGTCCCGTAATTACACAGGTTGGAGATGATCCTTTTGTATTAGGGACCGGAACTCTGTTTCTTCTTACCGGAACTCTGGCTCATAATAAAAAGGCGAAGCAGACAGGTTTAATTGCACTCCAGACATGGTTTCATACAGGGTTTATCGTACAGATCGGGAAGCTCATTTTCGGGAGGCAAAGGCCTTCATTCGAAAACGGGATAGACCAGTGGCACGGTTTTCCTGAATCGTTGCGGAGATTTACAGGAGGGCCTGTTTCAAAATATGATGCTTTCCCGTCAGGGCATACTATTGAAGCATTCGGGCTTGCAACGGTTATTGCAGAACAGTATAAAGACAAAAAAATCATTCCCGTGATTTGTTATACTATAGCAACAGGTGCCGGCTTATCAAGAATTACCGAAGATACCCACTGGTTTTCAGATGTTGTACTTGGGGCTGCCATGGGCTACGGAATTGGAAAGTTCATGGTCAGGGCAAGAAAAGACACTAAATGGACCCTTCTTCCCGTGAGGCATAAAGATGATGTTATATTGACGGCTATTTATAGTTTTTAAAATGAAAATAAAGACTTAAGAAATAAAAAGACTGGCCATTGCCACAATATTTCTGACAGGGTTTTTCACACTGCAATCAGGATATTTTTGGTCAGCGGTCATGGGCATTTAATTTTTCCCTTGGAGATGCTTATTGTTTCAGGATGCCTCTTGTCCTTGAACAGGAAGGATATGAGAAGATTGAATTAACGGCACACTACCGTACGGAAGCCTTTCAGCTCCCGGTATATTATTCATGGAAAATAGGGACATCCAAAAACCGAAAAGGCTGGGAAATGGAACTGACGCATCTGAAGCTTTATCTGACAAACAATACTCCAGAGATACAATATTTTTCGGTAAGCCATGGATATAATTATCTTACAATTAACAGGATATGGATGACTGATCCGGTAATCCTCAGGCTCGGTGCAGGTGTCATAGTTTCACATCCCGAAAGCATTGTTCGCAATATGGAATATGATACACACCAGGGACTTTTTAACAGGGGATATCATTTTTCAGGACCGGGCTTCCAGGTTACTGCTGAGAAGAGATTCCGTATCATTAAAGGATTATTTTTCAGTCTGGAGGCAAAAGCAACTGCTGCAATAGCGAATGTCGGTATTGCTGAGGGACATGCAATAGTACCCCAGGCCGGATTCCACGGACTTTTCGGATTAGGATATAAATTCGAGAAATAATAATTGTGAAATGGGATATTCACAGAAACCGGTTATTCAAAGACGCAAACCGTTGACTGCAAATGTCGGGATCTATAGCGTCGGCCATCATACTTACTGGTCACAGTTTGACGGATTGCTCGGTGAGATTAAGAATAAAATAACCGAATTCAGGGCAATTCTGGAAAAGTATAATGTCAGTATTTTTGATTTCGGGGTCTCAGATTGTGCCGAAACTGCCTATGCAGCCGTACCGGAGATCAATTCGGCGGACCTGGACCTGTTGTTTGTCGATATGGTCACATACGCTACATCAAGTACAATCGGGACTATTTTCCGGGAAGTAAGGACACCGATCGTTCTGGTTGCACTTCAACCTTTAAAGGCTCTTGACTATAAAAAAGCCAGCACATACATGCAACTGTTGAATGATGATATCTGTGCAATTCCAGAATTTAACAGTGTTGCATTGCATATGGGAAGGAAAATTCCCCCGGTGATTATAGGTAATTTGTATGATGATCCGGTTGCTGAGGCAGAAATAGAAGGATTTTGCAAAATTGCTCATGTACTTCATGACCTGAAGCGTTCCCGTATCGGACAAATGGGGCATGTTCTTGAGGCAATGCTGGACATGCATACCGACCCCACTCTCCTCACTTCTGCATTCGGCTGTCATATTGTTCAGACAGAACCGGAAGATATTTACAGGCATTACATTAAAACCACGGATAGTGAAATTCAGAAGGAGAAAGAAAGAATACTTGGCTTTTTTGATACTCCCGATCCCGGAAGTGATCCTGTTGCAGTTAAGCTGACCGGTGCTGATCTGATGGAGGCAGCCAGGGCAGGTATTGCACTTGAAAAATTTGTCACTGAAAAAAGGCTCGACGGCCTGGCCTATTATTATGAATCAATTGAGGGTTCCGAAATAAGACGTCTTATGGCGAATCTTATTGTTGGAAATTCTTTGCTTACCGCATCGGGATTCCCAATGTGCGGTGAACTTGATCTGAAGACATGCATCGCAATGATGATCATGGATCGTCTGGAAATGGGTGGAAGCTTCGCCGAGTTTCATCCGGTGGATTTCAATGAAGGATTTGTACTTGTGGGGCATGACGGGCCTCATCATATAAATATTGCACAGGGGAAACCTGTTTTGCGAAGCTTGTTAAAATATCATGGTAAGCCCGGAAGGGGTGCCAGCGTTGAATTTAAAATTAAGGAGGGTCCGGTTACAATGCTGGGGATCACTCAGAAGGCCGACTGTAAATTCAAATTTGTGATAGCCGAAGGAGAATCGGTTGCCGGACCGGTACCTCCCACAGGAAATACAAATACCCGCGGCTTTTTTAAACCTGATGTAAAAACCTTCCTTAAAAGATGGTTCAGTGAAGGACCTACACACCATTTCGCACTGGGGATCGGACATAAGGCATCGCTTATTAAGCAGATCGCAGAATTCCTTGACATTGATTCAGTTGTAATTGATACAAAATAATAGTGTTAAGGATAAAGAATTTAAGATGGATAATAGCTGGGCTGCTGCTTGTAGCAACCGCACTCAGCTTCCTCGACAGGCAGGTTCTGTCCGTAGCAATTCTGAAAATAAAAACCGATTTTAATATCTCTGATGTTGAGTACGGATGGATAAACACTGCTTTTCTGGTCAGTTATGCAATAATGTTCTCTGTCGGCGGCTGGCTGATAGACAGATTCGGGACACGAATAGGTCTGGCGGTTTCAGTCGGTTTGTGGTCCATCGCTAATGCACTGCATGGAGCAGTCCGGAATTCAGGCCAGCTTGGAATTGCCAGGTTTTTCCTTGGATTCGGTGAAGGCGGATGTTTCCCGGGAGCATCAAAGGGTGTTACAGAGTGGTTCCCGAAAAAAGAGAGGGCAACGGCAATGGGAATTGCAATCGGAGGGTCAGCCCTGGGTGCGGTTCTGGCGCCGCCGCTAACTGTCTATCTCGTTTCAGCACTCGGCTGGAGAGGAGCTTTTATAATTACCGGATCAATCGGGATAACATGGGTTATTATATGGTTACTTGTATTCAATAAACCTTCGAAATCAAAACTGATAACCCCCGGGGAGTTGGCTATAATCAATCAGGATGAAAATAGCGAATCTGAACCGATCGGCCACAATGTAATTAAGATTTCCATACGAAAGATATTATCCACAAAGCAGGCCTGGGCGCTGATAGTTATCCGGTTTCTGCTCGATCCGGTTTTCTATTTCTTCATGTTCTGGATCCCCAAATACCTTAATGCTGAAAGGAATGTTTCATTTGAAAGGGTGGGGGAGCTTC
The DNA here is from genome assembly GCA_963700275.1 of uncultured Bacteroidales bacterium. Classification (GTDB taxonomy): domain Bacteria; phylum Bacteroidota; class Bacteroidia; order Bacteroidales; family VadinHA17; genus LD21. The sequence goes on along the minus strand of CAVOWZ010000011.1, from coordinate 196,261 downwards.
TCTGGATCCCCTTTTTCGCTCTCGGAGTATCTAACATGTTCGGAGGATGGGTATCCGATAAGCTGATCAGATCGGGAGTTTCAACTGATAAAGCAAGAAAATCGGTAATGGGCATTGCAGCCCTGCTTACAATGACAGCTCCATTGACCGCAACGGTTTCAAGTGTCGGGATGGCAATTTTCTTTATGTCAGTTATCATGCTGGCCCATGGTTTCTGGATAACAAATTATATCACAATAACAAGTGAACTTTTTGGAAAGAACGCCACTTCGACAATGGTCGGGATGGCCGGGTCAGCAGGTGCAATTGCGGGACTGATCATCAATCCTCTGATAGGTGTTATTGTTCAGAATCATTCGTATTTACCTCTGTGGATTGCATCAGGGATGTTGTATCCCCTGGCTTTTATCTTATTGATCCTGTTTATAAGAAGAATAAAGCCTGTAATAGTCTGACCTTACCTGATTTTGAGATAAACTGAGATTTAAAACTTCCGTTTCCGGTCTTCCGACTTCGAACTCCGGACAGATTTGTCGGATCGGTCTTAAATATTGCAGGAGAGCATCACTCACACTAATCTGTTGTTTCACAAAAATCATATTCATTTATCTCGTACCTTTCCTTTCGGGAATCTATCAGAATTAATATTCGGAAAGGAGAAAATGGCTGAATCCATTACAAGTCGGGATACTGTTCTTGGTATTGATATCGGCTCTGTTTCTGTATCAGTTGTGCAGCTTGATGCCGATGGCAAGATCCTGAACGAATTCTATGGATTTCATAAGGGAAATATACGTGATACCTTACTGCATGCCGGTCGGATATTTGATCTGTCCCGGATCAGGGCAATTGCATGTACTGATTCTTCAATGTGCCTGAACAAAAATCTTGTTTTCGTATATAATACCCAGGTGGCAATAATAGCTGCTGCAAAGCACCTGTGCCGGGAAGCGGCTTCAATTCTTCATATTGGCGCCGAGAAATTTATGCTGATCAGGTTCGGTCACGATGGGAGTTATCAGTCTACAAAAACAAACTACATCATGTGCAGCCGGTACAGGAAGCTTTCTCGACCAGCAGGCCGGAAGGCTGAACCTTTCAGGGATTGAAGAGCTGTGTAATAAAGCTCTGGAAAACAAGGAGGCAATTCCCTCAATTGCCTCCCGGTGCGCTGTATTTGCCAATACGGATATTATTCATGCCCAGCAGCGAGGTTATTCTGTCGGAGCTATTTGTGAAAGTCTGTGTAAGGGGCTGGCCGAAAACATTATCAACACTGTTTGCAGCAGGGAGACTCCTGATCTTCCTCTGCTGATCACGGGAGGTATTTCAAGGAATCCGATTGTCAGGGGATATATGGAGAGACATTTAAAAACCACATTTCTTGTTAACGAAGATTCTCACCTGTTCGGAGCAATAGGAGCCGGTTTGATCCTGCTCAAGGAAAAGAAATTTCCGAAACCGGTTAATATCAGCTCTTTTGGGGATATTCTTGCGGAAACCATAAAAGAAAAGGAGTATTTTCACGAACCGCTTTCATTAAAATTAACAAGCTATCCTGATTTTACAAATGAAGAATCATTCCGGTTCAAACCTGAAATTTCATACCATCCGGCGGAAGTTGAAATCGATATCTATCAGAAATTAATTCCCGGTACAATTCTGCCGGTATATATCGGAATTGATATCGGCTCAACAAGCACGAAGGCTGTTCTTATCGATGAAAATAAAAATCCGGTTGCCGGGTTTTATACTTATACAGCCGGAAAACCGGTTTCTGCCGTCAAATCTATCCTTGAAGCTATTGAACTGGTATTTGATAATAAGAGAATTAAGCCGGAAATAAAAGGTATAGGGACAACCGGTTCGGGCAGAAAGTTCATCGGAAAAATAATAAATGCCGACCTGATAATTGATGAGATAACCTCTCATGCCAGGGCTGCTTATGAACTTAATCCCCTGACAGATACAATCATTGAGATCGGCGGACAGGATGCCAAGTTCACACTGATGCATAACGGGAATGTAACATTTTCCCAGATGAATACTGTTTGTGCAGCAGGTACCGGAAGTTTTCTTGCACGAACAGGCAAAAAAGCTGGGTTGTTCGTTGATCCGATTATTCAGATAAGGCAGAAAATATCAGGGCACCCCTGGCCAGCGACCGCTGTGCCGTATTCATGGAAAGGGATATAAGCCAGCTCCTGAATAAAGGATATTCGGTAAGTGAGATCCTTGCGACCGCACTTCATTCCGTTACCGAAAATTACCTGAAAAAAGTCGCAACAGAATCCCTTGTAGGTAAAAATATATGTTTCCAGGGTGCAACGGCAAAAAACAAATCGCTGGTTGCAGCTTTCGAGCAGAGATTAAACAAACCGATCTATCGTTTCGAAATACTGTCACCTGACGGGCGCACTGGGAACTGCACTCATGCTTCATGAGGAGGGTATAAAGAAAACAGGCTTCAGGGGAATTGGCCTTTGTCGCGAAGAGATTGCCCTGGAAACTGAAACCTGTAAATCTCTGCAATAATAATTGCTGTATCAGCCTTACAACCGTTTCGGGAGAAAAGGTTGCTTACGGCTTTATGTGCGGCAGGGACTATGATACTCAAAAATATGTTTCGGGGAACAGACAGGATTTGATCTCCTGGAAAACAGAAAGAAAATATTTTCTCTTCCGATCCCGGTTTCTTTTAAACATGAAGTTACAATCGGGATACCTGCCACTCTTCATATGTTCGAAGAATTACCGCTATGGAGAAGGTTCTTTAATAATCTGTCGGTACGTACCGTAACCAGCGGGAATTTCCATGAGTCGCTGAAAACAGGTAAATGTCTTGCGGGAGCTGAATTTTGCGCTCCGATCAATTCGATCTTTGGCCATGTTATTTACCTCTCGTCAAAAGCAGATTATATCTTTCATTCCGGTACGTTACTGCAAACAAGAGAAAGACCGAAAAATTCTGAAGGGCAATATTGCTATTATACGCAGTTCAGTGCATCGCTTGTTTACAATCTTAAAATAAACAATATTCCGGATAAGTGCCTTACTCCTCTGCTGAACTTCCAGAAAGGAAAATATTTTGTTGCGCGGTAAGCTTTATCAGTGCTTGAAGCCTGTCCTGAAAAACAATATTAATTATCTGACTGTGCTTAATGCTTTCAGCGAAGCAATTTCATATTATTCGGACCGGAAGAAAAAATTTGTGAATGTATTCAATTCAGAGTTTCAACCCGATAAGAATATCTCTGTTGTTTTGCTGGGCAGGCCTTACATTGTTCTTTCTCCTGATTTTAAATAAGGGAATCCCGGATATTTTTAACAGTCTCGGAATTAAATCCTTTTACCAGGATATGATCCCTTCAGACGAAATTGACCTGGAGGATATTGCTGTCTTATTAAAAACAGTGCCCTGGTATTTTGTTTCAAGAATTCTGGGAACAGCCAGGATAATTGCTGAAACAAGGAATCTTTACCCGGTCCTTATAACAGCATTTAAATGTGCCCCTGATTCTTTCATCATTGAATATTTCAAAAAGATTTTTGACAGTTGCCATAAGCCTTATCTTATTCTCCAGATTGATGAGCATGATTCGAATTTAGGTTATGAGACCAGGATTGAAGCGGCTATGCGTTCATTCAGGAATCATTCGGCAATCTCCGATACAAAACCGGGATTAGATCGAAACAGATTTTTCCTCAGATATCAAGGGAAATTGCAGGCAAGACACTGCTTTTCCCGGCATGGGATCCGATCGTTACACCATTACTGGTTGCCAATTTTAAAAGAATAGGTATAGATGCACGCCTGATGAGATCCAGTGAACTGATCATAAAAAAGAGCATGGCGCATAATACCGGCCAGTGCCTGCCGATAAATATCATTGCACAGGAATTCATCGAATATATCAGGGAACAAAAGCTTGAACCAGAAAATACCATGCTTTGGGCAATTGATTCAAAGCTTTCGTGTAATATCAGGTTGTATCCCCAGTATATTAAAAGCATTCTTGAGAATCACGGGCAGGGCATGGAGAAAGCTCATGTTTATTCTGGGTTACTGACACATCTTGAGATATCCCTTAGCGCCTGCTATTATGCCTACTTTGCTTACCTGCTGGGTGGTCTGATACGGATGACAGCCTGTAAAATAAGGCCTTATGAGATTAATAAAGGTGAAACTGACAGGGCTGTCCGGGAGAGTGTTAAGGTCCTCGAAAGTGCATTTCTCGGGGTGAAATCTATGGATAAGGCTGTTGCGGAGGTGATCGGATTGATTGACAATATTCCGCGCACAAAGGGTAACAGACCAAAAGTTGGTTTGTTCGGCGATTTTTATGTATGCGATAATGATATTATGAATCAGAGACTGAATCATGCTATAGAAGAAGCCGGGGGCGAGGTGATAACTACATCTTATGCCGATTATGTCAAGATGTCGCTTGACAATTCGATACGCAGGACCATATACAGAGGAGAATACCTGAAGGCAGCACAGCACAGACTGATCAGCTCCTGCCTGAAATTACTTGAGGATAAATATTACCGTTATTTTGAAAAGTATCTGGGACCGCAGAAGATCATTAATCCAAAGAACCTTGAGAAACATCTTGAGAGGTTCAACATCAGTCCTTATCACTCAGGTGAATCGTACGAAAATATTCTGAAGATATTTTACATCCTCGGGAATTATCCCGACGTATCGCTGTTTGTTCAGGCTAATCCCGCATTCTGCTGTCCCTCACTTGTCACCGAGGCGATGACCAGCGAGATAAGGAAATTAACCGGAGTTCCGGTTGTTACCCTGACCTATGATGGTACAGATGATTACAAGAATGATGTAATAATCCCTTATTTGCAGGGTCAGAAGATACCATAACAAGTTCATACTATGAAAGCAATGATCCGCCTTCGATGTCTGCCATACCGAACTGGATAATGCTCAATCCCCGCAACGATATTTTAGTCCGGCCCGGCAGGCCAGATTATTTTTTGTCTCGTAATGTTCTCTTTTGTAACTTTAACACTAAACAAAATACCGGACCCTTAACACTGAACATTTATAACAAGTATGCCAAACCTCATCTCCGGTTACGAATACGATAAAACAATATCTACGTATTAAAATATGTATTTTAATACATATTTTAATACGTAGTTAGCCGGTTGCAGATAATTTTAATATTTGAACAATAAAATAAATCAGGTCATGAAGACATTTCGAAAAAAAGACTTTATCGCAACCTTCCTTGTTTATGGCACTATTTATTATTGCTGTACATGGACAGACAACCGGTTTCAACGGTCCTGTGAAGGTCAGTGAAAAGAATCCACGCTATTTTACCGATAATTCCGGCAGGGCAGTTTATCTTACCGGTTCTCATACATGGAATAACCTTGTGGATATGATTTCTTCTGACAATCCGGATAAATTTGACTATAAGAGTTACCTTGATTGGATGAAACGGTATAACCACAATTTCATGCGGATGTGGGCATGGGAATTGCTCAGTTGGAATACTGAGGGGAACAAGGAGAAAAAGCCCCGCAAAATCATGGTGGAACCTCACCCCTGGGTTCGTATCGGTCCGGGACAGGCACTTGACGGCAATTTGAAATTTGACCTGGAACGTCTTAACCCGGATTATTTTGCACGTCTGGAAGAAAGGATCAAGCTGGCATATGAAGCAGGTATTTATGTTTCAGTGATGCTTTTTGAAGGATGGGGAGTTCAGTTCTCTCCGGGAGCCTTATGAGAATCATCCTTTTCACCCGGGCAATAATATCAATGGGATAAATGGTGATGCTGACGGAGATGGTAAAGCTACTGAGATCCATACAATTGGAGATGTAAGAATTAATTCAATCCAGAAAGCATATGTGATGCATGTTGTTGATGTTCTGAACAAATATGACAATGTACTGTATGAAATCTCGAACGAAAATCATCCCCCTTCAACTGAATGGCAGTACGACATGATAAGATTTATAAAGAATTACGAGAAAAGTCTTCCGGAACAGCATCCCGTGGGTATGACATTTCAGTACAGGGGAGGAAGTAATAAGGTTTTATATGACAGTCCGGCTGACTGGATCTCACCTAATCCGGATGGAGGATACCGTGATAATCCTCCGCCTGCCGACGGGTCCAAAGTAATTCTTAATGATACGGATCATATTTGGGGCCTGGGAGGTAATCCCGGCTGGATCTGGAAAAGTTTTCTCCGCGGAATGAATCCCATTTTCATGGATCCTTATGATTGCAGGGTACTGGCAAATGCCTGTGATGAAGACTGGCTGGAATCAATGCGGAAAGGTCAGGGATTTAGCCGCATGATCGCAGAACGGTCAGATCTCATTTCGATGATCCCACATCCTGAACTGGCATCAACATCATATTGTCTTGCAAAAAACAGGATCGGAATACCTGGTTTATCTGTCCGATACCACAACAGTTACAATGGATCTTGAAAATGCTCCCGGTAAATTTACAGCTGAATGGTTTGATACCGGAACCGGTAAATTCTTCCAGACGAAAAGGATTAAGGGAGGCAAAAAAGTGACTATGAATTCACCAGCCGGAGTAAAGAACTCAGTTTTGCATCTGTATTTGAAAGCCGGGAAAGCCGGTAAAAAGAAACCACTTTAATTATATAATTTGTGTCTAAATAATACCTTGGAGGAGAAACTTATGAAAACCAATCTAATTAAACTATTAACTCTGATACTTGTATGGATTTCTGTAAATCCTGATGCAAACTGCCAGAATATCGGTCTGGTCGATATCCGGCAGGCTGATACTTGTAATAACAGTAGGAGGTCCGGGAGCGGATGTCGCGGGATTTACTTCACAGGCAATCCGGATTGCCCTTGATGCTGTTAAGACAAGAGGCGGAGGAACCGTAAAGCTGAATCCCGGCACTTTTGACATTATCGGACCTGTCCGGCTCTCCGATAACACTGCGCTTATCGGATCAGGAGAGAAAACCATTCTGAAGAAGTGTGACGGATTCAAAACCAGCTTCATTATCGATGCCGACTGGGGTATGCAGAAAGCTGTAGTAAAAGATGCCAGTGGTTTTAAGATCGGAATGGGAATACAGCTGTTCGATGATGAGCATAAATCGGGATGGGATGTTACAACGGCCGTAATAACGGATATTCAGGATAATACAATCTATTTTGATAACAGAACCGTAAATGATTATATCGCTTCACTGAACGGAACTGTCTCAAACAGTTTTTCAATTATTGAAGCGGTCGATGTTGAAAATGTAAAAATTGCAGATCTTGTTGTGGAAGGCAACAAGAATACAAATGAGTATATAAACGGATGCCGGGGAGGGGGAGTTTATATACATAAATCAAAAAATTGTCTTGTTGAAAATGTGAAGGTGAATAATTTCAACGGGGATACATTCAGCTGGCAGATCACCGAAAACATCACATTAAGGGGATGTGAAGCTTCCAACGGCGGTGGACTCGGTTTCCATCCGGGAACAGGGTCAGATCATTCAATAGTAGAAAACTGCATAAGCCACCACAACAAAGGCGACGGGATTTTCCTGTGCTGGAGGGTGCAGAACGGTATTTTCAGGAATAACACAATTTATGCAAACGAAGACAATGGTTTCTCAATAGGCCATAAGGATACTGATAATATCTTCGAAAATAACAGGGTATATGAAAATGCAAATCACGGAGTCTTATTTCCGTAATGAAAATGAGCAGAACAGCGGCCACCGGAATACTTTTAAAAACAATACAATTGAAAACAACGGAATGGCAAGGGAATCTGCCGGATTCTGGATCGGGGGTGAAACTCACGATATAACTATCATCAATAACATAATCCGTTCAACAGGAAAGGGAAATCAGCCGACAGCGATTTTTGTCGGAAAGAAGTCTTCGAAAGTTACGGCAACGGGTAATACAATAACAGGATCAAAAGAGATTGTTTATGAAAAATAATTTAAAAAGGTGCAGGTACAGGTTCCAGGTTCCGGAAAATTTAGAATTTCCACGGCAATATTTTAATGAAGTTAAAGGATGATTTTATAAACAAGCCATTTATATTGTTATTAATGAATAAATTAAGGTTAAAATCGGTATTGTTATTTACATCCCTGATAGTCTGTTTACCCTTTATCAATCAGTGCAGGAATGATGATAACTATGTTTATCAGAAAATACGTGATCATGCCGACGGGGTCAAAGTGATAAATACCCATGAGCATCAGCACTGGCCGGAAGAGTATGGCAATTATAAGTTCCGCTTCTGGCACCTGATTAACGCAAGCTATCTGGCAGCTGATGTAAGATCTGCAGGTGCAGGTAATCTGCAATGGGGACTGATAGATTCTCTGGATCTCGATCAGTTATGGGACATGTATGGTGATGCCCTTGATTATACCCGTACTACAAGTTATTACAGCCAGTTTGTAAAAGGATTCAGGAAATTATACGGATTCAATGACCTGTACTTCACAAAAGAAAACATAGAAAGCCTTTCCGGGCAGGTAGAGGAAAATTACAAAGATTACAGAACCTGGTTTGATCAGTCATTCCGGAAGGCTGGTTTTGAGCTGATGTTCATCGATCAGTACTGGAAACCGTTCAATACGGAAATCGATGAGGAGCATTTTGCCCTTGCTTTTAATATAAATGCTTTGATATCGGCATCAAGCCGCAGACCGGAAAAGGGTAAAGAGCTTGCCGGTTTTTATAAGGAAGCAGCCAGTGCCGGATTTGTAATAAATAATCTGGATGATTACCTTAAGTTCTGTGATCACCTTTTTAAAGAGAATGTTGAAAAGAAGGCTGTATGCATCAAGAATTCCCAGGCATATTCACGGACACTTTTTTATGAAAATATTCCTTATGCGGAAGCCAGGACATTATTTGAAAAACCTTCATCCACGGCTGACTCCCGGGGAAGCAAAAAAAATTGAAGATTTCATGTTTCATTGGATTATTCAGAAAGCTGTTGAATATAACCTCCCGGTTCAGATCCATACAGGCTACCTTGCCGGTAACGGGAATACACTTGATAACGGGCAGCCGGTAAAGCTGAATAACCTGTTCCTGAAGTACCCGAAGGCAAAATTCAGCCTTTTCCACGGAGGATTTCCGTGGACAGGCGAATATGCTGCTCTCGGAAAAATGTTCCCGAATGTATATCTTGACCTTGTCTGGCTTCCGCAGATATCAAGGGAAGAAGCAGTTAATTCTCTGGATGTGATGCTTGATTGTGTCCCTTATAATAAATTCTTCTGGGGTGGTGATTGCGGATTGATTGAGGAATCGGTGGGATCACTTGAATTTGCCAGGGATGTGGTGTCCGAAGTGCTCGCAAAAAGAGTGAACAGGGGATTGCTGACTGAAGATCTGGCTCTCGGAATTATTGACAGGATTTTCAGGAAGAACGCTATAGAGGTTTTTGACCTGGAGAAGAAATTAGGGAAAAAGTTCTGATACATTGTTTGTTTGAAATGTTTTTATTTGACATGTCGCTCTTATGGACCTCAAAAAATTGTCCGGGCATTCTTTAATAAGGACTATCCTGGTTATATCGTGAAAAAAACAGGAATATTCATGGAATTTATGGTCTGAAGGGTTGACTTTAATATTTTCCCGGTTTATCTTTGAATAATAACATTTAATTTCTTCTGAAATATGAAAAAGATCAAATCAATCGCTGTTTTAGTGATTATTACAGTAAATATGGGTTTTAGCCAGGATCAGGCTAAAAACATCTTTGGTGTTTCAGCCGGATTTATTCCTGCTAAAATGGATATTTATTTTGATGAACCATTTGATTTCTGGGTAGAAAGAGAATTAAGTCCTGTCTACCATATCTTTTATGCCCGGCAGGTACGCGAGTCATTCAGGATAGGAGGTTATGTGGAGTATGAAAAGGCTAATTTTTCCACTCTGTCAGAAATTGGAATTTACAATTTCAAACGTTATAATCTGGGAATAAACTGGCTGGGACAGTATCCAAAAACAGCTTTGCATCTTCAACTGGGAGGATATTTTGGTTATGGATTTCTCAAAGCTGAAAGCTGGGACAATCTGAACGGAATTGATCTCGGAGTAATAATGGGTCCGGCTTTTGAACTAAAAAGAGTTGGAGTGGCCTTTCATATACAGGGAGGTCATGCCTGGTATGAATCAGATGGCTCTCCCAGAGGCGTAATGCTCTATAGCCCTAAATATATGTTTAAAATCTATTGTAAACTGTAAGAATGTTAAAAAGTGAATAATTAAAGGGATGAACTTAAACAATATGTACAGATAATCAGATGAATATTTCAAGACGTTCCTTTGTGAGAATGGCAGGTATTGGAGGATTAACCACTATCTCTTCGCATTATATAAACACTTCAAATGAAAGGACTTTTAAGGTAAAAGTCCTGAATCCTTATAACCGTGTTCCCGTCAGCCTTATTATTGATGACTCGACATGTCTGGTGAATATGGCTTATTATGGGATACCTCAGTTCGGAGAGGTTTTTCCCGAACAATATAAACAGGACTGGAGAAAACTTACCGCGCGAAATTCCCGACAGTTTTGTAAGGGAATTTGGTGAATGGAGCATCGAAAACGGAGTAAAAGGAAAATATAGTATTGTCCCTTATCCTGCCTGTACAGGATGGGTAAGCCGTTTCATCCCGGGCTGGACAAAACATGAGCTGGAAGATAGTCTTAACCTGGTAAGGGAAGTTATATTGCCAAATTGGGATATACACCCGGAGATGGTAAGTCATACAAGGGTGATTGATATTAAAACGGGACAGCCCTATCCTTATGCAACACCTGAATATATGGAAAACTGGGAGTGGAGCCAGAAAAAAAGTGCTGATGAGCTGGCAGCATATCAGGTTTATGCCTTAGAGATACTGAAAGAGGCAGGACTTCCATGTGAAGGTCTTACAACACCCGGCGGATATGGAGGCCGGAATCAGAATAATCTGGCATTAAGTACTCTGCATGCTGTAAGGGATGTTTACGGAGGAGAAATACCTCATTATTTCCGTGACATGTTCACCGAAAAGGGAAGGAGCGTTGCACCTCAGGTTTTATATCCTTCCGGATTAGATGGTAATGATCCGCAATGTGTTGTGTCAATTCTGGGTTGTGCAGGCGACTGGTTCGGGGGTTGGGACGGACTTGAACCAGGCGATGTAAACAAGTTCATTACAGAAGATCTGCAGTCGGGACGAATGGTGGAAGTAATTGAAAGCGGTGAACCGGCAATCATGGTTTGTCACTGGCCGGGGATTTACTTATAATGGTGATAAAGTACAGGATTCAATATCCTGAAAGAGGTTAAAAAGAGTCTGGATCAGAAATATGAGAACCTTATCTGGATGAAGCTTAAGTGAAATTGCGAGGTACTGGGCTGCAAAAGAACTTACTTCTGTCTCATCAGATAAGAATTCGGTCATACTTAAAGCTCCCTTCTCAACTTCCGGCTTTACAATAAAACTTGATACATCTGTCCGCAACCCGAGAATAAAAAGAGGCGGCAGATGAAAAACCACTGGTAAGGATAAAGGATGAGAAAGGTTTAAAAGACGGAACCTTTTATTCGGATAAAAATAGTTCAATCCTCTGTTTTGATCTTCAAAAGGGGATAAGTGAGGTTTTAATAAATTAAAGATTAAATCATTAACCACGGAGTTCACGGAGTTCCACTGAGGATTCACGAGTTAACATGTCGCATGCCGCTGATGAGGGTTCAAGGTACTGCGCACCCTGCATCTTGCACCCTGCACCCTGCACCCTGTACCTCGTTATGCCTTCAGCGAATCCCTGTTCTGCTAGATCTTTCTGATCGCTTTTACAATATCTTCCATATCGCTGCGGCTGCCCAAGCAGGATGCTCTGATAGAATGTAACTGCTTCGCTGCAGAGTTTATCATTCCCCGGCAATACATTTTCTTCGCGCCATTGTTTCAGACGGGCTTCTGAAAACAATCTCTTATACCCTTTTGAATTAAGCTGTTCTTCAATCAGTCCGTCCTTATTCTGTGGGCCGTATCCGCCGCTGCACGGGATACCTTCAGCAGCCAGGGCTCTGATGAATCTGTCTTTGGGGACGTCATTGAATTCTTTGCTGTTATATCTTAAGGCATAAAGATGATATGCTGATCTGACGTTACTATCAACAAGTTTTGCAGGGGTGATACCGGGAATATCTTTGAGATTTGCATCGAGATACAATGCATTGGCAAGTCTTATGTCGGCATCTTTCTGAATACGGTTCATCTGCGACATCAGGATCAGCGCCTGGAACTGCTGCATCCTGAAATTGGTTCCTGAAATCGGATATGCCGATGTCTCTGGGTACAGAACCAAAAGGTCTTCCGCAATTATGAAGAGAAGTACATTTGTCCATCAATGCATCATTATTGCTGATGATTGCGCCACCTTCTCCGGCCGGCAGATTTTTGGAGTTCTGAAAGCTGAAGCATCCGGCATCTCCCAGGGTTCCGGCCTTTTTGCCCTTATATTCACCGAGCCATGCCTGGCAGGCATCCTCAACAACTTTCAGGTTATGTTTTTTTGCAATTGCATTGATTTTATCCATATCGACGGGAAGCCCGTAAATATGAACAGGAACAATTGCTGTAGTGCGGTCTGTTATCCGTGCTTCAATCTTTGACGGATCCATAAGGAAAGTTTCCGGATCAGAATCAACAAAAACAGGAAGAGCCTTATTCATGAAAATGACATTATAGCTGGCAATGAAAGTGAATGGAGAAACCAATACTTCATCCCCGGCATCAACGCCTATAGCTTTAAGGGCCGTAATAAGGGCGGTTGTACCGCTGGCCGTTGCAAGACATCTTTTAACTCCCATCAGTTCTGCATATCTGCTTTCAAAATCGGCCACATGTTCGCCTTCACCTCTCCACCATCTGCCTGTCCGAAGCATTTCGGTAATATTCTTTTCGGCAGCCTGATCCCATACGGGCCACTCGGGCCATGTGCCGGTATGAACCTTTTCACCACCGTTAATTGCCAGTTTTTGCTGACTCGCTACTGTTAATTGTTATATGAGGGGAATGACCAGCTAGCAAATGTCCCCGAGGGCTCCTGCCGATGCTGCAGTGATAGCCTGCCTGCGTGATATTTTTCTTGTTGCCATGGATGAAATTATTATAAAGACCTTCTAAATTAAAAGTAAAAAACGGGGAATAAAAATTATTCCGCCGATAAAAATTGAAATAATTGCTATGACCAGAACCGCAGCAGCACCATAATCCTTTGCTCTCATTATCTTTTCATCCCATTCAGGTTTTACAACATCCGAAATAGCTTCGAGTGAGGAATTAATAGTTCTGAAAGGAATACCAGACCGATATCAGGATTAAGAGGCACCATTCAATAAGACTTACTTTAAAAATAAATCCCAGGATAATAACTATAACAGCTGCAAATAAATGTATCCTGTGAGTTATGTTCGTATAGAATAAGGGATTTGAAGCCTCTGAACGCAAATTTAAAACTCCGGAACCTCAATCTGGTTGAATATTTACCTGAATTCATAAACAGGTGTATAATCATTTGGAAAATTGTAAATTCATGGGTAGCCGATACAAAGTTAAATAAATTCTTAAGGATAGTTCAGTCTGCATTATTCACTGAAAATTTATAAGCCGCAGGCATATCAAGTCCAGTAGTTTTGGGTACATCCTGATAAGAATATTTGGAGCTCTGGTTTCTTCCCATACTCAAGAAGAGCTTCGATAATCACTGGATCTTTTTATAGTTTTTTAATACGTATATCTCACTAAAGCCCATCCTGGCTATCTCAGGGATGTATTTATTGATTTCGGTTTTGTTATTAAATCCGGTAATTATTACATGATAATCATTCCATTGTTCAACTATTTCAACAGGCAGTTTTAGTTTTGAAATGACTTTTTCCTGTGCATTTAATGCCTGGTTTTTTTTGCGGAAAGCCCCGATCTCAAGTGCATATATATCGGGAGACTCAGCTGGTGTTTCTTCAATTATAAGGCTGTCGGACCTAGGAATTACAGGATTTAAAACCTTTTCTTCAGGGATTTTTTGAGTTGTGTCAGCCTGTAATTCAGCATAATCCGTTCTGCTGCGTCTTTTTTAGCGGGGGGTATCCAGTAATCTCTTACCCCAATCAGACCGAGAGCCGGGATTATCTTTTCAATCTCTTCAATATTTTTAAATCCGGTAAGCTGTACCTTATAATACCCTTCCTCTATAACCATTATTACCCGCTTATCGATAATTGCAGATAGTTTTTCTTTGAAAACAGTGGCGTTTGTTTCTTTAACGAATGCCCCGACCTGAAGGACCAGATTAATATCAGGTTGCTTCTGAATGGCACTTTCTGGGTTTTGCGAGTTGACAGGACAGGTTTTTAATGTTAATCCCAGAATTGTAAAAATGATAGGCTGCAATCAGATTAAATTTATTCTTATTCTTCATGGATCATTTATAATCAAACGGGCATTTCATTAAACGACTTAAAGCATGAATAATAACTATTTTTCTTTCTTATAATTCTCGATCACAGTTACCCCGGGATAACCGATCCCGGCGAGTTCGGGGTAGTATCTGAAAGTTTCTTCCCTTGTATAAAATCCTGTCACCAATACATGGTAATAGTCCCACTGAAGAACTACATCAACCGGCAGATTCAGTTTTGAAGTTATTTTCTTCCGGGCACGCAGAGCCTGGTTTTTCTTATTGATATATTCCTACCTGAAGGGCAAAAGTCGGTTCTTTGATTGGAGTAATTTCTTCAGCTGGCGGTTGCTGGGGTATTGTAACTACAGGTTTTTGGATAGTATCAGATTTCATTTCTTCAGGTCTTTCTGCCTTGACCTTATCATCTGACCTCTCCGCCGACTGAATTTTTAACTCTTTCAACTTTAGTTTCCTGAGTGAAGAGAGGAATTCCATCAGATCTTCATTGTTTTCGAAACCGGTTATTCTGACTTTATACATACCCTCTTCGCGGATGATCAGAACAGGCTTATGAATTGTTTTAAAGAGAGTATCTTTAAGGTTTATGGCACTTTTAACATTGTCATAAGTACCCACCTCGATAGAACTGGCACGATCAAATGCAGGTTCTTCAATTACTTCATTTGTCTCGGTTATTGTAAGAATAGTATCCTGCTTTTCGGTAAGGACCAGTTGCTGCTGTTTTGCTTTCAGTTTTATTACCCATACTTCGGTGACACCGTTTTTCCTCAGGATTCCAAGACTTTGATCTACCTCTTCCCTTGTTTTAAGGTCGGGTATTCTAACCTTCCAGAAATTGTCTTCGATAACTATATCAACTTTTCTGTTAAGAAGTTTTTCAAGGGTTTTCCGGTATCTCTCAGCGTTTGATTTTACCCTGAATGCGCCGAGCTGTATTGCCCAGCTGTCTTCAGTTATTGTAACAAGTTCCTCGACAACCTCATGGATTACCATATAGCTGGTATCTTTCCTTGTAAATGGTTTGCCGGGTTCCCCGGCATTAATTATCTGAATTGAATCCCGGGCTTTCTTTCTGAGTATGAAGTCAAGGCCTTCAACAATATCTCCATCAATACCACCGGCCACATTAAAACTGAGCGAATCAGGATCAGCTTCCATACCAAGTTTCCTGAGTTGTGAAGTATCAATTCTTACAAGATATCCTCCCGGGGATAGTCCGAAGAAGCTGAAGTAACCATCCTCTTCCGTAAGTACTTTTCCGGCAGGTTTACCGGTTGAAGTAAAGAAGCTTACTATTATACGTCCAATACCCTCCCGTACCCCGTTCTGATCCAGTTCTACACTTCCTGTTGCCTCACCGGCTACAATGACCGGAATCTCAATCAGCTTCAGGATATTGGGATCGACAGCAACGCTGATGCTCTTTTTTTCGAGCCTCCATGAAATATTCTCAAAGCTGTTGGCATCGAGTTCGATAAAGCAGTCAGTATATGCTTCAAGACCAAGAATATGGATAGTAGTATCTTTTTCGTTTTTTCTATTCTTCCACTGTTTGTACGCAGGTTAAGACCGTAAGCTTTTGGCTCTCCGGGATCTTTCTTTTTGTTTGAATTCAGATCGAGATAAGGGACTATGGAAATTCCACCCCTCCCCACATTTGTCCGGTTATCAGCACCGAAATACCCGGATTTTCTGTCATTAATGAAACTGCCCCTTGCATACTGGACCAGTGATGTGGTCTTGTCAGCCTGTCTGACAGAGAAACCAGTCTGGGCAAATGAAAAATCGTAACGGAATCCCATTTCCGCAAGTTTCAGATCGTTTCTGAAATTTTGTTCATATGTAAGGTTAAGATGGGCATGTTTAAAAAGGTATTTTTCAAGCCGGATCTTTGCAGAAATGAACTCTCCCGGGGTATAACCAAACTGAGACTGAGGCATAAGTATAAATCCTCCCGGCAGCCTGAAAGCGAGGGACAGGTTACTGTAAAAGACCGGGTCAGCATCACCGACGAACATGCCATAAGTGGAGAGGTTGGTACTGATACCGGAAACCGATCCTGAGAACATCCATTCGCCGGTAAGGTATTCATTATTCCCCGGAAGGATTATCTGATATACCGAAAGTCTCTGGTATGATGATAACTTTCCTATTTTCAGAGGCATTGAAATGGTTGCTTTTCTTTCTTCCCTGTAATTGAAGAAGAGAGCCTTCTGATCCTTCTTGTACCATGTATAGTTAAGATCGAACTGAATATTTGAAGGCAGTCTGTATGTAAGAGTTCCTTTTGCTCTCACGCCGTGTGTATAATCACCTGTCACGAGTAGGTTGTTCGTTATTCTGAAGGAGATGTTGGTAAATGGCATAAACTGATTTGAGGGCAGTGATGACAGATACTCCATTCCCCCGCCGATTGTAATATTTTTTGTGGCGCCATAATTCAGACTGGCCCGGGAAAACCTGCTCCATAATGAATCTTCGACAATTCCGGCACTGATTGTATATTCCATTATTTTCGGAGGTAGGAAATTAAAAGGGATACTGATATTTTGTTCCTGGGTTCTTTCTTCTCCCCATGGGCCGAAGAACTTAAGCTTTACCATCGAGTTGCCGTAAACAAGAGGCACTTCAAATTTAAAAAAGCCTGAAGCATCCGCTTTCACGTAATCAACAAGCACATTATTAACATATAGTTCAACAATCCATCCCGGTTCTGTTCTGTCGCTGAGGGTATAAGTTCCGAATGATCGCCGGAATGTAGTGGGAGTATTCGTAAACTGAACCCCTATCACGGGATTATACAGAGATGATGTGGCATGGGTTGCAATCTTACCTGCCATAACCTGCCTTAATGCCTTAAAGTCGTTGTTAACATAGCGCCAGAGGTATTGCTGCTGCTTCTCCCTGAATGGATTCATACTGTTGTAGTATAATGATGCAGTTGCTTCTCCGCCTGCTATCATTGCCCCAAGGGCCAGGTTCAACCTGGTTTCTGAATTGCCTCTGATCTCTTCGGTGGCAATAGCCGACCAGTCAGCGGTACCAAATCTGAACATTGGATGTGTCCTGCCTATATTTGTGTCAGCTTTCATCTCACCCTTAAGCCGTGTAAGATTACGCCTCATTTCTTCGAGCCTCATCTCACGTATGTAAGGTAATTCAAGCTGACTGTTGACAGTAACTGAAAGATTACGGAAATTAAAAACACAATCAAGGCCAAAAACCTGACCAAAATATTTTGATCTCATATAAAGATTTGATTCGGTGCGGATCAGATCACCAGGATCCAGTTTGATAGTTTTTCCCTGGTATACTATTTCATTTGCTGATCTGTCTATCAGATATGTTGCCTCTGGATTTATAAAAAAGCCTGAAACTGATTCATGGTCTGATGCCGGGAGTATTACGGATCTTTAAAAAATCAAATAATCCAGTTACCGGAAGATATAAGCTCCTCGTCCCTTATCACCGCATCAATTTCAGTTCCTCCTATATACGGAACCTCCAGGAAAATGGATATCTCATCATATTCGGGCAAATCCTGAGCCGAGTATCGGAAGTTTATAGGAAACTAGTCAGGCATAAAACAAAAAAGGCAAAACAGATTATACGGACTGAAAGCATACCCCCTGATAATACTGAACCGGTGTATGCTTTATTTAACTTTCATTTAATCTGTCATTTTGTATTGAGGTTGCCCTTATTCGACGACCAGTGTTATATTAAATGATCCTGTATAAGTTCCCGGAGGATTTGATGCTGAATTACCAACAGTGAGCGTAGCCCCGACAGTCAGTTCAGTTGGTACGGAATATGGATTTGTATTAACAAACGGAGACGGCGGCTGGGATGTACCTATATGGAGGTTCATGTTAAATCCGCTCCAGCTCAGCTGGACATCAGGCCCGTTGAGGATACTGATAATTGTACCGGCATTTGAATATATGTTATAACGCGACGGAGAATATGGAATATCCCATGCCAAGCAAGACAATATCTCCTGTTGATGTCCTGGCTCCTGAAGGTGATATTGTTACAGTGCCGCCGACTGCACCATGGTAAAATGCCCCGAAGCTGAGATCCCCAGTCATATGTTATTGATGGGGGGCGGGGAGGATCTTCCTGTGCTTTTAGTGCCGGCGAGCCTGCAAACAGCAGAATAATGACAATCCCGGTCAGTAAAATCCATTTGTCGCACTTCTTTATATTCTTTTTAAGGAATATCATTATTCTGCTATTATCTTTCTTGAAATTCTGTGATTACCTGTAATAAATGTTATTATGTATAAGCCGGGTTTCATTTTCGGACCAAATTCATAATGTCCTGAATCGAATATTGAAGTACTGAATAAGGGATTTCCGGTCAGGTTGGTGATTATCACCGTACCTTCATCACCTTCAGGAAGATCAATATCAGCCCTAACCATTCCCTCAGAATAATATGCTTTAAAATTCAGTTCATTGTATCCGGGATCTGTAATGTTCGTCGGGGATGAATTAAGGTAAAGGAAAAACCTTCCGGGATACTCGCCTGAGGCCAACGGTACAGAGTATTCATTTCCTGAAAGCATATCCTGATTTATGCCTGCACTCAGGTCAGCCAGGTATAATAGTAGTGACAGGAAGCTGGCTGCTGACGATACGGAGATTGTAAAGACCACATTTCCCGCCCGGGACATTTTTATTCCAAGAGGAATAGTACATCCTGATATCAGAGAAGAGGGCAGGGCATTGATTGAAAGTTTTGATCCCTCTGATCCTACAGAATAAAAATTCGGTACTTTCAGATCGGTATTCATAAGCTTCAGTGCATCAAATTTACTGTCGAATGTTGTTTAAGCATTATCATCAAAATATACCACAGCAGGATCTGCTGAAGCACGGATCATCTGAAAAACTCGCAGTAATGCGAAGCAGAGGGCTTAGACTCATCCTTCAGCCGATTTAATAAATGAATGTGTAAGGTCTGTTATTCTGACACTATTGTCCAGTGCAAGTGTTCCTGTAACGGGGTAGGTTCCATCCGAAACATGAACAAAGAATCCCTGCATGGAAGGGATGATATTTGTTGCAACGCCGGGATCTGTTGAACACCTATTAACATAGCTGCTGTAGGTTCCTCCATACTGGTCAGTTGCACTGGCTTTGAAGAAATAGATTGCATTATCGATGTTGGTTTTAATCCATCCGGCAGCATCCCAGTCAATAGGTGAAGGGTAAGGATTTCCGACAAGATTGAATCCTTTAGTGTAAGTATTATTGTGGTTAAATAAAGTCAATGACAGGTTCCCGTTATTCACTATCCCTGTTACATCTGCAATATCCGGCACTAAAGCTGAACCAAAATTGACAGAATAGCCACGCATTGGCCTTAAAATGCTGTCAGGATAAGAATATTTGATCCATCCGGAGGCTGGTATCCCTGCAAGCTTCCTGTTTTCATCATACCTGTAAACTGACGGGAATGTTGCTCCAAGATCCATATCGTCTCCAAACTGGCTTACTTTTGAATCCTGGAAAGGTGAGCTGAAATATTTGTAACCAAAACCTGAAGGAAGATACCGTTGCATTGTTACAAAGCCGGTAACTTCGCTTGTACCCGCACCGTTTATGAGTGCTGTTTGTGTATTGTTTGACAGAAGTACAAGATGGCCGTCTGAAACCAGGCTTCCGGTGTTAACAGTTACAATGCCTGAGACCTTCAGCGTATCCTGAAGCGTAGCTCCTGCATTGTTAGTTATAATTAGATTTCTTATCGTGTTATTTTCGAAAATATTACTTCCTATTGATTGAGCTACAGACCCGTTTAATTCAATCGTCCCGCTTGAGGCATCTAATATCCCGTTGTTGGTTATTGATCCGGAAACCTGTATGTGTGTTACCATTAACTATTAATGAGGCTCCGATGTCGATTGTAAGATCTTTTACACTACCTGGTACACCGCTGCTGAGGACAGGCTGGCTGGCAGTTGTGGTTATTTGGACAGAATTAGTCTGGCCGGGTAAATGTCCACAAGACCAGTTTCCGGGATCATTCCAGTCTGAGCTCACATTTCCGGTCCATGTGAATCCCGGATTTATTGTAAGAATTGCTGCAGAACTGTTAACAGGAGATGAACCGCAACTGCTGGAAATCACACACCGGTATGATTTGCCGTTTTTCGAGTTATCGGGGTTTGTAAGAATTAAGGTGGATGAAGTGGCTCCACTGTAAATGCCTCCGTTTGAAATATTTACATTATTTTCCTGCCACTGGTAGGTAAGATTATAGCCTGAAGCAGTTACCGAAATAGTTGCATTATCACCCGGACAAATGGTAAGGGCTTGTGGTTGGCTGGAAATAGTAATTCCACCATAAATGGTAAGTCTGACATTAGTTGCCGGACTTTCACAACCATTTATTGTCTGGGTGACTGTATAATTATATGTTCCCGGAGCAGTTTGTCCGGTCGAAAACGGATTTGCTGTACTGACCAGCGTACCACTGCTGTACCAGCGGATATTCTTTCCGGAGGTTGCTTCCAGGTAAGTGATCTGATTTGAACAATATTCTTTATCGGGAGCTGCCGGGGCTGGTGGAATATCAGTTATTATGATCTCTTTAGTAGCACTTGAAGTACCACAGCTGTCGGTATAAGTATATGTAATTGAATAAGTTCCTGCAGAGGGAGGCGTGAAGATATTCCCGGAGATATATGGATTTCCGGAATATGTACCACCGGCCGGGATAACCGAATGTAAGTGTTATAGGACTTGAACAGAGCCCTGCTGAAAGCAGCTTCAGTGACGTATCTTCCGTATCGATTGAATAAAAAGTTGAAGGTGAAGACTGGTTATTGTATTCAGTTCTCATCCACCCGTTTGATCTTACTTTATCAGAGATCCTTAATTCATCAAATCTTCCATCGAAATAATAATCTGATAAAAAAGGTTCTTTACCGATTGTTAAATTATCGGATGCTGTTCCCAGAATACCTATCTTTTTGAAAGGTCTTTCAGGTATGCCATTTACAAAGGTCTTTATTGAGTCAAGAACGTCGGAACTTACTCCTGCCAGGTAATACCACTGGCCTGTATTCAGGACAGTACCACCTGTTACATCACGGTTCAGGGAAGGGTGAATTTGCAGAATTCCTTATTTCAAATTCAACCTTGTTGTTTGAATATATGCCGAATTTATAACCACCGCTTGAATTATTCTGGTTACCGGCAATTTTCTGGTCACGGGTCCTGGTATCCATATTAACCCAGGCTGAAACAGTTATATTTCCTGCAAAGTTTGTATTTGGGGCGTTTAATACAGCAGCATATTGGTTTGATCCGTTTAATTCAAGAGAATTATTGATCACCCCAGAGGGATATGTTGGAGTATTATACGGAGTAGCTGCTTTATTAAATGATGTAAAATCATTCAGATTATTATTATCAAGGTGCCATACTCCCTTATAATGGCTGTCCCAGACAGAAGTGACTGAAGGATCAGTGGTTGTATACCAATTGCCGTAAAGTATTTTAATTACAGTATTTGTTGAACCAGAAAGCGTGGGGATACGGACCCATGCTATGAGATCACCGTTTGTACCGTTATAATATTCAATCTGATGATCGAGCTTATTGTAATTAAGATCAGTAAAAGCTATATCATATCCATTTGCATTTTTAATATGGCCGGTTGGCGATGTTTTGAGGAAATTCTGGCCTGTAAGTGAAACCATCATCGGGAAATTATAAAGATCTTCCCCTCCGGCCACTTTGGTATGATCAATTGTAATATTCCTTTCATAATCATAATCCATAGCAACTGTATAACAGCATGTTATAAGTACAAGACCGTTGGCACCATTCCCGCCGTTTCTATCGGTAGTACTATTTGCCTTGCCGCCTGATCCGCCACCGCCATAAACATTTCCATTTGCGCCCTGTGTTGAATTTGGAACACCATTTGCACCTGCGCCTCCATAATAATCTTTACTTGCCCCTCCGGTTCCTGTTACTGCATTATTTCCATTCTCCGGTCGAGCCGGCTCCTCCACCTCCTGCACCTCCCGGAGTTCCACTGGTATAAATACCAGTTGCTCCATTTCCACCCTTATAGGTTAAATCGCCGATCGAAGAGGATGCTGAGCCGGCTCCTCCGGCTCCATTTGAGTTAGCAGTACTTGCTAAAGCACCACCCGCACCACCCTGTGCATAAACAGTTCCTGCAGTGCCAAACCATGAGGGATTTCCGGCTGGCCCGTTACCACTTCCTCCTGTACCTCCGGAACCGACTGTAACAGTATAATCAGTGCCGGGAACAACAGTTAAAGTTTTGGTTGCATAAGCACCTCCGGCTCCACCGCCACCGGCTGCAGGATTTCCTGTTGCTGCACCACCCGCGCCTCCACCTCCCCAGCATTCAACGATTATTGAAGTCACTCCTGCAGGTACAGTAAATGTACCACTCGTAGTATATGAACCAGACCACGAAATAATCACTGCTCCAGGTGCTCCATTACCTCCATTCCGATCGGTAGTATTATTGACATAAGCGCCACTACCGCCGCCACCATAATTTTGACCGGCAGTTCCATTACCTCCAGTAGTCCTTCCTGCTCCTCCATTACCGCCATTTAATGGTGTTCCTGTGCCACCTGTTGTACCTGAGGCACTTCCACCGGCTCCTGTTGATCCTGCCCCACCACCTCCGCCACCACCGACTAATGTAGTGCCGTCTGCACCATTTCCCCCTGCATATACCACGTCTCCTATACTGCTGCTACAGAACCGGTTCCTCCTGCAACAGTTCCACCGTTTGGTGCTGCACCGCCAGCCCCGCCCTGGGCATAAACTGTAGATGCATTGCCAAACCATGACGGATTACCGGCTGGGCCGGCTGTTGTCCCCCCTGTAGTAATTCCACCTACTGTAACCGCATAATTTGTTCCGGGGACAACTGATAATGTTTTTCTTGCATATGCACCTCCGGCACCACCACCACCGCCTCTGACTGTACTTGCTGAGCTTCCTCCTCCCGCACCACCAGCTCCCCAGCATTCGACAATAATAGTTGTAACTCCAGGCGGAACTGTAAAAGTACCAGCTTGAGGTAAATGTCTGGCTCTGGCCCATACATAAATCAATGGAATAAAGAAGAGCCAGCGCCATCACTGAAAATTGCCGGAGAAGCTTTGTTGATTTCATTTTCTCAGGGATAAGGGAAAGTTTCTATATTACAAGGCAAATTATTTTGCCAGTGGAAGCTCAGTTTCTGAATATTTTTCGGGCTTTACATCCGTTGGTGCAGAGTAAATCACTCGCAGCTTTCCGGATGTAAAATCCACACCTTCAACTTTATTGAGATTAAGCTGAAATTTCCTAAGTGTATTGGGAGTATATACCGCAACTCCATTTGCGATGCCAACACGTGTTATTTTCCCCTGGGAGGAAATATGATCTACCGTTATATCCCCGAAAACGGACATATTGCCGGTTCTGTTGAATACAAAATTAATTTCCGGTTCAGATTCATTTATAAGATTGAATTTAAGGTCTGACAGTGTTACGCCTGCAGTTGATACTCCCTTTCTGACAATTACAGGAATTGTTATACCAAATACCGGTGTGATCCTTACCGAAATCGAAGTTGTATCTACTTGATTTCTCTTCATTTCCGAGTGGAGTATTATTCCGGGTAGCCCTGAAATAAAAATGAGATCGGTATTCCCCATCCTGCAGTTCCCTTGTTCTTGTGAGCTGAACTTTTACAACCTGTGCCTCATTCGGGCCAAGTGTAACTGTTCTGGGGAAATAGCGAATGAACCTATCTGCAAATCTCTGTCCCGGATCAGGTTCAGTGATTGTCTCAAATCCACCGTCTTCCTTCATCCTTATCTGGACAAGGGATATTGCATAGGTTGCAGTATCCCTTCCGGTATTGGCAAGGTTAAGGTCTACGGACCTTTTTGATCCCTCAAATACGACCCTTCTGGGTGTTATGAGCAGATCGCCCTGGGCATTCCCATTAACAGGAAAAAGTGCTGTAAAAGCACTTATTCCCGCAATAAATATCAGTAATCTTAAATGACCTGAAGAGTCTCTTGATTTCCTGAAAAAGTTTAGGATCTTGTTTTTAACATTGGATTTAGGTATATTATCCCTGCTAGTTGAAATCAAATGAGATTTCATAAGTTCCCGTATAGATCCCGGCAGGGTTATCATTCAGGTGTTCCCACATTAAGCGTTGCCCCTACATATACTGTCTGAGATCCGTTTTGAAGGCTGCCCGTACCGGCGCCAGGCGCCGGTATTGAAACCCAGTCGTCAATAGTCATGGTTTTCGGAGAATTTGTATGTCTTAAGAATGACCGGCTTTTCAGGCAGGGTGATTGAAAAGGAAGCATCCTGATCGCCTGTAACATAAAAACTGGCAGCATTATGCATCCCTGTTCCCTTATAAATACTACCCAGATACAGAAACCGAGCCCTGAGGAGTTAAGAATGATCTTTCCCCCCTCCGGGCCCGGGGCAAAGCGCCCGAAATTAAGCTGTGAGGTTTCGGTTGCAGTAAACACGGGAATTATCTCAGCAATAACATGCCCGGTTGCTGAAACCTGCGAAATGCCTCAGTAGCAGTAAGAGCAAATAGAATAAGCAGGCTGAAATATAATATTAAAGAGCCTCTTCATTTTCCTTATGAAGATGTAGTCTATTGCTGAATCTTCATTATTGATAATTTACCGTGACTGTAAATTCGCCACTGCCTCCGGCATTTGAGGTGTTGTAAACTCCTCCGGGCTGATTTACGCATTAACATTAAGTGTAGCTCCTACCAGAAGTGTCGAAGTTCCGCCTGTAAGCGTTCCTGTACCGGAAGGATTGGAAGCCCATGTGTCAATTGTCATGGTATTAGTCCCATCCGATACTGTGGTTGCTCCTGCCGGGAGAGTAATTGTGTAAGTGGCAGCTGCAACTCCTGTAACAGTAAAACTGGCTGCTGTTATCGTTCCTCCGGCCATTATTGTTACACCACCCGTTGTACTCCGGGAAGCATCAGTTGCAAGAACACAGGTACCTGCAGTTCCACTGGATGCAAGATTACCGAAATTCATATCAACTGTGTTTGATATTGCAATCGGAGTAAGAATAGTAGCTGCAGCAGAGGCCGTAGCTGATGATTGCGAGAATGCAACAGCTGTAAACATAAAGATAGAGATCCCAAATGCAAATAGTTTTTTCATTTTGAACTTTTTTAGTTTAACAACAAGTTTAATTTTGCAGACTTTATAGTTTAACGGTTTTAAACGCTTCAGCTAAAATTTTGTTTCAACAATATCCAATAAATCTTATCAGTACAGTAGAATAGAACATGCAAAAAAATAAAAAAATCACTTTCGCTGATAAATTATTTAGTTAACATCAGTATCAAGTTATTAACAAAGCCGTTGTTTATTGTCTCTTACGGTTTCTAAATATCTTTTCGGATAAATCCGGCTCCTGACTTGAAAAATTAATCGGAAAGAGATGGGGGAGGAGCCGCAATTCCCCATTTCCTGTCGGGCTCAGGACCCATTATGAACGTAAGTTCACCTCCGTTCATTATATCTTTATGATCAATAAATGGATTATTCAAGCGGAGTTCCGTTCAGGGTTGCAGATTGAATATAAATATTGGTATCAGAATTATTCACTGTCTTTATTCTGAATTTATTGCCGTTACCGGTATTAATGATTACCTCTCCGAACATGGGACTTCCTATCGCATAAGTAGTACTTCCCGGAGTAACCGGATAGAAACCCATCGAGCTGAAAACATACCACGATGATAATGATCCCATATCTTCATTTCCGCACAGACCTCCCGGCCCGGTACGATATAGC
Organism: uncultured Bacteroidales bacterium; assembly: GCA_963700275.1. Classification (GTDB taxonomy): domain Bacteria; phylum Bacteroidota; class Bacteroidia; order Bacteroidales; family VadinHA17; genus LD21. Next base: position 169,914 of record CAVOWZ010000011.1, on the reverse strand, counting down.
TGTTCACATACCTGCCTCACCCTAAACTGGGTTTTCCATGGTTCACCTGAATAATCATAAAGATATGCAACATGATGTGATGGCTGATTTCCATGTACATACTGACCTATTGTTCCCACTACACCGATATATTTCGGACCTGATATTGAAGGATCCATTTCGAAAAAAGTATCAAGCTTCTTATTGAATTTTTCATTACTGCCGAAAAGATTTATCAACCCCTTAACATCATGCTGAACTGACCAGATATATTGCCATGCATTTGATTCGGTATAATGCCTGTTTGGTCTTACACCGACAAGAAGCGGATCGAAGTATTTATAATACCGGTGCCCGTCCTTTTCAACACTCTCCTGTTCCCTGTCCTTTATTTCTTCGAGGAAAGAGCCGTCCGATTTACGTGGTCTCATGAATTCAGTTGAACTGTCCCATACATTTCTGTAATTCAAAGCTCTTTTCATGAAGAGCTCTTTATCGTCACCCTTTCCAAGGGCTTCAGCCATCAGGGCAATACACCAGTCATCATAAGCAAGTTCCATAGTGTTTGGAACAGCTTCTGTAACTTTGTCAATAGGCGCATATCCAAGTTTAATGTAGTGTTCAAGGCCTGATCTGCCAGCACTTTCCGGAACCGGAGGCACGGGCTTTTGAAGCGCTTTGGTCCTCATCGCGTTATAAACGAATTCTGCATCAAAGTCGCGGTACCCTTTCATATATCCGTCAACGATCACCGGTATCAGGTGATCACCAACCATTGATTCGCGGTAAACGTTTGAAAAGTGCTGCGCGGGAAGCCATCCGAAATCCTTTATTTTTGCTTCAATTGATCTGAGGAAATCATTTACATGATCAGGCGCTATTATTGTAAGCAACGGATGCTGTGACCTGTAAGTATCCCAGCATGAGAAAGAGGGATAAAAATCATATCCTTCAGCTACATGCACATTACCATCCATCCCGAAATATTTACCGTCAACATCCTGACCCGTGTACTGTGCAAGCAGAGAGTGATAGAGAGAGGTGTAAAAAATCTCCTTCTGTTCTTCAGTGGCACCATTAATTTCTATCCGGGATAATTCGTTATTCCATATATTTTCAGCTTCTTTCCTGATCCTGTCAAAATCCCAGTCAGTTATTTCAGCCTCAAGATTCTTCCTTGCACCTTCAATCCCTGTATAAGACAGCGCAACTTTTATAAGGATCACCTCATTCTGAGATGTATTGTAATTTATAAAAGCTCCAGCTTTTTCTCCTTTTTCGCCGTTTTTATAAGGGAATATTCCGCCATCCGATTCAGGTGTTCTTCGTTCAGCATCAAAGGTGCCATAATATAGAAATGGCTTATTGAATTCAGCACAGAAGTAAACCTTTCCTGCAGGGGTGCTTTTAAATCCTTCAACCCTGGTATCGTTAATGATTGAAATCTCGGACATTTCAGGAGCCCGGGCAGAACCTATCTGATGGCCAAGGTCTATGATTATATTGGCATTTTTGGTTTCCGGGAAGGTATAGCGGTGGAAAGCCGTTCTTTTGGATGCTGTCAGCTCAACTTTTACGTTATAATCTTTAAGCAAAACCGAATAATAGCCCGGAGAAGCAATCTCATCCGAATGTTCAAATCGTGATCTGTAGCCTTCATCTGGGTTATCACGGGATCCGGGAAGGATCTGAAGCCTGTTGTTAACTGTCGGTTGAAAGAGAATATCACCGCCGCTTGTCATTCCGACTCCGCTGAAATGGGTATGGCTGAATCCCATAATTGTATTATCCTGCCATGCATAGCCTGCTGCATATGTCCAGCCGGTGGTGTTGCAATCAGGACTTACATGTACCATTGAATAAGGCAGGGAAGCACCGGGAAATGTATGACCGAAATATTGAGTCCCGATAAATGGATTGACATGATCAACGGGATTATTTTTAATATTACGGAGATTCTTCATCTGCCCATCCGATCGCTGTTCCGGAGACATACATGAATTCAGGCTAAAGATCATAAGACCAGTGAGGAATACTATCAGTAAAATTTTCTTATTCATGGTATTGTTTATTTATTGCATATATAAAACATGTTTAACCACAAAGGATCACAAAGGGTTTCACAAAGGACACAAAGGGCTATTATAAGTACCTTTATAAACTCAGTTGAAAATACAAAATTTCTGAAGTAATCAGAAATTAAAGGTATATGTATATTTTACCATTACAGATCTTGAACTGTAAACGGGTAGATTTGGCTCTTCACGGGTAAGGTATGTATTTCGTCCTTCATTAAACATGAAATAGAGATCATTCCCTTCTTTTGGGTTGAACCTGATCCTGAAGTTTGAAATTATTTCATGAACTGCTGTATTATACTGGATAAATGCATTGGCTGAAAGTCGTGTATCCAGCATATAAAGAGCCTTAATACCCAGGATATGGTTAGTCATGACTAAATCTCTCTTTGGGAATTCAATATGGTCGAAGCTGTATGTTCCTCCAAATTCAAAATGTCTTGAAAGGTTCCAGGTCGGTTCAAGCCGGAATGAAATTCTGCTGCCTCCGAAATACTGCCCTGATTCCGTGGTAAAGATCGTAAAGAAAGGATTGGAAGCCGGAGTATTAATCATGCCTCTCAGGGTTAAGAACTTATACCTTCCTGTTCTTACATATACTTCATTTTCAATAATTTCAAGACTATCTCTGAGGCTTTCATCATAATACAGGACCGAAAGGTCAGCCTGCCACTGTTTTTTTGTCTGGATTTTCCATCCGAATGAGGGATTGAAGGTCATTATGGAACCATCATCAATATAATTGTTATATCTTACCCTTACCTCAGGTCCATGGGAATAAATTTTTGATTTCTCGCCGGGCAGCCAACCGTACCGGAAATTAATCCGGAATGCTGCAACATCTTCAATAGTTTCGAAACCTATCCCCGGATTATAATGTATGCCAGACTGGCTGTAATTAAATTCGTATCCCAGACCTTTTTTTGATCTTCTTTCCCATAATGCCATAAGACGGGCTGGTTCAAGGGAAGATTTATTTTTAACACTATCCTCGAAAGTCTGGCTCCAGAGAAGAGTCAGATAATCCTCACCGAACAGCCGGAAGATCCCATCCATTCCGTAAGCGAGGTTATAAGAGCCGTCTGCGCCCAGCCGGCTGGTGGTTATGGCACCGATATATGAGTTTTCGTTTATCACCTGTCGTCTGAATCGTGCGACACCGAAATTCTCAGATGGGACGATTTGTTTTCTTACTCCGGAGCTTGTCTTTTTCCAGAGAGGGGCTGTTTGCATATCGAGAAACCCGATTTCCCATTTATTTATTTTACCTGTAAGCCTTGCCCCTCCGTATATCCTGATAGGTTCAGGGTCGTAATCATCATCATCGCTTAATCCTATACGCCGGCTGTAAAAAAGATTACTGTTTCCGCCGGAGTTAAAATCAAAAACGTTTGCTCGTTCCAGGAAAAAGAGACGTTTTTCGGGGAAGTAGAGCGCCATCCGGGTTAGGTTTATCTTTTCATCATCAGCCTCAACCTGTGCAAAATCTGTATTAACAGTAAGATCAAGAACAAGATTGCTGGACAGGCCGTATTTTACATCAATCCCGGCTTCCGGAGAAACTTTGTTCCAGTTCCAGTAAGCAGTTTGGTCCTCATTAAGATCATTATGACTTTCATATTTACCAATGAGATATGGCGCCACATATAAAGGCTTTGCAGGCTTCACGCCCTTGAGGATAATATCCTGAGCCTGGGATGGTTTAATTGCTGAGAATTCCCCCCAGTTGGGTGGTATTGCCGGGAAAAGATCGGTTTCGTTCCTTGAGGGGATCCATCTCTGTACGATAAGGCCCATCTTTACTTCACCATTTATATCCTGAAAACGTATACTTGAAAGAGGTACTCTTATTTCTGCTGTCCAGCCGTTTTTATCCCTGCTTGTCTCCACATCCCAGAAAGCATTCCAGCTCAGGTTCATTGGCAACTGATCAGGTCTTGTCAGCACTGCATCGCGTTGTACGCTTGCATCAAAACGGAGTCCGTCTGGTGTTGTAAAGAAAACCATTCCGTTTTCATGATCGTTATATGTGTCAAGAATGAATCCGAACCAGTCACCTCCCATGCCCATGTAATCTCTTTTATAACTTGCCGACTGTATCATATCCGGATCTATGTAATAAAGCCTCGCTCCGGCATACAGATACTTATCGTCGTATGCAAAGCGAACATCGGTCTGTTCGGAGGGTTCTTTTCCAAATACGGGTGAATGCATAATCATTTTCAGGGGTTCAACGGAATTCCAGGCTTCTTCATCAGGAATACCGTCAAATTTAACAGGCTGAATTAATTCATTGATTATAAGAGGTATAGTAGTTGATGAGGGAGTGCCGGACTGGCAAAGAATATTGGAATGAGTAATGCTAAGAAGAACCAGAAGTAAAGGGTAGCGGTATTTCATCTGTTATCCGGAAGGCATAAGAACCTCATGCCTGCCAAGATAGCAAAAACCGTTAAAGTGAAACTGAAAAAGCAAAAATCTCTGCAAAAATCTTTTAAAAGCCGGAAGCTTTCAGCCAGCTCAGGCATAAATCCGGCCATGCCGATTGTGTTTCCCCGTTAACTGCCAGACCGTAACCATGTCCTCCTTTCTGGAAAATATGGATTTCTGAAGGAATATTAAATTTCGACAAAGCCTCATAATATGTAATGCTGTTTTTGATCGGGACAGCTTTATCGTCAGCCGAGTGGACGAGGATAGCGGGAGGTGTTTTTTCAGTTATCTGAAGTTCATTTGAAAAATGTCTGACAGCTTCTTCAGACGGATTTTCCCCAATAAGATTTCTCCTCGAACCCATATGTGTAAAGGATGCATCCATAGTTATTACAGGATACATCAGGATGGAAAAATCAGGACGGGCACTAATATTGTCTTTTACATCATATACTTTTTCATCGAAATGAGTTGACAGAGTGGAAGCCAGATGTCCGCCTGCCGAAAAGCCGATAACGCCAATTTTCGAGGGGTTGATATTCCATGATGCTGCATTGCGTCTTATTGTTCGCATTGCTTCCTGGGCATCCTGTAAAGGACCGACCGATTTATCTTTCATTATCAGGTCGGATGGCAGTCTGTATTTAAGAATTATTCCCGGCTATGCCATTATCATTCAGCCATTTTGCAATGTCGTTCCCTTCGTGGTTGAATGCAAGCGCCCCGTATCCGCCACCCGGGACATATCAATACAGCGGTCCCTGTAGCTTTTTCCTTTGGAGGCAGAAATACTGTAAGAGCAGGATCGGTTACTTTGATCCACCTGTGTTATTATTCCGTTTTCAACAGTTGAGACTTCCTATATAATCACTACCGGAAATTGATCCGGGTATGCCATCTGGCCATAGCTTTAAATTGAGGGGCTGAGCTCAGGCAATCTGTTGATTAATGAGATAACAGAGCAAACAGCAATAATGATGACCACAATATTTATCTCATTGAGCAATTTATATTAATCCTCAAATCTACATAATTTCCTGTAACGTTTTAAAAATAAGAAAAGCATGACGGTACAGTATGCGATCATGCTTTCAATGGTAAAATTCAAATCTGATATGCTATTCCTTTGGTCCGAATAATAATGTGAAACCAACACGCAGACCAATTGAACTATAAATATATTTATCATTGTCCTCATGTTTCCAGGATATAGCACCATAGCCGAGCCGAACCATCCAACATCACATTTTCACCAAGTGGTTTGGCGGCGCCGATTCCGGCTCCATAAATAAATAATCCTTCCTTGTCATCCCATTCTTCTCCTTTTTCTTTCCAGGATCCCGAAACCAAGACTTGCTTCAACGAAAGGGTAGCATTTTTCAAGCGGATAATAATACCTTACAAAGGGTCCTATTCCCAAGGTTGTTTCAGTGTATTTATCTCCATCATCCGTATCCTTTTCGCATATAATAACTCAACAAGAAGATCAATACCGACTGCAAGATTATCCATTATAAAATAACCGCCACGTGGTAATAAGATTAAAGCCAAAACCACTCTGGTCACTTTTTTCAATTCCCCATTTATCGTCTTTATACTTTTCTCAGGTAAAATTCCCATGCTCATTAAATCTGTGCCAAAATCGCCAATTCCTAAAGTTGATGTGACTCCAGCCAAAATTTTGCCCTTTTCAAATTGACCGTTAAGCGATTGTATTGATAAAAGACAAACCAACCAACAATCAAAAAGAAAGATTTTTTTCATAATAGAGATTATTTATAGTCTTGCCTACTCTTAAGTTTTTCGGCTTACACTCCTTACTCTTTTTAAAGGATTTTCAGAAGACTCCTGTGATCATAAAATACTGATCTAATCAAAATTACGAGACACATTAACAAAAATACAAGTCATTTTTGTATTTTTTGATAAAAATTACGAAAAATTACATGAATTGCAATTTTTTAGCCTGTAACCATATTATATCGCCCGGTCAGTAAGATATTAATACTTCAGTATCTGTCCGTCAGCTAACAGTTTTTCCCTGATTTCGGAATATGTAAGATCGTGAATATTTTTCTTTTTATTCAATGCCATTGATGCAACTGTACCTGCACTCTGCCCAAGTATCATAAAGACCGGTTCCATTCTGATTGATCCGAAAGCAATATGTGAGCAGGAAACACAAACCGGAACAATAAGATTTGTACACTCCTCCTGTTTTGGCAATATTGAGCCCAGATCGATCTGGTAAGGTTTTGGTGCTCCAACCCCAATGTCACCTTCATTCTGTACATATCCTTCCGGTGTCACATATCTTTGGATATTATGCGAATCCATTGTATATGAACCCATCCCGACAGGATTTGGGACCGGTCTTTTTATGAGTACATCATTTTCGGTCATTACATATTTTCCCAGCATTCTGCGTGCTTCCCTTACATAGATATTATATGGCCAGTTACCATTATCTTCAAATTCATCTCCTGCATATCCCCAGGAACTCATTTCTTTCCTTAACCATTCAGGCAGACGTGGATCTGTTGAGGCAAAATAAAGCAATCCTTTCTGGTAAGTGATATGTTCATTCAGAATTTCCTTTCTTCTTTCATAGGAAGCTTCCGGATAATCATAATTCATTCCAATATTATCGCTGCTGAACGGGCCATGATTATTTACATCAGTCTTCATGTTTGGAATTGCATCATATTTTTCAAAGAATTCGTCCCACCCGGTTGCCATCACTCTTACCAGCAATTCGTACTGGGTGCTGTCATAACCTTCAGGTTTGGTAATTGGTACCTTATTATCCGGATGTTGAGTAAGACAAAGTCTGTAGCAGTATGCCTGGATCTTATTATCCCCTGTCCCGTTCTCCCCGGGTGTTTCGGATGAAATCCGCGGAAGGAGTCCGCTTGAAGGATCACCGGGGATTTTATAGGGACTTATATTTGTCTTAAAATAATGTCCATGATGAAATACTCCTTTCTGAACCCCGTTCCATGTTTCACCATAAACACTGTTGGCTTCCCTTCCTACATGATAATTTACGCCCGCAGCTGCCATCAGGTCGCCCTCATATGTTGCATCAATAAAGATCTTCCCTTTAAAGGTTTTCCCGCTGAGAGTACGGATTGAAATTATCTTTCCGTCTTTCTTAATAACACCTGTTTCCCTGTCGAGCCACTCATCGCGGTAAACAGGGATATTATTATCAGCAATAAATTTCTCAAATGCTGCTTCGGCAACATGGGGTTCAAATATCCACATTGTACGTTTTTCCCCATCGATAGCAGGACTTCCCTGGCCCCTGTTGCCATATTCCGATCTTTTCTGCCATTTCCAGGATTCAGGCTTTTCATAATGCTGGTAAATAAACTGGTAGAATTCCCTGGCAATTCCTCCGATAACCTCCTTGTTTCCTGTATCGGTAAATCCCAGACCTGATGAGGAAAGTCCTCCCAGGTGTGTATCGGGAGAAACAACAATTACAGATCTTCCCATTCTTACACCTGTACGGCTGTTGTTACTGCCGCTGAGGTTCCTCCGTAAACGATAACATCGGCTTTAAATGTTTGTGATGCGGACTCCTGATTACACCCGTATCCGGAATACAATAGTCCGGATACTATTAAAAATGATAAATATTTTTTCATAAATTATTTGTTATTTAAACACAAAGAGACACAAAGTTCACACGAAGAGACACAAAGGGCGTATTAGTGCCAAAGTTCACATGAAGAGCTTAATATTTTCCTTCGTTGTGAGTGATTTTCCTTTGCGTAATTCAGCTGTTTAAATTTATTTTTCAAATACAAATTTATTTAAGCCCGAAGTCAACTTATTTGTTTCCCCGTGTAGAATAAAATCACCTTCCATGTTTGCAGGTAAAGTTATCAGGTATTCCATTATATTACCGGTGTTCCTGAATTCAGCAGTTATCTGACCTCTGATTGTAGGGACAATTACTTTGCTGTAATCAGATTGCTCAGTTGTGGTTTAACAGTAACTCTTGCAAATCCTGGTTCAGCAGGATAAATTCCCCATAAATATCCCGGAATAATGTTTGCAGGAGCGGCACCCCATGCATGATTCCAGTCGGAGTTGGGTTTGTATTTCATGTCCCAGGCTTCCATAGCGATTGTTGATCCCGCTTTTATCATATTATACCAGCCTCTGTCGTGAGTGGCGGTAAGCAGACTCATTGCATATTCCGATTCACCCTCATTGTATAATCCCTCGAGGAGATACTGGGAACCATAAACACTGCATGCCATTCCTCTCGATTTTAATGAAATCAATTACACGTCTTTTTGTATTCATCAGGTACGATCCCGAATGCCAGGGGCATCATATTGGCATGAAGGGAGGAATGTAATGAAAATTCTCCATCGATATAGACTCCTTTTGATTTGTCCAGAAGCTTCATGATTGATTACTTCCCTGACCCTTTCCGACTCATTATGGTAAAAAACTGAATCATCGGTTTCACCAAGAACACCTGCTATTTTTGACATCAGAACAAGATTCCGGTAATAGAATGAGTTGACCATAGTGTTGATCTCAACCATATCATAGCCATCCCTCTCTCCTTCAGGTCCGGCCAGTTTCCAGCCTGTATCCTTCTGTGCCGGAGGCCAGTCGACTATATCCCTTATCCTTTCCTTTGTATTGGAAAAACCAATAGTCCGCATGATCTCATCAGTCACATTTTTTGAACTGATCAGACCATCTTCTCTCGCAATTGCCGTGAGTGTTTTATGCTTAATCTCAGTGTAGAAAGCCTGAAGTGATTCTTTATTTCCGGTGAAAATATAATCATTCCAGAACATCAGTACGGTATGAAGTATCCATTCAGTCGGCCATGTGGGATGGTCTATGAAATACTCGTTTGATATCCTTCCCATTGAATATTCCCTGTCGGTATAATAATGTCCGAGCTGATTGATGTATGCATCAGCTTCATAGGGGATCCTTTCCCTGTCCCCGTCAATATAGATTCCGGTGAAAGATGTTGCTTTCATTGTGTATTTGCACATATCCCATATCCTGTTCAGGATCGTGTCCGAACTGGTGAAACTGCTGGTTATCATCTTCGAAATAATAATTGCAAGTCTTCTGAAATATATTCTCATCTTCAGTTTTAATCTGAGAAATTTTCAATTTCGGCATATCTGAAAGGGAGTAACTACTCCGAATGAATCGGGGAGGTGAACTGCAGCAGGACCTGTATTTCTCTTATCCGGAGGCAGTTCTGCAATATAATTTTTAACTCCGGGTTTAACAGGCAGTCTAACTTTATAATAACGTATTGTTCCTCCGGGATTTCTGTCGATCTGGTTTTCGCCGGAAAGCTTTTCCCCGAGGTGGATGATTAAAGTGTCAGTTTTATCAGGATTAATATTGAGGATAAGTTTTCCGAATGCATCTTTGCCGAAATCAATGAAATAATGACCTTCTTCCAGCTCTGGACAATTTTTGAAGGTTTTATCAGAGATGACTGGAATTTGTTTGCTGTGGTGGCATAACCCTCCGGATTTCCTGTTGTAAATGATTGAATTTCCGAAAATCCGGTTGGCTGGTCATTCTTATCCCATATCCTTACTTTCCAGAAATATTTTTATCGGGAGAAAGAATATTTCCGGAATATTCCACTTCGGATGATTGAGAACTGATCACTTTATTGCTGTTCCAGATATCAGCAATATCTTTCTTAAGATTTTCTCTGGAAGAAGAGACACAGTATCTCATAAGCAGTCTGATCTTGCTTCCTGTGGGACGATCCATGTGAATTCCGGTTTAAGGTCCATGATCTTTACTCCATCCGTATCACGGATAAACTCAACCATCAATCCAGTTGGAGTGTTTCTATATGTACTGCATGAAAACAGCAATAGCATAAATCCGGATATGACATCTTCAAATATCTTTAATCTATTTTTATCTGCTTATCCTTAGTATTTTCATTTCATATGGTTTGAAATTCACTATTTCATTTTCTTCAGCAACCAGGACTTCTGCCGTGAAAGGATCGATCCATTCTCTCTTACCTCTGACTTTCAACCCGATCGTAGTTGAAACTTCTGAATTTTCCTCATTGAAAAACATATAATAATGGTCTCCGTATTTTTCGACATGCCTGTAGCGGATATTTTCCGATGAGGGAGTAAGAAGTATATCGGGATCTGTGATTTTATGGATTGCAGCTTTCAGTTCATCGTCTGTTCCGTAAACCAGTGCACCCCTGCACATTGATGTCAGTTTTGAATCTTCCCGGATTATCAGATGTTTGTGTCTGGCAAGTTTTTTCAAAACCGGGATTGCCCTGGGAGGTACATATGAAAGGCTGTCAATTATTAATGCAGAATACGTCATTCCGGCAATATGAACTCCTTTTGAGGTGACAGTTGCATCCTCCCAGAGGTGACGGATCTCGAGATAGTTGAAATCGCGCTGGTTCCGGAAACAAACCTTTGCAGGTTTATCAGGCAGCCAGGTAGCTTCGCATAATATTGCAAGGTCAGCAGATATGCCGGGAATCGGTATTGAGCCAGCTCATCCGGCGGCATGCATCGGCATAAGGCTTATATTCGTCCCACCATGCCGCATTAGGTCCCACATCCGGAGGCCGTTCATCAAGTCCTGGGTCCGCGTATGGAATAATAAAATGCATGAGGGAACAGGAAATTGTGGCCTCTGACAAAGCACCAGTTGGCCAGCCATAACATTTCATCCCATGTGAGATTATGGCCATAAGCGCCGTACAGCTCATTGGAATTACGGCGGTATTCAAGATGAATCATTGCACTTGATGCACATTTCGCCATTGTTGAATGCTGTCCTTCAAGAGCTGTGGGCCCGGGTTCAACATAACGCCATACAAGATCCTGACCCGGGACCTGGAAATAACGCTCGTGTTCCAATGTCCATCGATCCTGCAGGATGGCCCATCAGGGAAATATTATTTAGGAAACACCAGTTGCCCAGTCTTTTGTAATAGTTCTCCTCAAGACAAATATTTACAGCACGTGATAATCGTTTCTGTGCTGTTTCGAATCCGGATTATCACTGTACCAGAGATCTGCAAGGAAAGGAGTGATATCATATCCCAGAATTTTCTCTATCTGTGGAAGGAGTGAAGCATTACCGGGAACCAGACCTCTTGCACCGCCTCTTCCCAGGGGGGATGGTTCATCGGTAAATATGCCTAAAATTGTTTTCCCGAAATATTTCCCGAATTCGGTCAGCAAATTTCTCATAAACAAGTTCCATGTAGCTTGTCACTGCATCAGGATTAAGGATATCACCGGCAGGAGGTGATTCTTCACCGAAGCCTTTGTTCTCCTTCATTCAGATAATAAAGCCCGCGTATCACACCTCCTGAAGGGCGCTCTATGATAGCGGTACGGTTACCTCCCGGACGGTCAATTATTGTTATCAGCTTCCAGTTCTTTTCAAGCACGGGTTCTTCTCCGCTCTTCAGATCAATCTTTGCCAGTCCGCGTGCTGCATGCGCCGGATTTTTTGCAACCACCTGACCTGCCGATGATCCGGACGGATACATCCCTTCATCATACAGTATGACATACATATTGCGGCGTGCTGCTTCCTTCATTGCAACACTCATTGCATGGATCATCTTCGGACCCAGCCATTCCACATCGTGAGGCAATCCAATACGCGGATGGATAACAAAACCATAAACACCGTGTGATTCAAAATCGGCTATCTGCCGGATTATCTCCTCATCCTTTAAAGTGTCATTCCAGAACCAGAATGGCATAACGGAAAATTCCCGCGGAGGATCCATCAGTTCATCGGGAATTCTCTGGGCTTAACCGTGTGAAGAGGATAATTAAAATCAATCCGATAATATAAATAATTGTCTGATTTTTAATTTCATACAGTTATTGATTTATATTTGGATTTGATATAGCTTTACTGTATTATAAAGATATTAATCTTAATAATTCCTGCGACACTCATGACCAACTTGCCCCATCTACCCTATTGGTACTCTCATCACATCAAAAACATACTTAAAATATGGGACTTACCCCCTTCAGGCAGTCACGTAGTTAACTAAAGGGATATTGTACTGTTAAGCACTTCTTCTTGATCCCAGCTTTATATGTATCAACTGCCCTCTGGCGGGCAAAAACGTGATCCACAATTTTCTGGGGATAATCTGATTTGTCAAGATCTTCAACCCATTTCCTGGTATATTCCATGCCGGGATCAAATTTTTTTTGCTGGGTTTCCGGATTGAAGACCCTGAAATATGGAGCGGCATCACATCCTGTACCGGCTGCCCACTGCCAGTTGCCGTTGTTGGATGATAGTTCATAATCAAGTAATTTCCCGGCAAAATATGCCTCACCCCATCTCCAGTCGGTCAGAAGATGCTTGCAAAGAAATCCTGAGGTGATCATTCTCACCCTGTTGTGCATATATCCGGTACTGTTCAGCTGCCTCATGCCTGCATCGACGATCGGGTAACCCGTTTCACCGTTGCACCATCTGAGGAATTCATTATCATCATTCCTCCAGGATATGTCGTCATAAATTGACTTGAAATTGCCGGTTACAACATGCGGGAAATGGTACAGGATCTGCATAAAGAATTCACGCCAGATAAGCTCATTCAGAAAGGTGGCGTTCTCATTATATGCCTTCAATACCAGTTCCCGGATACTTACTGTCCCAAACCGGAGGTGGGGCGACAAATAGCTTGTTTTATCAACTGCCGGGATATCACGGTATTTGTGATAGTCGGGAATTACTGACAGATCATAATCCCTCACTCTGATACTGCTTTTTTGAAGTTTCAATTCCTCGCGGGAGGGGAATCTGATCGGATCCTGATAAAATGTTAAGTTTTCCGGCATTTTTTTAGGGACGAAAGAAGTTAAATCTTCCCTGAATTTCCGCAGCCAGCTGTTTTTATATGGGGTAAAGACTGTATATGGCTTGCCGTCTGATTTAAGGATATCATTTTCCTCAAAGATCACCTGATCCCTGAACCGTCTGAAACCTGTTCCATGTTCTGCCAGAAGTGCTTCAATTTTATTATCCCTTTCAGTGGCATATGGTTCATAATCCTTATTTATAAAAACTTCATTAATATTATAAGTTGATACCAGCTCTTCCCAGACTGTCAGGGGATCGCCTTTAATTATCAGGACTGAGCTGCCTGATTTCTTTAGTTCTTTATCAATTGAAGAGAGTGATTCATAAATAAAGTATACCCTTGGATCGTCAGGCGGAAGTTCATCAATAATATTGGTGTCGAAAATAAAAAGGGGCAGAACCTGCAATCCTGAAGCCAGAGCCTTATTAAGTCCGGTATTATCATCCAGCCGCAAGTCCCTTCTGAACCAGAAAATGTTTATCATAGATTCTCAATCGTTAAAAATATGTCAGGCTTTTGAGAAAACAAGTACCCCATTTTGCCCACCAAAACCGAAAGAGTTAGAAATCGCAGCTCCAATTTTCACAGCCCGGGCTTGATTTGGTATTACGTCCAGGTCACATTCCGGATCTTTTAATTCAAAATTAATTGTTGGAGGTAAAATTCCATAATGAACTGTCAGAACAGTAGCAGCTGCTTCAATTGCACCTGCTGCACCAAGCGTATGACCAATCATTGATTTGTTCGAACTTACGGGGATATTCCTGTATCTGAAAGCCTTGTGAATCGCCAGCGTTTCCGTTTTATCATTCACCCTGGTCGAAGTTCCATGAGCATTGACATACCCTATATCTTCCGGATCAAGACCTGCATCTTTAACAGCAAGCTGCATGGCTATAGCTGCCCAGGTGCCATTCGGTTCAGGAGCAGCAATACCATACGCATCCGTTGTCATACCGAATCCGCTTAACAATGCCAGAGGTTTTGCTCCCCTCTTGTCAGCATGTTCCAATGTTTCCAGAACCAGAACACAGGCACCTTCACCCATCACAAATCCATCACGGTTCAGATCGAAAGGACGGCTGGCAATTTCAGGCTTTTCATTGAAAGTTGAAAGGACTCCCATGCTTGAGTAAGCATCAAGAACCAATGGGGTCATGGTGGATTCTGCTCCACCGGCCAGGATCACATCTGCCATGTTTCCCCTGAGCAGTCCAAGTGCAATTCCTATCGAATGTGTACCGGTTGAACAGGCAGCAGAGACTCCCAGGTTTGGCCCATGAATTCCCAGAACCATTGCTGCATTACAAACCGGCATATTAGTAATAACTCTGGGTACGGTTAGAGGATTAACTGAGCCAGGTCCCATTTTTAAAAACCTGATATGTTGATCTTCAAGGTGTGTATAATCTCCGGCAGCCGATCCAATGACACATCCAATTCTGTCCCTGTCTTCATTAACCAGATCCAGACCCGCATCCCTGACGGCTTCAATTGCTGCACTGGAAGCCAGCTGGGATACCCTGGCCATTTTACGCGATTCTTTACGATCAAAATAATCCTCCGGTTTATATGATATTACTTCGGAACCGATCTGACTTTTATGGCCCTGAGGATCGAAAGCCTGAATTCTTTTAATTCCCGATTTGCCTGTTATAAGTGAATTCCAGAAATCTACGCGATTACAACCAATGGAGGTAAATACTCCAATGCCAGTGACTGCAACTGCTCTGTTTTTATCCATGGAAGGTATGAGGTCTCAGTGAAATACATTTAAATTACAAGCTAAAGATACAATTATTGGACTAACTGACCATGCCTGACCAAAGACCTTAACCACTCCTGTCCGAAGTAAAATTACTAAATTTTACTCCCACAGGAATGAAAGATATTTACATTAGAAATAAGGTCGATTTTGTGTAACTTAACCGGCGAAAGAAAGCCTTGATTTATCAATGACGAATCAGAATCCGGAACAAATAGCTCGTGATAATATTGACAGGCAACTTATTGCTTGCGGCTGGATTATTCAGGGTATCAAAGATGTTAACCTTCATCGTGGAATTGGAGTGGCAGTAAAGGAATATTTGACTGATGCCGGGCCTGCTGATTATGTCTTGTTTGTAGCAGGGAAACCTTGCGGTGTAATTGAAGCCAAACGGGAAGAAGAGGCTCATAAATTAAATATTCATGAGGATCAGACAGAAGGATATGCTTTCGCAACTCTGAAACATCTTAAAAATGAGCCTTTACCGTTTGTTTATCTGAGTACAGGCGATATAACCAGGTTCACCGACTTCACCGACCCTAAACCAAGAGCGAGAGAAGTGTTCACTTTTCACCGCCCTGAGATTTTAAGTGATTGGTTGAAGCAATGTAGGGAAGGATCGCGACCCTTCCCTACATTGCGTGGAAGACTGCATGATTTACCAGCTCTGCAAACTCAGAAATTAAGAGAATGCCAGATTAATGCTATTAACAATCTGGAAAAATCGTTTAAAGAAAACCGACCCAGAGCTTTGATTCAAATGGCCACCGGGTCTGGCAAAACATTTGCAGCCATCACTTTTATCTACCGCTTGCTTAAATTTGCAAAAGCAAAACGGATATTGTTCCTGGTTGACACCAAGAACCTTGGAGAACAGGCTGAACAGGAGTTTATGTCCTATGTTCCTAACGATGATAACCGAAAGTTTACAGAACTTTACAGTGTTCAGCGACTAAAATCAGGTTACATACCAACTGACAGCCAGGTTTGTATAAGTACTATCCAGCGTTTATATTCAATACTTAAAGGAACAGAACTCGAAGAATCAGCCGAGGAAGAGAATCCAAATGAACGCAGGTATCAGCCAAAAGAGATTCCTCCGGTTGAGTACGACCCGAAAATGCCTATTGAATTTTTCGATTTCATTGTAATTGATGAATGTCACCGATCCATATACAATTTATGGAAACAGGTTCTTGAGTATTTTGATGCATTTGAAATTGGATTAACTGCCACCCCTGATAAAAGGACGATAGGGTATTTCGATCAGAATCTGGTAAGTGAATATTCACATGAAATGGCAGTTGCGGACGGAGTAAATGTAGGTTATGAAGTATTCATAATTGACACCCGGGTGTCTATGGAGGGCGGCACTCTATGGAAAGGAGAATATATTGAACATCGTGAACGGCTTAGCAGGAAAAAGAGGATGGAATTACAAGATGAAGATGAAGAATATTCCTCAAAGCAATTGGACAATGATGTGGTAAATCCAAACCAGATCAGAACCATCATAAGAACCTTCAAAGAACACTTGCCTGAAATTTTCCCCGATCGATTTATAAATGCAGGGACAGGTCGAGGCCTGTCCCTCACCGATTTCGAGGTCCCGAAAACCCTCATCTTTGCCAAAACGGACAGTCATGCCAATGATATTATAGACATTGTCAGAGAAGAATTTGCTGAGGGAAATAAATTCTGCAAAAAAATAACATATAACAGTGAGGATCCTAAAAGTATTCTTTCGCAGTTCAGAAATAGTTATTACCCTCGTATTGCTGTTACAGTCGATATGATTGCAACCGGAACAGATGTAAAACCTCTTGAATGTCTTCTTTTTATGCGTGACGTTAAGAGTAAGAATTATTTCGAGCAGATGAAAGGCCGTGGGACCAGGACAATAAACATTGATGACCTTCAGGAAAGTTACTCCCTCTGCTAAATCAGCTAAAGATCACTTTGTTATTGTAGATGCAATTGGTGTGACAAGAAGTCTGAAAACGGATAGCAGACCACTTGAGAAAAAACCTGGTGTGCCATTAAAAGAGCTTCTTTCAAGCAGTAGCAGTAGGTGCAAGGGAAGAAGAATTATTTACGACTCTGGCAGGCAGACTTGCAAGATTGGATAAACAAATTACAGAAAAAGAGAAAAACAAATTTACAGAGAAGGCGAATGGGAAAACTGTTTCCCAGGTTGTTAAAGATTTATTGAATGCCTTCAATCCTGATGTGCTTGAAGAATTAGAAGCAAGAATCAGACATAATTTTATGGGGCTCCTCCAGTAGATATTGATTCAGCTATTGTCAAGGCAACTGAAAAGCTTCAGGATGAAGCTGCCAGTGTATTTAATGGTGACTTAAACGATTACATCGAAAATGTACGCAAGGCACATGAACAAAGGATTGACTTAACCAATCCTGATGAAGTAATAAATTTGGGTTGGGATAAGGACAATAAAGAGAAGGCCGGTGAAATAGTTAAGGATTTCATTTCATGGATGGAAGATAATAGAAATGAATTACTTGCTTTACAGATTTTTTACAATCAGCCTTTCCGGCGTCGTGAACTTACATATTCAATGATTAAAGAAGTCCTTGAAAAACTTCAGAATGATAAACCGACCCTTGCACCATTGAATGTTTGGCGGGCATATGATGCATTGGAAACAGTACAACAGGTCGCGACCGTATTAATCGAATTGGTGGCATTGGTATCATCTGATTCGCAGAATTACCGGTATTGATAACGTACTTAACCCCTTACGATAAAACAATTGATAAAAACTTTCAGGAATGGGTATTCAGGAAGCAGGCAGGTACCACAAAGTTTAATGAAGAACAGATGCAATGGCTGAGAATGATAAAGGATTATGTAACCAGTAGTTATCCACATTGAGAAAGAAGATTTTGATCTGAATCCTTTCAATGCACATGGGGGGCTGGGTAAAATGTGGCAGCTGTTCGGTGAAAAGACTGAAGAAATTATAAATGAACTAAATGAGGCTCTGGCTGCATAGCTCAAATATTATATCATATATTTACCTGACAGGTAAAATATTTATTTGCATTTTAACCAAATAGGTGTATATTTGTAAAACATTTAAGTCATTGAATGTCCATATAAATGATAAAGAGTTACTTAAACTTTACGAGACAGGGAGTTCAAAAAAACTCAGGCTTCCTGAAACTGTAATTGACAAATTCTTTGCAACTATTCAGAAGATTGAATCAGCAACCAGTATCCATGATTTTTGGAAAGACAGTGGTCTCAGATTTGAAAAACTAAGAGGATTTAAGAACCGTTATTCTATGAGGCTTACAGCAAAGTACAGACTCGAAATGGAAATTGAATGGAAAAACACTGAAAATACTATTGGAGAATTCATACTTATAGATGATCTCATCTCATTATGGAGATTAGCAATCAAAAATTATGGTACAGACAACACAATTAAGAGCGGCAAAGAAATTTGGGCCCGGGTATTTTATCAAGGAACAGATGGACTTACGTTATTGGATTCAGGAAGATCTTGCTGATGTTATGGGAGTATCTGAAAAACATTTAAATAAGATTCTAAAAAACAATCAGCCCATTACTCTTGAAATTGCAAGATTACTGAGTGAGGTTTTTGATACATCAGCCCAGTACTGGATAAATATAGATACCGGGTACAGGTTGTGGCTTGAACAGGAAAGATCGGAAAAAGAAATTGCCGCAGATTTAAAAGGTACTATTTATGAAAGAATGCCTGTTAATGATATGATAAAAAAGGGGTGGTTGAATCCTTTTAAAAATTTAGATGACTTAAAAAATCAGGTCCTTGAATTCTGGGGTTGGAAAAAGCTTGATTTCTCAGTTTTGGATAAACAGTTACCATGCCTGACCAGAAAGTCAGAGGCATTTAATCAGTTTAATGCTTCTTATGCACTAACCTGGTATCAGAAAGCTTGTAATGTTGCAGCAGGAATAAAGGTAAGTAAATATAATCCAGATAAACTTATTGCATTATATGAAGACCTTCATTCATATACAATCAAAACTGATGGTATAAACTTATTCATTCGGGAGCTTAATAAGGCCGGAGTCATTTTCTTCGTTCTCCCGCACCTGTTAAAAACATATCTCGATGGCGCTGCATTTTATTCAGGTGAGAACCCTGTGATTGTATACACCGGAAGATATCACAGGATTGATAATTTCTGGTTTACGGTCGCACATGAAATAGCACATATTTTAAAACATCTGAATGAAAAAACACCTTTCATTCTTGACGATCTGAAAAACGGGGTAATTGATAAACTTGAGAAAGAAGCAAATGAACTTGCATCGAAGCATCTGAATCACAATGAAATAAGTTCGTATCTTGAACCCTATACCGGTTATCTGACAACTTTAAAAGTTGAAGAGTGTGCTGAAAAATATGAGATTCATCCTGCTATCATTGTTGGGAAAGCTCGCTCATGATGGTAAGATTTCGTATGGGAACCAATCTCTTATATAATGAGAATGTACTGGAGATCAATTCACCAGCAATCATAAGGTGGGAAACTGAAGTAATAGAATGAAAGGTTACTTATGTCATAATATTACTATGTTCGATTGGGACTTCGCTCAATCACCATTCTGGTCATTGAGAGTAGCCTAGATGATCGGAACATTTTAATTATTAACTCTATGAATTTAGCGAAGCTCTTGCCACATAAAAATTTGGTCGCTAAAATGAAAGATGTTTTAAACAAATCTGAATGAATGGGGAGGTAGATGACTGAGAAAAAACTCGATGCTTTTGCAAGTATGTTTCTGCCTACTTGACAATAATGAAGAAAAAAGTGTGGAACAACTTATCTATTTTGATGGTTTTGCCGGTTGCTGGAGAAAGAAAAGATAAATGCAAAACAGTTGTATATCAGCAGTTGTTGCTTACAGAAAACGTAGAGAAACTTATAGCAAAGGCCGCTGCAGAAAGAGTACTTACATTCACCAAATAAACTATTATTTGAACTATTACTACTTCATTGATTCAAATATTGAATCTCTTGATAAACTGAGAGATGAAACTATCTGAGATTAATGCTTCTCTTCAGAATCCATGATACTGTATAGGTCAGGTGATTGCAATCAAAACATAGCTTTTGTAATTAAATCAATGCCAAAAGTTTCAAAAAATGTTAACACTCTTTTACCTCGTTCTGTTTTATGGATCCTTTTTGTATGTAGATCAATTGGGTTTCAATAGTATAGCAAAGATCGAGAACAGATTTGTGGATTTTCTTATTCTACTGGCGTTACATATGGACGCAAATAGAATTGTTGAGAAATATATGAAAGATTAAAACTCAGACGAATTTCAATCATTTTCTTGGACTTGAAAAGATGAAATAATAAATATTTTTACAGAAAAAGGTATGTCGCTTTTTGGAAAAGAAATTTTGTAAAAAGTAATCGATTGCAAAGATCAGGTTATCATTTGCCAGATGTGTAAACATTTGGAAATATGTACCTGAAAAACACATGCATAAGGTTAGAACGAATCAAAAGAAGCTTCCTTTATATTATCTCTCTTTTCTTTTCTAAACATCCCAGGGGGGAGGAATACTTTACTAAAGTGCAATAGAGATTCAAACAACAATTAACTTTAAATTTTTAAATATGGCAGCCACAAAAATAGAATGGACAGAAAGTACATGGAACCCTATTACTGGTTGTACAAAAATTTCTACCGGCTGTAAGTTCTGCTATGCTGAAGTTATGTCTAGAAGGTTGAAAGCCATGGGACAGGAAAAATACATAAATGGCTTTGAGCTGACCTTGCACCCTGATGTGCTTAATGAACCATATACATGGAAAAAGGGAAAGCTTATTTTTGTAAATTCCATGAGCGATCTATTTCATAAAGATGTGCCAATCGGATATATTCAACAGATTTTTAATGTGATAAAGGAAAATCCGCAGCATTTGTTCCAGGTATTGACAAAACGTGCAGATGTATTAAGATATTACGATAGCGAAGGGTGGCTCGAATGGCCTCACAACCTGTGGATGGGTGTTACAGTTGAGAACAGCAGTTTAACTGACCGGATTGATTTATTAAGACAAACTGGTGCTCGTGTTAAGTTTTTATCATGTGAACCACTTTTAAGTTCTCTACCCAGCTTGAATTTGGCTGGTATTGATTGGGTAATTGTTGGTGGTGAAAGTGGTCGTACACCTCGCCCGATTAAGGAGGAATGGGTAATTGATATAAAAGAACAATGCCAGACTGCAAATGTTGCTTTTTATTTTAAACAATGGGGAGGAACAAATAAAAAGAAAGCAGGTAAAATCCTTAAAGGTAAAGTGTATAATCAAATGCCTGAAACTATTTAAAATTCATATATGGCAGAAAATAATTATACCAAAACACTGGCAAATAAAAAATTTAGGAGAGGTTTGTGAAATTATAATGAGGACAATTTCCAAAATTGAGAATTACAGATAATTCAAACGGAAATAGGATTGATCCAGTATATTTACAATAGAAATGGCTGAGTTTAAATTGAGAAATATCTATCCAAGTTGTAAACCAAAATGGTGTAATTACTGTCAGAATGACATAATTGCTGTAAAATGATGATTCTACTATTCGGTAAAACATCCTGTGTAGGGTCTACAAACCATTCAAATCGTAAAAATGACTGTATTGGTTATGAGGATTAGCTGAATTCAGGTATGAGAATTATAAGTATTCTTTTAAATTATTCTTAGCAAGTATAGTGCAAAAGATTCATATTAGAAGATGATACAGGTACAAATTCAGAGCAATTTCTGGAGTAACATTAGATACTACTCAATATTCCACTCCCTCCTCTTCCTGAACAACAAGCCATTGTCTCCAAAATCGAAGAACTCCTTAGCGATCTGGAAAACGGGAAACAACAACTGCTTTTAGCACAACAACAATTAAAAGTTTACCGGCAGAGTTTGTTGAAATGGGCTTTTGAAGGGCGTATTCGGCACGCTCGAATCGAAGCGATCTCAATTATTGCATTAAACGATGGTTGAATTGCCGAGAGTGGAAATGGGTGAATTCGAAAAGATGAAATGATGTGATATTGGAAAGTAGGTGATAACCACAATGCAGACATCAAGAAATGTGATCTATGAAATAAATGGATATATTACGCATTCTAGGTTTCAGAAGGAGTTATAAATACTACATGATAATAAAAGTTGCATACTATTTGATAAGATTACATATAAATGAGAATTGATAAACTCGTAACTAGGTAATAATTCCATAATGGTTCAATGGTATGTCGATCGTAGGTAAATGTGCTATTTTAAGAGAATGCATTCATGAATAACAATTGAATGTCACGGGTTATCAATAATGTTGCAGGCATTTAAACAAAATATATACTTCCAGCATTATTTATTAGTATGTTCTTGCAAAAAGATGATTTAAGAAATCAAATGCAGTGAAAGCATGGTACTACAATGTGAACAACATTAATCTAAGAATACTTAAAAATTTGATTATTCCAATCTGTCCAATTAGAAGAACAACAACTATATTGTTGATGAATTAGAAAGCAAACTCACTGTTTGCGATAAAATTGAAGAAACCATATACCAGAGTTTGCAGCAAGCAGAAACATTAAGGCAAAGCATTTTGAAAAAGGCGTTTGAAGGAAAATTGATATGACGTAGGGACAGGTCGCGACCTGTCCCTACATACGACGAACGGTGATATTCCGTTGTATTGGGACGGGTCGCGACCCGTCCCTACAAAATGATGACAATGTAAATTAATATGATTAAAGAACGCAAACCGAACAGATTGCCGGGATATGATTATTCGTCAGATAATTTATATTTCGTAACGTCCTGCGTTCACAACAGGATTTGTTGTTTCGGCGAAATCGTTCCCGATAATCCCGCATCGTCCGTTGTAGGGACGGGTCGCGACCCGTCCCTACGAAATGACGAAAATATATCCGTAGGGACAGGTCGCGACCTGTCCCTACAACGAAACGGCGATATTCCGTTTATTGGGACAGGTCACGACCTGTCCCTGCATTCAAATGAATCCGGATCATCCGTACGGATGATTTTAAATGAATAGGGTGCAATCGCCGCAAAACAATGGTATTGGTTGCAGGAACAATATCCCTACATTATTTTACATGCATTTGTTGTAATGCCAAATCATATTCACGGAATAATCGAAATTAACCGTAACATCGTAGGGACAGGTCGCGACCTGTCCCTAACGAATATCGCGACCTGTCCCTACAACCCAAAATCAAATCATTATCCGAATTGATTGGCGCATATAAAACCACCGTATCCAAACAAATTCATTTATTGGAACGTACGGACAAATCGCGATTTAGGGACAGGTCACGACCCGTCCCTACATTTGCATGGCAACGTTCGTTTCACGAACATATCATTCGCGATGAAAAATCTTTTGAAACAATTTCTGATTACATTTTAAATAATCCCATTAATTGGGAACAGGATAATTTTCATATTTTATGAATAACAATACCTCTTCAATAATCAGCAAAGTCTGGTCCTTCTGTAATCCCCTCCGTGACGTCGGTGTAGGTTACGGTGATTATCTGGAACAACTTACCTACCTGCTTTTTCTAAAAATGGCAGACGAGTACAGCAAACCTCCTTACAATCGCCAGCTTAATATTCCTAAGATATATAATTGGGAAAGTCTGATTTCCAAAAAAGGTGCAGAGCTTGAATTACATTATGTCACTCTTCTACGCGAACTTAGCACACAAAAAGGAATACTTGGACAGATTTTTACCAAAAGCCAGAATAAAATTCAAGACCCTGCCATGCTTGCAAAGGTAATTGACATGATAGGAAGTGAAAACTGGCTGGTTATGGGTGCCGATGTTAAAGGGCGATATTTATGAAGGATTGCTGGAAAAAAATGCTGAGGACGTAAAGAGTGGTGCCGGTCAGTATTTTACTCCTCGTGCATTGATCAGAGCTATGGTGGAATGTGTTCAACCGAAACCATTGAAAACAATTGCCGACCCGGCCTGTGGTACCGGTGGATTCTTCCTTGCATCATATGATTATCTGGTTGCAAATAATAAACTGGACAAAGAGCAGAATAAATTCCTAAAACTCAACACTTTTTTTGGAAACGAAATTGTTGCCGGAACCAGAAGACTGGCTTTAATGAATCTTTTCTTACACAATATTGGTGATATTGAAAGTGATAACTTCATTTCTCCTGCCGATGCTTTAATTGCAGCTTCTCCTGTTACCTACGATTATGTTTTAGCTAATCCGCCATTCGGTAAAAAGAGTTCTCAGACATTCACTAATGAAGAAGGTGAGTTAGAAAAAGATGACTTAACCTATAACAGACAGGACTTTTGGGCAACCACAAGCAACAAACAATTAAACTTTGTACAACATATTCGAACAATGTTAAAAACGACAGGCGTTGCCGCAGTTGTTGTTCCCGACAATGTTTTGTTTGAAGGTGGGGCTGGAGAAACTGTCCGGAAGAAACTCTTGGAAACTACGGACCTTCATACTATCCTTCGTTTACCCACAGGTATTTTCTATGCCCAGGGTGTAAAAGCAAATGTTATTTTCTTTGATAACAAAGAGGCAAGCAAAACTCCGTGGACAAAAGTAATCTGGGTTTATGATTATAGAACCAACATTCACCATACTCTAAAGAAAAACCCTTTAAAACTTGATGACCTGAAGGATTTTATCAAATGTTACAATCCAGGTAACCGGCATATAAACGAGAAGAGACTATTTAATGCTGAAACAAATCCGGAAGGTCGTTGGAGAAAGTTCACTTATGAAGAAATCATAAGCCGGGACAAAACCAGTCTTGACATTACCTGGCTGAAGGATAAATCACTTGCAGATCTTGACAATCTGCCTGATCCGGATATTATTGCATCAGAAATTGTTGAAAATCTGGAAGCAGGATTGGAAAGCTTCAAAGCAATCCTGGCTAAATTAGGGTTTGGTGAAAAAGTTATAAACATTTGATTGTTAATATCTTACATTTATTTTTTGATTAATAAATGCATGTTTTTTGTATCTTACATTCAGAAATCCATGCAATTATGATCAGATATACTTCTCAAAATCAGATGACCATCGAAGAGTTTAAAACGCCATTTGAAATAAGGCTTAATAAGGGGAACAGGTGGGTAAAGCTTGGAGAATCAATGCCTTGGGATGCATTGGCAAGAATTTATTATCGTTCGATGAGTTCAGACATGGGGGCACCGGCCATAGACGCCAGGATAGTAATAGGGGCCATGATAATAAAGCATAAGTTGAAACTGGATGACAGGGAGGCTATAGAAGCTATCCGGGAGAATATGTTTATGCAGTACTTTCTTGGCCTGAGTGAATATAAATATGAGTATGTATTTGACCGCTCCCTTTTCACAACATTACGTTACCGGTTAGGAGCAGATAAGTTTGATGCGATGACCCGGCAGATCATACTTAGGTCAGAGAATAAAGGAGATGCTGCAGAAGAGGATCTCAATGACTCTGACAATGATATGAAAATGAATAAATTAGACAGTGACATTGAAGAAAATAACATAAAAGGAAACGAAGGATCAGAGGTAAAAGGAACAGAAGAAAAACAAGCAAAGAATAAAGGTAAGCTGATCATGGATGCCACTGTAGCCGATCAGATGATAGCATACCCAACGGATCTTGGTCTTCTTTCACGAAGCAGGGAAGAGAGTGAAAGACTGATTGATGAACTGTGTAATGTACTGGATATTAAAAATAAACCTCGGACATACAGGCGTTTAGCCAGGAAACAATACCTTAATCTGGCAAAGAATAAAAACAAGAGCAAAAAAGAAATACGCAAAGGAATCGGACAACAATTAAGATATCTCAGTCGTAATCTGAAAAACATCGATAAGTTATTAGACAGGACAGGAGATATGAGCTTCCCTTTTGAATACCGGGACCAGAGAATATACTGGGTGATACAACATATTTACGAACAGCAGGCACAGATGTATAATGAACATACTCATAGTATTGAGAACCGGATAGTTAATATTTACCAGCCTTATGTAAGACCCATCGTTAGAGGAAAGGATAAAGCTCAAGTAGAATTTGGTGCAAAGCTCGGTGTAAGTATACAAAATGGTTATGCAAGGATCAACACTCTTAAGCTGGGAGGCTTATAATGAGGGAACCGATTTAAAGAAACAGGTTGAAGCATACAAAAAGCTAAATGGATATTACCCTGAAGTTGTTATCACTGATAAGATATATGGTAAAAGAGAAAACCGACAATGGCTTAAAGACCTGGGGATCAGATACTCTGGTAAACCTCTTGGAAGGCCATCAGCTAAGAGTCAGACATAGTATCGTAAGAGAAAACAGAAAATAGAACAAGGAATAAGGAATCAGGTTGAAGGTAAATTTGGCAGGGTAAGAATGGATATAACCTCAACAAAGTGAGGGCAAGAACATCAAAAACATCTGAAAGTTGGATCGCAGCTATATTCTTTGTGATGAACCTGATAAAGTTCAGCAAAGAATTTTTGTTCTCTTTTTTAAAAGAAATTCTATTAACTTTTTTTTTAATACAAAACATTATTATATAATAATAAAAAAAATTTATACAATTAAAAATTAAATTACTTATAATAATGTATAAAAAAACAGAAAGAAAATAAATCAATCATCAGAACGAACAGCTTCCAAATTATACCGACCGGAGCAACTTTATTCCGGCATTCAGGGAATAGAACTTACTGCATTATATTTTTCAACCCTTTCGTAGGTGAGCTTCGAACTGATTATCACCATCGGCAATCCTGTTCCCGGGATGGTGGATGCACCGACATAGAAAACGTTTTTAAAGGTTTCGTCGTAATTCTTCGGGCGGAAACCTCCTATCTGCATCATCTTATGTGAAAGACCCAGTCCGCTGCCCCTGTGAAGATTAAACTGATCCTGCCAGTCAGCCGGAGTATAAATTGTTTTTGATACTATATGCGGTCTGATATCTTTTTTGATCCTTTTCGAGAAGTCATCAATCATTGTGTTTGCAACAACATCCTTATCATCCCAGTTATTCTTAAAACGCAGGTCGGGTACCGGGCAGACGAAGAAAAGACTTTCAGATCCTTCAGGTGCACATCCCGGATTTGATCTTGACAGAACGTTTACATAATAATACGGTGTATCGGTTATCTCTGACCTTGAATACACTTTTGAAGCATATTCCCGGTAGTTATCTCCCAGATAGTAATTATGATGCTGTATTCCCGGCAGTTTGCAATCTATGCCAAGATACATTGTCAGGGATCCCATTGTCCACTCTTTTTTGTCGAGCTTTTCTTCCGAAAACTGAGGCCGGCGGAATATCTTACCCCTGAATACAGCAGCATCAGCATTAATGACAATAATATCTGCCGTCCATTTCCTGTTATTCTGATCGATAAGATATTCCAGTCTGTCATCTGCTGAAGCAAAATCTTTAATCTCGGTATTGTATGTGATCTTTACATTTGCCTTTTTAAGTTCATCTTCAAGTCCTTCAATGATCTTATACATCCCGCCTTCGACATTAAAATAGCCATCGTGTATAAACTCGGTATATGAAAGAAGTGTATAGACAGCTACAGTGTCGAAAGGGGTTCTTCCCAGGAAAAAAGCAACAAGTGAAAGTATCTGTCTGGCATCTTCCGATTTAATATAATGAGCTACCTGCTGCCAGAAATTCCTGAAGAGAACCGGCAGGTGAACCGGATTTACTTTCATCAGGGTCAGCAGGTAATCAAACAAGGAGTCATAATTGCTCTTTATCACGACATTTGTATCATGATAGAGCTTTCCGCTTTTTTCAAGATATCTCTTCATATTGCTCTCAAAGTCGGGCTCAGTTCCCCTGAACTGCAGTGCAAGCTTTGCAATATCTTTATAAAGAGAGTAAACTACCGGGCTGTTCTGGAAATTGACTGTATAGAGCGGATCGAGTTCATAATATTTAAAAGGTAAGCTTATTCCGCAGTCCTTTGCAAAATCAGTGAACTCGTACGACATGCTGAAAAAGCTTGGCCCGGTATCAAATGTAAAGCCGTCCTTTTTTAGCTGGTTCAGTCTTCCTCCGGCCTGGCTGTTCTTCTCAATTATTTCAACATTATATCCTTTTTTTGCCAGTCTGAGACCTGTAGCCAGTCCACCCAGGCCTGCGCCAACTATCAGTACATTTTTTTTCATTATGTTATTTTCCTGTTTTCTTTAATAATTCCGGATAGAGCTCATTTTTTACATATTGGAAATCCGGTTCCCGCTTTAAAATTTCTTCATAAACAGCCTGTGCAGAAGTAAAGTCATTGATATATGTATATGATTGTCCGATTATGATCAGAAGGCTGAGATAGTTCCAGTTGTCAGTAAGATCCGCCGGATCTCTTTCCAGCATTTGCCTCGCTTTCAGGAAATATTCAATCCCTTCTTTTTTGGAACCTCCGAATGCTGCAGGCATATAGAACTGAATATTACCATACTGTATCCAGGCAAAATAGTTTTCCTTATCAAGCTCAAGAGCTTTTTTAACATGATCAAGGCTTTTCATGCCATTGACCGGCGCTGACAGCTTATTCAGTCCTATTTTAAATCCATAGAAAGCGCATTTATATGCATGAATGTCTGACAGCTTATAATTTCTCTTTTCGAGGATCTCAATATTATTCTCCGCAAGCTCCAGATATCTCCTGGCTTCATCTCTTTTTTTAAACCCAATGCAATAACCGATATAGCCATACTGATAATTGATCAGTTCAAGAACCTGTTCACTGTCCCGGGATTTTTCAGCCTCCATTTCATCAATCAGATTCTTCCATAAATCCATCCTGTTTGTAATATATGCCGTGTAGATTTCCGATCTGGCGGAAGCAAAGGATGCCGTAAAACCGGTCAGCAGAAAAAGCATAAGTATTATTCTATATATCGTCCTTTCCATTGAAATTTTCTGAAAGTTTTATTAATAAATGCCTTATAGATAAATATTCCCAGAGAGATCTGCAAAGGTATTATAAAAAGCAGGTTTAAAAATATATTCTGGCTACTGGCGGCAGAAATGAATACTCTGGTCAGAAGGAAGAGAATTATATAAACTGCAAAGAAAAACGGAGGCAGTCCGAAGATGATTACCAGGAATCCGAACGAAGTTACAAGCCAGAATAATAATGCAGTCAGGAAAGAACCACCAAAAAATTCAGTAACATTTTTTGAGAATCCGTTTACCGAATCGCTAAATCCGGTGTACATCCGGCATTTTATCTTATCGTCCCCTAACAGACATGCAATTCCGATACCCTGTTTTTTAAATTCCCGTGCTATGGCAATATCCTCGATCTTATGGCTTTTCATTAATCTGTGAGGGAATATCTTTTTGTATACATCCGATCTGAAAAACATAAACTGACCGTTTGCTGCTGCCAGAGACGGAAATTTTGATTTCCTGACGAGTATCAGAGGGAGCAGGGAGACAAGTATAAAATTCATATTCGGGACAGTTATCATTTCTCCCAAAGAAAGAATTATCTGTTTCGGGAAAATTGAAATTAGCCCTGTATTGTGCTTCCGGGCAAAAAAAACTGCATTATCAATCAGTTTATTACCAACCCGGACATCGGCATCGAGGAACAGCAAATATTTTCCGGTTGCACTTTGTGATAATTGATGGCATGCATTATTCTTCCCAAGCCAGCCTTCAGGCAATCCGGCCGATTCGATCAGCCTTATACGATTATCAGCCATGGCAAATTCCATAACTGTTTCAGCCGTTTTATCTTCTGACTGATCATTGAAAGCAATTATTTCGATATTCCTGTGATC
The DNA here is from genome assembly GCA_963700275.1 of uncultured Bacteroidales bacterium. GTDB lineage: Bacteria > Bacteroidota > Bacteroidia > Bacteroidales > VadinHA17 > LD21. Next base: position 139,873 of record CAVOWZ010000011.1, on the reverse strand, counting down.
CTGATTTATCAGGTCATTGAGAATATTGCCGATATTCTTCTCTTCATTTCTTGCGGGGATCAGAACGGAGACAAGGTCTTCGGAAGTTGTATCAGACTCCGGGAGGTTACGTTCAACCAGAAGGTTCGTCATTGCCACCAACATCTGAAGAAATGTGAATATTAATATCAGACAGGCAATCAGAGTCATGATTATTTCTTCATTTTAATATTTTCTGAGATGCACCGCTTGTAAAACAAACCGTATTCCTTTTCAATGGCACTGACAGTAAGCTCTTTTTCAGAGTATTCACTGAAATACATGTAAAGACCGGGTTTCTGACCGGAAAAATAATCAACAAGACTGGTCAGGAAGATTATGTGTACTTTGCCAGTTAGTTTCTTCAGGATAAATTCAAGGCCTTTATCAAAATTAATCGAGCTGTTGTAAAGTGACTGTATTTCTCCCTGTGGAAATACTATCACAATATTCCTGTTGTCCTCAAGTAATCCTGCAGTGTAATTAAGTGATTCAATGATGCTTTTTGATTTTTTCTTTATTGAAAATCCTCCGGTATATCTGAGGAATCTGTTTTTCTTCAATTGCTCCTCAAGCATCATGAAGTAGAAAAATTTCCGGTTAAAAACCTTCCGGTTCAGATACACTGCCCAGAAACCGTCCCACCAGCTTATATGATTTGAAATCAGAAGGACAGGTAATCCCCTGTCGTGAAATTCACCCTTTATTGAAACATCCTGAAAATTCCTGCGGATCTTCCATACAGTATATAGTTTGAAAAAAGAATAAATGAAAAAATTATGCCTGGCCCTGACTATCATTGTAATAGTTTAAAGATTAGCAGCAGGGCAGCAAAAAAAGCAAGCTGAAGCACAAAAATGAACGGAGCCATACGGTTTTCAAATTTGATACCCGTGAGCCTCAGAAAAACCAGAAAGATCACCGAAATAATAAACCATGACAGATAGTTCTGTACAGGTGCATAACCCCCTTCGAATTCCCACATATCAAGAATAGGGGCTGTCTGTTCAAGAAGCACGTCGTAGACGACCATGAGCAGTGATGCTGAAATGATCCTGAAAATATCGTTTACAGGGAATGAGTTCACAATGATGCTTGTACAATAGACAAGTAAAAGCCAGTTGATGCCTATCATGAGGGGGGTATCAAGCAGTTTGAGCCCCAATCCTGTTCCATAACTATAGGCGCCAAAGATCATACCGCTCCTGACCCCAACAGCTTCAATAAGAAAACCTGAGATGAAGATAATTGAAAAGATTATCAGTGATTTTTTGTACCGGTCAGTTCTGTGAAAAACAGCAAGAGCTGAGATGCTCAGCAGCAGAGCAAATGGTGTAAGATGAGTAAAAAAATTACTCGTTGCCGGGAGAGCAAATCCCGCAACACCAACGGTAAAGAAAATTATCAGAATTAACCTGACTTTTTTTTCTTTAGTCCTTATTATGTTTACTATTCCTGTAATATTATTCTTCATTCTGAATTGCAGGCTTTTTTTCAAGCAGGATTTTTAATTTCTCCATCAGCATCAGGTTCAGAAAAATAAGACTGAAGCCATACATGATATCCTCGAAAGGTACTGTAAATATCCTTAAACCTGTAATTTCCGATGGGTTATACCAGACCACCTCACCCTCGATAAAGCTGCCGGTCAGGATTCCGTTTACAATGAAGAACGGGATGAGGATCACAAGGTAAGTGATGTAGAACCGGTTAAGCATCCGGATTTTCCCGGTAAGGGATATTATCAGTAATGCAGCCATAAAGGCAGAATAGAAGGCTGTATACGTCCTGCTGTGAAAGATCAGTACTAACAACGAAAGCAAGGCTGTCAAGACCCATGTGATCACCCTGGTGGTTTTATCTGACAGGCATGCATTCGGGAAGTAATTAATTATAACATAATGTGTAAAAATACTTACGTATGGGATAATAATAAAGAAAAGCCATTCTTCAACCGGGATGCCGGCAGGAGTAAACACTGAATGATATCGCGGGTTGAAGCCCCATACGCCGTTTTTTGTGAAAATTATATCAGCTGTAATAAAGATTATTCCCGTTAATAATATGGACGGAAAGAGTGTTTTCCAATATCTGAAGAATGCCACCTTTTTGTCAAAGCTTAGCGCAAGGGGGAATGCCAGTGAGCACAGAAGCAGGGTAAGATATAATGACATGCAGACCTCAGTTGAAAAACCTTTTAGGGAAAACCAGCAGACCGTAATTCTTAAAATCTTTCGGGCTGGCAGGCTTATGATGAGCGCCGTGAGCCTTGATTATGGCTTTAATATATTTATTTTCAGGATTTCTAAAAATTGGCAGCCGGTGATGAATTACAACATCATGGATGGCAAAATAGGTTAATCCGTATAATGTTATTCCTGCCCCGATGGCTATAAGGTTTAAGTTCATTGCCGAGAAACCTGCAATAATTAAAATTATAGCAGGTGTTGCATATATAAGGAAGAAAAGATCGTTTTTCTGGAATCCCGGCTTACTTGCATTTGTTCCGATATGATGGTCGCGGTGGAGGGACCAGAGGAATCCGTGCATCACAAACTTGTGGTTTGACCATGCAATAAATTCCATAAAAATAAAAGACAGGAGAAATAATATAACTATCATGGGCATGAAATTTTCTTGTTCAGAGTTTCAGATTAAGTTCAGTTTATTTACGAGATAAGCTTTTCCCAATAAAATCATTTTTGTAAGATCAGAAACCCTTATCCTTGCGGTGAGAAGTTTTTCTGCCGGTGTTTTTCTGATTTTTTTGAGGAGCTTTTTATAATAGAAATATGCTATAAGCACACCGAGTCTGGAATTTTGCGGAAGCTTTTTCAAGCCCTGAAGTGAAGCTGTAAAATCAGATTCAATATCCTGTACCAGACTGTTTTTCAGTGAATCATTAAATTTTTTATCTACCAGGTCATGAAAATATTTTCTGTTAAGAAGTTCTGTGTCATTCTTTATATCTCTGAGGAAGTTAACTTTCTGGAATGCAGCTCCAAGTTTTTTGGCGGGTATCTGAAGTTCATTGTTGAGGTCCTCATTCCCGTTTACAAATACTTTAAGGCACATCAGACCCACCACTTCTGCTGATCCGTAAATATATTCATCAGTTTCTTCCTTCGAAATATGGTTTGATTTAAACAGATCAATCTTCATACTTTTCAGAAAAGCCTGTATCAATTCGTCATCAATATTGTATTTTTTAACAGTTAAAATGAAGGCATTCAGGACAGGGTTCATGCTTATTCCATTTTTACAGGAATCTTTGAGATCCTCTTCAAATTTTTCAAGCAGATATTGCTTATTGAAATCATGGAAAGTATCAACTATTTCATCTGCAAGCCTTACAAATCCATAGATACTGTAAATTGCATCCCGGATTTCTGAATCAAGGAAGCTCACTGCCTTTGAAAAGGATGTGCTGTATGACTTTGTAACAAGTCTGCTGGTCTCAAATGATATGTCAGTATAAAGATCAGCCATGTCAGATTTTTAGTTCAGCGCAATTAACAACTTTTCAGGACTTCTTGTTCAGGCAGTCATTAAGTTTTTTCAGTTCCTGAATAATATCTTCATAAAAAACAACTGTTTTGTATGCCATCATTATCAGCTTTATGGAGATAAGCAGAACACCTGTTTCAAGCAGGATATCGTGGGTCATCCCTTTTGTAAAAAGTGCAAATGTAAAAAGGATTAAAGTAACCAGGATTACGGTCACAGATCCTATGTCGAGATGCTTTTTAACCAGTCTGTCCATATTCTAAATATAAATTGTTTTTATCATCATTTATCAAAATAACAGAAAATTTAGTTTAACTTAATGGGCCAAAATTAATAATTCCATGAAAGAGAAAATTATGTCCGGTAAAATGGTTCTGCTATTTCCTGTAATAATTATACTTTTTCTTTTGACGGCATTTACTGTCAGCCTGATAGCACCTCAGGAAGATCTGAAGAATAAGTATACCTACAAGGATTTTGAATCGGCAAAGAAATGCCGGTCATGCCATCCTGGTACCTATGAGCAGTGGTCACAGTCTATGATGTCGCAGGCTTATACACATCACTGGGATGAGATTGAGTATTTCGACCTTGCGGTAAGGCATTCTGAAGCAAAGCCCGAACTGAAGGAGGCCGTTGACGGCTGCAATGGGTGCCACACTCCTCTGGCATTTATGGGAGGCAGGCAGTTCCCTCCTCCAAGACCTTCGGAAAAAAGTATGGCGAATGAATCAGTCTCCTGTGAGGTTTGCCATCTTACTCAGTCGGCTCAGACAGATCCGCCATTCAATTTCAGTTATTACATAAAACCGGGAATGACGAAATATGCAGTCCGAACTCCGACGGTTGAATCACCTGCTCATAAGATCATCACAAATGATTTTTTCAGGACCACAGAATTCTGCGGTAACTGCCATAATGAAAAGAATCCGTTCGGTATATGGGTTAAAAGTACTCAGCTTGAATGGAAAGAGGGGCCGTATGCAAAGGAGGATGTAAGGTGCCAGGATTGTCATATGCCCAAAGGAGGGCCCTATCTTAATGCCCTTATGACAAAACCATACAATGATGCCCGGCTTCATCTTTTTCACGGGGCACATGATCCGGGTAAAGTCAGGGGGACTATTGAGCTAAGAATTGAACCGGATATCAGGGAAGCAGAACCGGGTGAAAAAGTAATATTTTCGGTAGCATTGTTCAATCAGAAGACCGGTCATAAATTTCCTACAGGATCGGTTGAAGACAGGATAGCCTGGCTTCAGGTTGAGGCTAAAGATTCTAAGGGAAAAACATATCATCTGAATGTTGATAAGAAAGGATTTGAAGGTGAAGAATATACAATATCGGGTGATTACCTTGCCTATCAGGATATGGGTGTGCCGCTCGGCCAGCCTGATTTTAAAGGTGTACAGCGCGACGGCATCCCTGCAGGTAACAGAATATTCAGGATGCCCTATCTTGATCCTGAAGGAAGGATGACCATTATGCAATGGAATACTGCAAAGCTGGGAGTTGATTACAGGATCGGACCCCGTGAGACCAAAGTCGAAAAGTTTACTTTCAGACTGCCAAATGATGTTGCTCCCGGTGAAATGAAAGTTACGGCGGTTCTCAATTACCAGCTGCTGGTGAAACCGGTTGCCGATCTCCTGAAAGTGCCTGAGGATGAATCGGAGATCAAACAGGTGAATGAGCATTTTACAACAGTCAAAATACTACCTTGAAAAACATTTATATTAAGTAATTGTCAATCCCATGAAACCCACATGTTATACTAACACAAAATTTATAAATATAATTTTATCAACATGTGGGTTCCATCATACCATTAAAATCAAAATTATATTATGATGAAACGATCAGTGATTAGTATGATAATTCTTGCCTGTGGCATTGTTTTTTTAATACCAGTCAAAACCTCGGCCATCCCTGCCTTTGCACGGAAATACCAGATAAGCTGCCAGGTATGCCATTCTCCTGCAATGCCAAGGCTTAAGGCATTCGGTGAAGATTTTGCCGGCAGCGGCTTCAGAATGACCGACTATGAATCACCCCGTCATTTCCTTGAAACCGGCGATGACAAGCTGTCATTGTTCCGGGAACTTCCCGTGGCAATCAGGATGGACGCATTTGGTTCATACAACTTTGGAAATTCCGGTGCACCAGATTTTGGTTCACCCTTCGTACTCAAGATACTTTCAGGAGGAGAGATTTCTGATAAGTTTTCATATTATTTCTATTTCTTGTTTAATGAAAGAGGAGCCATAGCAGGCATTGAAGATGCATTCCTGATGTACCATGATGTTCTCGGATCAGGAATAAGCCTCTATCTCGGGCAGTTTTCAGTATCGGATCCGCTTTTTAAAAGTGAGCTTAGATATACTCTTGAGCCTTATAAGATTTATGGTGCATCACCAGGCAACTCCACAGCCGATCTCAAGTATGACCGGGGTATTATTTTCGAAAAGGATTTCAGTACCGGGACAACTCTGATCGGAGAGATTGTTAACGGTAGCGGTATCGGTGAAGCTGATGGAAATCAGTTATTCGATAAGGATAAATATAAAAATTTCATGCTGAGAGTGACACAAGCAATAGGGGAGAACGTCAGCGCCGGATTCTTTGCATATACCGGTAAGGAACTTCTTTCCGATCCGGGTACTGATCTTTGCCAATGTGACAGATAAAATCAATATTTATGGTCCGGACCTTGTTGTAAACCTTGATGAGAAATTAATTTTCAATTTACAATATATGTGGCGGACAGATTCACACATTTTTTCTGATGCCGGAGGAGGTCCGTTGAATGATATCAAAACACAAGGTGGATTTGCTGAGATCATCTATGCTCCCAAAGGTGATATGAGCAAATGGTATCTTACAGGCCTTATTAACCTTGTTGAATCAGATTATAACACCCTGGACTACACTGCAGCAACTTTACACGCCGGCTATCTTGTAAGACGTAACATGAGGGTGGTGGCTGAATTTACTCAGAGATTTTCAGGAGTATCTTACGGTAAAATAAACGCGGGGATAATTACGGCGTTCTAGCTCTCTCGTCCCCCCTTGAGAGCAGTAAAGCCTCTTTGTCCCCCCTCGAGGGGGCAGTAAAACCGGAAAAACATCCCCCCTTCAAAGGGGGAAGGAAGCACTACCTCATTTCTATTCCAAATATTGATTTATAAGAAACAGCAAGGTATTCGTCTATCCATTTGTAGAAGTCGGGTATCTTGTTTTCTTTGGGTTTCCGCCGCCGGCAGATAAGATCATTGAATTTGCCTTTTCGTGTATTTTATTCTCAACAGGTTCGAGCAACTGCATAATCCCTGTCTTTTCTTCGTTTATTAATTCCGCAAGATTTAGATATTTAGGTCCCGATCCCCGTTTTACAGGGAAGCATTTTTCTCTTAAAGCCAGAGCCGCATCACACAGTGGTGCATGTAAACCGTCCTTCATACTCAGCACAAGCGGTAGTTTTTTATCTTCCGTTATCCAGACCGGGATAGCCACGGTTGTCAGTGGGAAACCGAGCAATGTCCACATTACGGTACCTGAAGGATCTTCTCCTTTCTTTGTTCCGGTAATACAGATAGCTGAAGCAGAAGAATTACGCGGGATGAAATCTTCAAAATTCACGAATTTCTCCGATCTGTTGTCCCGGGGCATATCATCCCAAAGGTTTGTTTTGGTGAGTGAATGATACAGACTACGTGAAGTTTTTGATATAAGATACCGTGGTTCATATCTTTTCATTGCTGCTGCCATATACAGAGCTTCGCTTGCAGTGGCATATCTTATATAACCATGACCCTGATCGATGGGGCCGGTAAAAGAATGATTTGTCCTGATGAGATATCCATAAGGAGCAGCGACCGGATCATTGGCATCTATCTTGTTAAAACTGTAATGTCCTGTTTCAAAATAAGCCGCTCCTCCGAATGCATCTATAACACCGAAGTTGGTATCGACCCCCAGAGGTTTGGGAAGTTCATTCAGCAGCTTTTCGAAATCGGCAATTGTTGCACATTGCTGCAGAGCCATTTTCATGATCTTCCCTTCCTGATCGCCATATTTCGTTGTATCTCCGATATTAAGGTTATATGCAACAGAATTCATTATGGCAAAACCTGCAGAATTATAACCACCCCACAATTCGTTGTTCCAATTACTGTCAGCGTTCAGCAACCCGACATAAGTATATTTCCCGTCGGTGAATATTGCAAGGGCATTGTTGAGATTTCCTGTATCGCGGTGTTTGTAGAGGACAGGCTTACCGTCAGGAGTATATCTGCCCGAGATAATGAATGTAGTACAGGCCTCCAGGTCAGTTGCAAAACAACCCAGAATACAGATATTTAAGAGATAAAATAACTTTTTCATAAGGCGAGGGTTAATCGAAAGAGACAGTATGCAATCTTTTAGTAAATTTTAAGTGTATTAAAGGTTTTATCATATTATGTCGGACAATTCTTTTCTTTCCTGAAAGTCAGCCAAAGGTATAATGAGGAGAGAATATATGAAACATTCAGTGCAATGCATACCCCGGTGAGCTGATATTCCTTTATTAAGAACGGCATGATTATTAAGGTTGCAGCTAACCCGATGAGTGATTTGTATGTCAGGACTCTCAACTTTCCTGATCCTGCAAAATAATGCCCGAAGAGGTTTGAGACCGATATTGCAACAACACCCGGAAGGAGATAAATTATCAATTTTTTTACATCACCGAACTCCTCTCCGAAAACAAGCCGGTATACCGGTTCGGGCAATATAACAGCCACTGCCAGTACTATAAGACTTATCAGGAAACTCTGTTTTGCAAAGACAACAGTCTCATTACGGTTCTTAATCGGGTCGCTGGAATTAATTACATTGGAAAAATGTATTGCAGACATGCTCCTGCTTATTATCCACACCGCTTCGGAAACAGCCACTGCCACAGAAAAGATACCAAGGTCGGAAATACCCAATAATTTAATTATGAAATAATAAGAGAGGCGGTAATTAAGAAACTGTAATAAAGAATTAAACTCATTATTAATACCGTATTTCAGAACACTTTTAACAGCCGTAAAACTCATTTCAGGAAAATTGAAAGCTTCCTGCTTCGACAATAATGCAACAGCGAAGATCAGGGCAATGCAAATTCCTGAATAATAAGCCAGGTAAATGGCATTGAGGGAATTTATTCTGAAAATGAAATAAAAAGCCAGAAGGGTTGCCAGGATCAGCAGGGGAACCAGCAGAGTTAACAGGTTATAGTCAGTTATATTATTAGTACCCAGCCAGTATGATGAAAACGAAGTAGTCAGAGATAAAAGGAATGCAATCAGGAACAATGGAAGGAAATATCTGAATTCAAATAAGAGTGAGAAGATCAAAGCGCCACACAATGAAATTATCAGTGCGCCTGTAAGTGACAAACCTATAAGTGAGTTGCGTTGGATCCGGGGTGCGTGATAAGCTACTGTACTGCCGCAGAAAATATTACTGAATATTGAAATTATTGATACGTTTGCAATTACAAGTGCAATCTCTCCACGTCCCTCACTTCCCCATATCCGGGTTGTAAATACAACCAGGCCGAAATTGGCCAGCAGTATTATGAACTTCGAAATAATTGTTTGTGTCGTATTCCTGGATAACATACTATAAAGATGAAACCTCTTCGATAAATTCCAAATATTCCGGGACGATCCTTTGCCAGTTGTACAATTCTTCAGCAGCTCTTCTTGCATTTGCGCAATGTTCGGTATAGAGTTTAGGGTCTTTTGTATAATTGAGAATTATCTGTGCAATTTGTTCCGCTCTGTACGGCTTAACAAGAAATCCGAAATTTGCAGTATCAGCTTCACGGCGGATCGCTTTCAGACCGGAAAAAATAAATGGCCTTCCAAGAGCGGCAAAATAGAAAAGCCTTATGGGAAGTGAATGTTGATTTTCAGGCGAATCTGAACGCAAGTCAATAAAAATATCCGTATCACTTACTGATTCCCAGAAGGTTAAAAATGGTAATCTGTCCGAAAAGGTAAAAGTAACATTCCCCTTTACAGATTGAATAAGCTTTTCACATTCATTTTTATCATTTGTACTTTCATACCAGCCGATAACCTTAATTCCGATCAATAATTCTTTGTTCATCCGGATCAGTTCTTTGATGACCCCGATAAAATTACCGAAACCTTTCTCAATACTTATTTTACCGGTGAAAGATAGCCTCAGCCTGCCATCAATAATGCCCGGGGCTTTATATTTAAGGTACCTGAGATCAGGGTAATAGGTTATGAACTCATATGGTTTTTTCGGGAACAGGAACCTGTATGGTCTGCTTTTATACAATTCCCCAAAGATGAAGGCATCTGCATACCGGGAGGCAATGATATTAAGTGCAAGCAGCTTCAGGAATATCAATGGCCTTAGTAATGGATGGAAGGGAGCGAGGTTCTTTTTTGACGGGTACCATTCAGTTATATCATAGATTATCCTGGATTTCCCCGTGTGGTTTTTCTTATATCCTTTTGCTGCAAGAATGGGAAGAGGTTCGGAACAGATTATTATCGAGGGTCTGAAAGCATTAAGCGCTCCGGAAAACTTTGTTATTTTATCTTTTTTTTTCAGGTCATCTCCGGCAAAGCAATCCATGTTTATATTTTCAACAACATCTTTAAGATCAGCTTTGCTACTGGTTATCTTGACAGTATGTCCTGCATCCGCAAGGGTTTTACCCAGGTGATAAAAAATCCTGTCATCGAATGGGAAATGTCCGGATGTAAGAAAAGATATTTTCATACTTTTTTATCCCGCCTGAGGCGGGATGAGGGTTTCCTTTATGATATTACCGGGATGACCGGAGCAGTGTTTCAAGGATCATTTCATCGGCAGTAAAGACAGTTCCATGCCTTGCTCCTCCGGGGAATGAGATCATGCCGGATATATCCTTCCATGTTTTTAAATCTTCCGACAATACTGCCCCCATTTTATTGTCAACATATTTGTCAAAATAGACAATCCATTTCTTCCCGTTTTTGATTGAAGTGGGTCCTTCTGCCCAATAATTACCGGTTATGGGTTCTGAGGGTGGGGACCAGGGGCCATACAGGTTTGAAGAAGTTGCTATTCTTATATTTTTTTGTGGCGGATTCCTGGTTTCATCTTTGAGAAACATTATATATTTTTTTTTGTCACGGACAATTGTGGCATCGATCACATTGAAGCCATGATCGTAAAATAGCCTTGTTTCGGAAAATGTTTTGAAATCCCTGGTTGTTACATAATATATTCTGTGGTTATATCCGGTGTCGCCTGCTTTTTCAGTATCGGGGAAACGTCCGGGGATAGTGGTTGCCCAGAAGATAAGGAATTGCTTATTTTTTTTATCATGTAATATTTCCGGAGCCCATGTGTTTCGTGCAGCAGATTCCATATCCATTACCGCGAAATACTTTTGTTCCGACCAGTTGACCAGATCTTCTGAGGAGGAGTATCCTATCCCTTTCTCGGTCCATCCTGCGGTCCAGACCATATGAAAGATCCCGTCATCTGTCCTTATGATGCACGGATCGCGCATCAGCCTGGATATCCCGACTTCAGGTTTCAGAAAGGATCTATCGTTGTTGAGGGCTGTAAAATTATATCCATCCCTGCTGTATGCCAGGTGGAGTCCATCCTCTCCATTGCCTTTGAAATATGAAAACAGAAAGACTTTTTCTTTTCCCTCTCCTGACAGGAAAACTGACAGCATAAGGAAACTGCAGGTTAGAATCAGGTTTTTCATCTTAATTACTGAAATTCTACTTTGTGGTTGTTCTGACTTTATAACCGTCAATGCCGAAGTAAAAAATAAATACAAAGCAGCAAAGGGGGACAAGAAATCCTATAGCCATTGTGGAAATATCAGCTATACGACCCATAAGGAGCGGTATAAGTGCTCCACCCACAATTGCCATTACCAGCAGGGAAGAGCCTTTCTTGGTTAGAGGGCCGAGGTCTTTTATTCCGAGTGCAAAAATTGTGGGGAACATTATTGACATGAAGAAGTATGTTGAGAAAAGGGCAACTACAGATGCCCAGCCCAGGCCGGCCACTACAAGACTCATCATAATGACATTCATGATTGCATAAAATGCCAGAAGTTTATTGGGTTTTGCCAATTGCATGAACAGAGTGCTTCCTGAAAATCTGCCCAGCCAGAAGAGACCCATCCCTCCGAAAGCCAATATCCTCGAAGCCGCCTGATTGCTAATGGCCGGCATCTCCTCCGTCACATAATTTATAAAGAAACTGTTTACGCCGGTTTGGGCAGCAACATAAAAGAACTGGGCAAGAACAGCAAGTACGAAATGCCTTTGCCTGAAAAGATTTCTCCATGTTGCATCCAACTCAGAAGTACTGTCATCCGAAGTATTGTATTCTTCTTTAATTTCGGGCAGTTTAATGCGCCAGAAAAGAAGAGCAACGAGGAATACAAGAGTTCCGATAAGCATGTAGGGGAGAGCAATTGAGGAGAATTTATTATCACCTCCTTTGTCTGAAAAAATCAGCAGTCCACCGATCAGGGGCCCGGCTATCCATCCCAGGCCATTGAATGACTGCGAGAAATTTATACGCCTTTCGGCGCTTACAGAAGGCCCGAGGACCGTTGTGTAAGGATTGGCGGCGGTTTCAAGGCAGGTAAGGCCGCAGGCAATAATGAAAAGACATGCAAGAAAACTGCCAAAGGTCTGAATTAAAGTTGCAGGCAGCATCAGAAATGCCCCGGCACAGAAGAGTGACAAACCAAATATTATCCCCCTTTTATAGCCGAACTTCTGCATTAACAAACCGGCAGGAACTGCCATAAGGAAATAACCACCGTAAAAGACGAACTGGACCAGCGCGGATTTTGCTTTCGACATGCTGAGGAGTTCCTGAAAGTGTTTATTCAGGACATCAAGACAACCATGTGCAAAACCCCATAGGAAGAAAAGGCTGGTAACCAGAATGAATGGGATCATATACCCTTGTGTAACAAGCTTTTGCCCGTTGGTTTTCACAGTAATATCATTTGTCATAAGTACAACTGTTTTTGCTTATACAAGATTACTATGATTTATCGTTTTTCCAAGGCTTTTAGGATTTTTCAATGAAAGAAAAACTATCCCGGGGTAATTTAAATTTGTTACTTTTAACCCCAATCATATGACTAATCAGAGATGAAGCCAAAACACACCTTGAAATTGCTGCTCAGCGGAGTATATGTAAAGATCAGATCAGGTCCGCTTAAGGGAAAAAAGTGGAGTATAGCTTCAGGTTATAAATTTATACGAGGGAACTATGAACAGTATAAAACAGATGCTTTTCTTGAGCATTTCAAAAGAGGGAGCATATTTTTCGATATTGGGGCACATATAGGATATTATTCCTCAATAGCTGCTGTAATAAACGGAGGGTCAGGACACATATTTGCTTTTGAACCAAGGCCCATGAACATAGAATTTTTCAGAAAGCATGTCGAAGTAAATAATTTTCAGAACATTACTCTTTTTGAAGCTGCAGCCGGGGAATATGACGGATTGGCCCGTTTTGACGATAAGCACGGATCAGCTACAGGTTTCGTTACCAGGGAAGGGAATCTTGAAGTAAAACAGTTATCAATAGGAAGAATGATAAATGACGGCTCTCTGCCTGTTCCCGGTTTTATCAAAATTGATGTTGAAGGCGGAGAGAGGGAAGTGCTTGCAAACCTGAGTGATATAATCTATTCAGCCCGGCCGGGGATGCTTGTTGCAACTCATGGAAAAGAATGCAGGGATTTTACTGAAAATTTCCTTAATAAAAATAATTACAGCTTCAGGGTACTGAACCCCGAAGCTGTATCAGGAGACACTGAAATTATTGCAATTCCCAAATAAATTAGTCAGGGATCAGTTCACAAATAAATTAACCTTGACTTTAAATTCATCATAAATAGTTTTGTCGCCAAGGTTATCAAAGAAAGAACCCGAGCCATAGCGAACATTATATTTTGAGCGGTCGATGATTATATTAGCATAAAACCAGGTTCCTTCATCTTTCTTCTGAGCTGTTGCCCTGAATTCCACGGGATGTGTTATTCCTTTGATAGTAAGATTACCTTTGACCGCTGCCGTCCCTTTGTCAAAGGGATCGCTTCCGGTTATTACAAGCTTTGACTCAGTATGTTTATCAACACCGAAAAAATCATCGGATTTCAAATGACCTTCAAGCTTTGCATTTGAATCATCATCTTTGATTGTTGTCATATCTATTGTAAATTCACCGGACAGAATTTTGTTATTGTCCCAGCTGAGCCAGCCGTTTTTAACCTCGATGGTACCAGTATGCTGGCCCACGATTTTTTCACCGAGCCAGTTCAAAACGGTCTTTTCTGTATCAGCACTCAATCTCAGCTGCGCATTCATTGTTGTATTCATAACGAGTAATGTTGTTATTGATAATAAAATTGTTTTCATGATTTCCGTTTTTAAAATTCATGGATTAAACAGAAATAATAGCAGATTTGTTCAAATTGGATTGTGGAAACGCCATGCATGGCGTTTCCACGGGTCCACGGTGGTTTTTGTAAAATAATTTATAACCTTGGAATATTCAGTCCTCCACTGATATCAAAAATGGATCCTGTTGAAAAATCCCAGTCGCCCCTGGCGAGAGAAGCAACTGCCTTTCCTACATCCCCTGGATAGCCCCAGCGTTTTTGAGGAACCATTCCTCCGGCTATCAGTTTATCGTATGTATCCTTGACTTTGGCAGTCATATCAGTTTTGATTATACCCGGACGAACTTCATAAACCCTTATATCATCACCGGCAAGGCGGTCTGCAAATACTGCTGCAGCCATGCTTAATCCTGCTTTTGAAATACAATATTCTGCTCTGTTAATTGATGAACGGGTTGAGGAAATTGAAGAAATAAATACAATAACGGGTTTGTAATCAGATATTTGTTGTTTCAGATAGATCATCTCTTTTGCTATTTCCTGAGCAAAGAAGACAGGTCCCTTAAGATTTATGTTCATTACTCTTTCATAGCTCTCTTTTGTCATTTCCAGAAGATCATTCCGCTTGAGAGGGGCCACTCCGGCATTATTAACCAGTAAATCTATTCTACCGTACCTGTTGAGTATGTTTGTAACGACTTCTGCCTGGCAGTCTGTACAGGATATATCCAGTCCTATCGGGAAGAATTCGGATTTTTTTTCAGCGACTTCTTTAGCAAGGATTTCCATTCCTTCACTATCAACAGTACGGGCGATGGCAGCGATGTCAAAACCTTCTGAGGCAAGAGAGACAGCTATAGCTCTTCCTATTCCTCTGCTGGCTCCTGTAATAACTGCTACAGGTTTATTATTCATACTGAGGTTTTATTAACGGGTACTAAGGTTAGGTTCTCAGGCGTTAAAATTAATAATTTGAATGAATTACCACAACTCCTGATTAATTATCTTTATTTTAGTTCAGGTATATCAATCCAGCACCTTTTTTCCCAGCTTTCCATTCCCTTCTCGGCGAGTTGCACTCCTTTTGCCCCTTCATACAGATCCCATGGAAAGGGTTCATCTTTCACCACATGCTTAAGGAACAGCTCCCATTGTGCCTTAAAGGCATTCTCACAGGTCTCCTGTTCGGGTACCTTTGACCATCCTTCGAAAAAATTTATGGGTTGCGGTATGTCCGGATTCCATACCGGTTTGGGAGTATTTCCATAATGCTGAATATAACACTCACGGAGTCCGGCAACCGCTGATCCCTTTGTTCCGTCTACCTGGAGAGTGAGCAGATCATCACGACGCACTCTCACCGCCCAGGAAGAATTAAAATGTGCGATAATGTCATTTTCCAGTTCAAATGTTGCATATGCAGAATCATCAGCTGTGCATTTATATGCTTTGCCTTTTTCATCAAACCTCCTGTCAACATGTGTTGCACCAAGGCATGAAACAGCTTTTACTTTACCGAATACATTATCCAGGACATATCTCCAGTGGCAGAGCATGTCAAGAATAATGCCTCCGTCATCTTCCTTCCTGTAATTCCATGAAGGCCGTTGTGCGGCTATTGTCTCACCTTCAAAAACCCAGTATCCGAATTCACCCCTCACTGAAAGGATCCTTCCGAAAAATCCCATTTCTATCAGACGTTTGAGTTTGATGATTCCCGGCAGCCATAGTTTATCCTGAACAACACCGTTTTTAATCCCGGCACTTTTGCACAAATGGTATAGCTCCAATGCAATCCGGGTATTTATTGCAACAGGTTTTTCGCAGTAAACATGCTTGCCTTCACTTACAGCTTTCCTTACAGCATCGGCCCTTATACCTGTTGTCTGCGCATCAAAGTATATTGAGTATCCTTTATCTTTCAATACTTCGTCCAGATTTGTACTCATTTTAGGAATACCGGAGAGTGCACAAAGCTTTTTTAGTTTAGCTTCATCACGTCCGACCAGGATCGGATCAGGCATAATGGTTTCCCCCTGACCGCATTTAACGCCTCCCTGTTTAATTATTTCGGCAATTGACCTCAGCAGATGCTGGTTAGTTCCCATTCTGCCTGTAACGCCGTTCATTATTATTCCGATTCTGTGCTGCTTCATGGCGGAGAATTAAACGTATTGTTTGTAAGATGATATTATATTTTGAAGAAAAACCGACTGGTCCTGTTTCCAATACTTATCAGAAAATATTTCGACCTCAATGAATCCCTTGAATCCTGCGGTCTCAACCCATGATCTTATTTTCCTGAGCGGGATACATCCTTCGCCCATCAGGCCGCGGTCGTTAAGCATATCCGTTGTAGGGGATTTCCAGTCACAGACATGAAATGCCAGCAATGCTCCATTCCTTCCTGTACGCAATATCTCTCTTTCGAGATTGGGGTCCCACCAGAGATGATAAACATCAACAGCAACTCCAACATTGGGGGAATTCAATAATTCTGCAAGGTCATTTGCCTGGGCAATTGTATTAATTGCCGAACGTGTATCCGCATACATAGGGTGAAGAGGTTCTATTGCCAGCTTAATCCCTGCTGCTTCTGCATCGGGCAATACTGATAAAATTCCATCATGGATCTGCTTGCGCGAATCATCCAGCGACTGAGCCGGATCAGCTCCGCAGACAAGAACAATCAGGTTTGTTCCAAGTTCATGTGCTTCTTCTATTGCCCTGCGGTTGTCATCAATAGCCTGTTTTCTTTTTAAAGGTTCTGTCGAGGGGAAAAAACCTCCCCTGCACAGAGATACTGTTTTCAAACCATGCCGGCGAAGCATATCACCTGTTTGTCTGATATTCCTGCCAGCAAGTGCATCGCGCCATACTGTTATTCCATGAACACCATTGGAGGAATAGTTCTTTGCAGCTTCTTCAATACTCCATGGTTTGGTAGTAATTGTATGAATACAAAGTCTTTCAAGGTCATTAAGAGGTTCAGAGATCATCCTATGTTACTGAAATAATTGTAATAAATATCTTTATTGATTATTCTCTGCAGGTAAAGGCATGCTTCCCGTATATGGTAATCACCCCACATGCTCGATTCACCATATGGTATTTTACTGCCCGGTGGAATAAAATCCCAGCCGTTGGGACGATGATAAACAGAGTGAAGAAGCAGTCCCTGATGTTCCGGGTCAGTGCTTAAATAGGGTTCCTCCAGAAGGGTGTCCAGAACCTTAAGACCTGCCTTCCAGTAAATATTATCGGGGAGTTCATTATCTTTTTTATTTAGAAAATGACCTAACCGTAAAAGACCCTGAGCCGCAATAGCTGCTGCGGAGCTGTCCACCGGCTCAAAATCATTGAATGGATCTGCGGGTTTTTGCAGGTAATCTTTTAATTTAATAAGCCCCGGAGCTCCTGTATCCCAGTACGGTACTCCATCTTCCGGTGTGTTCCTGATATAAAAATTACAGGTTGATTCAGCTGCTTTTCTAATTAATCCTGATAAATATTCTTTCCCTCCCGATGATGCCAGTTCGTTATCATCAACAGTGGATATCCATTCCAGCTGTTCGGCAAATCCGCAAATCGCCCATGCAAGTCCCCTTGTCCAGGTAGTGAAACCGCAATAGCCCTGCTGGGAATTGGGACAGCGGAAATTACCATCTTTTGAGTTAAAGACCGATTCGTGTGCAGTCCTTCCGGGCTCAGTATCATAAATATCCCGGCCATTACCATAGAACACGGAATATCTGGCTGTTGCCTTCATATGTTCCAGAGCTCGCTCAAGCAGACTGATCTTTATATCACCCTCCCCCTGAAGAACATGGCCAAGGCGGTGGCTGAGAATCAATGCACGACATGATCTGATTGTATCAACGAACAGCGAATGAGCCCCGTTAAATGAATGGATGAATCCGCCATCCTTTATTGAAGTCCACCGTGTTGCCTGCACGGCACCTGAGATTTTAAGTGCAAGTTCACAGAAATTCTTTTCCCATTCATCATAGGGGATTTTCCCCTCATTCATGAGTCGTAAAAGATTGCCGTAAGTGCTTACATTGTTGAAACCATGATCATGAACGCCGGTATGACTGATATGAGGCGCCATTTTTTTAACGATTTTTTCCCTCGCGTAATCCAGCATTCCACTATCACCGGAAGCGTCATACTGAAGAATTGCAGAGCCGTATTGAAAACCCTGGGTCCACTCTGTCCATCCCCTGGTCGAATATTTACCTTTTATTGTAAAGACAGGAGAACCTCCTGACTCATCGTAATATTTGTCTATTAGCTGGATTTTACGGCCGGAGATTTCCCAGAAATTCTTAAGTTTTAAAGAAAGATCAGCCGGGATAAGATTCTTATTAATTTGGATCATGATCAGTCCGGATTAAATTACCGGATAAAAATAATTAAAAATGGAAATGGCTTTCATTGAACCGTGGATTAACAACATTGTTATATATGGATCCAAATGTATATGAAAGCTGAAGTCCTCCTGCAAAGCGGTATCTGGTTTGAAGCTCTCTCAGCTGCAATAACCTCTCAGCTTCTGTGATTTCACCTTTTTTAAGATTGAACTGGTCGTTTATGTGTGCCACGCCTCCATAAATTTCAAGGGATAATCCTTTAAATATCCTCAGACTTATCCATGAGTTAAGCTCCAGGCGGTTGCGTGAGAAATCATTGAAATAATTGGACCCTGTCAGCGCCATGTTTATTGATCCCCATTTCTTCTGCACCTGGAAGGCAATGTTCAGGGAGTGCAAATACAGATTCTCAGATGTTCTGTTGTAAACGGTTGTGTCAATATAGTTATTGAACTGATAACCTATGCTGTACAGTATCCTTAACTGTCTGTGAGTTGCTTCGGAGTAGGGATAAATATCATACTCCAGCGAAGGCAG
Source organism: uncultured Bacteroidales bacterium (assembly GCA_963700275.1). Lineage (GTDB taxonomy): Bacteria > Bacteroidota > Bacteroidia > Bacteroidales > VadinHA17 > LD21. The sequence goes on along the minus strand of CAVOWZ010000011.1, from coordinate 120,982 downwards.
GATTCTTGTCGTAAAGCTGTAATTTTCACGGGTTGAAGAACCCAGGTCCCACTTTATTCCCGCCGACCAGTGATCACCAATGCTTTTAACGAAAAGATTGTCCATTGAAGTTGATCTGGTTGAATAAGTGGTAGTTTCAGCTGAATCGGTGTTTACGAATTCAATGAATTTCTCACGGTCATAAAAATGATCCATCTCTATTTCAAGCTTTAATTCCGGAGTTACCCGTGAAATATTTACTGAATTCCTCAGTCCGAGCTCCTTCTGTTCTTCTTCTGATTGAAACTGAGGTTCTGTCGATAATTCAAAGACCCAGTAATTCCATCTGTCAATCACCTCTTCATTTTCCAGATCTTTATTATGTCTGATCTCAATCTCATTGAATAAAGGAGTTCTTGCTACATACCTCATTAGGCCCATCTTCAGCATGTCAGTACGCTTTTCCCTTATCTCAGTACTGGTTTGATCAGGACTGGTTGAATAGGAGAGAGTGTCATTCATACCTTTGAAGGCACCCTGTCCCTGGAAAGTAAAAGTAAACTGAGTCCCTCCGCTTCCGACATTCTGCCGGGTCACAAGTATGAAAACCTGTGCTTCCCGGACATCCCTGACATAATTTATGTAAGGGATCTCCTGCCTGGTGTAGTTCATATCGCAATCCTGGCAATCCAGAAATATCTTAACCGCAGCCCTTCGTGTTGTATCAGCTGTTTCCTGTCCAGATATACTTGCCGGAAATGAAAAGGCCAAAAGGAAGGAGATTAAAATCAGAGACTTGTTTTGCATAATATAGATCTTTAATTTCATGGATAATCCATGCCGGCAAACCGGGTATCTTTTTTTTAAAGATGTTGCAAATTAACTAATTTAAACCGACCAGGATACTATTTTTCAGGTGGTAATAGAGGCATTAATATTTTTTAACATCTGTGCTTGCCACAAGAACTGGATCTTCTTAATAGATATGCATGATTAGCTCTTCCTCACACTCATCTCTCATCTCGCACCACTTCCTCTTCCTCCTCCTCCTCCTCCTCCTCCATCCAGTCATAAACCGGTCTCTGCGGCCCCTCGTTACGGTAAAGTAGAGCCAGGAATATTCCGGATGCGAACCCAAGCATATGTGATTCCCATGAAATGTTTTTATAAATACCGGGAAACAATCCCCAGACCATCTCTCCGTAGAGAAATACTATAAGCATTGAAAGTGCCGTAAGGCGATAATATTTCCTGATGATACCGCTGAAAAAAAGGAAAGATGCAAGTCCGTAAACAAGCCCGCTGGCTCCGATATGCCAGGCTCCCCTGCCTCCAATCCATACCAGCACTCCTGTTAAAATATATGTAAGTGAGAATATCCTGAAAGCTATTTCGGAATAGAAATAGAACAGCGCCACTGAAAGCATCAGAACAGGTAAGGAATTATTGAACAGGTGCCTGAAATCTTCATGAATGAAAGGAGAGAAGAGGATGCCGGGTAATCCCTTAAGTGTCAATGGATAGATTCCAAGATGGACAAGGTCAATTTCAAAAAGTAATTCTATTATTCTGGTAAGCCACATGAAGAACACCAGAATTCCGGGAATAATAAGGCTGAGAAAAAATTTCTTCCTGTAAAATGCTTCTTCGGAAATGGGATTATGTGTTCCTTCAGACATTTTTTATTCTCTTCCCGGGAAGACGATTCCGGCAACTTTCCTGATCCGGTCAAGGGTCATAATGAGGTCCAGGCTGAAAGAGAGAGGTACAGCCGGACTTTCAAGCAGACCCTCATCGAGACATTTCATGACTTCCTCCGCTTCCCAGTGGTAGCCCATAGCCGGCGGACTGAAGACGAATTCCTCTTTTTCCTTACCGTGAAGTGAGAGTATCACTCTTTGATTCATATCTCTTCCACGTGATACTATAAGATTTCCTTTTTCACAATAGATCTCACATCCAATACCGATTGAAGTCCTGAAAGAGCTGTAAAGAGAAGCCATTTTCCCATCGGAGTAAGTTAAAATCATACTCAGCGATTCTTCAGAACCTGTCGGCCCGAACACTGCCGCAGCTTTTATATCTGAAGGTACACCCAGGAAGGTGAGAGCATCAATCACCGGATAAATTCCAATATCCATGAGTGAACCACCACCCAGTGAGAGATTGAATTTGCGGTCATCAGGATCAAACGGGGGAATGAAAGAAAAATAACCATCCAGATAATTAATTTTACCCAGTATTCCTGATTTGATTATTTCGTGTGCTTTCATGTAGAAAGGCTGAAAAGGAGGCCAGAGAGCTTCCATGAGGAATAGATTCCTTTTGCGGGCTTCGCGGATCATCTCCTTTACCTCATTGGCATTCAACGCAAAAGCTTTTTCACAAATTACATGCTTCCCGTTTCTGAGACAAAGCATGGTGTGCTCATAATGAAGTGAATGTGGCGAAGCTATATAAACTATTTCAAGCTTTGGATCAGTAACCAGCTCCTCATAACTTCCGTAATAATTCTGAAATCCGTAATCCTTTGCGAAGAGAGTAGCTCTTTCAAGATCCCTCGAACCGACTGCATACAACTCGGCATTATCAAGCATTTTAAGGGCTCTTGTGAACTTGGCAGACATTTTCCCGGGAGCAAGAATACCCCATTTGTATTTCTTCATAGTTTGAAAATTGGGGAATAAAGATAGAGATTATTGATGAAGGGATCAACTTTACCTTTCGTCTGCACCATTAATGTGCAATTCATTCACAATAAATCTTAGGGAGGCAGGAACGAAACCGGCATGTAGAATTTTTTAAATAGGTGATATATAATTAGATATAAAATATTTTAAATTTTTTACTACATTGTTATGCATAGTAGTAAAAGATATAATATATCTTTGTAATGTAATGTTACATGTTTAAAACAGTAGTAAAATATTAAAAGAACCATGAAAATAACAGTGAGCATTAATCTTGGAGGGTATTCATTCAATATTGATGAAGATGCCTATAGTGAATTAAAGAGGTATCTGAAAAACCTTGAGATACATTTTGCGGGCGAGGAGAGTTCCTCGGAAATTCTTTCAGATATCGAGACCAGGATCTCAGAATTGTTCAGGGCACGTTTATCGGTATACAAGCAGGTAATAAACATTGAAGATGTCAGGAATGCCATTTCCGTCCTGGGAAATCCTGAAGATTTTTCGGATGGGGAAGATAAATCCTCCGGCAGAAAGTTCTCCGCGCCCGGATATCACAGGATGTACCGTGATCCTGACCGCAGGGTTATAGGTGGTGTCTGCGCGGGAATGGGGGCGTACTGGAGTATAGATCCATGGATCGTCAGGGTGATCTTCATCGCCATAACTCTTGCCGGCGGTCTGGGATTACTGATATACCTCATTTTGTATGTTGTTCTTCCTGAAGCAAAAACAACATCACAGAAAATCGAAATGAAAGGGAACCCGGTAAATGTTAAAAACATCACTGATGCGGTAAAGGATGAATTTGACACAGTAAGGAAAAACATGAAACTATAGAAAAGACCAGGGAGGTTGAATTATGAAGTGTAAATCTTAAAATCTAAAATTATGGATCTGGAAAACACAAAAGCACAGATGCGAAAGGGAATTCTGGAATACTGTATTTTATCGGTAATTTCCAGGAGGTTCATGCTATGCGAGCGATATAATCAAGGAACTTAAGGAAGCAAAGGTGATAGTGGTTGAAGGGACTCTTTATCCGCTCCTTACCAGGCAAAAAAATGCCGGATTGCTGAGTTACAGGTGGGAAGAGTCCCAGCAGGGCCCGCCACGGAAATACTATGAACTCACGGTACAGGGGAAGGATTATCTTGCCGACCTTGACAGGTCGTGGGATGAGCTTGTTGAATCTGTTAATTTGATCCGCACGAGATAACAAAATTCTAAACCATTCAAGTAATAATCATGGACAAGACAATAAATATAAATCTCGGAGGGACACTTTTTCACATTGATGAGGAAGCCTACCGGATTTTAAGGGATTATCTTCAGGCCATCAGCCGGAAATTCAGAATGTTCCCGGGGGAAATGAAACGATTGACGATATTGAATCGAGGATTGCGGAGATATTCCTTTCGCAGAAATCCACAGCAGGGGTAATCAACAGGATCAATGTGGAAGATATGATTTACATTATCGGGAAGCCTGAAGATTTTGGTCAGCCGGAGGATGAAAAGCCGGGCCCCATATTCAGTTCAACCCATGGCAGGAAGATGTTCAGGGTTCCTGAAAACCGTATCATTGGAGGGGTTTGCGGAGGTATCGGCAGATATCTCAACACTGATCCTGTATGGTTCAGATTGTTTTTTATATTATTTGCACTGATGTTCGGGTGGGGAATTTGTTTACCTGGCACTCTGGATAGCCCTGCCTTCATCTGAAACCGGATCTCCCGAAAAAAGATATGTATGGCAAATCCGATTTTTACCGGAGCCCCTCAGTTAATGCAGATAAGGCTTATTCAGCCTCCTCCCAGGTAGGGAATGCTTTTAATGAGATTTTCAGGGCTATCGGGAAAGTTCTGTGGATAATTGTCAGAATATTCCTTATTCTGCTTGGAGTAGCAATTGTAGTGGCCGGATTTCTTGGCATTGTCTCATTTATTATGATATTCATATTCAAGTATCCCGGGTGCTTTCTCAACTGATGCTGCCGGAATGAATATCAGCTATCTCCCTGATTTTCTTAATTATGTTGTAGCTCCTTCGCTGGTCCCATGGATAAAGGCGCTGATCACTTTCACAGTTGTTTTGCCTCTTCTTGTGATGATTTATCTCGGAGTGAGAATGATCTTCTGGTTCAGGGCAAAAGATGGAGTATTCCTCCTTGCAGGGCTGGTAATATGGGTTGTAAGTATGGCAGCGCTTTCAATATTGCTCTTTAATGAAGGGATCAGCTTTACTGAAAATGCAAAATCCATATCACAGGAATACTTTGAAACAGTTCCGGATACTCTATATATCATATCGGATAAAAAAATCTCGGATCTCTCTGTTGACAATGAGATTCGCATCCCTGATGACGAATACACAATATTCATTTCAGAAGATGATAAAAAGGTTTATATACGGACTTACCTTGATATATCTGTTTCGGATGAAAATGCAGCATGGGTTTCTATAAGAAAACGATCAGCCGGAAGGTCAAAGATTGATGCCACCGAAAAAGCTGACAGGTTGTTATATAATTACAGAATTTCAGGAGATACTCTTTTCCTTGATGAGTTATTTTACTTATCCTGAAAATACAAAATGGTCATTTGATGAGGTAGGTGTAACAGTAAACATTCCTGAGGGAACAGTAGTTTATATGGACAAGACAGTTGAAAAGTTGTTCCATTCATACGATGATGAAGATTTTGTAACTGATCCCGGAACAGGTTCTGGATGATGACAGAAGACGGACTGGAATATATTGGATCCGGTCAGCAGAGGAAATCGTTAGCTTCCTGGTTTTCATTCCTTATATTTTCATGACATCCGGCGTCGTTAACAGCGCCGGATTTTTTTTATTGAGGTTAATGATTTGTTAAACATATATATTTTTATTAACTAACACTTTAATTAAATGATTAATTTCGGTACGCTTTGATAATAAACCTTAGACCAGCCATGAAAAGATCACTACTGTTATTTGCTATTACAATTATTGTTTTTCAGTGCATTTTCACAGGAATCCGTTCCACCGCCGACACATTAGAAAAGATGCATTGAATGTGTTTATGGAATCGACCGACTTTATAAAAAGGGAGATACCTTTATGTCAACTATGTAAGGGACAGAAAAGATGCCGATGTATATATTATATCAACCCCACAGAATACTGGATCGGAGGGATAGAATACACATATTTTTTTGTGGGTCAGAGAGAATATGCTGGAATGGCTGATACCTTAAATCTAATAGCAGCTCCGGACGAAACATCAGAGGTTAAAAGAGAAAAAGAGGTAAACACCCTGAAAATGGGGCTTATGAGATATGTGCAAAAACACCTCTTCCGAATACATTAATATCCATTTCACTCAACCTCTTTACGAAACCGTATCATCCGATAAATGGAACAGCTGGGTTTACTCGGCAAATTTGTAAGGCTTATGTTTCCGGTGAATCAACATATAATAAATTATCTGTCTGGAATGACTTCGGCTACAGGATAACGGAAAAATCCAAATTCGAATCAAGTGCAAACCTGGATATTGAGACAGATAAGATCATTTATAAGGAGACAGATTTCGATACAACATATATCAGCACCTATAAGCAAAAGGCCGCTTCAGTCTCCTATGTTAAAAGTATGAATGATCACTGGTCAACCGGAGGACCAGTTAACATAATGTCCTTCACTTATTCCAATTATGAACTTTCGATTTACTATTAGCTCCGGGCATTGAGTATGATATATTTCCATATAAAGAATCAACACGCCGCCTGATGACATTCAGTACATAAGGTAGCAGTGGAGATCAACAATTATGCTGAATAGACCGACCGGTTTAAAGTGAAGGAGACTGTTGCGTACCATTCACTGGCGGCTCATATGTCATATATCCAGAAATGGGGATCAATATGAGGAACGCTTACCTGGACAATTACTTTTTCGACTGGTCGTATAACAAGCTTCGCTTTAATACTGTTCGCGTCTGAGAATTTTCAAAGGCGTTCACTTTAATATCTAGGGGCAGGCTTCTCTGGTTCACGACCAGATCTCGCTTCCACTTGGTAATGCATCTCTCGAGGATGTCCTTCTAAGGAGAAAAATGCAAAAAACTACATACCAGTATTTTACCAGCTTTGGACTAACATATACTTTCGGTTCTATCTATAACAATGTGGTGAATCCAAGATTGGTAAGCTGACTTCAGTTTAGGAACAGCTCATCATTATCAGAAACGAACATCCGGGTGGTTTTTGAATATTTTCCATCAACCGGATCGGGATATACCAGTTCCAGATAGAAAGCCCTGAAGCCTGAATCAGGATGATCTACATTTAAAACTATTGAACTGGCGTTACTTGACTTCAATGTCTTTTTCAATAAATTGATTATCCCTGAAATCCAGGTCAGGCGAATCGCATATCCAGAGATTTGCTTCAATAAGTCCGGATGATGCTTTTACAGTCAGACCTGTTCTTTCGGTATCGGAGCTCACCTGCCATTCACATGCATGATGCTGTTTATTGTTTATAGCTAAATTGAAAAAGGCGCTCAATGCTTTCATCGCACCAGTTCCGTCACCCAGTCCATGACCGACATTTGGCTCATAATGTATATAGTTTTCTCCGGGAATATCATTATAGTACTTCTTAACAGCATCAACAGGCCAATATTCGTCGTTTGTGCCTATTATTATCAGTTTAGGCATTGTAAGTGACGTCCGGTAAGAATAAGGATCTATCATTACAGCCAGATCCTTACCTTCGGCACTCTGCAGATCCTGGGCAATTCCAAGTTTAACATAATCCTCAATCTGGATACTGTAATCGCCCCAGACCTCTTTCTGGTAAGGGATATTGACGGGCATGTTGAGAACATCGATCACCATAGGAGCTATTGCAATCACTCTTTTGTCCTGTGAGCCTGTCAGCCAGGTTGTCCAACCCCTTTTAGAAGCTCCTGAAACAACAAATCCTGAAATTTTACGGTTGAACTTTTGCTCAGAATATTCCTGTACAGCATCCATAGCCCTGATAGCACTTTTGGTCATAGGAAAGAGAAGCGGCCAGGTAAAATCTCTGTCATTTTTAAAGTTATGAAGTGTATATGAAATAAGCTCATCTTCGGTCAGATCATTATACAAAGGCTGATTAGGGATCTGTGAAATAATAGCGACTACGGCATTGTTTTTTGCAGCAACCATAGTAAGCATTCTAAATATTTCATCATCCTTCCCCTGCCATCTTGGTTCTCCATCCTGATTGCTTCCCCCGGTTATGAAAAGCAATGCTCCCTCTGAAGGAGTTGTTTCGGGAGAAATTACCGTTAGCTGGTGCACCCAGGTATGCTCCCTCCACTTTTGTGAGATCAGCTTCAGAACAGCTACATTCAGGCTATCTGATTTAAATTCTTCCCTGATCTCCCATGAGTAAGTATTGTCATTGTTATTAATATAATTTTCAAGTGCATTTTCAGGTGTAACGGATTTTTTCTCACCGGTACATGTACTCAAAACCAGCATTAGTGCTAACGGGAAAAGAAAATTCTTTTTCATATTTAACTTCTTTGTTTGATAACTAATAAATTACGAAACTATCAAATGGAATATCTCCTGGTTAATTACAATTATCTGATAAAACACATTGGGAAAATTGTAATTTGGCAAACAAATTTACAATATGTTTAACTAAATGAAAACTAATTTTATGTCACTAACATTAAAAGGCACTAGAACGGAGCAAAACCTGTTAAAATCTTTTGCAGGTGAATCACAGGCGAGGAATCGCTATGAATTTTTTGAAAGTGTTGCAAGGAAAGAAGGATTCGAACAGATCGCGAACATTTTCCAGGAGACAGCATTACAGGAGAGGTCGCATGCCAAAAGATTTTTTAAGTTCCTTGAAGGAGGTATGGTTGAGATAACAGCGTCATATCCTGCGGGTAAGATCGGAACCACTAAAGAGAATCTCAAAGCAGCAGCTGAAGGGGAACATGAGGAATGGAACGATCTCTATCCTCATTTTGCCGAAGTGGCAAAAGCTGAAGGATTTCCTGAAATAGCCACAGCCTATAAAATGATCGCAAAAGTTGAAGCGGAGCATGAACGCCGGTACCTCAAGCTACTTCAGAATGTATCGGAGGATAAGGTATTTATAAAGGACGGGAAAGTATGGTGGAAATGCATAAAATGCGGATATATTTATGAATCCGCCAAAGCCTATGAAACATGTCCGGCCTGCCTTCATCCGAAATCATTTATGCAGTTGCTCGAACAGAATTACTGATCCTCCTTTTCGGAATTGCAGCAGCTCTTCTATTCAGACAGGGAATTGAGGAGTCGAAAAAGAAGGAGTAACCCGGAACTATCTTTTTTCAAGGGGAATATATTCCCTCCGGCCATAGACATCTTTGAATGCAGGCCTGATAATTCTTTTTGCAGAGAAGGTCAGTTCTTCAATTCTGTGAGCGCACCATCCCGCAATTCTTGCCATTGCAAAAAGAGGGGTATATAATTCTTTTGGTATGCCTATGCATGAATAAACGAAGCCCGAATAGAAGTCGACGTTTATACAGACCACTTTTGCAGACTGCTCGCCCTTGAATTGTCTGAATACTTCAGGGGTAAGCTTTTCTACCATTGAATACAGCTCAAATTCATCTGTTTTTCCGGCTTCAGTTGCGAGCTCCCTGGCTTTTTCTTTAAGGAGTGTTGCCCGGGGATCAGAAATTGTATAAACAGCGTGTCCTATACCGTAAATAATCCCGGTATGATCATTCGCCTCCTTACGCAGGATTTTTAGCAGGTAAGCTGCGACCTCAGCTTCATCTTTCCAGTTCTTTACATTGAGTTTGATATCCTCCATCATGTCAAGAACTTTAAGATTTGCACCGCCATGCAAAGGCCCCTTAAGTGAACCTATGGCGGAGGTCACGGCGGAGTAAATATCTGTTTCTGTTGAACTTGTAACACGCATAGTAAAGGTTGAGTTATTTCCTCCTCCGTGCTCTGCATGAAGAACAAGCGACAGGTCAACAAGATCAGCCTGAAGCCTGGTATAGGAACCTTCGCCTTTTATCAGGTGCAGGAAGTTTTCCGCAGTCGATAAATTTTTCCTGGGATGGCGGATCGACAGTGTTTTGCCATGATAAAGATGGCGTAAGGCCTGGTATGAATATGCTATTATAGAAGGGAACTTTGCAATCAGGTTCAAAGACTGCCTTATCATGTTATCCAGCGCTATATCATCTGCTCTGTCGTCAAGGGTATATAATCCCAGAACGGACCTGGCCAGCATATTCAGAACATCCTTTCCCTTCATCGAAAGGATCATATCTTTAGTAAACTGATCAGGAAGTCCTCTCATTGATGCCATGATGGAGGAGAAGTGATCAATCTCTTCACCGGACGGCAGGTGGCCGGTCAGAAGCAGATAAACCGTTTCATCAAATCCATGCCTGTTCTCTTTCTGGAATCCGTGTGTAATTGCCTCTATGTCAATACCCCTGTAAAGTAATATTCCAGGGACTGCAATCACTTTGCCGTTCTCTTTTTCATAACCGACAACATCGCCGATATTTGTCAGTCCGACAAGTACTCCTGTACGGTCGTTGTTTCTAAGGCCTCTTTTTACATCATATTTTTCAAAGAGATCATTATCGATCTTGCATGATTCTCTTACAGAGTCTTCGAGTTGTGAAAAAAATTTCTTGTCTTCCATAGTAGTAATTTTAGTTAATCAGTCTTAATGTGATTAATTATAGCATCTGCAAATTCAGAAGTTTTAAGTAATGTTGCATTATCCATCAACCTGTGGAAATCGTATGTTACTCTTTTTTCCAGGATTGTATTCTCAATACTTTTGTATATCCCGGAGGTTGCCTCACTCCATCCGAGATATTCAAGCATCAGCGCTCCCGACAGGATTACTGATCCCGGGTTAACTTTATCCTGTCCGGCATATCTGGGAGCAGTCCCATGGGTGGCTTCGAATATCGCATGTCCCGTGTCAAAATTTATGTTTGCACCCGGAGCGATACCTATTCCTCCTACGATTGCAGCCAGGGCATCCGAGATATAGTCGCCGTTGAGGTTCAGTGTAGCAATCACCGAATAATCAGCCGGCCGGGTTAGTATTTGCTGAAGGAAAGCATCCGCAATCACATCCTTGATAATAAGTTTTCCCTGCGAAGCAGCAATGGCTTGTGCTTCATCTGCCGCTTTTTCGCCCTGCAGGTTTGTAATTTTTTTATGCTGTTCCCATGTAAAGACTTTATCCCCGAATTCCCTTTCTGCCAGGGCATATCCCCATTTCATGAATGATCCTTCAGTGAATTTCATGATATTTCCTTTGTGAACGAGGGTCACTGACGGGAGTTTCTTTTCCAGGGCAAATTTTATGGCCTGCCTGACAAGCCTTTCGGTACCTTCAACAGATACAGGTTTAATACCTATTGAGGAAGTTTCGGGAAACCGTATTTTTTTAATTCCCATATCATTAATCAGAAAACTCTTCAGTTTTTCTGTCTCAGGCTTACCGTGCATAAATTCGATCCCGGCATAAATATCCTCTGTATTTTCGCGGAAAATATGCATATCAACCAGTTCGGGTTTTTTAACAGGGCTGGGTACTCCATTGAAGTATCTCACCGGACGGTAGCAGGTGTAAAGGTCGAGTTCCTGCCGGAGTGCAACATTCAGGGATCTCATTCCCTCACCAACGGGTGTTGTGAGAGGACCTTTTATGCCAACAAGATAATCCCGGAATGTTTCAAGAGTTTCCTTGGGTAACCAGTTCCCGGTCAGGTTATATGCTTTTTCACCGGCAAGAACCTCTTTCCAGATGATCTTTTTCCTTCCCCTGAATGCTTTTTCAACTGCAACATCAAATATCCTGACAGATGCATTCCAGATATCCGGTCCGGTTCCATCCCCGATAATAAAAGGTATAACGGGAAAATCAGGAACCTCAAGCTTTCCATTTACGAATCTTATTTTTTCACCATTACCCATATGTAATATTCCTTAGCTCACCACTCACCACTCTACCACTCACCACTTACCGCTCACCACTCACCACTCACCACTCACCACTCACCACTCCTCACCTCATCTCCCCCTCCCCTCATCTCCCACTCTTTTCCTGATGAGGTTCAGCGCGCTGCCGGCTTTAAACCATTCTATCTGTGATTCGTTATAAGAATGATTTACCTGAATAGATTCCCAGATTCCATCCTTATGGTGAAGAATTACAGTCAGCGGTTTTCCGGGAGAAAATTCTCTCAGTCCGCTAATATCTATTTTATCACTTTCCCTTATTTTGTAATAGTCATCCTTTTCGGTAAAAGTAAGAGTAAGGATACCCTGTTTCTTGAGGTTCGATTCGTGGATCCTTGCAAACGATTTAACAATAACAGCCTTGACGTTCAGGAACCTTGGTTCCATTGCTGCATGTTCGCGGGATGAACCCTCACCGAAATTCTCCTCGCCTGCCACAATTGATCCGATACCTCTCTTCTTATATGCTGTTGCAACCACCGGGACTGATTCATATTTCCCGTTCAGCTGGTTAAGGACACAATCTGTTTTGTCGTTGAAAGCATTTATGGCTCCAATCATATAATTACGCGAGATATTCTCCAGATGTCCGCGGTATTTCAGCCATTTTCCAGCCATCGATATATGGTCGGTGGTACATTTGCCTTTTGCTTTAATCAGAAGATGAAGGCCTGTCATATCCCTCCCGTCCCATTGCCTGAAAGGATTAAGCAATTGAAGTCTCTCTGATTTTGGGTTTATGATGATCTTTGCTTCAGTTTTCTTTCTGGCTGGTTTCCTGGCTTCAGTGCCCATCCTGTTAAAACCGTCCGGAGGCAGAAGGTGGCCTCTTGGTTCAGGGAGATTGACCGGCCTGCCTTCGGAATTGATAAGGGAATCTGTGAGAGGATTAAAAGTAAGCTTGCCAGCGATAGTCAAAGCTGTAACTATTTCAGGGGATGCAACAAAAGCAAAAGTATTTGGATTTCCATCTGTCCTTCTGGAAAAATTACGGTTGAAGGAGTGGATCACTGTATTGACCGGACTGTTTTTCAGCCTTTCCTGTCCCACTGACCGATACATGGTCCGCATGCATTGGCGAAAATCTTCGCCGCCGATTTCCCTGAAAAGTATCCAGATAAACCGTCTCTTTCAGTGATATGCTCTGATCTGCTCTGATCCGGGTGTTATCTTTAATTCAGATTTTGAATTGAGTTTTTCCCATAGCGCATTTTTAACTACTGATGCAGCTCTGGAAATATCTTCATAGGAAGAATTTGTGCATGATCCGATAAGTCCTGCTGATCAACATCGACCGGCCATTTATTCTTTTCGGCAGCTTCTTTCATCTGCGAAATCGGGGTTGCCAGATCGGGAGTAAATGGACCGTTAATATATGGTTCCAGTTCTGAAAGATTAATTTCCAGATAATTATCATAATATTTTGCAGGATCGGCATAGACTTCCGGATCACCGGTCAGATGCTTCTTCGGTTCTTTGGCAGTTCTGCAATTTCCTTTCTGCCGGTTGCAACAAGATACTCTGACATCGATTCATCAAATCCAAAAATAGAGCATGTGGCTCCGGTCTCAGCACCCATATTGCAGATTGTCGCTTTCCCTGGTACAGATATGATTCAGCACCATTACCAAAATATTCAATCACTGATCCTGTTCCTCCTTTGACCGTTAGTATTCCTGTGATCTTCAGGATTACATCTTTTGGCGATGCCCATCCGCTGAGTTTTCCGGTAAGCTTTATCCCGATTATCTTCGGGAATTTCAGTTCCCAGCGCCATTCCTGTCATCACATCCACGGCATCAGCGCCACCCACACCTATCGCTATCATTCCAAGGCCGCCGGCAGTAGGTGTATGAGAATCTGTTCCAATCATCAATCCTCCGGGGAATGCATAATTTTCAAGAACAATCTGATGAATTATTCCTGCACCCGGGTTCCAGAAATCAATATCATATTTGCTGCATACCGAACTCAGAAAATCATATACTTCATTGTTGGTTTCAACGGCTGTTTTAATATCACTTGCAGCACCTGCCTTGCCTGTTATAAGATGATCACAATGAACTGATGCAGGGACCGAAGATTAATTCTTTTCCTGCCATCATGAACTGGAGCAGAGCCATTTGTGCGGTTGCATCCTGCATGGCAACCCTGTCAGGTGAAAATCAACATAATCAATACTCCGGTTTAAATCCGGTCTTTGTTCCTGTCGAAAAGGTGGCTGTAAAGTATCTTTTTCAGTTAATGTAAGGGCCGTCCTAAGTATCTTCCTGATCTGAGAATCTTTGCTGGGAGTTCACCGTAAAAATTTCTTAATTTTTTCAATGTCAGGATTCATATTAATCTGCGTTTGGTGGTTATTCTGATCAGGTCTGATCTGCCCGTTTCCTTCGATTATCCATTTGTATGTGGTCAGCGCCTCCAGAGCCATCGGTCCCCTTGCATGGAGTTTCTGTGTTGAAATTCCGATCTCGGCACCAAGTCCGAACTCAGCTCCGTCGGTAAATGCTGTTGATGTATTTGCATATACTGCCGCAGCATCAATCGCTTTACAAAATACAATTGATCCGTTCCTTGTTTTCCGATATGATAGCCTCACTATGTTTTGAACCGTATCTTGCTATATGTTCAAGAGCCTCTTCAAAGAGTCTACTGTTTTTACTGCCATTTTATATCGAAAGAAATTCAGTGCCAAAGGAGTCTGCTGCCGGCTTTTTCAAGGAAGTTCTTCAGGATATTTTCCTTTCAGGGCTTTCAAGGCTTTTTCATCAGCATAAATTATTACGTTTGAATTCCGACATAGCCCGACAGATAACCAAGATCATCCAGCCTGCTTTCATGAATTATCAGGCAGTCGAGAGCATTGCAGACACTTACTCTTCTTGTTTTTGCATTGTTTATTACCAGCCTTCCCTTATCACGGTCGCCATATTCATCAAAATATGTATGACAGATCCCTGCTCCTGTCTCGATAACAGGGACCGTGGAATTCTGACGGACATGATCAATAAGATTCTGGCTGCCGCGGGGAATTATCAGATCGACATATCCCCTTGCATTGAGAACTGTGAAGTCTCTTCCCTTCCTGCCGGCAGAAGAGAAATTACATTCAGTTAACACCGCATTCTTCCAGAGCATTTTTAATAATTTTCACAATTGCGTTATTGGAGTTGAATGCATCGCTTCCCCCTTTAAGAATGCAGACATTACCAGATTTAAAGCACAGCGAAAAAACATCAAAGGTTACATTCGGTCTTGCTTCATAAATTATTCCAATTACACCAAACGGGACAGCTGTCTTTTTAATCCTGAGTCCGTTGGGTTTTTCATATTCATAGCTGACCTTGCCGGCCGGGGATTCCATCCCGGCAACATTCCGGATATCAGATGCAATATTTTTTATCCTTGTTGATGTAAGCTGGAGCCTGTCGTACCTGGAATCGCCTTTATCCATAAGGGCAAGGTCCTTCTCATTTTCAGTAACTATATAAGTGATATTCTCCTCAGTCCTGTCAGCAAGAACCAGAAGTACCCTGTTTATGGCAGAAGTATCCAGATTGTTAAGCTCCCGGCTTGCTTTGAGTGCAGATTCAAATATTGGAGTACAGTCCATTTTTATTGAGATCATTTATTCTTATCATTCTAAACAGAGGGGAGATTGGGGGAAGAGGGGAGGGGGTGTATTCCTTTTCTCCCCATCTCCTTTTCCCTCATCTCCTCATCTCCCCTCTCCCTCTCTCCTTTTCCTTTCCTAAGTTCCGTTACCCTTTCTCATTTACCAATAAGTAATCATAGTGGATCAGCGGCTTTTTTCTTTTCTCACCAAGCCAGAGCTCTGCTTTTTCGGAATCATATTGTGATTTACCTAGCCCTATCTGTTTTCCTTTCTCGTCAAATATTCTTATTATATCTCCCTTTTTGAAAAATCCTTCCACCTTTGATACGCCAATCATAAGCAGGCTGGTTGCTTTATCACCAAGAAGTGCTTCTTTTGCGCCTTTGTTAATATACACAATACCTCTGGCAAATGTATCGGAATGAGATAACCATTTTTTAACACCGGTCTTCTTTTTTTCAGCGGCAATAAATCTGGTGCTGGGGACATCTTTTTCACGCACTATATCAGTAATTATTGAATCGCGTGTGCCATTGGCAATATAAACATCAATACCTTCCGATGCTATTTCCCTTGCGATTGTACATTTTGTAAGCATTCCTCCGCGTCCGAAACCCGATTTGGAAGTTGTGATATAACGGGTAATATCATCAAAATTGCCGTTAACCTCCCTGATAAGCTGTGAATCCTCACACCCGGGGGAGCCGGCATAAATCCCGTCAACATTTGACAGTATTATCAATGATGTACAATCCATCATCGAAGAAATCATACCTGATAATTCGTCATTATCGGTGAACATCAGCTCTGTAATTGAAATAGTATCATTTTCATTGACTACCGGCAGTACATTGTTTTCGAGCATTGCAGAGATGCAGTTCTTCATATTAAGATAATGCACCCTGTCCCTGAAACTGTCTTTTGTAGCCAGAAGCTGGCCTGCCTGTATCCCGTATTTTCCAAACAGGAACTGATATGTGCCCATGAGTTTTACCTGTCCGATAGCAGCCCACATTTGCCTGGCTGAAATGATACTTGTTTTTTTTGACGGGGTCATTTCACTTCGTCCGGCAGCAACCGCTCCTGATGTGATAAGTATAATCTCAATTCCCTGTTTATAAAGAATCGCAATCTCTTCAACAAGCCGAAGCATTCTTCCCGTATTGAGAGATCCGTCGCTCTTAGCTATAACATTACTTCCTATCTTTATAGCCAGCCTGGTGAATTTGGGATTTACGTTTTTCAATTTATTAGTAATAAAGCCTGAATCATAATAAAATGTTGCAAAAATAACAGTAATTATTAGTATTTTACAGGAATATCATATTTTTTAAATGTTTTTAAAACCTGTTAACTTAGTGATTGATCAATTTAATTCAAAACAATGAAATTATTTCTGTTGCCCTCGATTCTGGCCTTGTATGTATGTATATCATGTACAAGGGAAGATATTAATACACAGGTCATTCAGTTCCAGGCTGAATATCCTGTTCTGAAATCAAAGGATTTTAATAATATATTACAAATTAAGGTCACTCTGGTTGACACCCTCCGGGAAACAATTATTGAAAAGCTTTTGTTCAGTACTGAAGGAACAACAGACACAGAAGATATTGAATCAGCAGCTCTCTATTATACAGGGCAGAAAGATGAATTGATTAATGAAAATTCGGTATTATTTTCGGAGACTTCGGACATATCTTCAGTGATCACTTTATCCGGCTCAGTAAAGCTGAATCCGGGGGCCAATTTTTTCATGTTATCATACAGGTTGAAGGATGATTCGGATATCCTGCACCGTGCCGGAGGAGTATGTCTTAAGGCATTTACCGATCATGGCAAAGCAGTGGTCAGCCAACCCGGAGAGCCCGGGGCATTAAGATTCGGGGTTGCTGTCAGAAAGCACAATGATGATGGTGCAGATTCTTATCGTATTCCGGGACTTGTTGTGACAAACAGCGGGACCCTGATTTCAGGATATGATATAAGGCGTAACAGCAGGCGCGATCTCCAGGGAAATATTGATATCGGAATAAGCAGGAGCACAGACGGAGGGAACACATGGGGACCGATGATAATTGCTCTTGACATGGGGGAATATGGTGGGCTACCGCAGAAATATAATGGTGTCAGCGATGCCTGCCTGCTGGTTGACAGTAAAAGCGGGAATATATTTGTTGCCGGTCTGTGGATGCACGGGGTGATTGACGATAACGGAAAGTGGGTAGAAAATCTCTCGGATACCAGTACTGCCTGGAATCATCAGTGGAGGACCAGAGGTTCACAGCCGGGATTTGATGTGAAACAAACCTCCCAGTTCCTTATAGCAAAAAGCTCTGACGATGGTCTGAGCCTGGGACGAACCTGTGAATCTGACACGCATGTGCAAGAAAGAGGATTGGTGGCTGTGGGCTCCTGCACCCGGGAACGGAATCACACTTGAAGACGGGACACTGGTATTACCCAACACAGGGAAGAAATAATACGGGGGAACCATTCTCAAATATCTCTTTCAGCTGCGATGGGGGGATTACATGGAAAACAAGCAATCCAGCGTATTCAAATACGACAGAATGTGCTGTTGTGCAGCTTGATGACGGTTCTTTAATGCTTAATATGCGAAACAACAGGAACAGGAATAATGAAGGCCCGGATAACGGAAGAGCTGTTGCCGTTACCGGTAATCTGGGTGAGACCTGGACAATGCACCCGACATCACAAAACGCACTTATCGAACCGGTATGTATGGCTTCATTGTATAAGCATACATATCTCAAAGACGGAAACAGGAAATCAATTCTCTTCTTTTCAAATCCTTCAACAAAAAGCGGGCGGCATCATATTACGATAAAAGCGAGCCTGGATAACGGTAATACCTGGCCTGAAAAATACCAGCTTCTTCTTGATGAAGGAAGAGGAAATGGTTATTCATGCCTGACGGGTGTTGATAATGACCATATTGGTATTTTATATGAAGGAAGCCAGGCAGATCTTGTGTTCCAGAAGATAGTGATAACTGATATATTAAAGGATCTTATATATTATTAAATTACAATATAATTAATTATGGTAAGGATCTACACTATGTTAATTATCCTGCTGTTACTGGCAGGCTGTACCGGTAACCAGGTTCAGGAGACTGAACAATCCGGTTATGAAAAGCTAAGGGAAGGATTTACAAATCCCCCTCCCGGTGCACGTCCAAAGGTTTACTGGTGGTGGCTTAATGGTAATGCTGATACAGCCAGGTTATTGACAGAGATGAGGGAAATGAAAAATGCCGGTATTTCAGGATTCGATATCTTTGAGATAGGCGTTCCGAAAGAAGATATTATGGTTGAGGCCGGACCTGCATTCATGAGCGATGCATCCCTGCTTTCAATAAAAACTGTGCTTGAGGAGGCAGAAAAGCTTGGGATGAAGGCCGGACTCAATATGGCCAGCAGCTGGAATGCGGGAGGAAGCTGGATAAGACCCGAACATGCCGCCAAATCAATCTATTTTTCGAAAAAAGAATTTGAAGGGGGAAGCGGAAAGATAATGCTTCAGTTTCCTGAAATATCAGAAAAGGATAGCCGGGGAAGGATCAGATTGCTAACGCTTGACAGTGATGGGAAACCGGCATGGTACCGGGAAATTGCTGTAATAGCCGTACCTGCCGATGTGGAAGCGGGCAGGATTGATACAGGAAAGATAATCAACCTTTCATCACGCTTCAACCCGTTTACCGAAGAGCTTGAATGGCAGGTAAACGGAGGTAAATGGAACATTTACAGGTTTGTATGTTCGAATTCCGGCGAACAGCTTATGCTACCAAGTAAAAACTCGGCCGGACCTATAATCGATCATTTCGATTCTACAGCCACCGAAGCTCATTTCAACCATGTAATAGGAAGGATAAGATCAGTAATTCCTGATCTGAAAAGCTCAGCCCTTAAAAGCCTTTACCTTGCCAGCTATGAAGCTACTGCATCAGCATGGACTCCGTCTCTTCCTGATGAATTCAGAATTATAAACGGTTATGATATCTACAAGTACCTGCCGGTATTTGTTGATCCTGATTTATTTCCGGAAGAAACGAGAAAAACATTCATGGCCGATTTCCGGCGGACTTTATCTGAACTGATGATTAATAATTTTTATAAGAAGGCACGTGAAATTGCCAATATGAACGGGCTCAAGATAAACAGCGAATCAGGAGGACCTGGTTTCCCCCTGCATAATGTACCTGTGGAGCCGCTTAAATCACTTGGAGCACTCGATCTTCCGAGAGGTGAATTCTGGATAAACCATAACAGGCTGAATGCTGACGGAATAGATATTCTGAGGGTTGTTAAGGAGGTATCAGCTGCTTCTCACATTTACCGGAGAGGTATCGTTGAAGAAGAATCATTTACATCATTCCAGCACTGGCAGGAAGCTCCGTATGATATGAAACCTGCCGGCGACCGCGCATTCTGTGAAGGAATGAACAGGTATGTTGTCCATGGATTCAGCCATAATCCTGATGGTACAGGATACCCCGGGTATGTTTATCATGCCGGAACACATTTCAATGATAAAAGAGTCTGGTGGCCGATGGTCAGACCTTTTAATGAATACCTGGCAAGGATATCATGGATAGCTCAGGAAACGGAATTCCAGGCAGATGTCCTTTATTATTACGGTGATGCAATCCCGAATTTTACCGGTCATAAGAACAGCAGGTTCATGGCAGGCCCGGGATATGATTATGAAGTTATAAATACAGAAATACTGCTTCAGCTCGAAACGGAAGACCGGGAACTGATCCTGCCCGGAGGTTCAAGGTTTAAGCTTCTCTTCCTGGAAAATGAAGGACAGATAAATGCGGAGGTACTGCTTAAACTTAAAGATTTAGCAAGCCAGGGAGCATTAATTCTGGGTGAAAAACCTTTAAAGTTAACCAGGATTGAAAATTTAAATGATACATCTGATTATCTGGAGCTGATTGAAAAAACCTGGACAGGCATTGATGAAATCCGGATTGACGATGACTTACCAGAATCAAAGATCATATCAGGGATAGCGCCATCCACGGTGCTTCAAAAGAACGGCTATGGTCCGGATTTTAAATATTTCGATAATGATTTTTTCCTGCTCGATTACATTCATTATTCAGATAGTAATGTACATTTTTATTTTGTGAGGAACACAACTGACAGGTGGATCTCAAGGAATTGCAGCTTCAGGCAGAAAAGTGGAGTTCCTGAGATATGGGATCCGGTTACCGGTGATGTATCTCCGGTTTTGATCTTTAACCAGGAAACGGAATACATAAGTATGCCTCTCAGCTTTCCTCCATACGGATCATATTTCGTTGTTTTCAGGGAAGGTGAACCGTCGAGCCATTTCAATACGATCTTCAGCAGTGATACCAATCCTCCCGCTGTCAGTTACCGCAACAGCCGGCTGTCAATACTTGATAATGGCACATTTACCCTCTCGTCGGTAGGAGGAAACAAGAAAATCAATAACAGCATTAAGGTTCAGCCTCTCGATGGAGCCTGGGAGCTTTTCTTTAAAGAAGGACAGGGCGCTCCGGCCAGAATTATTTTTCCTGAACTTATCTCCTGGACAGAGCATGATAATCAGGCGATAAAGTACTTCTCGGGAATTGTAAAATATCAGAAAACATTCCAGTATGATATTAATTCAATATACGGTGAAGGATGGAAGGTATTTCTTGATCTGGGAGAGCTTTCGAAGATCGCGGATGTCAGGCTTAATGACAAACATCTTGGTGTGGCCTGGACTAAACCTTTCAGGTTTGATGTGACAGAAATCCTTAAGAATGGGGATAATCTACTTACGGTTGAAATAGCAAATACATGGTCCAACCGGCTTAAGGGAGACGCACTTACCGGGCAAAAATTCACCAATACGAATATCCGGACAACAAATATCCCGGGACTGAACAAGATCCAGGTTCCGTGGGCTGAAGTGCCGCTGATCAGATCGGGTTTATTCGGTCCGGTTACGTTGATGACCGTTCAGGAAGTTGAGGCGCCTGATTAGCAGGATTATCGGTAGATTAAGGTTGAGTTGGCTGAGGTTAAGGCTGAGGCTGAGTTAGTTTGAGGACTGTAAAATAGTTCAGAAAATTTACAGATTATTACATGTTTTAACGAAAAAAACAATAATTTTAAGGATTGACCTGTTTTTAGTATTATTTACTTAGTAATATTTTTCAATTCATGGCGAGATTATGGCTGCTAAAAACTATATAAAAGCCCTGTTTTTCTTATTTCTTATCGCCTTTTTATCAAACTCTTGTGAATTTGAACCGCATAAAGTATACGAGCGTACTGTAATTGAGAATGTATCGGCTCCTGAAATTCAAATAATTGAGCTTAACCTGGAGTATGATACAATATTTCTGTACGGATCAAAACAGATCCGTTTCAATTTTTTAAGCAGTGATCAGGATATACTGGCAGTACGGTTTACTATTGATAATGCAGAAAAATACCTTGTAAAAAGTAATGAAGGTACTTTTTACCTGGATTATGGAATGGCTGTCAACGGAATTCACTCTTTAGTGCTGGAAGTGTACACTGAAGCAGGGTCAGGAAGTATTGCAGAACATCTTGGCATGGAGGGATTTGTTTTTTCAAAATCGTGGGTCCTTTATATCGATGAAAATTACTATCATAATGTGCAATCAACAATTAATGATGGATTTTTAAAATTATACTGGAACCGCTATCGGGGGTATGACTTCCGGGAATATATTATAAGAAGGACCGGTTGGAATTTCGATATTGAGGTGGGAAAAACCACATCTGCATTTTTCATCGACAACTCGTATGTGGGAGAACAGGCAAGATATGATGTTGAAGTCTTAACCACCGGAGGGACAATCATACCATGGGGATTCCTGGAACTGAGATAAAGATCTTCCCTCCTTGAGGTTTAATGCTTCTGTGACTAATCAATATTCGTTACATGGAATAAAAACAAGTATTACGGTGCAACGGATTCAGTCAGATTATATACAAGTACAAGCTGGATCCAACCCATTGTTAAAGAAACATGCAGTGCTGATGATACCAATCACATAATTTCTAATTCAGGTTTTGGTAGGGAAATAAATTTAAAACTGATTTTCATTCCCAGAAACAAAGTAATTTATAAAAACGCAGACAAACAGGGATATGAATCATATCTTGAAAATCTAACCCTGGGATATCATTTTGGATCAATGGATAAAATTATTTTCCAAATAACTCAGGTCAGCCGGGATGAGTTCTTATTTCTTGCAGGTTGTGATAGTATTAACAGATATTCCGTTTCTCAGAGACGTATTGTTGAGCAGCTTGGATACCAGACAATAGGTTGTTCAATGTGTAATTTTAGAAGCTTTCAGGTATCTCCCTCCGGGAAATATGTGACAGCGTATATTGGTTGTGATCATAATGTTATGATGACTGGTTCAGATGATCTGATGAATTATTCTTCCCGTAACCTGGAATTTCTTTCCGGGCAGGATCATTTCCCTGTTATTGAGCTTTCTGATAACGGAATAATGCTGGTTGACAGTGCAAATGCAGGATTTTACCTCTATAATTTTAATGCCGCATCAATTCTGGCTTATTACGATAATAATAATTATTTAATATCAAACGGACTTTCAATATCATTGAATGGTGATTATATTTTCTTTCAGGATGATTCTCTCAGGTTAGTTGGATTTTCCAATTCACAATTCAGAAAAATTTGGAGTCATTCCAGATATTTTCCGCCGGATTTTTTTGAGTTTGACGGGAAAAATTCTGACAGATTGGTAATCTGGGACGGTCAGACTTTTTCTGTAAGGAAATGCGATGATTTTTCAGAAATTTATGAGTTTCATCTTGCTGAAAGGATGTTACTGGACATTGATTATTATAATGGCACCCTGCTTTCATGGTCTCCCGGACATCTGTATGTACGTAACCTTTCAGATGGTTCGTTACTGCATGATGTTACATATGCACTTGATCCAGGCTTTTGGAACAATTCCTGCCAGCTCGTCGGGAATGCAATAATTAGTATACGGGGAGTTATATATTTTCTTGATTGAAATTAATTATGACTAAAGTATCAAACATAACTCTTCTTTTCTTGTTGGCTGGTTTGCCATGTATGTCTCAACAGATAGAAACAGGAATACAGGGTGGACTTGGCTGCTATTCAATGAAGGACTTAAAAGAAATAAATGAAATTACTGTTAAGCTTATTCCTTTCGACACTAAGCTGGTACACGATTTTCCTCCATATTTTTATTACAGACCATTCATTTTGCTTAAGTTGAAAAAAATAAGCTTTGGCCCAGTATTTACTTTTCAATCCACAGGATCAAGGATCTCTGCCAGGGATTACTCCGGAGAATATCTTCTGGATATGGTAGTCAGTTCGAATGGGCCGGGAATTTATGATGAGATAGTATTATTTGATCATAATAATCTTCACTATTCCTTCTATTCAACATTTGGTGCTTTATTCTCAAATTTGAAAATGAAAGAATCACTTGTAGTTAATGAAGAATCGCTTACTGATGAAAAATATAAATTCAAATCTTTCAATTATTATCTCGAAGCAGGCTTGAAGATCAGTTATTCGTATAAGTTCCTTGATTATGGATTCAGTGCAGGGTTCCAGATACAGGCTGGAGACGGGTCATTCAGGTACTCAGAAAATAAAGACACGAAATTGATTAATACAGAAACTAATAATCCGGTAAGACCAGGATGGAATGGATTCAGGGCAGGATTATCAGTTTCATATTGCTTTCCGCAATCATCTGAAAATGCCAGTAAATCCTTAGAATAACCAAGATAAGAATACAGGTAGTCTGTTTTTATGCACAGGAGAACTTTTTTAAAGAAAGGGAACGCAGTTTTCTGCTGGGTTGTCTGCTGGCCGGAGGGCTAAACTTCCTGAAATATTTTTCACCCGGATATCTGTGCAGAAACCCATCCGCAGATCTTTATGAACTGTTTAAAGATCCGGACTTAAATATCATCCTTATGTCCGCTGGTGGTGGAACGGTAATAAAGTTGAAGCCGGTGAACTTATCCGGGAACTAAGGTTATTAAAAGAGGCGGGTATAGGTGGGGTGGAAATTAATCCCATAGAATTTCCGACAAGGTTTGAAGGAGATGATCTTGGCAAACCTTCTCTTAAATGGCTGAGTGATGAATGGATCGAAATGCTCAGAATTGTTTTTGAAGAAGCAAAATCCCTGGGAATGACCTGTGATCTTATAGTCGGTTCAGGGTGGCCTTTCGGCGCTGAATATCTGGAGGGAGAGGAACGAAGCCAGATAGTGGTCATTGCTGTTAAGAAACTTACAGGACCTCTCGATTATGAGATTTCGGAATTTGAGATTTTCAAAGAAGCTGATCCTGCTGTGAGCTCACCCTTCCCGGGAAGGAAAATGGAACTTTTATCACTTTATCTTGTCCCCGATCCGCTTGACAACATGGATCAGGTTATCGATCTTGCAGAAATAAAAGTCAACGGATCATTCAAAGTTTCAGTCCCTCCGGGAAAATATGCTCTGTACGGACTTGTTAAGATCCACGGGTTTATGGAGGTTATTAACGGAGCTCCGGGGGCAACGGGACCGGTACTTGAATCATTATAACGATGAGGCGGTAAGAAGATATCTGAAAACTATGTCGGATACAATTGAAAGTAAAACCGGACCTCTTTCAGATCATATCCGCGCTCTCTTTACCGACAGCATGGAGCTTGAAGGAGCCAACTGGTCGGCAGATATGATGGATGAATTTAGAAAGAGAAGGGGATATGATATCTTTCCTTATCTGCCGTTCATCCTTTTCAAAACCGGGGCAATGGGGAATGTCACTGATTTTAAATACGGAGTAGCACTTTCGCCTCAGATTGAAAACATGATCCGGAGGATGAGGTATGATTTTGAGATCACAAAGGCAGAAATCCTGGAAGAACGGTTCATAAAGACATTCACGGAGTGGTGCAGGGATACTGAAGGTAAAATCAAGGGCCCAGGCTTATGGCCGGAGTTTCTTCCCTCTTGAGAGCAGTTTTCACTATGATATACCGGAGTGCGAATCATGGACAATGAACTGGCTGAAGCACAGGGTGGGAGAGGAGATGCCCGAAGAAGATTACAGGAGGGGAAGAGCCTATACCATGGTCAATAAATATGTTTCCTCAGCAGCTAATCTTACAGGGAAACGACTTGTAAGCTGCGAAGAGATGACAGATACATATACAGTTTTCAACACTTCACTGGAAAACCTGAAAATAGGCGGTGACCAGAGTGCAATTACAGGAGTGACACATTCTGTTTTTCATGGGTTCAATTACTCACCGCCCGATGCTCCATATCCCGGATGGATAAGATATGGGGCATATTATAACGAGAAAAATACATGGTGGCCGTGGTTCCATTTGTATAATGAATACAAGGGACGTATGTCAGCTCTCCTTCAGAATGTTACCATGTTTACGGATATTGCCATTCTTCCACCAAATGATGACATGTGGAGCCTGATAGGATCACAGATGGAACCTTTCCCTTCAATAACACATATAGACTGGTTCACTCTTGTATGGGAAGCGATAAACAAAAATGGCAATGGTTGCGACTATGTTTCTCAAAGAGTGATCCGTGATTCGCAGATCACAAAAGGGTTTCTTCATTACGGAAGCAGAAAATATAATACTCTTTTCCTTGTTCACATCGAAACCCTTGATCCTGCTGCAGCGGGAAAGCTACTGGAATTTGTCAGATCAGGAGGCAGGATATTCTGTATTGAGACATATTCCATATAAATCACCAGGATGGAAAGATCATGAAATAAGGGATAAGGAGGTTAATGATATTGTAAGTGAACTGAAGAAATATTCCGGAGGGTTTATTCTCCTGAAAAAACCTGAAAAAGATTTCATAAGCTGGTACAGGAATATTCAGACTCAGTACAATATTACTCCTTATATCAGACTTGACAAGCCGGATCCTTATGTGATGCAGAACCGCTACAGGTCGGATGATGGTTCCGAAATTCTGTATATCATAAATTCCCATCTGCATAATTCCTGGCAATCAAGAATCACATTTTCAAAAGCATTTACGAACAGGAAATATGGCTGGTTATGGGATCCTGAATCAGGCAACAGGTACAGAGTATCTCTTTCTCAGGATGGAAGTCTGGATGTGATTCTCGGACCTGCTGAATCAAGGCTGTTTGTCTTTGATAAAAATAAAAACGGAGAAGAATGGAAACCTCCGCCTCTTGCCGGTCCTTCAATGATAAAACTGGATAAAGGGTGGAATGCTGAATTTATTCATTGCCGTAACGGATCAGCCAAAAGAGTTCAGCTCGATACTCTTGAAAGATCTGAAAGATATGCCTGATTATGCGAACTTTGCAGGGAGTTGTTGTATATCGTAACAATGTTGAGATTGATGACCCGGCAAAGACATTTATCAATCTGGGTAAGGTTTGGGGAGTCTCGGAACTGAAGGTTAACGGACAGAATTGCGGTGCGAAATGGTACGGATGGAGGATCTTTAATATTGGTAAATACCTGAAACCCGGGTTGAATGAAATTGAGATTTCAGTAGCAACATCAATGGGGAACTACATGAAATCACTTACTGATAATCCCATTGCCCAATACTGGACGAATGAGAAGAACAAAATTCAACCTGTTCAGTCAATGGGGCTTGTGGGGCCGGTGACGATATATTAGCGACGCAGCTGTGGAAGAGAGAGAGGGAGAGGGGGAAGAGGAGATGAGGAGAGAGTGGGGAAGAAGAGAAAATGGGAGGGGGAGAGAGGGGAAATAGGGGAAAGTGAGTGAGGTGACGAGCCATAGGCTCCCCTCCGGCGGAGGGGATGGGGGTGGGTTAACGAACAATAATTTAAATCCTATAAATATGAAAATTTTAAGATCATTACAATTAATCGCAATTTTTGCGATAACATCTTCATTGTTCGCAAAAGATTATAATGCCTCAATGTTTGGTGTAAAATCGAACGGCACCACACTTAATACAAATTCAATTCAGAAAGGGATTGATTATATCAGTGACAACGGAGGCGGCAGACTTGTCTTTTATGTTGGTCGATATCTGACCGGCACAATTTACCTGAAATCCAATGTGACAATTCAGCTTGAGGAAGGTGCTATTCTGGTTGGTTCACTGAATCCTCTCGACTATGAACTGAATCCCAACTGGACCGCCCTTATTTTTGCTCTCGACCAGAACAATATAGGGATAACAGGCAAGGGTGTTATAGATGGGCAGGGATTTCAGGTGGCCAATAATCTGGTGGATCTGATCCACAAGGGAGTCATCAACGATCCGTTGCGTTATGACCGCCCGAGATGAGACGATACGTCCGCAAAACATTTATTTCAGGGGATGCAGGAATGTGATCATTCAGGGAATTATGCTGAAAGATCCCGGAAGCTGGAACCAGCAGTATGACCAGTGCAGGAATGTGATTATCGATGGAATATCTGTCGACAGTAAATCATACTGGAACAACGACGGGATTGATATTGTCGACTGCGACAGTGTAGTTGTTGTAAACTCCTATTTCGATTCGGCAGATGATGGTATCTGTCTGAAATCCCATTCACCGGATTTCATTTGTCAGAATGTATATGTCCATAATAATACAATCAGGACAAGCGCTAACGGAATTAAATTCGGAACAGCTTCCTATGGAGGGTTCCGGAATGTTAAAATTATCAATAATCTCGTGTTCGACACATACAGGTCGGCTGTCACTTTTGCTGCTGTTGACGGCGGATTTGTAGAGAATGTTATTGTCGATAGTCTGAGATCAATCAATACAGGGAATGTGATATTCCTCAGAATAGGAGAACGGAGGGAAGGTAAAAAAGGAAGGATGAATAATATTTCAATCTCAAATGTTTATGCAGAGGTCCCATCAACAAAGCCTGATGCAGGTTATAATTATGAAGGACCGGTTGAAGATCTTCCAAGGAATATTTCTCCTTCATCAATTGTCGGGATGCCCGATGCAATAATTGAGAATGTAATTTTAAAAAATATTGAAATTCGTTATCCGGGAGGAGGTAATCCTTCATATGCGAAAGTCGGACTGGATGAACTCGATAAAGTACCTGAACTGGGTGCCAACTATCCCGAATTCTCGATGTTCAAAGAGCTGCCTGCCTGGGGATTTTATATCCGTCATGCCAG
Organism: uncultured Bacteroidales bacterium; assembly: GCA_963700275.1. GTDB lineage: Bacteria > Bacteroidota > Bacteroidia > Bacteroidales > VadinHA17 > LD21. The sequence goes on along the minus strand of CAVOWZ010000011.1, from coordinate 92,414 downwards.
GGGTATCAGATTTGAAAATATTATCCTTTCATGCGCAAGGAAGGATTACCGGCCAGCTGTGGTAATGGATGATGCACATAAAGTTGAAATTGCCGGGCTCAGGGTGACAGAACCGGGACCTAAAAAGAATCCGGTATATTCTCACAGATCGACGGAGGTGGTAATAAACCGGTAATCAAAATTTAGTAACCCGACATCTCCGCCTGGTTGAAGTTTCGGTGGACAAATCCGGCAACAAATAAATTGAATTAATTATTCTGAAAGCCGTTTGATATTAAAGTCTTTTATTTTACTTTGTAGGAAGTTTCTGATCAGTCAGCCATAAAATTTAAAATAATGAGTCCGTTCTTAGCAACTACAAAATCCGAAGCCTGGAGCAAGACAGTCCGGAAAACAAAAAAGTTTTTCAGATGGATAATAACTCTGGTTATTATTTTTTTAGGTGCATTTATTTACTGGAAGTATTTCTATACTTATAGTGAAGGTTACAGGGCTGGATTATTACAGAAGTTTTCGAAAAAAGGTGCTGTTTTTAAGACCTATGAAGGAGAATTGATTCTGAGCAGCGTTATTTCAAGTAAAGATATAGCTCTTGCGTCCGAAAAGTTCTACTTTACTCTGATAAATAAGGATCTCATCAGGCAGTTTGACACACTTCAGGGTAGGAATGTCAGTATTCATTATATCCAGAAAAATGGCGTGGTTTTCTGGCGGGGCGATTCAAAGTATCTTGTCGACAGCGTTAAGTTCGAAAAATCTTATTAGAAAAGATGTAAATTTTCCTCCCGGATTTTATTTTTCATTTTGAATTTCTGTAATCCAGGCCATATCCTGCAGCCGGCAGTCTTCCGTAAAAATAAGCAGTTAAATTGGTTGGCTTCATCGCTGGGTGGAAAACAAAACATTTCTGACATAATGCAATTAATAATGGGTGAGAGTTCCCACTGGATAAATAAAAACAAGCTGACCAGAATCAGATTTGAATGGCAGGATGATTATTATGCTGTCTCAATAGGGATAAATCAGTTAGCAAATCTCAGAGAATATATCCGCAAGCAAATCTGGCATCATAGTGAGGAGTCCCTTGAGCAAGAAATAGACAGGCTTATTGAAGAATACAAATTGGAAAGGATGAAGGACTAAAGTCCCCTCTAAATGAGAACTCCTGATGCCGTCAGCTGAAGCTGACTGCAATTGAAGAAATCCTGATACTCAGAGCTGAACTAAGCCAGCTGAAGCTGACAGCAATTAATTCAAATAATCAGATTACTCTCTTTAAAATTCCCATTACGCCACGGATAAATGTGGCGCTTGTAAGGACTTTTACTACAGGGTTGACTCCTGAGCGCCTTCGGGTTGTTGTCCTCCCTGATGTGCGGGACGTACTTCTCCCCCCATCTCCCCATCTCCCTTTCTCACGTTCATCTCTATCTGCTTCATCTTTCCTGATCGCTTCTACCTTCTTCCCCAGTATCTCGTAAGCACTCTCCCGGTCAATGACCTGACTGTATTTACGGACAAGATCAGATGACCTGTTTATTGAAGAAATCTCGTCGGGATTAAGAATATCCATTCGGCTCATCGGAGCCCTTACCATTGTAGCGGCAAGAGGTGTGGGAATTCCTTTCTCATTCAGGGCTGTTACCAGTGCTTCCCCTGTACCCAGACTGGTCAGAGCCTGGTCTGTCCTGTAATAGTCTGATAAGGGAAAATTTTCAGCTGTAAGTTTGATTGCCTGTCTGTCAATAGCTGTGAAAGCTCTTAATGCATGCTGGACTTTCAATCCGAGCTGGGCAAGAACTTCGTTAGGTACATCCATCGGATTCTGAGTAACAAAAAACACTCCGATACCTTTTGACCGGATAAGCTTGACTATGGTCTCAATGGCATTTAATAGAGCTTTACTTGCCTGGTTAAAAATCAGATGCGCCTCGTCGATAAAAATAACAAGTTCAGGTTTTTCAAGATCCCCCCTTTCCGGCATCTCATTGTAAACTTCAGCCAGAAGACAAAGCATGAATGTTGAAAAAAGCTTGGGTTTATCCTGGATATCTGTCAGCCTCACAATATTTACATACCCGCTGCCATTTTTATCTCTCCGCATAAGGTCCCTTATATCAAAAGAAAGCTCTCCAAAAAACAGGTCAGCATCCTGCTGTTCCAGCTCAATCACCTTACGTATTATAATTCCTGTAGAAGCAGTGGAGACTTTCCCGTATTCGCTTTCAAATGATTGCTTTCCTTCCTCCGTAACATATTGAATGACCTTTTTCAGATCCTTCAGATCGAGCAGCGGGATTTTCTGATCATCGCAGTACTTAAAGATCACTGAAAGGACACTTCCCTGGGTTTCGTTAAGATCGAGGATCCTTGCCAGCAGAACCGGACCGAATTCTGAGACTGTAGCTCTAAGTCTTACACCATCCTGAGCCGAGATGGATAAAAGTTCCACAGGGCAGCCCTTTACCGAATACGGGACCCCGATCTTTGCATGCCTTTCCGTTATGAATGACTTCTCTTCTCCAGGCCTGGCAATACCACTGAGATCCCCTTTTACATCCATCAGCAATACAGGGACTCCTTTTTCAGAAAGTTGTTCCGAAATTACCTGAAGGGTTTTGGTCTTTCCGGTACCTGTTGCTCCTGCAATCAAACCATGCCTGTTCATGGTTTTTAATGGGACTCTTACATAGATTCCGGGTAATGTTTCTCCTTCGAGCATGGCGCCTCCAAGCAATATACTGTCGCCTTTGCAGGCATATCCGTTATTAATATGAGCTGAAAAATCATCTTTCTTTCCCATGATAATATCCTTTTTATTAGACTGATCAATATGAAATGTGCAATTTAACAGATTATTTCCAACCTCTGAAATATGCATGTAAAAAAATCGGAATACAACATCTTACATCATCACTTCCAACCCTGAAATCTTAATTGACATCCTACCGGAATATAGTGGATAATTATGTGGTAATAATTCATGATTAATAAAATAAATAGAAAAATTGTCTTTATATTTGAGCAAACCCATTAATAGATGGGTACATATCAGTGCCTGAATAATTTATACCAAAATAGCAATTCGTTTATAAACCTTAATTATTTCAGAAATGGCAAAATTCGAAGTTTATCAGAGCGGTAAAAAAAATGAATTCCGTTTTCGTCTGAAGGCCGATAACGGGCAAATTATTCTCAGCAGTGAGGGATATTCTTCTAAAGCTGCATGTTTAAATGGTATTGCATCAGTTAAGAAGAATGCAAAAGATCCAAAAAGAATCGCAAAAACGCAGACTCCGGGAAATATGTTCCGCTTCGCTGTTGTTGCAGCAAATAAGGAGATTATCGGAATAAGCCAGAATTACAAAAGTGAAAGCGGCCGGAATAACGGCGTCGATTCAGTAATGAGAAATGCAACAAAAGCTGATATTAAGGAGGTTGAAAAATAGTCTTCCTCTTCCGGTTATTTAACACTGATTCAGCCATGCATCGCATGGCTGGATTGTTTTATATCAGTATAGTCTAACTAATTTATTATTAATATGAAAAGAAAAGTATACAGTATTATGGTACTGGTTCTGTTTACAGGAAGGATGATTTTGGGGCAGGTTACCGAGGGCGAAAAACATCTCAGGACTCAGTCGGCCGATACTACCCTCGGGTGGAAAAAAGGGGGGATTGTTTCTATAAATTTAGCACAGACTTCACTGACGAACTGGGCTGCCGGAGGTCAGAAATCGGTTGCAGTAAACGGGATATTCAGCCGCTTTACCAATTTTAAAAGTGAAAAATTTAACTGGGATAACTCACTCGATATCGGATATGGCCTCCTGAAGCAGGGAGATCAGGGATACAGAAAAACAGATGATAAAATTGATTTCTTATCAAAATACGGAAGACAGGCTTTTAAAAATGTTTTCTATGCAGCACTGTTAAATTTCAAAACCCAGATGCAACCGGGGTATAAATATGAAGGTGAAGAAAAAACAAAAATATCAAATCTGTTTGCTCCTGCCTATCTGCTGGCAGCTCTCGGACTCGATTACAAACCAAATGCATACTTCAGCGCATTTGTTGCTCCTTTAACTGCCAAGTTTACTTTTGTGGCTGATGAGGATCTGTCAGATATCGGAGCCTTCGGAGTAACACCGGGGAAAAAATCAAGGGGTGAAATCGGGGGGTATGTGAGAGCTATATATTCTAAAGCTGATTTCAAGAATGAATTTATGAAGAATGTGTCATTCACAACTAAAATTGACCTTTTCTCCAATTATGCTAATAATCCTCAGAATATTGATGTCAGCTGGGAAACTTTGATTGGAATGAAAGTCAATAAATATATATCCGTAAGCTTCAACACTCACCTTCTTTATGATGATGATGTAAAGATCCAGGTACCCGATGAGGAGAAATCGGTAGGATCGCTTGTTCAGTTTAAGGAAATATTTGGTGTAGGATTTTCTTATAAATTTTAAGTAATAACTAAAAACCTGAAATTATGAAAATGTTAGATGAATTTAAAGCATTTGCCATTAAGGGAAACATGATCGACATGGCTGTCGGTATCGTTATTGGCGGTGCTTTTGGTAAGATCGTATCTTCAATTGTGAATGACATTCTTATGCCTCCGTTAGGATTACTCCTTGGTGGCGTCAATTTCACCGATCTGAAAGTTGTGATGAAGGCAGCTACGGAAACTGCTCCTGCTGTAACCTGGAATTATGGAAGTTTTGTCCAGGCCCTGATCGATTTTCTTATAATCGCTTTTGCAATCTTTATGCTGATTAAAGGGATCAATACAATGAAGAAGAAGGAAGAAGCTGCTCCGGCGCCTCCTCCGGCACCTACAAAGGAAGAAACACTACTGACGGAAATCCGCGACCTGCTGAAGAAATAAATTAATTGAATAATTGGTTCACAGGGGCGTTGCATGCAACGCCCCTGCTGCGTTACAGATAAAATACACAATAAGCGTTGCATGCAACGCCCCTATTGTGTTACAGATAAAATATACAATAGATTATGGATACCAAGATTGTGTTACGGATTGTCCTGCCGATTTGTTTTTTAATGTTAAAAACCCCGGATGGGTTCAGCCAGCAGGCCTCATCTCCGCTAAAAATATGGTTCACACGGCCGGCTGAGACCTGGAATGAGGCGCTTCCTGTTGGTAACGGCAGGCTTGGTGCAATGATCTCCGGCGGAATTGAAAATGAAAGAATCCAGCTGAACGAGGAATCAGTCTGGACAGGCAACCCACGGTGGGATGCAAATCCTGATGCCCGTATGACCCTTCCGGAAGTACGGAAACTTCTGTTTGAGGGAAAGTACCGTGAAGCTGAAAAACTGGCTCAGAGCGGGATCCTCGGAAGTTTCAGGCGCGATGATGCATCTACATACCAGACTCTTTGCGATCTGACATTTCATTTCGGACCATACCGCAATGTTTCGAATTACAAACGTGAACTCAACATTGAAAATGCAGTTGCAGTAGTAAGCTATACTTCCGGCCAGGTAAACTATTCAAGAGAGATCTTTTCAAGTTATCCCGATCAGGCATTGGTGATCAGGTTGGATGCTGATAAAGAAGGCTCACTCAACTTCTCAGTCCGACTTTCAAGACCGGGGAACAGCGCTGTTATAACTACAACAGGAAATGAGATAACAATGAGAGAGCATGTCGGTAATGGAAACGGAGTTAAGATGGAGACCAGGCTAAGACTTCTTGCAAACGGCGGCAACATAGCATCAGGAGGTGACAGTATAAGGATTGAGAAAGCTAATTCGGTGACCATTTATCTGACAGCTGCAACAGATTACTCCGGTAAGGATCCGGCATCTGTTTCCTCCGACACATATGGATGCTATCGTAAAACGCTCTTATAATGATATTAAGAAAGACCATATAGCCGACTATCAGTCATTTTTTAAACGGGTTTCACTTGACCTCGGATCCGGCGACGGTAATTATTTCACTACCGATGCCAGGATCACTGCAATGCAGAACGGGTATGTTGATACAGATCTCCTTGAACTCTACTTCCAGTTTGGCCGGTATCTTCTTATAAGCAGTTCCCGACCCGGAGATCTTCCTGCAAATCTTCAGGGTATATGGGCTGATGGCTTAAAGCCGCCATGGAGCGCCGACTATCACATAAACATAAATATTCAGATGAATTACTGGCCGGCTGAGATAACAAATCTCGGAGAACTGCATCAGCCATTCATTGATTTTATTGATGCCTTACGTCCAAATGCAAGGCGGACTGCAAAGGAAGTTTACGGGATGAAAGGGATAGTAGCTCATTACACAACTGACGTCTGGCACTATACCGAACCCATGGGCGCGGTAGTGTATGGAATGTGGCCAATGGGTATTGCCTGGAGCTGCCAGAATATATGGGATCATTTTTTGTTCGGGGGTGATGTTGAATATCTCCGGACAAAATCATACCCGATTATGAAAGAGGCTTCTGAGTTCTGCATGGACTGGCTGGTCACGGATCCGAAAACTAAACTACTTGTGTCGGGGCCTTCGATTTCTCCCGAAAACAGCTTTATTATCCCAAATGGAGGAGGCAGGGCAAGCATGGTAATGGGGCCGACGATGGATCACATGATTATACGCGACCTGCTGCAGAATACAATTCAGGCTTCTCTTACCCTGGATACCGACAAAGACCTCAGGAAGAAGATGGAAAAAACACTGGCAAAGCTCACCCCGGTCAGGATCGGCTCAGACGGTCGGATTATGGAATGGTCGGAAGAATTTGAAGAGGCAGAACCGGGTCACAGGCATATATCACATCTGTACGGGTTGCATCCCGGGAATCAGATCACTCAGCAGCAGAATCCTGAACTGCTCGAAGCTGCAAGAAAGACTATTGAATACCGTCTGGCAAATGGCGGAGGACATACCGGCTGGAGCCGTGCCTGGATCATCAATTTTTTTGCACGGCTGAAGGATGGTGAGAAAGCTTATGAAAATGTTCTGGCACTGCTGACCAAATCAACTCTGAATAATCTCTTTGATAATCATCCGCCGTTCCAGATAGATGGTAACTTTGGCGGGACTGCAGGTATAACAGAAATGCTTTTGCAAAGTCATGCCGGCGAAGTGGAACTATTGCCTGCTTTACCTTCTGCCTGGAAGACAGGTTATATTCATGGACTGATGGCCAGGGGAGGATTTGAAGTTGATGTCGACTGGGAAGATGGAAAGCTGAAACAGGCCAGGATACTCTCAAAACAGGGTAATCCCTTGCGAGTTAACTATATGGGGAAAGTTGTTAACATTAAGGTAACCGAAATTGGGAAAATATATACTTTCGGTGAAAGTCCTTCCGGGTTAATAATTAAATGATGAACTCTGTAATAAGAACTGAAGATATTTCGAAACATTATGGGAAGCTTAAAGCTGTGGATAAGGTTTCCATAAATGTTGGTAAAGGTGAAATATACGGTTTCCTGGGGCTTAACGGTGCCGGAAAAACAACAACAATCCGGATGCTCCTTGGGCTTATCCGACCGTCATCCGGGAAGCGCATACCTCAATGGTGAACAAATCAATCCGGACAATTCCGAAATGTGGAAAAAAGTCGGATACCTTGTTGAGGTTCCATATTCCTATCCCGATCTGACTGTTAGTGAAAACCTGGATATAATAAGGAAGCTGAGGTTGATTGGCGATACCGGTTCTGTGGGAAAGATAATTAAGCTTATGAAGCTTGAGTCATATACCGGTGTAAAAGCGAGAAATCTGTCGTTGGGAAATGCTCAACGACTGGGCCTGGCAAAAGCATTGATACACAACCCTGAAATTTTAATACTGGATGAGCCTGCAAACGGGCTTGATCCTGCCGGGATTGTTGAAATAAGGGAAATGCTCACAGATCTTGCTGTCAGCAGAGGGGTAACAATTTTAATTTCAAGCCATATTCTTGGTGAGATATCCAGGTTTGCAACACGTATCGGGATAATTCATGATGGGATACTCCTTCATGAGTCATCAGTTGACGAAATGGAGGCCATGAGAAAAAATTGTCTTCAGGTTAATGCTGATGATATAATTGGTACACAGGCTGCTCTGAAGGGAAAGGGATATGATGCAATTCTTAATGACGAAGGGATACTGGAGGTCACAGGTAAAGACGCTGTTGAAAATCCCGGGGGAATAGCCGTGCTTCTTGTAAACTCAGGCTTCCCGCCAACAACACTAAAAGTTCAGGAAGAGGATCTTGAAACTTTTTTCCTTCGGATGATCAGAATGAAAGGAGGCATAAAATGAAAGGTCTTATTGTTGCTTTTAAAACTGAACTTATCAAAGCCCTTAAATCAAGGATGCTTTGGGGGACCATAATTTTTTTCTCATTCATTGCAGTCATGCTGGCCTTACTGATGCTGGTAGCCCGACACCCTGAAATAGCTGCAAAATCAGAAGTTCTTGACATGAAGGCTTCACTGATAAGCAAGGCTGACTGGGCCACTTACTTCGGGCTATTGTTGCAGATGGTGCTTACGGTTGGCAGTTTAGGACCGGCTATTGTGGCAATTTGGGTTTTCGGAAGGGAATACTCTGACCGTGTCATCAAAGGACCTTCTGGCCCTCCCTGTATCGAGGTACAGTATTGTTTCTGCAAAATTACTTATCGTTTTTTTCTGGAGTTTTTTACTACTGATTCTGTTATATGCTATCGGTTTAATTTCCGGATTGCTTATTCATCTTGATGGATGGAATAAAGAGTTGTTTTTACAGAAGACCCAGGTCTATTTTATGAGTGCTTTTCTGACAGTTCTGTTATTCCCGGTAATTGCATTTTTAACATGCATGAGCAGGGGATACCTTCTGCCTGTTGGCATAGCAATCCTGACCCTGATCGTTACCCAGTTTGTTTTTATCGGATTTCCGGGAATAACGCCATATTTCCCATGGGCTATCCCTGGTCTGTACAGTGGAATAGCTGGTCCGGCCTCTCCAAATCCCCAGGGTTTAAGTTATATCATAATAGTTCTGACTTCCCTGACCGGAATTGCCGGAACTGCTTTATGGTGGAGGTATGCCGATCATCATTGAAGATTCCTGGCTGAAGGCTTTGCCCCGGATGTTGTACAATCAATAAACTAAAAAATCTACGTATTATAATACGGCTTTTAATACGTATTTTAATACGTATTTTATTCTTACCCTCTCCGGATTGTATCCTGTGCCGGTAAAAAAAATGAAAAATATTTCAAAAAAAATTTGGAAGTTAATGTTATTTATATCTAACTTTGTGTTAGAATAAAATAACTAAATGTTAGAATAAAATAACCAAATTTCAATGAAATGAAAAAATCAGTTATCATTTTTGTAGTAGCAGCACTTGTGCTGTTTGCAGCGGTCCTTTGGATGCTTTCATCATCCGGAGATTTCAAAACAAATGAGCTAGGAAGTTTCGTAATTATTTTTCTTCTGGTGGTATTTGCGGTTTTTATAGGATTTAAAAGATTAAGCAGCGCAAGAAGAGGTGAACCTGCCGAAGATGAACTTTCAAAAAAAGTAATGCAGAAAACCGCGTCACTCTCTTATTACATTTCCATTTACCTGTGGCTGATAATCGGGTATTTTTCAGAAAGGCTTGATTATGAAACTCACACGCTTATAGGTGCCGGGATAATCGGAATGGCAATAACATTTGCAGTCTGCTGGCTGATTGTCAACTTCAGGGGGATAAAAAATGAATAACAGGATAAAAGAGTACCGGGCAAAATACAATCTGACCCAGGAGGAACTCGCAAGGAAAGTCAATGTGAGACGGGAGACCATTGTATTTCTCGAGAAAAATAAATACAATCCCTCTCTAAAGCTTGCCTATGATATTGCAAGGGTATTTAATTCAAAAATCGAAGAAATCTTCCTTTTTGATTAGATATTCAACAGGTATTATTATTTTTATTTCTGATCCTGGTAAGTGTTCAGTAAATAAAATATTTATAATACCGAAATGAAAAAAATCCTTCTCTTAATCCTTACAGCACTGTTTTTGCAGTACTGCAGTAAAGATCCTTCAGGCAGATTTGAAGCAGGAGAACTTAAAGTCAATAACCTTGACAATCCGGCTGGGACAAATAAAAATCCCGTTTTCAGCTGGATAACTACATCCTCAGAAAAGGGGGCTATGCAAACAGCTTATCAGATAATTGTTGATTCGGATGAAGTAAATCTGAAATCTGAGAACGATTGTTTATGGAATTCAGGTAAGGTAATTTCGGAAGAATCATTCAATATTAAGTATATCGGGGAGTTGCTCAGGCCTTCAGAAAAATATTTCTGGAAGGTCAGGGTATGGGACAATAATGATAAACCATCTTCATGGAGCGAAACGGCATTTTTTATCACGGCTCTTTTTAGTAAAGATGATTGGGAAAATGCTGATTGGATAGGTTTTGAAGAAATACCTGACTCTATGCTCCTTGTTCCCGGGATACATAAAGGTAATGAAATCGAGGGTGATCTTGCTGTAAAAAGAACTGTTATTCCATATTTCAGGAGTGAGGTTTTTCTTGAAAAGAAGATTGATGAAGCTTACGCTTTTGTCAGCGGACTGGGTCATTATGAATTGTATATAAACGGAAACAAAACAGGAGAACGCTTCCTTTCTCCCGGATGGACCGATTATGATAAGACATGCTATTTTAATACCTATGATGTAACTGATTTGCTGAAAAAAGGCAATAATGCATTAGGTGCTATAGTGGGGAACGGATTTTACAATATAAACAGGGAGCGTTATTACAAACTTGTAATTGCTTACGGGGCTCCAAAATTAAAGATGATGGTCAGAGTCAGGTATACTGACGGAACGGAGGAGATTGTAACTACTGATCAGTCATGGAAAGCCTCCCCGTCTCCTATAACCTTCTCAAGTATTTTTGGCGGCGAAGACTATGATGCAAGGCTGGAGCAGCCTGGCTGGGATAAACCGGGATTTGATGACAGCAAATGGGTAAATGCAATGCTTGTAAGGGAACCCCTGGGGGAACTGAAGCCGGAAACGGATCATCCGGTCAGAATTCTTCAGACATTTGAGCCTGTAAGTATATCCGATCCGGCTCAGGGTATTTATGTATATGATTTCGGGCAGAATGCATCCGGAATTATCAGTCTGAAAACCAGGGGAGGAAAGGGTAAGGAGATCCGGCTTCATCCCTCCGAACTTATTGGTCCCGATTCACTTGTAACTCAGAAAGCATCAGGGTATCCTTATTATTTTTCCTATATTCCTGGAACCTCCGGAGAGGAAAGCTGGAAGCCGCGATTTACATATTACGGGTTCAGATATGTGCAGGTTGAAGGAGCTGTGCCTGCCGGTAGTCCGAATCCGGATGATCTTCCGGTAATAACAGGACTGCAGGTGCTTCACACAAGAAATTCGTCCCCTGCAGCCGGAACCTTTAAATGTTCCAGTGAGCTTTTCAGTTCTATTTATAATCTGATAGGCTGGGCTATAAGGAGCAATCTGGCAAGTGTGGCCACTGACTGTCCTCACCGCGAAAAGCTTGGCTGGCTTGAACAGACACACCTGATGGGCAATTCAATAAAATATGTTTACGACATTCATAACCTTTATAATAAGATGATCGATGACATGATGGAAGCCCAGCTGGATAATGGCCTTGTACCGGATATTGCACCAGAATATGTTGAGTTTGCCGGCGGATTTCGTGATTCACCTGAATGGAGCAGCGCCTGTATAATTCTTCCATGGGATCTTTATGAATGGTATGGCGATATTGAAGCTGTCAGAAAAGCTTATCCGATGATGAAGAAATACCTCGATTATCTCGGGAGACTCTCACAGGATGGTATTCTTGTTCACGGTCTGGGAGACTGGTACGACCTTGGCCCTGCATTTCCGGGTGTGGCACAACTTACTCCGAAAGCAGTTACAGCTACATCAATATATTATTACGATGCAAAATTACTTGCTGAGATGGCATCTCTCTTAGGTGAAGAAAGTGATGCAGCAAATTACAGTGAACTTGCAGATCAGATACGAACTACCTTCAATAAGGAATTCTTTAATCCTGAAACTAAAGTCTATTCAACAGGAAGTCAGACAGCCTATTCAATGCCACTTTTCTTTGGCATGGTTGACGACACAGTTAAAAGTGAAGTGGTAAAGAACCTTGTCAATTCAATAAATGAGGGAAATAAAGCCCTTACGGCGGGTGATGTGGGATACCGGTACCTTTTAAGGGTACTGGAGCAGGAGGGACATTCACAGCTGATATTTGAAATGAATTCAAAGACCGATGTGCCGGGGTATGGTTTTCAAATGTCGAAAGGAGCAACTGCCCTGACTGAATCATGGGCCGGCCTTGTTGAGGTATCCAATAACCATATGATGCTCGGCCATCTGATGGAATGGCTTTTCAGCGGCCTTGGCGGGATAAGACAGTCCCCTTCATCAAAAGCCTATAAACAAATTGTAATAGCTCCTGAAATTGTCGGGGACATAACCTGGGCCGAAACAACATTTAAAACTGTTTATGGTGAAATATTAAGCTCGTGGAAAATCTCGGGAAAGGAATTACAACTTAAAGTAAAAATTCCAGTATCATGTTCAGCCACAATTATTCTGCCCCATACTGACCCGGATAAAATTAAATCGGGAGAAGAGATAATTAAAGAATCCGGTGATATAAAAAATATTATTGTTTCCGGAAATAAGACTCATTTTGATATTTTATCGGGTGAATATTATTTCACTACAGTGATGCAATAGTTTATAAAACTCCTGAGGATTTCCCTTTACTATGAATTAGAAATTATATAGTAAGTTTGCGAAATTGAAAAATGACTTGCAGAAACGCATCCCTGGATTGGAAAAATTCTGAGCGGGAAGGCTGTAGAATTTTAGGAATTACTTTAACAAATATTTTTGATGGCGAATTTTTATAATGAGGAAAGTAATGACGTGATTACCCGGTTAAATTCCGATATAACAACGGGGCTTACCGAAGATGAAGTAAAAAGAAGAATTGAACAATACGGTTACAATCAGCTGGCATCAAAGCGGAGGAAGACCTTTATTTCGATGTTCTTTGCTCAGTTTAAAAGCTTTATGATAATCATTCTTCTGATTGCCGCTATTATATCAGGTGCTGTCGGTATATATCATGGAGAAGGATTACTGGATACCTTCGTCATTCTCGGTATTCTTATTGTAAATGCATTCATTGGCGCTTTTCAGGAGAGAAAAGCTGAATCCTCCCTTGAGGCTTTGAAGAATATGGCCGCTCCGATCACAAAAGTATTACGTGCAGGAGAAATTATCGAGATCCATACCCGGGATTTGGTGCCGGGAGATATAGTCATAATTGAGACCGGTGCGGTGATCCCTGCTGATCTTCGTCTTATTGAAGCTATAAATCTTAAAATCCAGGAGGCATCCCTGACTGGAGAATCTGTACCTGTTGATAAAAAATCAAACCCTTTAAAAGGTGAAGATATTGCACTTGGAGACCGGATCAATATGGCATTTTCCACCGGGATGGTAACATACGGCCGGGGAAGGGGTGTGGTTGTGGGAACCGGCATGCAGACTGAAGTCGGGAAGATTGCAGATATGCTTCAGCAGGCTGTAGAAACCGAAACTCCGATGAGCAGGCGCCTTAGTCAGCTTGGAAAGTTTCTGGGTATTGCAGCGCTGATAATCTGTGGAGTGATTTTCCTGGTTGGAGTGCTTTACGGCAATTCGGTTATCGACATGTTCATGACTGCTGTCAGTCTGGCAGTGGCTGCGATTCCTGAAGGGCTTCCGGCCGTTTCAACCATTGTACTGGCAATAGGGGTACAGCGAATGGTCAAGAGAAATGCCATCATCCGGACACTTCCATCTGTGGAAACACTTGGGAGTGCTACAGTGATATGCTCCGACAAGACAGGGACTCTGACTCAAAATAAGATGACGGTTGTTGCCGCTTACGTAAATCATAAGAAAGATTTGATAAACAGATCGGCTCCAGCAACCAGGCTTAATGACGAAGAGAACAAGCTGCTCTCGATCTCGGTCCTTTGTGCCGATGCACAACTGAGAAAAAAGGATGATGGGAAGATTGGTTTTACCGGCGATCCGACAGAAACAGCACTGCTCGATTTCGGCATTCTGTATGGAGTGTACAAGGATAAGCTGGAAAAGGAATATCCGCGTGTTGCAGAGATACCTTTTGATTCTGAACGAAAAAGGATGACTACGGTCAACAGGATCTCCGATCAAAGCACACGTGTAAATGTTAAAGGAGGTCTTGATGAGGTTCTTAGTGTATGTAACAGGATTCTGATTAATGGCAAAGTTTTTCCTATCACTGGTGATGATCTGGAGCAGATCAGGAATGCCAATGAAGAAATGGCAAACTCAGCTTTGCGTGTGCTCGCCATGGCTTACAAGGATCTGGTCGAGGTGCCACAGAATGTAGAAATCGGAGATCTGGAAAATGAGCTAATCTTCATTGGATTACTTGGTATGATCGATCCCGCAAGGCCTGAGGTCGTTGAAGCTGTGTCGAAATGTAATTCAGCAGGTATCCGCCCTGTTATGATAACGGGTGATCATAAAAGCACTGCCCTGGCAATTGCCCGCGAGATCGGGATTTATCACGACGGAGATATTGCTATCACAGGTGCCGAACTGGAAAAACTGAGCGAAGAAGAGTTCAGTCAGAGCGTATTAAGGTACACTGTTTATGCAAGGGTTGCACCTGAGCATAAAGTCCGCATAGTAAAAGCCTTGCAAGCGCATGATGAGGTGGTCGCCATGACTGGCGACGGTGTTAATGATGCCCCGGCCCTCAAGCAGGCAGATATTGGCGCTGCAATGGGAATTGTCGGAACAGATGTGGCTAAGGGAGCCGCAGATATGGTGCTGACTGATGACAATTTTGCAACAATCGTATCGGCAATTGAGGAGGGAAGAAGGATATATGACAATATCCTCAAAGCTATCCAGTTCCTCATTTCATGTAATATAGGAGAAATATTCCTTCTTTTGGTAACTTCAGTTTTCAACCTTGGAACACCTCTTTTGCCAATTCATATACTCTGGGTGAATCTTGTGACTGATAGTCTTCCTGCACTGGCTCTCAGTGTCGATCCTGCCGAAGCTGACGTTATGAAAAGAAAACCCAGAAGAACTAAGAGAGGTTTCATGACTAACGGTATGGTATGGAGGATAATTTATCAGGGGATAATGATCGGAGGTATTCCGCTTGCGGCATTTATTATAGGTTTACGTGAACAGAATGTTGTACTGGGGCAGACGATGGCATTTGCAACCCTGATGTTTGTACAGCTTGTTCATGTAAGGAACATCCATTCAACAACGAAATTATCGCTGGTAACAAATCCGATGAACAACAAACCGCTTATCGGCGCAATTTTGATTTCTGCAGCAATGGCGGTTGTTGTACTTCTTGTTCCCCCGATACGTGATGCTTTCAGGCTGACAGCCATGGACGGAAAACACTGGATCATTGTATTAGCAATGTCACTTATTCCGATACTTGTCGTTGATCTTTTTAAATTATTCAGGATCAATACTACAAGGGACGAAAAAAATGAAACCATCAGACTGGCAAAATAAGAAATGAAACAGGTACTGAAATATACCGGTTATGTCCTGGTCGTCCTTGTAATCGCCTACCTTATCTGGCATTTCAGTTATATTATTATTTGGGTTCTTGTTGCTGCTATGCTTTCCTTTATCGGTGCACCGCTGGTTCGTTTTTTCGACCGGATCCACATCAGGAAGCTTAAGATGCCCCGTCCTATGAGTGCGTTGCTTACTTTGCTCATAATAGTAATAATCGGTGCCGCTTTTGTAGCTGTCTTCGTTCCCCTTATAATTAAACAGGCTGAAGCAATATCTGCTATCGATGTCAACCAGCTGAACCAGAGTCTTGAAAAACCACTGCAATGGCTTGATGAGAAGCTGAGGGTTCTCGGGGCCATTCCTGACGGACAAACCTTTCAGGAATTTGTTGTGCTGAAAATTAAATCGGTTGTCAATATTGGAAGCGTTGGATCAATTATAGGAAAATTTGTAAGTGTGGCCGGGAGTCTTTTCATAGGTCTCTTTTCAATAATCTTTATTACTTTCTTTTTCCTGAAAGATGAAAACCTGTTCGAGGAGAGCTTGCTTCTTTTCGTTCCGGAAAAGCATCATAATGGTACCAGGAACGTTGTCCGGGAATCCAAAACTCTTCTGATACGATATTACCTGGGAGTACTTCTGGAAGTATTCGGAGTGATGACGATGATCACACTATCACTCCTAATATTTGGAATCAAGAATGCTTTGCTTATAGGATTTTTTGGCGGAATAATGAATATTATACCGTATCTGGGTCCGCTAATCGGAGGGGCTATCGGAATAACCCTAGGGATCATCTCAACTCTTGCCGGCGGATCATACAATGAATTATTACCTGTCACATTAAAGCTTCTCGGGACTTTTGCGGTCGTAAACTTCATTGATAACAATATACTTGTTCCCACCATTTATTCGAAGAGTGTCAAATCGCATCCGCTTGAGATATTCCTGATTATAATTATTGGAGGAGGCATTGCCGGTATTGTGGGGATGTTGTTTGCCGTCCCGGTTTATACCCTTCTGAGGGTGATAGCCAGGGAATTTCTCCAGCAGTTCAGGGTGGTGCAAAAATTAACACAGCCTATAGACAAGCCTGACGAGGGATAATATAAAAAACTGAATAAAATGAGATTAATAAGAAATTTATCTGCTTTCCAACTGTTGTCGCTGTTGGCAATCCTGGTTATGATAACCTCATGCAGTAATGAGAAAAAGTATACAAATGCCGAAAATCTGGGATTCCCTTCCGGTAAGAAAGTCCTTCTTATGCATTGCGATGATGCAGGTATGTGTGATGAAGCCAATATTGCCGTGCGCAATTATTTTGAAACCGGAGATATTCAATCTGCTGCAGTCATGGTACCCTGCCCCTATGCCGAAGAGATTGTCCTTTGGGCAAAAACACAGGAATCACCTGATCTCGGAGTTCATCTGACTCTCACAAGTGAATGGAAAATCTGGCGCTGGGGACCGGTTGCCGATACATTGAAAGTCCCGGGACTTATCGATCCTGAAGGAAAGATGTGGCATGATGTACCCGATGTTCTTATGCATGCAACTGCTGAAGAGGTTGAAACAGAAGTAAGGGCTCAGATAGATAAAGTCCTCGGAATGGGATTCAAACCAACTCATATCGATACTCATATGGGTACTCTTTACGGATCGGTCGACTACCTGAAAGTGTTTTTGAAAATTGCTGAGGAATATAATCTGCCTGCAAATGCAATTGACCTTTCAGATCCGGCCATAGCAGAGAATTTCCGGAAGGAGGGTTATCCCATCACGGTTGAGGTGGTTGATCTGCTTAACGAATATCCTCTGCCGAAGCTTGATAATTTCTCAAGCGTTCCCAACGGAAAAACATATGAGGAAAAACGGGATAATTTCTTTGCCCTTGTATCTTCACTTAAACCCGGACTGACGGAGATCATTTTTCATCCTTCTGTCGAAACAGATAATCTGAAAACCATAACAGGCTCGTGGCAGCAGCGTGTATGGGAGGCTGAATTATTCTCGGATCCTGTTGTGAAGAAATATTTTCAGGATAACGGGATAATTCTTACAACCTGGAGGGAGATCATGAAAAGATTTCAGGAAGATTAGTGTAAATCTGGCATAAATCTACTTATTCGTATGTAATATGGATTGTCCTGTTCATATTATTGAGATAAGCTTTATACCTGAAAACGGTTATGTGATCCGGAGATCTCTCCATGGATATTTACGAGGATAAGGGTGAGGATGATAATGAAGATCAGAATTCCCGCTACCCAAAGGAACCATCGTGAAATGTTTAAATCATCTGACTTAAAATCAGGGAATGCAGGGAACTGCTTTCTGAGGAGTACCACGATGATGATGTAGTTTACCCAGTACAGATGATGATTCAGGAGGAATGTTCCTGTCAGAGCGCCTGTAACGATATAGCTTATTGTTATATAGGCAGCAAAGAATGTTAACATGATCAGCATTACATCTTTTCTCCGGAATCCGTTCACTGAATGATTCACTCTGTAAAAGGTTAATATTGCTGTTATCATAAAGACAGCAGCTGCCGAAAGAGAGCTTATAAGAGCAAAAAGTTCCGGATTTGAAAGGTCTTTGAATCTTTCCAGGAATCTGTTATAACCGAGTGACTGGGAAAAGACGATGAACGGTATAAGTACAAAAACTATCAGCAATGCGGCTTTGTTTTCCCACTTTTCCGGTGCAGATGATTTTTCGGGCCAGGATGAACTTAGCACTCCGTAAGCAAGGGATATGCCTCCGAAGAATCCGATACTGTATTCCATCACATTCCACATGTTGAAATTTATCTCCAGAATATTTCCAATTATCTGCAGGAAATTTCCGAATGCAAATCCGAATCCTCCGCCAAGAGATGTTATCAGTGCAACACGAATGGCTGACCTGAATTTATTTCTTGCCATATACCACAACATGGCTATTCCTGCACCAAGGCATACGGCCCATGCTTCTGAACGGGGAGGTGTCATAAGGAATTCAAGCTGTCTGACAAGGAAAAAATATAAGATCAATCCACCTGTTGTCATTTCGGCAATCAGGTTACCCCATCTGACTTTTTTGGTTTCTGACGATTCAAGTGTCAGTCCGGTAAGACCTCCTCCGAGCAGTCCGAAGAGTCCGCCGATAAAGAACAGCATTGTAAGTCCAAAAAGAGCATTCGGGAAGCTGGTGCTTCTGCCGTAACCGACCACTATCCCGTAGCTTATCATTCCTCCGGCACCCCAGCCGGCTGCAGAACTGAGAGCAATTGTAAGCATTTTTGAGTACCAGTCCTGCCTTTTTGATACAGCTACAAGGGAAAGTGCACCTAATGCTCCCGCCCATGCGGCACCCTGTTCATGTCCGAACTGTCCCCTTATTGCCCATGATGTGCCGAGGGTCATCCCGACTATCAATATCGCGATCCACTGTTTTTTCATAACTTATCCGGATGAATGAAGGAACAGATCATAAAAGGTCGGCTTGCTGATAAACCTTACTGATTGCTTCTGCGATCATTTCCATATCAGACCTTTGGCCCATCAATACCTTATGATGAACACATGCTGATTCTTCGAAATAGATCTGATCACAAACAGGCAGGTTAAACCGCGACGGATCGATGGCTTCCCAGTAGTTATCGTTCAGCCTGTGTCTTGCAGGCTTGGTATGTGGTGCATAAAGTGAGCATTTATTAAGCGGTGTATAACTGGCAGCCACCTCGATCCCGAGCTCTTCCCCCAGCGCGGTTCTGAACTTTTTTACCGGAAGGTCCCTGAACTCGTTTGAATCATACCTGAATGAAAAATTATAATATGCCTCACGGGTTTCACGCTTGTCTCTTCTCATCGGTTTGATTCCCGGGATATCTTTCATCAAAGAGTTAAGATAAAGGGCATTTTCTTCTCTCTGGCGATTTTGTTCAGGAAGTCTTTTTAGTCCTTCTATCAGTATTGCCGCCTGGAATTCTGTAATCCTGTAGTTTCCCGATTGCAGAAAATTGCCTTCATCAAAATAGAGTCCTTCACCCTTGTCGGCTTTTGATGAATCGGGCGGTTCCGGCCTTCTGCCACAATTCCGGAGGGCATCAAGTTTTTCATATAAGCTGAAGCTGTTGGTAGTAAGGGCACCTCCTTCCCCGGCAGTCAGGATCTTTGAAAGCTGAAAGCTGAAACTGCCGATATCTCCAATGCTGCCTGCCTTCTTCCCGTTCCATTCACCACCGTGCTTATGAGCACAGTCCTCGATAACAAAAAGGTTATGCTCTTTTGCAATTTTCATTATTTCATCCATATCGGCAAAAGAGCCGTAAAGATGAACCGGTATTATAGCTTTTGTCCGGGGTGTAATTGCTTCACGTACCTTCTCAGGATCGATACACCAGGTATCCTCGCAAACATCCACCAGTACAGAGGTCGCATTTACATCCAGGATAGTTGCCGCTGTTGCCTGCCAGGTAAGACCCGGGAGTATAACTTCATCACCAAGTCCGATGCCGCATGCTTCAAGGGCCAGTTGTAAAGTAACGGTGCCATTTGCAGCTGATAAGGCATATTTCACCCCGTTAAATTCAGCATACATCCTGTTGAATTCTTTTTCCATAGGCCCGTTGTATGACCAGATGCCGCTTTTCAGTGCCTCAATCAAAGCCTTTTCTTCATTCATATCCCAAAAAGGCCATTTAGGCCAGGGATTTATTTTGGTGTCGCGGACAGGATTACCGCCAAGAACAGCAAGTTTGCTCATTTATCATATTAATTTTAAAATTTATTTCAATGTAACCATTTTAACATTCCAGCCATTAACCGTAACAATTGGCCTCTTTCCGTCTGAATCGCGCAAAAAATATTTAGCTGTATATGATCTTTCTTCACCGGGGAGGAGAGTTACATAATTATCATCAAAGTATATCGGGAGAACAGGCTTACCTGAAGTTGAATCTATCACATCAAGGAAAAGGAAAAAGGCAATTGCCTGTGACGGATTCTTAATTTTCAGGTTAATTATTCCATATTCTTCATCTTTTGAAAATTGATAATCAAGATCTGGCTTTACCGGAGGAAGTTTATCCAGAGCGGTATAATCGGCATATTGTTTTGAAGGCGTATAGTACGGCCATGGTAGTTTCGCTGAAGCCTGATAATCGAGGATATCCTTTTTCAGAGAGAGCCAGTAAATGCTGTTATCAACCTCTCTGCCTTCCTGGTCAGATATGCGGAGATCGAGGAAATATACCGGAGTTAGGCCATTAATTTCCGGAAGCTTACCTATGAATTTTGAAGTGTTTGTAACTATATCACCTGTCCATTTGTCAGCGAAAATCTCCCTTGAATTAATATCAAAGATTCTGATTTTTACTGTAAGGTTTTTTGCATCCGAAAGATCCTCATTTGTCAGCCAGATATCATCAAATCCGTACCTGTAAATTGCATGAAGTGGGGTACAGGCTTTTCTGACAGCATAAAATGCACCATTCGGCTGGAGCCAGGTATCATAAAGCTGCCAGATCAGCTCGGGCCAGGCAGAATTAAGTTTCCACTGGATAAGTCCTGTGCTGACAGGTTTATGAGCAATGAATGCCTCAAACATAGGTCTCATCAATTCATAGTTGCTTACCTGTGATTTATATGCGAATTCTTCGATATTTGAAGATCCTCCATACCGGGCCGATAATGATTTAAGGAAGCGGTCGAGAGTGGTAAATTCATTCCTTCCTGTATGAAATTCCCAGTATTTCTTATCGATAGGCCAGAGGCTCTCCTCCGGAAGCATCTTTCTGAGAGATGCGACAGGGGGTATTGCTTCTCCGGGACAGGTTTCGGTGTTGAATCCCCATGCTCCTCCAAGTGTTGTATCTGTAAACCAGTAATGGGGAGGAGTTATGGCATAAGGGCCAAGCATTTTCATTCCTGTTGGTCCGCTTATTTCACTGTAGAGCGGTGTTTCGGCAACAACATTGGTTTTTTCGGTTCCGGCACCTCCGGCAGATGTTACATAGGACCTTGAAGGGTCATATTTTTTAAACATTTCG
This sequence comes from uncultured Bacteroidales bacterium, assembly GCA_963700275.1. Classification (GTDB taxonomy): domain Bacteria; phylum Bacteroidota; class Bacteroidia; order Bacteroidales; family VadinHA17; genus LD21. The sequence continues at coordinate 70,745 of CAVOWZ010000011.1, read as the reverse complement.
ATATATTTTCTCTCGAGATCAGGGGCGGGAAGCTTATCGCTGCCAAGCATCCAGACAAAAATTGAAGGGTGATTTCTCAGCCACATCATCTGATCGAACCATGATGCAGCTATCAGGTTAATATCTTCTTCACTTACCGGACCGCCGTATTTTTCATGGACAGGTTTAAGCAGGTATTCCTCCCATTCCCAGTGGCAGTTCCATCCGACCATTATCATAATGCCATACTCATCGCACAGATCATATGTTGATTCATCTTTACCCCAGAAACCTTCGAGCCTTATACTGTTGAGATTCATATGCTGAACATATTTAAGCTGGGCTTCCACGGATTCTTTTGTATCCTGAAGTAAAACATCATCCGTCCAGCCACCGCCTTTGATGAGTACAAACTTGCCATTGACCTCGAATGCACGGTTCTTCTTTTCATCAAGATAGCTGATTATCTCTCTGATGCCATATCTCTTTTCAACCCTGTCGATTATCCTGTTCCCTGAAATAAACTCAACTTTCAGATCATACAGATCAGGTTTTCCCATCCCGTTAGGCCACCAGAGGCTGACATCCTTTACTGATAATTCAGGAAATTCTTCCTTGGTGAAACTGCATGATAATGTTTCGCCGGCTTTCACTTCAACTTTCTTCTTTAAAACTCCAAGCTCATAATCCACTCTGAGAGTACCTTTAATATTATCACCGGTACTGTTTACAAGTTCAGTCTGGAAGAAAAGATCAGCATCTTTCAGAGTTTCTTTATTGACTTTCGAATAAAGGAAGGGGCTTCTGATCTTAACTCCATCATTGATCTCAAGGAAGACTTCCCTGAAAATTCCAAGGTTCCTGTCGCGTGGCAGCGGGTTCCAGTCAACAAATCCTATTGAATATTCACCGTCGGCGTGCTGAACCATCTTTAGAGCAACCGTATTCTCACCCTCTTTAACAAAATCACTTATATTGAATGTGAACATACGGTATGTTCCGGCAAATTCATTTTTGTCAGCCACAAGTTTCCCGTTCACCCACAGGTCGGCCCGGTAATTGATCCCATTAAAGTGAAGAGAAACAATTTTTTTAAGATCTTCAGCGGTCAGGCTGAAGGTAGTTCTGAACCACCATGGTTGTTTAAACTGTTCAGGATCTACGCTTTGCATATTGATCCCGAAATAGGGATCTTCAATTTCTTTATTAGTAGCCATACTTCCCAGGACAGTACCGGGGACAATGGCATCATACCATGCATCAGTACCAAAATCGCTGAGAGAGATTTTTTCTTCTTCAACTTCATTCAGCTTCTCCTGAGGCTGCATTTTCCATCCGGAAGAGATCGTTTCGACTCTGGAGGTTAACTTTTCAGAGCAGGCAGAAAGTGCCAGTACTAAAATTATCAGAACAATTGTTAATGTTTTTTTCATGATCGCCAGGTTAATTTATTGTCCGGAAATTCATAACGGGTAATTTAAATGCCGCAGGATAATAATATTATAATATTCTGTCTTTGTGAACCTTCGTGCCTTCGTGTCTTTGTGGCATATAAGAATTACCAAATACTGCTCAATTAAATAATGATAATGACCCAAGTTAAGATAAAATAAAAACAAAGTAAAGTGTAATTTTATCTTTTAATACAACAATATCATGAGAAGATCTATAAAAGTAACAGTTTTGGTAATTTCAATCTTAGTGCTTTTCATTCTGTTAAGTATTTCTCTGGTAAGGCGAACTTCCTATTTCAATGAAGAATATTTTAAAGTCACGGCTGCACGGATTGACACCATCAGGTCTGCGGCAGTCATTAATGCAACATCTGTTGAGGCTGGTTTCGCGAAGGTAAGTATTACTCCTGAGTTAACTGATTCTGAAAATAATTACCCCGAAGGAAAATTTATCCGGTTCCCGCTTGCAGGGTATGGCGACAGGAAAGGTAAGCCGGCAGAAGGAGTTCATGACAGTATATTTGTAAAGGCTGTTGCACTTAAAACAAATGATGAGATCCTGGTTTTTACCGGGGCCGATTTGCTTATCATGCCGCCAAACTTAACAGATTCTGTGGTAAAAATTATGAATAGGAGAGGTATTAAAAGGCATCAGATCATATTTTCTGCAACCCATACACATTCCGGTCCCGGCGGATGGGCACCGGGTTTTATAGGTAAACAGTTTGCCGGTGATGAAAATAAAGATATTCAAAGATGGCTTGCTTTAAAGATCTCAGAATGTATAACTCTGGCAATAAATGATTTAAAGCCTGCAAGTATCGGAACTGGTAATTTTAGCGCTGAAAGTTATACCAGAAATCGTGTATTGGGTGAATCAGGAACAAAAAACAATGATTTCAGTTTTCTTATTCTTGAACAGGCCGGATATAAGAAAGCAATAATTGGTTCATTTTCTGCGCATGCCACGACTATAGGAGCAGAAAACATGGAAATAAGCGGAGATTATCCCGGCTACTGGCAACGCAGAATTGAATCCACATCGGCAGATATTGCACTTTTCTGTGCAGGAGCAATCGGCAGTCAGAGCCCTGTCGGAAAGGGGGAACAATTTGATAAGGCAAAATACATTGGGGAGTCCCTGGCCGACAGTGTGAATGTACATCTGGGTGCAGTGGTTTTGAATGACAAACCGGTTATTTCCTTTGTTTCAACAAAGATGGGACTACCGGATTATCATATCCGATTAACTCCGAAAATAAATCTGTCAACATTCTGGAGTAAAAGACTTATGCCTCAGCCTGAAAATGTATTTATTCAAGCTGTCAGGATTGATGATATGGTCTGGATAACAACCCCGGGTGATTTCAGTGGTGAATATGCACTCCAGATGAAAAATACACTGTTCGCGGAAGGATTTAAATCAAATATCACAAGTTTCAATGGGAGTTATGTAGGGTATATAGTTCCCGGGCGTTATTTTTATCTTGGCGGGTACGAACCGGGTCTGATGGGGTGGTTTGGTCCGGATATGGGCGAATATACAATGGATCTGATCAGGCAGATATCGGAGATTGTTACAGGGAGGGATAACTTATAAAAGTTTTTGATGTTGCTTAAAATAATTATTAAATATCTGTTCATTTTGGTTTCTGGTCTTGTAATCCTCGGCCTGATGGTGTTATTCATTCCACCAATGTGGCGATATTGGATAACATATCCCAGTCTTGCGAAGCAGGTCAATGAGTTATCAAAACTCCGGCGGGAACCTTCTGTTGTAACCGATCTGAGAACCTTCAGGGGAGTAATGCATGTCCACAGCTTCTGGTCACACGACAGTGAAGGGACATTATATGACATAATACCTGCGGCAAAACATTCCGGAGTCGAGTTTGTTTTTCTTACAGATCACCCCCGTGGGAACATTGATACTATACCACGAGGATATAAAGGGTACTATGACGGAATTCTGATAGAGCCAGGAAGCGAGAAGCAGGGATTTGCCTCCTGGCCGCTTGATACTGTGATCATTGACTGGAATATCGATAAGGATACAATTGCTAAAGATATCGTCAGGGATGGTGGAATTGTTTTTTATGCCCATACAGAAGAGCCTCATAACTGGGAAAATAAATGGTATCAGGGAATGGAGATATATAATTTTCATACTGATACTAAAGACGAATCCCTTCTTCCGGTAATTACCAATTTTCTTGTTAACGGGAAAAAGTATCGTCAGTGGGCTTACCGCGAAATATTTGATGAACAGACTTCGATATTGGCTCTCTGGGATTCACTGAATACAGAACGAAAAATTGTAGGATTTTCGGCTGTCGATACGCATGAGAATCAGAATATCCGGGCAAGATATTTAAAAGATGGACGGATTGAATGGGTAGGTCCTGATGCCAATGTAATAGATACAACTGAGGTAAGATTCTGGAATAGTTGGCTTTTACATCAGCCTGATGCCAGCGGATGGATCTTTAAGCTGATGATAGATACATATGAAACAGGATTCAATTATGTTACGAACTATGTGTTTGCGGATACTTTATCATTACGGGCTCTGGCTGATAATATTTTAAAAGGGCATCTTTTCACAGCATTTAAAAGTCTTGGTGATGCAAAAGGATTCATTTATTATGCCATTGATAAGAATAACATTCCGGGATGTATTATGGGTGATTCAATCGCATTTGATAAGGTAAAATCACTTAATGCAGTTGCCCCTTTGCCAGGTCAGTTTCGACTTGTGTACGATGGTAAAATTGTTAATATCACATCAGGCGATGGGTATCAATATTCATTAGATAACATTCAGGGCAAAGGAGCATACCGGATCGAAGTGCATATAAAACTTAAAGGCAAATATGTTCCATGGATCTATTCAAATCCTATTTATATATACTAAACATGCTGGTTCGATAAATTGAACTAATCGAGGGTGCAATTGATAAACGTCCTGATTGTTGGCCAGGATCCCTCGCTGCGCTCGGGATGACGGTGCTGGTTCGGTAAATTGAACTAACCGAAGGTGGAATGGATAAACATCCTGTTTGTCGAGGCAAGTCCCTTGCCAGGCTTCAGGATGACGAGGCTTCCTTCAATAAAATAGTGTAATCCATGTTACCGTCATTCAGAGCGAAGCGAAGAATCCCTGGCGATTTAGCAGGATAATTCTCAGGGAGTGCCTTTGTTATATTACAATTCCAATCAGTGTCACGTACCTTGTATTTCTCGAACCTGCCATGGATATACATCCTGCTTACCGTCCAGGATCCCTCACTGCGCTCGGTATGACGGTGCTGGTCCGATACATTGAACTAACCGAAGATGGTATGGATAAACATCCTGTTTGTCATCTAGGATCCCTCGCTACGCTCGGGATGAAGGTGCTTTCCTCAAACTAAATAAGTAATCCACGTCACTGTCAGTCAGAGCGTAACGCAGTGGCGCGAAGAATCCTTCATGATTTTGCAGAAATGAACTTCGAGTGAAAGTCCGTAATACTACTTTTTATTCAGCTCCTATAGTGTTAGGATTAAGAGGTATACCTTTGCCATGGGGGTTGTCTTGGATATGGGACCCAGATGCCTGTTGCATTTTATTAAAGATCATAAGTCAGGGTAATGTCATAGAAAATATATTTGAATTATGCTTTTAAAGTGTAATTAAGATGATTTATTTTGGCGAAAAAATAAATCATTTGCCATGATTTATTTTCAATATCTTGCAATCACTCTTTTGGATTTCTAGATACGGGACACCGCCTAAACCAGATTTTAATCTACCTTTAACAATCCAAACTTTCCCATTTATGAGTTTTGCATAATATGGCCTATAATTAATTATTTCCTCTCCATATACAGGAAGCCAGATTGCTTCCGCAATTTTAATAGCTGTTTCCTCATTTGGAACGAATCCATCTATTTCTGGATCATATATTCTTTTCTGCTTTGTAATTAACGAAAAGAAGAGAAATGTTAACGAAAGAATCAAAATTGAACCTATAATTAAAAATTTGCTTTTCATTTTTTTATAAATTCTTTTAGGGTTAAAATATCCAATAATTTTTCTACTTTTTTTGAAGTTTGAAATTCAAGGTTACTTAAATCTATTGCAGTAGAATTAATATTGTTCTCTCTGTTTGGATGTTTAGAATCACTTGGCATTTTATTCGATATATTAGTCTCTTTACCAGTTTCAAAATCAAATTCTTTCAATAATCCACTTGGTGTTGCAAGGTACCCATCAATTTTATTTTCGTTGAAGTAATCAATATCGTTTCCTGCTTCTCTTGAAAAATTATCGTTATCTGAATATTTTATGTATTTGCCGTGTGTATGTACTACAGCAGTTCTTTTTGAACCATTTGGTGCTAAGCTTGGATCAACTCCGAATTCAGTACCTTCATTAGGAACTGAGTATGTATAATTAATCTTTCCATTTACTCTTGTAATATAAATTGAAGAACCATACTCTAATCCATATTCAATAGATTTGCCGTTAAAAGCCTTGCCAAAATCAATTGCTGCTAATCTTTGAGTTTTAAACACATCACCAGGTCCCATTCCAAGGATTTCAATAAATCTTAAAGAATTGTTACAAGCATAAGTGTATGGATTCTGGAAAGAATAGGTTTCGGCTAACGGATCAATGGTTGTAAATCTCCCGATTTGCGGGTCATAAAATCTCGCCCCGTAATCATACCAGTTCGCTCCGTTCATTTTTTCAAATTCCTTGCCATTGTACCTGAATGGTAAAGCAGCACTGTTGCTGGTGCTTTCAACGTAAAATCGTATACCGGTAGGGTAATAATGACTCTTCTCAATCGTTGTACCGCTGCTGTTAATCACAACCCTTGCATTGCCCAGGTGATCATTGAGGTAATAATAATACTCCTTTGGTGTTCCCTGAATGTAACCTTCCGGAGTCTGTATCTGTTTTCAAAGTACCGTTCTGGTATATCATATTGCCGATATAGTCGGTTGTAATTTTTGTATAATCCGATGCATTGGCGGGCAAAGGATTAATTGTTCCCTGTGGTACAAAACAACACTGTTGAGTGTGTAACTTTTTACTGTTAATTTTTTCCCATCCGCACTATATGAATACCTGTTCTGATGTCCTGCCTTAAACTGCACAATCTCAGGTAAAATTTAATAAAATATGCTAATTCACGGGTTCTGAGGTAACTGAATAGAGTTATTGTGCCAATTGAGCTTAATTAACGGACAAGTAATCTTCTAGGTCCTCGCTGCGCTCGGGATGACGGTGCTGGTTCGATAAATTGAACTAAACGATTATGGTATTGATAAACATCCTGTTTGTCGAGACGGTTGCTTTGCCAGGCTTCAAGATGACGAGGCTTCACTCCCTCAAACCATACAATCCATGCCACCTTCATTTAGAGCGGAACGCAGTGGAGCGAATTCCTGGGCGATTTAGCAGGATTATTCTTAGGGAGTATCCTCGTTATATTACAATTCCAATCAGTGTCACGTACCTTGTATTTCTCGAACCTGCCATGAATATACATTCTGCATATCGTCCAAGATCCCTCGCTGTGCTCGGGATGACGGTGCTGGTTCGATGAATTGAACTAATCGAAGGAGCAATGGATAAACGTCCTAATTGTTGTCCAGGATCCCTCGCTGTGCTCGGGATGACGGTGCTTCCCTCACCTAAACTGTGTAATCAATCGCACCGTCATTCAAGAAGCAGAACGCAGTGGAGCAAAGAATCCTGGACGGTCTTAAATTGATATACTTCTGTAGAACGTTCGAGATCCTTACAGCTTTATATTACACCTATCAGTTAATGGGAGTTGAGGGTATACTTTTATATATGTATGACCCATGGCTATTGATCTGTGGATGTCTCCTTTTCAAAACATATTTCAAAGATCCTTGGAACAAAATAGATAAAATCCGGCGATGAACCGGATCCAATGTTATCTTTTCTGATTACTTATTCTAACTTATTTTATGTTTAAAATTAATTTAAATGTGTCCTTTTCAAACTCAATAATTTTATTTAACCTTCCATTCTTTTGTATAAGTCCGCCATTCTCCTATTTTCTTCTCATTCTTTACATTTCCCTGAGGTGAGCTATAGTTGGGTACTTATGATAACTCGTGTATTTGCCATCGCTCTTGCCATAACTTGTTCATTTCCTCGCTTCTATATGAGATAGTTACCTATCATAGTAATTGGTAGTTTATCCCCATTTAAGGTCACATATCATTTTTGTAGTGAATGTCATACTGTATTTTGGTTACCTACCAATTAGTATTCAAAGGCAACCCAATACCCTTTCTCTTCTACCATTTACTAGCGATCCCTTTTCTATGCGATTCTCTTTTTTATCAACTATAGTAACAACTTCCACTTTATGACCAGTTCTGTTACAAGCATAAAACAGTATAATCAATAGTGTACTTAAGCTATTAACGATTTTTGTTTTTATCCTCCTCATACCTATTATTGTATCTTTCATTGTTTTTCTTTCATTGAAAGTTCTTTTGCGTAGCTCTCAAACTTTTTAACTTCACCTTTTTCAGGAATGCATGGTCTTTATCAGTAGATTTTACGACCCCGTCTAAATCTTTCCTAATCTCTGAAAAATTTTTATAACCACCCGCTTTTATTTTTTCGTTAATTTGGGTCAGCTTATCAGCGTCTTTATCAGCATAAACGAAAGATTCATGTCCAAGAGTAATGGTAGCATCAACCTCATTTAATCCTTTGTCGAGCCTAGATACTGAAGTCAGATCTTCAAACAAAACCCGGCGATGAACCGGTTTTTTGCTCTTACTGCCATATGCATTTTATTGATAAATCAATTGCTTTTTCTAATAACAAATGCACCTGTATAATCATCTAATCGAGTTAGATAATTATGAATAAACAAGTAATATAATACCGTATTTCTCTCAACATCGATTACATCTCTTTCAAGTAATATATATCGCCTCCTCTTCAAATACAAAAAAAATCCCTAAACTTATTGATATTCATTTTATTATATAAACTGTCAACTGTTTTATCGAATTTAAAACTATTGTACGGAGCTGACTTAATGATTATCTTTTGATTTAATGCATTTTTAAGAAAGTCATAATAAGTGATATTGGCGAATTCATTTTTATGAAGCTCTCTTAATTGATATACATCCAAAAATAGAATGGTATTGTTTACTCCTTTACAAAAGAAGGCTACATTTGAAAACTGAGAAGGAATTTTTCACCTCCTCCTGGGCAATTTTACGTATAATACTTGGATCTATGTTGTTCTCTGTACAGGATAGATGAATTACAAAAAAATGTAAACACTGCTAAATACTTTTTCATAATTGTAATTTTTGTATAATCCGATGTATTGGCGGGCAAAGGATTAATTGTTCCCTGTCGTACCAAAAAAACAACACTGTTGAGTGTGTAACTTTTTACTGTTAATTTTTCCCCATCCGCACTATATGAATACCTGTTCTGATGCCCTGCCTTAAACTGCACAATCTCAGGTTAATTTAATAAATTATACTAATTCACGGGTTCTGAGGTAACTGAATAGAGTTATTGTGCCAATTCAGCTTAATTAACGGACTGGTAACTGTAACGGATCCCTCGCTGCGCTCGGGATGACGGTGCTGGTTAGGTGATTTGAACAAACCGAGGGTACAAATGGATTAACGTCCTAATTGTCGTTCAGGATACCTCGCTACGCTCGGTATGACGGTGCAGGTTCGGTAAATTGAACTAACCGAGGGTGCAATTGATAAACGTCCTGATTGTCGTTCAGGATACCTCGCTACGCTGGGATGACGGTGCTGGTTCGGTAAATTGAACTAATCGAGGGTGCAATGGATTTACATCCTGTTTGTCGGTGAGGTTAACTGCAAGGCTTCCTGATAACGAGGCTTTCTTCACCCAAATAGTGTAAATGCCATTTTACATCATCAGAGCGAAGCGAATAATCCTGGACGATTTAGCAGGATAATTCTCAGGGAGTGCCTTTGTTATATTACAATTCCAATCATTGTCACGTACCTTGTTTTTCTCGAACCTGCCATGGATATACATTATGCATATCGTCCAGGATCCTTCCCTGTGCTCGGGATGACGGTGCTGGTTCGGTAAATTGAACTAACCGAAGATGGTATGGATAAACATCCTGTTTGTCGAGACAGGTCCCTTGCGGGGCTTCAGGATGACGGTGCTTCCCTCACTTAAATAGTATAATCAATGCCACCGTCATTCATAGCGGAACGCAGTGAAGCGAAGAATCCTGGACGGTTATAAAGGCTTAGCTCATTTAAAATGGATTAAAATAAACTACTTTCCTTCTGAAGTCATTCCCAGTTCTTGCAAACTCCACAAAATACACTTCTCGAATTCCCCATGCCGGGCTATTTTCATAATAATTGCTCAAAATTGTATCACTCACTAATTCAGTGCATTGAGGCTTCAAAAAGTTTTCTAGTTTAGTATCTATTATTACAGTACGACCCTTTACCTTACTATAAAAAAAATAAGGAGGATTTTTAAGCAGACGGTCTATGTCTTCTTTGAAAATGTAATTCCTACATAATACTTTACAGAGTCTTCATAATTTTTTATATTAACTAAATAGACTCCCTTACCATCAAAAGAAAAATCTGTAATATAGTTATTGAGTATGTTATTAATGCCACTATCAGATATTTCAGGTTTAATAAACCGCCCACTAATTGATTCAATTTCTTTTCTATTATTGCATGAACCACATAATAAAAAACAAAAAACAATTACAATATTTATTGATCGTTTCATTTTATTAGGTTTCCTCCATTTAAAAGTTCAAAGTGGCTTCCTACTATCTTATTTGGATTCTCGGGGTGTATTCATAACAACATCATTTGGTCCAATAAGATACATATTGATTTGAACACCTCTGTCCTTATAACTTTTGTAAATTCCAATATCACCATCATCTCCACTAAATTTATCTGCCAGATCATTCATTCCACCAGGCACCAAAGGATGATCATGTACAAAACTATTTACTTTATAATCTGTCCCTTTTAATCTGATATATAGTGAAGACTCCTTTTGACTTTGTGGTAAACCAAAGTATGCCCTTCGTCGTGTATTCTCATAAAATCTTCCGGTTAGATAATTAATGGATTTTGTAGGTTCCACAACAACACCCCCAGGTGTAGTCCATGCAATATTTTCTATTGAATTGTTATCCATGTACATCCATGCCATTTGTTTATCAGTGAAAAATACACCGTCAGAAGCTGGAGTAATAGCTCCAATAAGATCAACATTACTTTTCTTGTCATTAAGCGTCCCCTTATGCTCATTGCACTTGCTTTAGCATCAAAGAGTAATCGCTTATCTTTGCTAACGGTAATAGTGGAATTATTCCCATCGTTTGTGGTTAAGAGTCGGTTACCTTTTTCATCATCATAGTTTGTCGCAGATCTTCCATCAGGATCAATAAAACCAATAGGATTATCTAAACAATAAGAATAATTCGAACTACTAAGATATTTCTCAGCTAAAGGATCAATCGAGTGCCACCTCCCGATTTGTGGGTCATAAAACCTCGCCCCGTAATCATACCAGTTCGCTCCGTTCATTTTTTCAAATTCCTTCCCATTGTACCTGAATGGTAAAGCAGCACTGTTGCTGGTGCTTTCAACGTAAAATCGTATACCGGTAGGGTAATAATGACTCTTCTCAACCTTGGTACCGCTGCTGTTAATCACAACCCTTGCATTGCCCAGGTGATCCTTGAGGTAATAATAATACTCCTTTGGTGTTCCCTGAATGTAACCTTCCGGAGTCTGTATCTGTTTCAAAGTACCGTTCTGGTATATCATATTGCCGATATAGTCGGTTGTAATTTTTGTATAATCCGAGGCATTGGCGGGCAAAGGATTAATTGTTCCCTGTGGTACCAAAACAACACTGTTGAGTGTGTAACTTTTTACTGTTAATTTTTTCCCATCCGCACTATATGAGTACCTGTTCTGATGCCCTGCCTTAAACTGCACAATCTCAGGTAAATTTAATAAATTATACTAATTCACGGGTTCTGAGGTAACTGAATAGAGTTATTGTGCCAATTCAGCTTAATTAACGGACTGGTAATCGTTCAGGATCCCTCGCTGCGCTCGGGATGACGGTGCTGGTTGGGTAAATTGAACTAACCGAAGATGGTATGGATAAACATCCTGTTTGTCGAGACAGGTCCCTTGCGAGGCTTCAGGATGACGATGCTTCCCTCACTTAAATAGTGTAATCAATGCCACCGTCATTCATAGCGGAACGCAGTGAAGCGAAGAATCCTGGACGGTTATAAAGGCTTAGCTCATTTAAAATGGATTAAAATAAACTACTTTCCTTCTGAAGTCATTCCCAGTTCTTGAAACTCCACAAAATACACTTCTCGAATTCCCCATGCCGGGCTATTTTCATAATAATTGTTCAAAATTGTATCACTCACTAATTCAGTGCATTGAGGCTTCAAAAAGTTTTCTAGTTTAGTATCTATTATTACAGTACGACCCTTTACCTTACTATAAAAAAAATAAGGAGGATTTTTAAGCAGACGGTCTATGTCTTGCTTTGAAAATGTAATTCCTACATAATACTTTACAGAGTCTTCATAATTTTTTATATTAACTAAATAGACTCCCTTACCTTCAAAAGAAAAATCTGTAATATAGTTATTGAGTATGTTATTAAGGCCACTATCAGATATTTCAGTTTTAATAAACCGCCCACTAATTGATGCAATTTCTTTTCTATTATTGCATGAACCACATAATAAAAAACAAAAAACAATTACAATATTTATTGATCTTTTCATTTTATTAGGTTTCCTCCATTTAAAAGTTCAAAGTGGCTTCCTACTATCTTATTTGGATTCTGGGGTGTATTCATAACAACATCATTTGGTCCAATAAGTACATATTCATTTGAACACCTCTGTCCTTATAACTTTTGTATATTCCAATTCACCATCATCTCCACTAAATTTATCTGCCAGATCATTCATTCCACCAGGCACGAAAGGATGATCATGTACAAAACTATTTACTTTATAATCTGTCCCTTTTAATCTGATATTAGTGAAGACTCCTTTTGACTTTGTGGTAAACCAAAGTATGCCCTTCGTCGTGTATTCTCATAAAATCTTCCGGTTAGATAATTAACGGATTTTGTAGGTTCAACAACAACACCCTCAGGTGTCGTCCATGCTATATTTTCTATTGAATTGTTAGTCATGTACATCCATGCCATTTGTTTATCAGTGAAAAATACACCGTCAGAAGCTGGAGTAACAGCACCAATAAGATCAACATTACTTTTCTTATCATTAAGCGTCCCCTTTATGCTTCATTGCACCTGCTTTAGCATCAAAGAGTAATCGCTTTATCTTTGCTAACGGTAATAGTGGAATTATTCCCATCGTTTGTGGTTAAGAGTCGGTTACCTTTTTCATCATCATAGTTTGTCGCAGATCTTCCATCAGGATCAATAAAACCAATAGGATTATCTAAACAATAAGAATAAGTAGAACTACTAAGATATTTCTCAGCTAAAGGATCAATCGAGTGCCACCTCCCGATTTGCGGATCATAAAACCTTGCCCCGTAATCATACCAGTTCAATCCGTTCATTTTTTCAAATTCCTTGCCATTGTACCTGAATGGTAAAGCAGCACTGTTGCTGGTGCTTTCAACGTAAAATCGTATACCGGTAGGGTAATAATGACTCTTCTCAACCGTGGTACCGCTGCTGTTAATCACAACCCTTGCATTGCCCAGGTGATCCTTGAGGTAATAATAATACACCATTGGTGTTCCCTGAATGTAACCTTCCGGAGTCTGTATCTGTTTCAAAGTACCGTTCTGGTATATCATATTGCCGATATAGTCGGTTGTAATTTTTGTATAATCCGATGCATTGGCAGGCAAAGGATTAATTGTTCCCTGTGGTACCAAAACAACACTGTTGAGTGTGTAACTTTTTACTGTTAATTTTTTCCCATCCGCACTATATGAATACCTGTTCTGATGCCCTGCCTTAAACTGCACAATCTCAGGTAAATTTAATAAATTATATTTAATTGTGCTGATATCGCCATTGGCATCATAGGTATTATTACCGTTTTTGTCATACAAATATTCAGTTTCAAGTTCTGCCCTGTCTTTAAAGACTTCTGATCCATAACGCAGATCCTGAGGACAATTGTCATTGATCTTTTTTAATTGATTACCTGTTATAGTATAAGCAAGATCATTCAGCTTAATTCCATTTTCATAACGGATCAATGAGGTTATATTACCCATCTTGTCGTAAGCAAATTCTTCGTTTAATTTTCCGGCTGTACCTGAAATGGTTGTAGTACCGTTTTTACCGCAATATCTGGCAAAAGTAAGTCGATCAAGGTCATCGTAGGCGAACGAATAAGCCCGGTCATAATCAAGATTTTCGCCCGGAATGCTCCATTTCATCCCTGAAATATTGCCATTGTAACAGGCAGTAAATGGGTCTGGCATTATTTTATTAGCATTGTAATACAGACTTTCGGTAAACCTGCTGCCAATGATATCTGTGAGCCATCCACGCAAGTTGTAGATGTAGGTTATGGCACCTGAGATTCCACCTAACGTTTTTGAAGTTAGTCGCCCCAGCTTGTCATAAACATTCGAAGAGAGGGTAATTATATTTCCGCCATTGAGTTGATGGGTTGATGTTAACAGCCTCTGCGCCTTATCAAATGTGTAACTATATACTTCGGTGTATGTTGGCGAAGTGCCATTAATTCCATGTGTTTTATAGGTTTTGGTTGCTTTTCCTGTAAAGTCAAGCAGGTTAAAGGCAATATCATAACCTGCTAAATGATTGCTTGAACGGACTTGTACGATTCTCCCATATTTATCGAAATAAGTTGAAGCTAGTTCAAATTTTGAAGAGTCATCAAGATGATAAGTACAGATCCCTGTCATTAATGATTTCATATGGGAAAGGTCGGGAGCAGTATATCCGCTTTGGGTTGTATTTGTCAGGGCACTTTTCTTTGTCGAGTAAACACCCAGGTTCAGAAAGTTGTAATTGTCATAATAATGAACTGTCAGTAATTTGGATGGGGTAAGATTTGAGCATGTATAACCACCTGTTGAACTGCTGCCGGAATAACTTTCATTTGTGAGAGTTCCTGAAAAGGTCGATTCCATTAGTGACCGGGTATTTGTATTGTTTATTATACCGCATATAACAATTCGTCCTGAATTTATCATATTTGTTTACTTGCCCATTTGTTTTTAGGCTTCTGGTTTCCATCCTGTGAAAGTATCAAACGATCGGCTTTATCATAAACAAAATATACCCACTCGGTCCTGGAAGTTTCTTTTCAATACATCTTCTACGGCCGTCATAATGATAAATATAAGCATACAGGTAAAGGATGGTGCCGGCAGTTTCGGGAAATCCTGTGAGATTTGTATTAAGGTTATCGGCAGCCAGAGGCGGCAAAACATATCGCAGATTCCCCAGATCGTCATAAATATAATATGTGTCATAGTTACTTGCTGCCCTGCTTAAAACAATACGTCCTTGTTTGTCGGTATATTCAATCCGGTTTTTCCCATCCTCATCAGTGGTTTGTACTCCGTATAAAGTAGCAGCATCATAAATGCCATTACACTTAAGTATATCGTTTTCAACATAAAAATATTTTATATCAGGTCCGTTTACCAGATAAGTTGTCGTTATTTTTCTTGAATTTGTATACCAGTCATTCCCGGGACCGGACTGGCTGATTACCCGGTTTAATGGTGAGGCCTCATAACCGGTTGTGGAAAAAGGTTTGGCATCATTCATATTTGAAGCTGCTGCCTGAGCGGCATAACCGGGATAAAAAGCACCGTTGTTTCCCTGGACCACAGCAGGCAGCCAGTTTTTTGAAAGTCTCCCTAGCACATCATATTCCAATGCTGCTATCATATCTTCCCCTGCAGGTGCTATTGCTTTCAGGACTGTTTGCGAAAGCCTGCCTGATCCGTCATAATACTGAATCGTACTGTTGGAATTGGATTCATCTAATATTGAAGGATCACTGACTGTCTGAAAAGGGATTGTAGCGACAGTGTAATTCTGTGTTGTTGTTTGTGCTGATATGCTTACAGGGACAAAAAGAATTATGATTGAATAAATGAATTTCATTTTGGGATTTTTTAAAGATTATATGTTAAAGTTCCTGAGTCTTCACACTCGTAATCAGACATCTCCATACCACAGGTCATCCTCCAGTAAACATAGCCATATTGGGTAATGGTAACTTCCCACGACCTTCCCATAACGGAATCGATATTGAACGTCCGGGTGCCTGAGGGACAGCAACCTGAGCTGATAAATCCGACCAGATAGGATACATTTGGCTGCATAACAAAAGTGGTGCAAAAAGTAAAAGAAACAGAGGCTGTGGTCCCGAAATTAAAGACACTGCTTGAAAGATTTGAGAAACCGGTATTGGCACCAAAACTGCATACTGAAACACAGCATATGAAATTTCCGGTATAACATGTTATTTTTTTACCCAGAAGATTATCCGTTACCTCACATTGTATATAATATGTTCCTGTCTGACTGCAAGTGAAATAAAAAACGTCCGAACTGCTTTTCAGGGAGCTGGTTGTCAGTGTACCGGAACTGGTTTTTAAATACCAGTTGTAAGAAAAGCTTCCCGATCCGCCGGAGACAGTTACTTTGCCTGATGATGAATTGCCCTTTATTACATAGGATGGCTTTGTTAAATATGCTGTTATCGGGCTGTATCCGCCTAAACCGTTATCAGGATAATTCCTGTAACCATACCTGTAGCGGTTAAGGATATTCTTATCATCATCCCGGACCATAAATAATCGTCGGGATAAGTCGTATGTATAGTTGGTTGTTACTCCCCGGACATTGGTAGCTGTAGCAATACCGGTCAGGGGTTTATATGAATATGTTGAGAATTGGGCTGCCGGAACAGCAGTATTCAGCCCTGTCCAAAGTGAGATACTTAAGTAATCACAGGCTTTCGCGTCATATGAGCTTATCTGTAAATATGTTGCCCCTTTTACCTGTGCCATTGGATAGATCCCGCTGGCATCCCATAGATATGAAACAGGAGTTTCGTCTCTGCCGGTCGATTTGCCTTAAATTTCCTGCATTACTATAGCTGTCATATGTTATTTCGGGGAATGTTCCATAGTGACTATCACGGCTTGATCCGTTAAAATAAGTGAATGATGTCAGAGGAGAAGTGATCTCAAGGGAATATATTTTATCCGGGGCATAGAATGTACTGCTGACTGCTTTATAAGTGGTTAGCTTGCTGCCGGTATAGTTATTGTTTTTTAATGTGATCTGCTCAACCGGGAAATTCAGCATATTCAGAGTATTCATATTGGCATAAACACCCATATTAATATCTGACGGGTATCTGATAATTGTTTTTAGCGAATCACCTCTGCTGTTATATGTAATGACAGTTGACCTGAGCTTCTTATTATTGTACCTGTATCTGGTAGTATTGGTTACTGACTGACTTCCATAGTAGTCTGTTATTTTTTCTTGTTCAAGATACACAGGGAAAGTATATATGCAGTAACTATGGAGCATTGCAAAGTATAAATATGAATTATTCAGGTATTGCAGACCTAATTCGAAAGCCAGCCAGGCCATCCGCTGCTCGGAGGTGTCTGTAAGATAGATAGATGAAACATATTGATTATAACGGCCGGGATCTGACGAGTAAGTGTAAACGACTGATCTTTTCAGTGTATTGGATGAATCATAAATCCTTATTTCTTTTATTTGTCCTCTTTCAAGTGCACATGATGAGTTTTTTCCAAGGGCACCTACAAAAATATTTTTATATACAGAATTAAAAATTGCAGGTAAATTGGCCTTGCAGGAATAGTAATTTGCATTCTGGTTGTTTTGTCCGTCAGGCCTGTCCAGTGGTGAATACATGTCGTAAACGGTATAACTTTTATCTGAAAGAAATTCAATGACCCTGGAATAAGTCACATGAGGTTCTCCCTCTATTGATAAAAAATTAAGAGCTTCAGCATTCATATAGGAAACAGCTGGAATCTTATAAAGGATCCCACTGCTTGAAAAACCAATATAGCTCATTGATCCTGGAATATAATCAGGATTATTCGGATCGAAAGTTTTGACATATTTATATTTTCGGATCCGGTTGCCAAGCGTGATTTTTGCAATTCTCAGACCTCCGGCAATTTTTGGTTCTTCAGAATAGTTGTTATAGTATCCTCCCAGGGTCTGCATTCCAGCATAAGAATAAGTATTCGACTCATATTCAAACAACTCTGAATCACCTGTTGGATAAGTAATGGATGTAAGTATTCCAAGTTTCGAATGTACCGCGGATGGCATCTTCGCAGGAAGTGTTAAATACTGATTCAGGTAGGTATCTCTGTAACCCGGGCTAATACGTCCGGTTAATTCCGGTTGTCCGTTATAAAAACCCCAGTAATCACTGCCGAAGGCTTGTGGTACATCAGGAAGGGACCAGGGAGTGTTATACCCGAAAGAATAACGCTTATCGTCGATTCTCAATGAATCAAGTATGTAATACCGGTTAGAAACTATAGCTGAATATTTCAGGATAACATTGCTGACTTTTTGATCGGCCTGATTTTTAACTCTATCTTTTCAATTAGTCCGGCATAATCGATTGATTCGCTAATTTTATGTGGTTTTGGCGGAGAGGTAACTGAAACTTTTCCTCCATTAAATGTTATTGTGTTCAAAACCACGGGAGAAACGGTGACTATATCTTCGGGGATACTTGAAGCTCTGAAACGCAGGTGAATGTTTATATTTGGCTGATAGCTAAAGTTGACACTCCTTCCGTTGGGGGATTCGATCCTGGTTAAATACCAGGCATGGCTTTGATAGGGTATATAGTTTGTTCCTCCTGACAGCTCAACAGATCCTTCCTCAGAACCAAAAGTAAATTTTGTTCCGTCATTGGCTGTCAGCCTGAAATAAACGGGATTGTTCAGACCTATAAGATTACTTGCATATTTCTCAACTTTTACAATATCCTGAGACTGGATTCTAAACGTTTTATCATACCCCATTACAAAGTAACCTGAATAGCCCATGAAACTAAACGAAAAGATGTCAGGGCTGTATTCATATTGTGAAATAAATGAAGTGTGCTCGGTTCCCTGGAGAAATGTATATGCATTATTCCTGACGTTTTCATTGTTAACTGAATTGGCTGGCAGGTTAAAGAATCCCAGCAGTCTTCCGGTACCCGGAGTATTGAATTCATCGGGTTCTTCGTTCACTGTTCGTGTTATTGCACCTCCGGCCGATAACTTCCATCCAAATCCCACGCTGCTGTATGGATTTATCGGGCGTAATCCTTCTCCTCCAATATATCTTAACGAAACCGGAATTGTTATCTCGGGAGTTTGTATTTCAAATAAAGGAATTGATATATCAGCCTGTCCTGTATAATATGAGACGGGGCTGAAAACCTCCTGCTTATAGCTGAAGACATCGGGTGTTGTGAAGGTCTGGGCAAACGAGTTTATTATCAATCCCGGCAAAGTTAATATTTGGAGGAGCAGGTAAATTTTCAGATAGTAACGTTTTAGCCACTTAACTGAACTCCGGATCAGAAGCAGTTTGTGAGTAGGGGCATCAATATAATTCATCATTAAATATGTTTAAAGGGTTACAAAAAGGTGGTTATTTCCCCTGGCAGATATTAATCCATCTTGGTCAGCAGGAAAACGGGAAGAAAATTCCAGATTTATATTTTTATCACCTTAAAGACATTAACCGCCTTATCAATAAAAACATTTATGAGGTAAATTCCGGGGTTAAAACCATTCATATTTATTTTTTCCGAATAGTTCCCTCCCTGTTTAAAGGTCTCGGGCAGAGAGAATCTGAGTATTCCATTATTATCGAATACTTTGAATGATACAACTGCGTCACTGGTCAGGTTATACTCAATATTCAGCCAGGACTGAACCGGATTTGGGATCAGTTTGATGTTGGTCATCAGACATTCTGTACCTTTCAATTCCTCAGACAGTTCCTGTGGTGCCCAGTTGCTGGTATCGTCAAGCAAAAATGCTTTTTCAGGCGGAGGATAGAAAAATGAAGCCACTTTATGTTCGGTCTGCTTTCTACCAGTCATTTTTGTTGCGGTTTTCACAGTTTCAAATACAGGGTAACGTTGGCCGGTTGCATACCAGGCATAACTTTCCAGCCTCATTGTCAGGCTGTCCAGTCCGGTCTGAAGATATTCGCGAAGGCTCTTTACTCTGAGAACATTTTTAAATGTTAAGCCAAGCGGAGTGATCAGCGTTCCTGTTGCATCAGCGGTGATAGTTGTTTTACCGGATACATGCAGAGAAATGATATGGCAATATTCTCCTTCACCTCCAAAATCTGAACTGACAATATCGCCATACCTCACAGGAAACCTTAACCTGAGTTCCGGGATCGAATAATTCATTTTTGTAGTGCTGTTTTCATACCCGGTATGGAATAAAGAATCTCCTTTAAGCATGTAACTGTAAATTGTACCATGTTCAATACCTTCAATCTCTGCTGAATCAGGAGAAATGATTCGGTAACGAAGGTTATAATAATCATTTACAGGATTCACCTTACGAAAATCCCAGGTTATATTAGTGCCTGCAATACCGGGGTCAATATAATCTACCTGCTGTTTCACCAGGGAATCACCTGCACGAGGCAGGTTGGTAGTCCAAAATCAATTCAGTGAAGGGATTTCTTTGAGCCTGAATAAATTCTGTTTGGAACAGAAATATCAGGATACAGATTAATCGGATAAAAAGATAGCGAGACATAATGTATTGATTATTAAGTAATAATAACCAGACTACAAAAATACAGGTAAGGTACACATAAATCATCAACCGGGTTTAATCAAATCCAATTGATCAAAATTCCTGCAAAACTTTTACCTGCAACTAAACTTGTGAAGCACGAAGACCTGATACAATTTTAAATACAGCTTATCAAATTTAAACAAATAAATTTTTTCAGCAAAATTTTCTTTATGCTAATTTTATTACTCTGCCCGCTTGAAAAAATCCAATTTTTACCATAATTCTTGGATTTAATAAATAAAACTCCTAAATTGTAAGCAACTCCCGTTGCGGACTGATTATAATAATTTATGGTTCAGGTTTTCAATATATTAAACCTGGTTCGATTAGAAGATTCATCTAGAAACTCTTTATACTAACAAAATCTTATAATCTATGAAGAAAATTTTGTTTATTTCTTTAGTTGCATTTGTTATCGGACAGGTTCTTCTGATATCATGTAAGGAAGAAGAGCCTGAAGGACCTCCGATAGCAGGAATCTTTTACAGTATTGCCAATAAACAGGTGGCATTTACTGCCCTGACAAAAAGAGCCGATACCTGGAACTGGGATTTCGGCGATGGCCAGTCCAGTACCGAAATGAATCCTGTACATATTTACCAGGAAGGTGGTATTTATGATGTTAAGCTTACCGTAACAGGTAATGGTGAGTCTGCTGAAGCCACTTCTGTAGTCTCGCTTGCACTTTCTAACATGCAGATGCTTACAGGTGGCTTAAAGACTCCAAATGGCAAGAAATGGAAAATCAGCAGTGCGCATTCCGCTAAAGATGCTTTTGCACTTGCAGATGATAAGTTTACTGTTGTACAGGCGATAGCTACCGGTATGCTTGGTAATGTAGGTCTGGGACTTGGAGAGGTTTATGATGATATATTCATTTTCAAACATGACGGGACGTATACTCATTCACCTCAACATGGCGGAGCTTTTGCCGGACTGTTGTACAGCATGCTTACCCAGCAGCAGATACTTAAAGCTACTCCGGTAAGCCAGAGCTTTGGTTTATGCTATACGGCATGGACTCCTCAGGCTGCAACATTTACCCTTAACGAGAAAAAAGATCTTCGCGATTACAACCGTAAGTACGGACGGTAATACTCCGGCCGACAGGGTTTATAAAGATGTGATGACACTTAACTTTTCGGGAGCCGAATTCGTAGGATTTATGGATTTTAACCGTGAGTGCATTATCCAGGAAATAACACCTTCAAAGATGCGGCTTGCAATGTTCGTATGTACTACACAGAAAGCGCATTACAATAAACCTTCCTATGTTGTTATTCTGACATTCGAAACAGTACCCTGATGAAAATATATGTGGAGGGAATATAACTTGATCAATAAACAATCTAAAACATAAAGGATGAAGGATCTTAATTATATAAAAAGCATTTCCAGGCAGAAATTGCCCGGATTGTTACTGATATTTTTGCTGGCAGGCTATCTCCAGGTAGCCGGGATGCCGGGTGATAAGGCAAGATCAGCAGGGTTTTGTCGTTACCGGCCGGGTGACTTCAGGAACTGATAATGCCGTTATGCCCGGTGTCAGTATAATAGTCAGGGGAACCCAGAGGGGAACAGTTACAAATTCTTCGGGGGAATACACAATAGAGGTGCCGGGCAGTGATGCCGTTCTGGTTTTTTCTTTCATAGGCTATACAACAGAGGAGATCATTGTGGGGAACCAGAGAGCGATAAATCTTACAATGAAAGAATCCGTGGAGACTCTTGATGAAGTGGTTGTTACTGCACTTGGTATTACCAGGAAGGAAAAATCACTCGGATATTCGGTGGGAAAAGTTAGGGTGAAGACCTGGTGAGAGTGGTCCAGGAAAATGCAATCAACTCCCTTGCAGGTAAAGTTATCCGGTGTTCAGATCAGCTCCACCGGAGGAACAGGTTCATCAGTAAGTATGGTGATCAGGGGTGCAACATCCCTCAGCAATGATAATCAGCCATTGTTTGTTATTGACGGAGTTCCGATTGTAAATACGCTGAATAATATTGCAGGATTCGGAAGCGATAACCGGGTGGATTACGGGAATGCAATTTCCGATCTGAATTCCGACGATATCGAAAGTGTATCTGTCCTGAAAGGACCAAGTGCCGCAGCATTTATGGATCACGGGCAGGAAACGGTGTTGTACTGATCACTACAAAATCGGGAAAGAAAAATAAAGGAATGAAGGTGAATTTCAGTACCAATACTGTTTTTGATAAACCTTATAAATATTTTGCTGTACAGAAAAAATTTGCCACCGGCTATTTCTCATTTACTCCTGAGGATCTTCCGCCAGGAACAGTCATGAGAGTCAATCCGGCAGAAGCTGCCGGAGCAGGAATCGAGCTGGATAAAGAATATTTTGCAGTCCAGTGGAACAGTCCGGTGGATGCCAATGGAGTTCAGGTACCGACTGAGCTTGTATCCATCCCAATAATGTGGCAAATTTTGTCCAGACCGGGATCACCACCACTAATGGAGTCTCAGTCTCGAATAATACCGATATAATGAATTACAGGATTGGGATTATCGAATATGACCAACAGAGGTATTAGTCCCAAATTCCGACCTGTTCAGGAATAACCTGACTGCTTCGACATCCTTAAAGGTACGGGATAATTTTACTGTCAGTTCCAATATTAATATCAACAGGTCCTGGTCAAATAACCGTCCTGCAAGCAACAGGGGTACAAATCCGCTGCAATGGGCATACAATGTTCCTCAGAATACTGATATTCTCGATCTGAAAGATTACTGGGAACCGGGACTGGAAGGTCTGGTGCAAAGAACACCCTATAATGGTATATATAACAACCCTTATTTCCTGGCAAACGAAGTTAATAACAGCTTTAACAGGGACAGGGTTTTTGGCAACCTCAAAGCTGACTGGCAGATAACTAAAGAATTCAGTCTGATGGGACGATATTCACTGGATCAGTTTACGGAAAAACGTGAATCAAAATTATCACCGGGTTATACCAGGAGAGCCTAATAACGGAGCTTATGGAGTCCAGGATATTAAGAGCTTATGAACGGAATATTGATTTTCTGGCTACATATTCCAAACAGCTCAACAGATTTCAACTTTCCGTTTCCGGCGGAGGAAATGCCCTATATAAAAAAGGTACATCCATCAGCAATTCATCAATGTCGGGGGCAGGTCTTATTGTTCCGAATGTATATACAGTGAGCAATATAAAATCAGGATCTTTGAGCTATGGCAGCTGGTGGTCACAGAAAGCGATTTACAGTGTCTATGGGCTGGTAAATATTGGATTTAAGGATATGATTTTTCTTGATATTACAGGCCGTAACGACTGGTCAAGCACATTGCCCAAAGAAAACCGGTCATATTTCTATCCTTCAGCATCATTGAGCATTCTGATTAATGAGATGATCGATATGGGTGAAAATGTAGATCTGCTCAAAATAAGGGGAGGATGGGCAAAGGCCGGTAACGATACTGATCCCTATCAGCTTTACAACACCTATGGGAATGCCGGACAGTGGGGAGATGCTACCAGTCTGGCCAAATCGGGGCAGATCCTGACTCCCAATTTAAAGCCTGAAGAGGCTACTTCAATTGAAGGCGGTGTCGATCTGAGCCTGTTCAAAAACAGATTGAGGTTTGAAGGAACATATTATGTAGTTGAAAACCGTAACCAGATACTAAGAAATATTCCGGTTGCAAGCTCAACAGGATCTGATGCATGTCAATATCAATGCAGGATTGATAGAGAGCAAAGGCTGGGAATTCATGATAGGAGGCACTACTGTTAAGACACCATTACTGGAACTGGGATATCAGTGCAAATTTCACCCGCAACAGAACAAAAATTATTGAAATTGCCGAGGGGATTGATGTTATTAAGTTCTGGGAAGATGCAAGAGGAGGAGCATGGTCGTATGTGGGTGATGAAATAGGCTCAATTTATGATGCTGAGATTCTCACTGTTACAGATGAAAACTCTCCGTATTTTGGTTATCCGATTCTTAGTACGATCGAACTTGAATGGGAGGATATACAGTTTCAGGGATACAAAGAATAAAATCGGCAATTACAATCCCAGATTTATTATGGGATTGCAGAGCTCCCTTTCCTATAAGGCATTTTCTCTGAATTTGACTATTGACTGGAGAAACGGCGGACAGTTTATTTCACAAACCCAGAGATATATGGCCGAAGACGGTATTCCCAGCTATGGCTTGATAATCTGATCAATCCTGGTGGAAGAACAGGTAAAGAACTTCGCGACTGGCTTGTGGCAAATGAGGATAAATATATCAAGAACGGATTTCATGTTGTTGGCGGACCAACAGCCGAATATGGCGGATTCAGGGAAAATTACAGTGGTGTTTATGTATATGACGGTATATTTGTTCCCGGCGTGTGTAGCTGTTGATGATGGCGAAGGAGGGATTACTTACATTGAAAATCTGGGAGAGAACATGGGTGAAGAAGGAGGTACTGTGGTTGCGCCATATGTAGTGAGTTATGCATGGGGATTTGCCAAACCCTCAATGTTTGATGCTGATTTTATTAAGCTGAGAGAGATTTCATTAAGCTATCATGTTCCCCGCGATTTATAAACCGTTTAAGAGGTGTTGAGAATATTTCAGTTTCTTTATATAGCCGGAATATTATGCTTTGGACCAAGGCAAAAGTGGGAATTGATCCTGAACGGGCATTTCAGGCAGAAAGTTCAACAGAAGGTAAAAGAGGTACACAGTTCAAACAGGGTATTGAAAGATACAATCTGGAACCATGGGTAATGCCGATTGGTATTAAAATTGACATAACATTTTAGAAATCATTAAAATCTGAAATTATGTATACAATAAAAAATAAAATTTCAGCAGTTTTGGTTCTGTTCCTTGTTCTGATTGTTTCATGTCAGGATCTGGAGGAACTGAATATTAATCCAAACGGGGTTGATCCGGCAAATGCACATCCATATCTCCTGATGAGCACTGTAATAACATATACAGGACAGAATGTTGTTGGTCTTGGTTTCGGTGATATTGCCGGTGTTATGCAACATACTCAGAAAGACGGATGGTCCGGAGGGCATAACTGTTATGAATGGTCGGACCAGAACTGGGGTGGTTATTACGGGATACTGAGGAACACCGAAGAAATGTTAATAAAATCAGAAGAGACGGGACTCGAATTTCTACCAGGGTGTTGCATTGATAATGAAGGCATATAATTTTGGTTTAATTGCTGATATATGGGGTGATGCACCTTATTCCGAAGCTCTTCAGGGAGAAGGCAGGCAATTTAAAACCGGTTTTTGATTCCCAGAAAGATATATATACCGGGATCCTTGCTTACCTTGAAACCGCTAACACTTTATTATCAAAAGCCCAGAGCGAATATTCGGATATCAATTCTATCCAGGATGTCTTATACAGCGGATCTGTCACAAAATGGAGAAAGTTCGCCAATTCGCTGGCGTTAAGATATTATATGAGGATCTCGGCAAAAGAGGCAGCTATTGCAAAAGCAGGAATTGAGAAAATTGCAGGTGATCCCGCTCAATATCCTGTTATAATGGATGCAACCGATGATGCCGTTAATCAAATATATTGGTAACAGTACATCCGATTCATGGCCATGCAATACAGCATTCGATGTCAGCGAAACGAACTGGAGAAGACTTAAAATGTGTTCAACCCTTGTGGAAAAGCTTCAGACTCTTGATGATCCCCGTCTTGGCGGTATGGGCCAATAAAATAAAAACTCCTATTGTAATTGATCCGTCAAAACCCGATGATTTTGATGAGATTATTGACGGGAAACGGGTTATTGCACAGAATGTTGCCGACACATCTACGAAGATCACATACCGATCGTACCTCTCGATCTGGATCCGGAATATGTCGGACTTCCTCCTGCCTGGGCGTTTATTGCCACAGGCATATAATTTATGTCCTAACCTGGAACAGGCACCACTTAATCCGCATGCATCACACCTTGATGATATGTATAAGAACGCCTCAGGTCCTCTTTTGAAAGCAAGGCTCATCTCGGCTGCAGAGGTAAATTTCATTCTGGCAGAAGCTGCACTGAAAGGCTGGTCAATCGGCAGCACTGCAAAAGATCTTTATGAGGCAGGTGTTAAAGCTTCCTTGGATGCGTGGGGTCTCAGTGATTCTTACGATACATATATTGCACTTACAGGGGTAGCTTATGAGGGTACTCTCAGCCAGATCATTGAGCAGAAATGGATCGCAAGCTGGACCGCGGCCACTGAAGCCTGGTTTGATTACCGGCGGACCGGTCTTCCGGCATTGACAGCAGGAACGATAGTTAAAAGGAACGCAATCCCACTCAGGTTCTATTACGGCACAAACGAGCTGTTGTATAATCCTGAGAAAGTTGAGGCTGCAATTCAGGGACTCGAAGCAACAACATATTCGGCAGGTGACGGGAAAAACAGTCCATGGTCAAGATCCTGGCTTCTGCAGGGAACAGGTAAGCCCTGGTAGAAGCTGACAGGTTTTTAATTCAGATATTGTCTGAAGAATTCATCCATCTTCATCTGACAGTATTTATTAACTCTCAGAGTGATATCCATTGTATGGGGCCAGCCGGGGAGACGGTGGAGAACACATGGAACTCCGAGTGAATCGAGCTTGTTTTTCAGCATATCAGACTGGGAGACGGGGACAAGCCTGTCGGATGTACCATGAAGTATAAGTGTAGGCGGATCACTTTTATCCAGATAATTAACGGGTGAAGCTTCCTTAAAGATTTCAGGAGCTTCATCCCACTTTTTGGCAAGAAACGCAGTTATCAGCGGATGATTCCTTGCATATTCCGTTGTCAGATCAACCGGACCGTAAATATCCACAACAGCTTTTACTTTCTGATCATCCGGATAAAGGTCTGAAGTGTCATTAATATTATCCGGGTTTTTCCATCCGTAAGCTGCAAGCGTAGCCAGGTGAGCCCCGGCTGATCCTCCAATAAGGGCAATTCTGGATGGATCATACCCGTAATTTTCTGCATTCCCGTGGACCCATCTTATGGCATCTGTAATATCTTCAATGCAGGCAGGATAAGGGCTATCCCTGAGTAGCCTGTATGATACAGTTGCAGTGATGTACCCTTTCTGAGCATAGCTTATAAGATAAACAAGGTAATCAGACCGCTTTCCGCTTTTCCATGATCCGCCGTGAATAAATACAAGAAGAGGAGCAGGTTTATCAAGGTTTTTCGGACGATAAATATCAAGTTGAAGTGATTTCCCGTTAATATTTTTATATTCAATGTCCCGGATCTCCTCAATATTCTCCGGAACTGCCGGCTCAAGATCAGCCAGCTTTTCAATCCCGAGCCATATTGCCGCATATAACGGAGGAGTAAAATAATATCCCACCGGAGCTTTGTCCGGATTAAGCGATGACCATATCCGGGGAAAGATCATCCACAGGATAAAAATGGAAAGGATTACCAGCAAACAAATAAGGAATAATTTCAGTATACGACGTATCATAAATTATTGGGAATTAATGTCGTGCGTACTTAATATTAATTTCAGGTTCCAGGTTCCAGATTCAAGGTCAGGCGAAATTACTTTATACTTTGAACCTGGAACTTTGAACCTGGAATATTTAAATCCTATTTATTTGTTATCGTCACAATTCCTCAATCATTTCCCTGAGATTCCGATGCAAAATACCTGCCGTTTCGGGCCCCAGGGAATTCTCTTCGCCGTAGGGGGAGTCATTTCTTCCATATGTAAATGGAGCCTTCACATCCCACTGGCTTTTCGGGATTATATATCCTATTTCATCGTTAGCGAGACCGAAAATAAATTTATATTTCCCCGGCATCATATCCCTGACACAGGGAACCTCTTCCGGACTAAGTGCAAAATCATTTCCACCGGGAGCTTCAATACCGCCGTTAATTATTTCAGGATACACTTCACCCGGGAAGGTCGCAAAAGACGCAGGGCCAATTCTGAACACTGTTAGTTCGGATCTCATTTTCATCCATCCGCTGGTACCTCTGTCAAACACTCCCAGCATTGTACCAAGCCGGAACAGTTTGTTCTGAATAGGCAGAGTAACTGTCCGGGCAACCAGGCTGATGCCTGCGGAATCGATCTTTTCAACCGGATTTTCCATTGCTTTTAATGCCAGGATGGCAATTTGTGTCCCCTGTGCTTCAGCTTTTTCGAACGAGGGTTCGTTGTATTCAATTCCTGTAAAAGGATCTTTTACTCCAAGGCTGGGATGAGTGGTCATCAATCCTCCAATTGCACCATTAATATATAATACTATCCCACCGGTACCCTGCATAACCAGAGAGTCGCCTGACCAGATTCCGTTTTCAATACCTTCTCTTACATAATGAGGAAAGTCGGAGGTAATAAGGAGATTTTTTCCCCAAAGCGTTTCCGGATGATCAGCCCACGATACCAGTGAACCCATAGTTTTTCCGCTTACCTTATCCACAGCTTTAATGATCCTCAATCCTGAATCATAAACATCAGGTTTCCGGGTATCGGTCACAAGATGTTCTGCACCTGTCATATCTTCTGATATTTCAAGGGTGGCAGGGCGAAGGTTGCTGACGGCAGAAAGTACAGACTCCACGATCCTGGACTTGACAAATTCAACATAATCCGGGTCGGTGCCGCTTTTAAAAGGTGATTTGCCCCATAGGCCAAGCAGATCAGGACCTTCATGAACATGTGTAGAAACGATCATTGTATAATCAATACCAGTTTCCTGAGGGATCATGCTTCTGGTATCTATCACATTATTGCTCATGAAACCAATAGCATCAAGAACGACTATTGCAAGCCTGGTGGTTCCGTCATCAATTACAATTGTTCTTGCCCAAAGATCATCGTGAATGCCGTTGGCAGCCCTGCTGTTGCCAAAACCAGCTATCCAGACCGGATCGAAAATGCCATTCCCGTTGCCGTCAGTAAATGTATCACCCTTCCCTGGTTCATACTTTGCATTTGCATCTGAATCATTCCACCTGTCTGGTACCTCAGGCGTAATTGTAACTGCGGAGAATCCTGCTTTCAATGCTGCTGCCTTGCCGGATAGGATTTTTATATCAGCCTGGTAACCGGGATTACGGTCTTTCATGTTTTTACCAGCGATGATCACCAGTATTAGTACGACAGATAAAAGAAATAATCCAATAACTTTGAAAATGGTTTGCATCATCCTGAATTATTAAGATTTTACTTATTACAAAGTTGATGATAAATACCAGAATATCAAAGAACATAAAAATGAGCATTATAAAAAGCATGTCAATTCATTAAGAAAAATTATTTTTATGACCGAAATTCTGTAACAGGTTGATCTTTCAACCGTCTTTCAGGATAAAAAATATTAATAACTGCATTGATGGTCGATAACAGGAAAGTAGTGATTGTGGGAGCAGGAGTAGGCGGTATTACAACTGCTATATACCTGGCGAGGGAAGGTTATCAGGTAGAAGTATTTGAAAAGAATTCTGCTCCCGGGGGAAGATGCGGGCAGGTGGTACGTGACGGACACAGGTTTGATCTTGGCGCCACAATGCTTCTGATGCCACGAATATATCATGATGTATTCGGTTCACTTGGGATAGACCTCGAAGCTGGCAGGGATATCTTCCCCTTAAAGGATCTTTATAAGATACATTTCGATGATGGAACTTCACTGACATTTACATCTGATATCGAAAGGATGAAAGACCAGCTTGAAAGAATCGAGTCCGGAAGTTATAAGATGGCGGGGAAATATATTAAAGGAGGGTATGAGATTTTCAGGCTTGGTATGGAAAAGCTCATAGGACGTAACTTTTACAATCTGTTTCAGCTTGTTAATTTTAGAAACATCGGGCTCCTTATAAGGCTTAAAGTCTTTATATCCAACTGGAACTATGCAAAGAAATTTTTCCGGCATCCCCATCTGAGAATGGCATATACATTTCAGAATATTTATGTCGGTCAGAGTCCATTCGACTCGCCGGCACTTTTTTCAATGATCCCGGCTGCAGAGTTGACCGAAGGATCATTTTTTGTAAAAGGAGGTATGTTTGGAATTATTGAAAAGCTTATGGCTGCTGCCGGAAAATCGGGAGTGGCGTTTCATTTCAACTCTCCTGTCAGGCAAAATTGAGATTACAAACGGAAAAGCAGCCGGAATAAAACTTGAGGACGGCACTTTTCATGATGCCGGCATCGTTATAGCAAATGCCGATCTTCCTTACGTTTACCGCAAGCTCCTTCCCGATAAAAGGAAAGCAGCCCGGTTGGAAAAACTAAAATATTCATGTTCAGCGGTTTGCCTTCACTGGGGCATGGACAAGGAATATCCGCAGCTCGATCATCATAATGTATTCCTGTCGGATGGTTATAAAGAAGGTCTCGACAGAATATTCAGAGATAAGACAATGGGTGACAAGCCAAGCTTTTATGTTCATGCTCCTGCAAGATCTGATCGGGATGCAGCTCCAGCCGGACAGGAAAGCCTTTCATTTGTTGTCGCAACCGGACATCTTGATAAAGGGAAAAAACAGGATTGGAATTCAATAAAGAAGAGAGCTCATGATTATATTATAGAGAGACTGAAGAAGTCGGGACTGGATGATATTGAGCAGCATATAAAATTTGAACTGGCATATACTCCCGAAAGCTGGGAGACCGGATGCAATGTTGCACGGGGGGCAGTATTCGGAAGTCTGGGCCATAATATTCTTCAGATGGGGTATTTTCGTCCTCATAACCGTCATGATCGTTACAAAAATCTTTATTTTACAGGGGGAAGCACTCATCCCGGCAATGGGATACCGAATGTGCTGATTTCGGCCAGACTTGTAACGGAAAGGATTTTGTCCGGAAGAAATAATAAAAATAAATCTTAAAGTAACCGATGAGTTCACAAAGGGAAGAATTCCTTAAAATCTTCGATTCAATAGAATTCGACAAAATCATAGATCATCCGAATATTCTGATCGCGGCAAGGTTCTGGCCACATGAAAGATATTGTGCTGCAAAGATCTTCTATAAATTCATGCGTAAGATCGACGATATGATAGATGATTATAAAGCATCTCATAAGTCAATTGCTGAAACTGAACGGGATGGCTTTATCTCAAAAGTCAATGAATGGCTGAATCTGATAATCAAATCGGAGGAATGCAATCCTCTTCAGCAGGAGATGATAAATACTATTGAAAAGTTCAGATTGCCGCTATGGCCTATGAAGGATTTTGCCAGATCGATGCTGTATGATATAAACAATGATGGATTTCCGACACTTAATTCATTTTTAGAATATTCCGGCGGAGCATCAGTTGCTCCGGCTTCGGTATTTGTCCATCTTAACGGACTGTCGCTTCAGAACGGGAGGTATGAGTCACCTCCCTTCGACGTCAGGGAAGCTGCAACGCCCTGTGCAATATTTAGTTATCTGGTTCATATTATCCGCGATTTTCAGAAGGACCAGCTTAACAACCTCAATTATTTTGCCGACGATATGCTCAGTAAACACCGGCTTAACAGGTTTGATCTGAAGGAGATTGCATTCGGTCATCCTGTAAGCGATAATTTCCGGCGGATGATTAAAGATTATTATCTTCTTGCTGATCAGTACAGGATCAAAACCTATGAAATGCTTGAGAAGATCCTCCCTCATCACGCTCCCAGATACCAGCTGAGCCTTATGATAATATTCAACCTGTACCTGATGGTGTTCGAAAAAATTGACGTTGAGAAAGGTAATTTTAAGAGTGCTGAGCTTAATCCGACCCCTGAGGAGACCAGGCAAAGGGTGTATGAGACTATTGTAAATTTTGCCTCAAGATAAAACGTATTTGACCCATCTGTGCTTAAGCTTTGGGGGGTAAAAGCCAGTATCCGGTTATATTTACAAAGGTTTACATGAGGTCATGAATTGAGCTATCAGTCTTTCAATATCTTTCTGGTTATCGAGTTGGTTGAAAAACTGATCGAGAAAATCGGTAATATCTTTTTTCGACTTCTGTTCAAGTAATGTAAACTCGTTGATAACCGAATAGAAAGCTCCTTTAAGATTTTTAAATTCTTCCAGAGCTCCGGCAAATTCTTCCCGGCTTCTGCATATTCCGGTGTATTTCCTGTCACGGTTCGATGTTAGTCCGGTGGCAGCATCCGGGAAGCCATAGCTTGCATTTACCAGCCCTGTCAGGTCAAAATCGTAGGGCACGGCAACTCCAAGTCCTGTGCCTGCATAGTTTGACGGCACAATAACTGAAATATTATGCAGTCCGGGGACTGCCCAGTCCCACTGTGCTACCATATAACTGAAGATTGCCACCCTGTCCATAATGGCCGGCACTATATTTTTCTGAGTCAGGTGTGTAACCTTAACGATCGATGAATTCGTCCTCATTGCCATGATTTCGAGAGGTTCAATAAAGAATCCGTATTGATTTATTGGCTTTCTTTCTTTATGAGTATCAATATAGTCGATTCTCAGTAGCTTTACCCTGAAACTTGTATCTGTCAGGACGCTGAATAATTTATAAACCAGGTATTCTCTGAGCACATAGTCATCATAAGCTTTTCCCTGCTGGCAATGGGTGACAAGTTTGATCTTTTTTATTTTTCCTGTGTCGGAATAGGCATCGACAGGTTTTTTGAAAGTAAGCTGGATAGGTGGAAAACCGCAAGTTCTGAACCTGTAATTCCCCCTTGGTTTTATTTTTACTTTACGGTCGATTGTATCATTATCAGAAAGGGTAAAGGCAATTATTCCGTCGAGGGATCCTGTTTTAAGATTCTTTTTCAGGAAAGTGGAAACATCAAATTGTAACGAAACATTGAGAATATCCTCGCTCCCGAAAAGTGTAAATTTCTTTTTGATAGTATCGCTTTTTACGGCTTGTTGATCAATCGGATTGTCCTGTCCGAACACTGAGGCGGGAGCAAAAATCAGGAGAAAGATCAGGCAGATGATTGTCCTTTTATATCCGGATGGTAAAAAAGGTTTAGTTTTCTTCATTGGATTTATCATTAGTTAATATTGAAACATATTTATTAATTACCGGCCATTTTTCTTCTTTTATTTTAGCACCGATTACCTCGATAACATTTCCTGCAAGCATCGATCCGAGTATCCCGCATTTTTCAAGGTCAAGATCATTTGCATAAGCATACAGGAATCCGGATGCATAAAGGTCACCGGCACCGGTTGTATCTATGCATTTCACCGGCAGCGAGTCCACTTTGATTATCTCTTCCCCTTTTTTCAGCCACGATCCGGCAGGACCGATTTTTACAACAGCAATACTGCAGAATTCCGACAGCTTTTTCACTGCTTCCTCAGGGATCAGTCCCGTGAATACCCTCGATTCATCCTCGTTGGCAAAAATAATATCGATATAATTCCCGACTATTTTTTTGAAATCATTCAGGTAAGCTTCAACGACATTATAGCTTGCCAGATCGAGTGCAATAGTCATATTCTTTTCTCTCGCAATTTGACAGGCTGATTCCACAAGTGGCATGTTGGTTATAAGGTAACCTTCAAGATAGAGAATATCGAAACCTGTAAAAAGATCAGGGTTGAGGTCCTTTGGATCGAGTTCGACGGCAGCTCCGAGATGAGTTGCGAAAGTCCTTTCTTTATCTTTTGCGACCAGGGCTACTGCTGTTCCTGTTATTGAATCACGCCGAGAAAGCATTGTTCTTACTCCGGCACGTTTCATTTCCGCTTCAAAAATCCCGCCTATATCATCTTTTCCGATAGAGCCGATAAATCCTGTTCCGGCGCCCAGCATTGCCAGACCATGAATAGTATTGGCAGCGGACCCGCCGGGAGAGTAGGTTCTTTTGAAATTTATTGTTTCAGATTTTATCAGGTTTGATCTTTTTTCATCCACAAGCTGCATGCTTCCTTTTGGGAGTGAGAATTTCTCAAGCAGCTTATCATCTGAAACAGGGGTCATTACATCAACAAGTGCATTTCCGATACCGAGGATTTTCTTCATTCTTAAAAATTTCTTTAAAGATATTGCTTAATTCACTAAAAGACCTTATTTTTGGGTCGCTAAATTTTAACAGGGTTTAGCAAAAATTCCTCAGTAGCTCAGTTGGTTAGAGCAACGGACTGTTAATCCGTGGGTCGTAAGTTCGAGTCTTACCTGGGGAGCAAATCAGGATCTCATAATTTTCACAACCGCTTAAAATCAAGGATTTCAGGCGGTTTTTTATTTTACAGGTACTCAAAATGTACGCTGTAACTCCTGGGAAAGGACACCTTTTCGACACCTATAATCAAAACTTCAAATAGGTGTCGGTAAATTCCGTAACTCTCTGTATGCTTTGCATTTGTTTGCAGCCTTTTGCATAAAAAAGACTGCTTAAAAGGATGGAAATTTGTATAAGAATCAACACCAATTAATACAGATAGTCATGAAAAACAAAATTATCACTCACTATTATGTGAAGGAAGAAAAGAAGGATATTAATGGAGAGGCTGTAAAATCCGGTGATATTGAGCACCCTTATCCGGTTTAAAGTGAGCAGTCAATTCCTGATTAAAGTGAGCAGTGAGATTTTCATCAAAAACAAAGAACTTTCTAAGGCTATTTTGTTTAACCCAAAATTAATTATTTTTTCAGTTCATAATCTGATTAATTGTTTCATCATCGAACATTCCTGATTGTCCTCTCTTTTTTCTCATTGATTCACCTTTTAATTCTATCCTGTGTGACTGATAAACAAGCCTGTCCATTATAGCATCGGCCACAGTTTTTTCTCCGATAATATCATACCATCTCTCCACCGGGAGCTGTGAAGTTATGATCAATGATTTTTTATTGTTTCTGTCTTCAATAATTTCCAGCAGTGCTAACCGGTTCTGATTATCCAACTGCTGCAGTCCAAAATCATCAAGGATCACCAGATGCTGCCGCTCTATCTTTGCCGTCTCCTTTATGTAAGATCCATCAGCTTTTGCCATTTTCAACCTGGCAAAAAGTTTATCCATGTTAAAGTACATTACACGGTACCCTTCTATACAAGCCTGGTGTCCCAGTGAGCTGGCAATGTAACTTTTCCCAACACCGGTACTGCCGGTTATTAAAATATTCTCCGCCTTGCCGATATAATCGCATCCGGCCAGACGAATGATTTTGTTCTTATCAATGTTCCGTGAAGGGTCATATATAATACCTTCTACAGATGCCTTATACCGGAACCTCGCATTGCCGATGGTTCGCGATATCTTACGGTTTTGCCTGTCATCCCATTCTGCTTCTGTTATATGGGCAACAAATTCATCCATGGTGTAATTATCCGTTTTACCGGTCTCGATGGCAGATTTAAATGCTCCGTACATTCCGAAGAGCTTCATCTGCCTCATTTTTGTAAGTGTCGTCTCATTCATTGTATTTTGATATTAGGTTATTTGTAATATTCTTTACCTCTGATATTATTGTGATCCGGAAGATCCTGTTCAAACAGGTTCCCATCATCCAACTTATCCAGTCCTTTTTCAAGTATGATTTGCACCGTTTTATAGCTGTACATATTATATTCTATGGCTCTTTTACAGGCGTTTTTTAAGCGTTCTTCCCCGACCTTTTTAACAAAAGAGAATACACCCATACAACTTTTGTATGCCTGTTCCGGGTGCTGTTTCTTTTCAAGAATACGGATGATATATTCTTTTACATTTTCATCAATGCTTTCGGCCCAGTTAATAAACCGTTGTGGGGTCCATTCTGTGATAAACTTATGAGTTGAGGCAAGATGCTCTGTGATGGTTGTATAGCCAAACGGCTTTTTTACCCTTTGATGTACTGCAATGCGGTTATACTTATAAAAAACTTCAACCTGGCTGTTACTATAAAGAAGCTTAACTTTTCTACGGATGAACTGGTAAGGGACACTGTAATAATGCTTATCCTGGCCAAGAAGTACATGACCGTTTAGCATTACAGTAGCAAATGACTGCTGCTTTATCTCATAACGTCTTTCAGGGAGTCTCCGTAAGGATTGCTTCTCTACTTCATTAAACAGATCTTTTCTTGAGTATGGTCGTCCGCTAAAATTTGTTGAGTTATGGACTTCAAGAGTTTCTTTGATAACTGCATTTAATTCTTTCACACTGAAGAAGATCTTTATCTCTTAATTGCACTATAAACTCTTGTGTAAAGTATTTTGACTGCTCCTTCAACCAGCGACTTATCCCTGGGTTTATATGATCTGGCCGGCAGGATTGTTGTCCCGTAATGCTCGGCAAAGTCAAGGAATGTCTCATTAAGCGTTGGCTCATATTTGTTGCTTTTAATTACAGCACTCTTTAAGTTATCCGGAACTATAGCTGCAGGAACTCCACCATAATAGTGAAGAGCATTTTCTACGGATGATATAAAATCCTCTTTCCCTGGCTTGGTGTTGCTTCAGCATAAGTATGCTGGCTTGACCCGAGTATCGCTACAAAAAACTGAACCTCGCTGACTTCTCCGCTTTCTTCATCAACAACCTGTAGAGTTTTACCAGCATAATCAACATACAATTTATCCCCTGCTTTATGACTCATATGCATGACAGGATTAACCTTTTTACACCACCGGTTATAATGCTCACTAAACTGACTGCGACCTACGCCACCCTGGATGCTTTGAGATATATTCTTTCCACATCAGCTGACGTGTTACTCCGGTTTTCTTTAGTTCTTTCTCCATGTAA
The DNA here is from genome assembly GCA_963700275.1 of uncultured Bacteroidales bacterium. Classification (GTDB taxonomy): domain Bacteria; phylum Bacteroidota; class Bacteroidia; order Bacteroidales; family VadinHA17; genus LD21. Next base: position 33,650 of record CAVOWZ010000011.1, on the reverse strand, counting down.
GGGAAAAAGGAATATAGAGCCTTATGCCTGGGCAAAGGACCATCCGGGACCTGAACAAAGAATAGCTTGTCCAGATCAGTATCCGAAAGCTTATCTGTCTCTCTCGGCGGAAGATCCAGTAATTTGTACCGCAGTACATATTTGTCAACAGTATTGCGTGATAACTCAAGATATTTGCTGATGAACAGCTTGCTTTTTCCCTGTGAATAAAGTTGTAATAATCTTCTAAGTTTACTCATAACTATTTTCTTTGTTTGCCATAAATCGAACTGTTAAATTTTGAAGTCCGAATTTATGGCTTCAATAGCCAGGTAAATCTTTTATTTTTGATTGCTCACTTTGGACCGGACAGCGTTGCTCAGTTTCCTCCGGAATGGAGTGCTCACATTGCTCCGGTTTGATATGCTCACTTTACTCCGGTATCAAGTGCTCAGTTTGACCGGATTTTCCACCCTGGATCAGGCAGATCCTTTTCAACAGGACAAAGCGGGCCGATAGAAATTACTTCCTTCAGTAAACCCGAATCCTTCTGGAGTTGTTCATCACATCCTGACATAATTAAAGTGATACTCAGGAATAGAATACAAAATCTGACAGATTTTTTAAACTTTACCATTCAATAAAAGGTTCGAACTTATTCTATTTCTTCAATAACTATGCCAGATCCTCTACTCTTTTCCCCTGATTACTGGCTGGAGCATAGCCTGCCTCTTTAATAACATAACTAAACCTCACAAATCCCGACTTTCAGGTTCTGACTTCACTGAATCAAAATAAATTTGACTTTGGCTTTCTGCTGGTGTAACTTTGAAATAGCATAAAGAATACCAGCAAGTGAATATGACTGCTTGTTTGGTTATAATAATGTTATTAATCTATTTTAGTTTTAAACAAATCAGAAACGGAGATATTATCAGAACCTCTCAAATAAATTTATAAATAATACATTATGAAAATTGATTTTTCTCATTTGAATGATATCCTGAGAAAGGATAAAGATTTTATTACGCTTAAAAGATTTCCGAGAAATACTAAGTTAACGGCTGATCAGAAAAATGTATTAATTAATATCATTTCAAGAATTAAATCTAAGATTCCAGAAGCAGATACAATTGCCATTAACACAATCAGTCATAATTGAAAAATCAATTAGCAAAGGGATTATTGATGACTTCTTTCCGTCACAATCACAGCTTTTTTCTGCAATTCTTCTTGCAGGAGCTGCTATTTCAAGGCGGGATTTGCCTGTGATACGCCCTGATCTTTCCGAGACTTTAACTAATGCAAGAGCTGTTTATACCGATCCAATATCAGGGACACCTTCTGTTAATATTGATCCTTCGATCCAAAATATAATAAATCAATATAAAACACTAACGAAAAATGTAAATCCAAACGGGAAACTTGCGAATGCTATTAAAAGTTTACTTGTTGATCCGAACCGGCCACTTTTATTAAGTTATGAATTGAGTACATTGGACCTGGATAGGATAATTGCTGTAAGCAATGCCACTTTTAAGGAGGATAAAAGAAAAATTGCTTCTGAAATAATTGAGAATAGTACAAATTCTTTTGTAAGGGAAAAGGAGGTATCAATTCCTTTATCATACGCACCCAAAAAAGTCGAAGTTAAATTAAATAATCTGAAATGTCATAGATCAGATGAAAAACCGGATCAGATATTTTTCGTATGTTCGTCAGTAGATCTTGAAAATTTAATAGAAATCTATACTAAGGTTGATCAGTTTTTTAACGGTACTGATCGTGATCCTTTGCAGGAAACTTTAGAATTGACCTGTAATTGGAGATACACCAGTTTTGTACATCCCTCAAAAGAGGAAGGTCTTTATAGACTAAATACCAATAACCCTCCGGCAAACATTGATATCCCTCCAATTTTTACCTCGGATATTTATCACGGTTTTGCACCATTTATGGGATCTGTCACTATAATAGAAGATGATGATGCAGAGTATAAAGCTGTTCAGGAAGTAATTGGAGAGATCGGTGAATTTGCCAAAGTCGTCAGAAAGGCAAGCTCAACTATTTCAATCGGATTAGCTCTTGGAGGCATCACAGGTCCGGCTGCAATTGCGACATCAGCTCTTTCAGTGGTTGCATTAGGTGTAGCCCTGGTTGCTGATGTAGTAAGTGCGGTGGTCGGAATAGTAAATTATTTTGACCAAAATGATATTATTGGTACTGTTCATATTGATGGGCAGGCCGATTATTCCTGTGCCTCCGAGGCTGAAGCATTAAATACATATCTCAGCGAAATGCCATTTGATCCGATAATTTCCGGGAGTGGCTCTGAATATAAACTGGGATATAACGTATGCTATTCACAAGAGTTTGATGTATATCAAAGAAATTGGGAAGTTATCATCGATGTTAATTACGCAAAATTCTCCCATTCTGGTATATGGAGCGGACACAATAAGTATGATGAATTGCAATATATGACTAAAGAAAATGGAATGCAGATACCACCTATAGGTTGGTTTGAATACAAAAATCCACCTGATGCAAACGTGTATTTTATCGATGGTCCCCGTTATAAAACAATTGGGGGCAATCAATACAAATATGCTAAAGTACATTATGGATTTGCATTTGGCAAGATAGAGTATGAAGTCAGATTAGCAGCATTTAAATTTAAAAAACGATTATAAACATTTTTATTCTGAACCATCTGCCCTCAAAACCTTAAGTTAAGGCGAATTTCAATCAAGAATACCTTTTTAACGGATGAACGGGAGAATATTTATGAAACGCGTAGCGGCGACCCGATGATAATCCTAATATAAATAAGTGCCATAAAATAAATTTGACTTCAGCTTTTTGGTGGCATAACTTAGTATTTGATAATTGATTTTGACAATAGAAAATATATTAATCACACAAACATACAATTCATTAGAGAAAGGAGCAAAACCATGACAACTTCAAAATCCTTAAAAGCTTTAGCAATTGTCTTTTTCCTCAGTGGAATATGGGACACAATTGGGGGCATTACATTTTTATTTGGATCTGCAAAATCAGATCCTCCCATACACAGTTTCTATTCTTTATTTATTGCATCATTCTTTTTTTGTTTTGCATATCTGCAAATCCTTTCTTCGTTCAATATCAAAAGGTATCTGTTCATCATCGGTTCTGTGTTGATAGGCAGGATCTTATATATAGTATTATTATATTCTTATCTGTGGGGTGTTGATGGCTTTACTTCAAGCCTTTGGTGGACAGGCATAGTAGACTTGACTTGGTCACTTCTCTATGTGGTGATTACCTTAACAAGTAAGGACATTCATTTCAGAGATTTATTCCTTCCCAAGTGGAAGGAAATATAACCTGGTTGCAGTCTTTGACTGAATCTGAACGGCTTTAACTAAAGGGAGATATTATCAGTTACCCGCCCTCGGAAGTCAGCTCCGGGGGCTTACTGGTTTAATCCTTTTCAAGAGAAATTACTATCTTTATTAATTAAATCTAAAAAACATGAAAAAGAGGAATGACACTTTGCTGGCATTATTACCAGTCATAATAACACTTGGTTTGTACCTGGTTTTCTATTCAAAAATTGAGTGTAAACCAAGCCATGCTGGATTTTGGCTTATTTTTGCTTTGGGCGCGTCGGTAGGTGTAGCAATAACTCGATTTGCTCAAAGGTCAAACTTTAAAAAAACAGATAAGGAATAATCTTTCAAACTTTTACAGAAATACTTTAATAATTTCAATTTTAATATTAAGGCTTCGGAAATCAGCTCCGAGGCCTTTTTATTACATTAATCTGACCTTATATTGACTTTGGTATCAGGATAACTTAACTTAGATAATGAAATTAATAGTCCTTAGATGCCAAGAATTTTAGAAGGATATAATTACGACATCTTCATCAGCTACCGCCAGAATAGCAACAAGGTCGGCAGTTGGGTAAGTAACTTTTATATTCAGTAAACAAATAGGGCAGCTGCCAGTCAAAAGAATGATTAACTTTACAAAAGCAGAAGTAAGCAGAGAAGACACCTTTTCGACACCTGTTTGAAGCAAACCTTTGTATTTAATTTATTTTAAGCTAAGTGGAAAAATAGTTTGTCCCTTACCTGGGGAGCAAAACAATGAAGAGGGCTAATAATCCTCTTTTTTTTCGCTGCAATGTTTTATGTAAGTATTCTTTACAGCCAAAAATCCGGGTACATAGTTTATAATAAGATTTACTTGACTTCATGCTTAAGATGATGTAAATTTGATTCATAAACTGAGAAGCATTGAGATTAATAGAGATAAATAGTAATAGTGCATTTGACATACTCCCATACCATTAAAATCAAAATTCTATTATGATGAAAAGGGTAATTGTTTTAACGCTCTTAACTACTTTTTCCTTAACGGCAATTTGCGATGCCATATTTTTCCCGTATCCGTTTACAGGTATTTGCTATTCTGCTGAAATTATATATAGTTTTGAAAAAGTAAAGAAGGTTAAGAATACAACCGCCTTCTGGGGCGGAGCAGGTCATGTTGGATCATTTATTTATCGATTCGAGCCCACCTTCGGATTAGAATTGGCAATTGAGAAGCGTCACTATTTTCAACCAGACAAATTCAAACATTTTTTTATAAGTGCATATTTGGGAACTGCACTAATGACACAATTTAAAAATGCTTATACTCTGGGATTAATTCCTGGCTTTAAGATAAACTACAAAGCCCAGATCACAAAAAAAATGATTCTTGAACCATATTTGAGCCTGTCATTACCAATAACATACGAGCTAAACCGGAATTCTGATATTCTTCCTTTTCCGGCACTGACAATTGGAGCCAGGTTTGGACTCTCCAGGATCAAACACCAATCAACGAATTAACATTTATTAAGATTTCATTGAAGGAATGATTTATACCTTTGATCTACATAGATACTTGTTTCTATACTTGAAAACCTAATTTTAATAAGAAATGAAAATGCAAATTAAAGACTTACCGGTTACCCGCAAATCATTACTGCGGCTGTTGGCATTAGTTGTAATGTCAGCGTTTATTATTTTCCCCGTTAAAGTTAATGCACAGGGTGCAAAGTCAAATTTTTCAGGTACATGGACTCTGAATGAAGCCAAAAGCACAATCCCCCAGGGCGGTGGCGGTGGCCAGAGAATGGGCGGCCGGGAATTTACAGTTACACAGGAAGCCAATCTTCTTACACAGACAAGGACCAGCCAGGATGGAACGACCAGAGCATCAAAATATGCTCTTGATGGCACCGAGAGTGTTAACACTATGGGTGAGTTTGAAAGTAAATCAACTGCAAAATGGTCAGCTGATGGGAAATCTTTGACAATCACTACCAAATCAAATTATAACGGGAATGAGCGAACCTCAACTACTGTCTGGAGTCTTACTGATGCAAAAACTCTTTCAGTTATTTCCACCCGGCAGGGCCAGAATGGTGAGGTAAAATCCACGATGGTCTATGATAAAAAGTAGTATCAGTAATAGAAGTATTTAATTAAAGGGCTCCGGATTGGAGCCTTTTTTATTCCGTGCTGTTCCTGATGCCAAAAACTGACTTAGTCATTATACAACATAAATTTTAAATGAATATATTTATACACTCTTAGGGAAAATCATTATCGGACCAATAACATAAATTATCACAAGATGAAACCCACATGTATTGCAAACACAAACACGTATGTATATAAGTTTCAGACATGTGGGTTCCCTGTCTGCCGACAGGCAGGCATCAGACCATTAAAATAAAAATTATATACTGATGAAAAGAGTATTATTTCTTGTTCTGTTGTCGTTTCTATCCTGTGTTTTGTTCTCAAAAGAGATCCATGTTTCAGTAAACGGGAATGATAAAAATGAGGGTTCATCAGCGAAACCATTTCAGTCTATCAGCCGGGCAGCCCGGGAAGCTATGCCCGGAGATATAATTACTGTCCACTCTGGAGTATATCGTGAGCAGATTGTCCCTCCGAGGGGCGGTAATTCGGAAACTGAGCGCATTGTATACCAGGCAGCCCGCGGAGAGAATGTGGAAATCAAAGGATCGGAAATAGTTAAAAACTGGGAGAAGGGTCAGAATAATACATGGTCCGTAAAAATCACCAACAGCTATTTCGGGAAATTCAATCCCTACAGTGATCTGATCCGTGGCGACTGGTTTAATCCGACCCCTAAAGACAGAAAATATCACACAGGGGCAGTCTACCTGAATGGCGACTGGCTGATGGAGGCTGCATCAATGGAAGAAGTGATGGGACCGACTGATGAGAATAACCTGCTGTGGTATGCAATTGTTGACTCAACCACGACAACTATCCGGGCCCAGTTTAAAAATGCAGATCCAAACCGGGAAACAGTTGAAATAAATGTCAGACAAACCATTTTTTACCCCGATAAGCCTTTTATTAATTTTATAACAATCCGTGGTTTTAAAATGCAGCATGCTGCTACAAACTGGGCTCCGCCAACAGCAGAACAGATGGGTTTGATAGGAACACACTGGAGCCGGGGATGGATCATTGAAAACAACGTTATTCAATATTCAAAATGTGTCGGGATTTCACTTGGAAAATACGGAGATGAGTTCGATAATAAAGATACCGAATCTGCAATAGGTTATGTCGGTACAATTAACAGGGCGCTTGCTTTTGGCTGGAATAAAGGTACCATAGGCGGACATATTGTAAGAAACAATACGATTGCATTCTGTGAACAGGCAGGTATCGTGGGAAGCATGGGATGTGCCTTCAGCACAATTCATGGGAATACAATCCATGATATTCATGTCCGAAGATTATTTACAGGTGCTGAAATGGCAGGAATAAAATTCCACGGTGCTATAGATGTTCAGATTTCAAATAATCACATTTACAAAACTGTTCTGGGGGTGTGGCTCGACTGGATGGCCCAGGGAGCACAGGTTAAGAACAACCTTTTACATGATAATTCGCAGGACATATTCCTTGAAGTGAACCATGGGCCAATGCTTATAAGCAATAATATTTTACTCTCGAAAGCGAATCTTCTTATGAATTCCAGCGGGGCTGCATTTGTTCACAATATTTTCGGGGGTAATATTACCGTGATTTATTATGATTCGCGGCTAACACCACTTCACAAGCCCCATTCAACTTATGTTGAGAAACTGCATGATAATCCGGGAGGTGATGTTCAGTTCGTAAATAATCTGTTTGTCAATGAAAGTAATGCAAGCCAGTATGGAAGAGCAATATTACCGGTAATCTTTGATGGTAATGTATTCACTAAAGGAACCATCAGACCGGTTCCGGGGGATCAGAAGGAAAGGTTCGGGGAAATGAGTGAGGCAGCAAGGGAAGAGTACGGGAAAAAGAAACCGCTGGATGCCGTTGAAAGGAATTCATTAATAAAACCTGATTTCGACGGAACGGCAAAGATTATTTATGAGAACGGGGAATATTTTCTGGAACTTGCTCTGGATAAAAGCTGGCTCACAGAAAAGAAAAGGAATCTGGTATCATCAAAATCATTAAGTAAAGCTGTCATACCGGATCTGCAATTCGAAAATACTGATGGTTCGGACCTTGTAATAGATAAAGACTATTTCGGTGAGTTGCGCGATAAAAGCAATCCTTCTCCCGGGCCTTTTGAAATTAAGACAAGCGGGAATCAGAGGTTCAGGGTCTGGAAAAGAGTTGATTTGTAAGGATTTTTAGTAAATTAAAACTAGATTTACATTCAGCTTAAAACCCATGAATCAAATAAATCATTCAATATGAAGAAAATATCGTTTTTATCAGTTTTATTAATTGTTCCGTTTTTATTGTCAGGCCAGTCAGGAAAGGTATTTGATAATCTTTCAATGAAAAGCCAGATATTGAAAATGGAGCGGAAGTATTCAGTTTATCTTCCTCCCGATTATGAAACATCCAACAGGAGTTATCCCGTACTTTACCTGCTTCATGGAGCAGGAGATGACCAGACGGGCTGGGTACAGTTTGGTGAAGCGAAATATATTGCCGACAAAGCGATAAATGAAGGTAAGTCTACTGCACTTATTATTGTTATGCCTGATGCAAATACCGGCAGGAGGGGATATTTCAATTCCATGAAGGGGGATTTTCAGTACGAGGATTTTTTCTTTAAGGAATTCATACCATTTATTGAGAAGACCTACCGGATCCGTGCAGAAAAGCAATTCAGGGCTGTAGCTGGTTTGTCAATGGGAGGAGGAGGAACGGTACTCTATGCACTGCATCATCCTGAAATGTTTGCAGCAGCATGTCCTTTAAGTGCTTCTGTAAGAACACGTACCGCAGACCGCGGCAGAACAGCAGCTGCAGATACGGCCGGTCTTACATCCGAACAAATAAATAACTACCTGAACCAGCACAACGCCCTGTATCTGATAGAGAATATGCCCGATGATAAGAAGACAGCAGTCAGGTGGTATATCGATTGCGGCGATGATGATTTTCTGTATGAAGGGAACTCATTAATGCATATCGCAATGCGTCAGAAAGAGATCCCTCATGAATTCAGGATAAGAGATGGGGCCCACACCTGGCAATACTGGAGGGAAGCTTTACCGGAGGTGCTGGAATTTATCTCAAAGGCATTTCACCGGTAGGACAAACCTGTAGTACAGCATAGATTTTAATGCCGTCAAGATTGATATGTAGTGTTGAATATCCTTTTTTTGAATCAACCATATTTGCAAGTCTGAGTTCATCGCCGAGCTCTGGACTCAGAGCAGACATGTCAGTCAGTTTTAGTTTCCCGGTATTAACTCTGTATGCAAGATGATTATCTTTAATTTCAGTTTCGATATCCTTTAATATGGAATTCCCGGGAATATCTTTCAATGTCGGATGAGGAACTGCACTCAGAGCTCTGTTCAGGAAATGAATTACGGGTTTGCCGTTATAAAACCTGATCCTGGCTGCCCATCCGGGATCTCCTGAAACCTGCATTAAGACAGGATGCAATTTCCCCTTCACCAATAAATCTTTAAGAAATTCAGGAATTGATAATTCCTTTCTGATTATTATGTTATTGTTCCTCCTTTTCAGTAGTTTCACTGACAGCGGGACATCCCTTTTATAACCCTTTTCATCATGTGTTCCGAATGGTAAGCCAAGCCATACCTTTCCTCCTTTGAAGAGAAAAGTATTGATGGCGTTGAACTGGGATTCCGATACACAGCCCAGACCTTCCAGGATCAGAGGGGTATCTTCCCTGCACAAGGCATCCGGATCAGATAATTCTGCAGACCGGAGGATCCGGTAACCGATATTATTACCAACAAGGCTAACGGACCATGTCTTAACACGGTCCCATTGTTCTGATCCGTCATCATCTCTCCACCCGTTATCCCTGTTAAGACTGCTGCTTACCAGCCTTAATTCAGCAAGATCCTTCCCCTCACGGTAATTGAGATCGCTGTTTCTCATTTCCCATCTGTTAAAGGGACCTATAATATCTTCGGTTTCCATTGCATCAGCAGGATCTTCCTCTAACCTTTGATTAAGAGTACTGCTCCAGTTTCCCACCCCCCAGAAGCGGCTCAGACACCATCCCAGGTAACCACCTTTTTCATAGATCGTATAGCTTAACGCAAGAGCAGGAGCGTTACCTCTTTTCTGTGCAATATCTTTCTGCTGCATCGCTTCTGCATCCATCCTCACCCAATCAACAGAATTTACATTAGTCCCGACATTTTCCAGCATGAACAGGTCAAGATGGGGAGCCATCCGTTCCAGATTGAGAGCAATTGAATTCAATGTTATTGGTCCTGTACTTGAACAACATGTCATAAGAGGTTTATTGCCGATCACATTTTTCACCATTCTGACGTGATCAGCTACCGAATCGGCCTTCATTTTTATCCAGTCCCTGAAAACAGGATTATCATAATTTCCCCAAAGCAGCATACTTTTAATTGTGTCGCCCCAGAAGGTGCTGTCATTAAAGGGTGGAATTTCATGACCGTAATCCCTTCGGAACCTCTCCCGGCAATGCACACAACCGCATGTTGTCAGACCGGCATAATCGCACATGTCATCCACTTCCATTCCGTCGAGAGGCACATCTTTTAAAAGCCGCAGGAGATATTTTTTATGCATGTCGAGGAATTCCGGATTATTATGACAGAAAACTTCCATCTGGTATTGTCTGGCATAACCACGGCTTCCGTCTCGGATGTCCACTTCGCAGAGGTCATTGAATAAATATCCTTCATACTGAGCATGTTCAGCTGCAACTGAATCATGGAACAACAGAATATGATGGCGCTGCCCCCGGTGAAGCTTGCTGAATTCATCTTCTCCGCGTGGTCTTTCAACGTGGTTACATGAATAATGATCAAGGAATTTTATATCATATTTATGCAGTTCTTCACAGACGTTTGCATAATAACCATGCAACTGTCCGAAATAATTCGAAAAGTCGAACCGTATATGAAAGCCGAAATTGATTGCCGTATCAATCCCGGCACTTGAAAAGGCTTCAGCTCTCCGTTTGATTTTGTCAGTGATTTTCTTTTGGGGCCACAGAATATCATCAAGGGTGCACCACCAACTTGCAGCACGCACAGGTACAAAGGGTAAGCTGATATCCGGATTGGTATTGATCTCAGTATTTTTTTCCTGAAACAGCAGATTTTGTACAGGGACTGAGGTTTTACCTGCAATTACTATCCCTAATCCAGTTATTCCGGATGTCCTTACAAAATTGCGGCGGGTATATTTATATTTCATTATTTGGTTTTAATCAATCTCCTTATTGGCTGTCACCGATATGGAATCAGTCAGTCTTAACGATTTAAGAAGAAATCCTATTGTAACAAAAGTAGAAACAACAAAAGCGCTCAGGACTGTCATACAGATCCCGACCACCCTCCACTCTGTTTTGACCGGCTCCGTTGGATCGGCAATATCACAAAGAGCCAGGAACATTAAGATCAGTGCTATCCCGGAAAGGGCTCCCAGGATGGTTGTGATAGTTGCGGAAATTCTTAGCTTCTTCATAATCATTAACTTTTTATGTAAAATTAAAACATAACTTTTAAATGAGGTGGATTTTTTATAAATTACAGGAAATTAATCGTTTTCTGTGATGAAGAGGCTTTTAATCATTTTCGGCTCTTATATTTTATCCGGCTTTTATCTCTTCGGGCAGGGAAATCAACTAATAACAGTTAAGGCGGGAACCAAAGTTGCTGATTATTTTCCCGTTGAGATAAGATACCGTTATCCCGATTTTAAACCGGGGAAGCTGGTCTACACAAATGGAAAATTCAGTTCTGCAAATTTCAATTATAATCTGCTGATGGGCGAAATTGAATACATTCAGTCGCGCGATACCATGAGGCTATTAAACAAGAAAGATATCAGTTCAATTGAAATAGCTCAGGATACATTTTTTTACGACAAGGGTTACATCGAACTGTTATACGGGGGTAGGATAAAAGTCGGGTTACACCAGTACATAAAGCTGAAAGATATTTTAAGAAAGGGAGCAATGGGGTCGACAAACCGGAGCGTTGCAATTGATACATATAATTCAGTACCTCTTGATAACAATCTATATGGAATATTCCCGAATGAAGACTGGGTTTTCCAGAGGATTGAGGAGTATTATTTCTCTGACTCTTCAGGCGAATTAGTTCCTTTCAGCAGGAGAAACGTATTACAGGAATTCCCTGAAAAAAAGAAAGCAATTGAGGCATATCTCAAATCGGACAGGATCAATTTCAATTCGGGAGAAGATCTGATCAGGTTGGCCCGATTTCTCGGAGAGCTGTGACGGGGGGGAGGAAGAATGAGAGGGAGATGAGAAGAGGGGGTGATGAGGTGAAAAGGTTGTGAGACACACTAGGGATTGGGTGATAATGTTCGATTATCTTGAGGAACCATTTATACCGGAGAATTCAGAACGTAAGCTGAGCGTCTCGTTGTCAAATGTGAGCGGACAAAGAGTGTCCTGTAAAATAACTATTAAAAAAAGGGAGGTTACGATGCAAAAAAAGGTATTACGAAGAGAATTTCTGCAACTGACATTGGCTGGGACCGCTTTCTGCCTGAGTGGCTTAAGTGGTCTGGCATTCAGCCCGGGATCAACCGGATCAAGACTGATAAGCCCGGGTTGCAGAAGAACAAAGGTAAAGGTTGCAAGGATCTATATGGGAACTTCAACCGGACTATGGCCCAAACCAGATATGGATTTTAAAAAGGAGATCCAGGTATATGAAACAGAGTTCAGTAAACTGAAGGATGAACTGTCCGATGTGGAGTTTGTAGTAAATGAGCTGGTCACATCTGCCGAGGATGTATCGGCCATTAAGAACAAATTAGCAGGTGCTGATGGCATTTTGGCAATACATTTCAGCATTGGAATCACTCCTGCGCTTAATGAAATTCTGGGGACAGGCATACCTGTTATGGTTTTTGCTGTTCCATATTCAGGTCATGAATGGGCTAGTTTTGGAAGATTGATGAATCAACCACTTGGCAGCAAGATGGATTGTATCCTGACCAGTGATTATAAGCAGCTTGCAACAGCCATAAAACCTTTTCGGGCAATTCATCACCTGAGAGAAGCAAAGATCCTGAATCTTACAACCCGTTCTTTTACTGAATATGCAGACAGTATCAGAAACAAGTTCGGAACAGAAATGAAGCAGATTGAACTCAATCGTATGCTTGATATATATAATTCGATAGATGATGCCAGAGCAAAGACTGAAGCTGAAAGCTGGATTAAGGGAGCAGTACAGGTTGTTGAACCAGGCAATAATGATATATTCGAATCATGCAAGCTTGCCCTGGCATTCGAAAAACTTCTTGATGAAGAAGATGCCACTGTAATGACAGTTGACTGCTATGGCACGATGTTCAAACCTCTTTGTCAGACTTATGCTTTCCCCTGCCTGGGATTTACACGGTTAAATAATATGGGATTGGGTGGGATCTGCGAGTCGGATCTGCCATCTGCTGTTACTCATATTATGTTCCAGGGATTGGCCGGAAAGCCCGGATTTATCAGCGATCCTACAGTGGATGAATCAAAGAACAGCATCATTCTTGCACATTGCCTGGGAACGACTAAAATGGATGGCCCGGATAAACCTGCAGCCTCCTATAAACTGAGGACAATCATGGAGCGCCAGGAAGGTGTTGTCCCCCAGGTCGAAATGAAAATTGGCCAGAAAGTTACCCAGGCAATACTGGTAGGTACTGATTCATTGCCATACTTCACTGGTGAGATTATTGCAGCTCCAGTCTCCCTTAGTGATGACAGAGGCTGCCGGACAAAGATCGATGTTAAAGTTGATGGAGATGTTACTAAATTATGGAAAAACTGGTCAGCCGGATTGCACCGCCAGACGTGTTATGGTGATATCACAAAAGAGCTGGCATTTTTGTGCAGATTCAAGGATATTAAGATGATCAATGAGGCAGTTTAAAAAGTCTTCTTTCTCCATTTTGCCCCTAAATCCCCCAAGGGGGACTTAGAGATTTGCGGAAACTTCTAAGACCCCTTGGGGGTAAATGAGGAGTTTTTAGATGGCTGCTCATCATTTTCAGCCACCTGCGTGGCTAAGATTAATCCATCTCCTGGGATTTCTTTATTCCGATATTTAGTTATTTTTATATCGGACAATCTAAAATGAATATCATGACTGATCAACCCGGGAAAATAGGCAATTACCGTTACCGTATTCTTGCCCTCGTATTCATGGCAACAACAATCAATTACTTTGACCGCAGTATTATAGGGGTTATGGCTCCCACCCTTCAAAAGCTCTTCGACTGGACAAATAAGGATTATGCTGCAATAATGGTTTCTTTTAAGATCGCTTATGGGATCGGATTGTTTTTCATGGGTGGACTTATTGACAAGCTTGGAACAAAGATCGGATATACAATATCCATTGCGATATGGAGCGTATTCGGCATGCTGCATGCTGCAATTAAGCCGGCATTCAGTCTGATCGGATTCATTGTTGCACGTTTCGGTCTTGGTATCGGAGAATCGGGAAATTTCCCGGCTGCAATAAAAACCGTGGCTGAATGGTTTCCGAAAAGGGACCGGGCTTTTGCCACAGGTATTTTTGATGCTTCGACAAGCGTAGGGGCAATACTTGCCCCATTTATTGTCGGGGCAATCGTTACCGTTGAAGGCGATAACTGGCAGATACCATTCCTTTTTACAGGAGTACTCAGCGCATTTTGGGTTTTTCTCTGGTGGAGAACCTATAGCAAACCTGAACTTCATCCTAAGCTTTCCAAAGCCGAGCTGACATATATAAACAGCGATTCCGAACCGGAGTCGACCGAAAGAATTCCCTGGGCAAAGACCTTTCCACGGAGGGAGACCTGGGCATTCGCACTGACAACAGTTACCGATGCCGTCTGGTGGTTTTACCTCTTCTGGGGTGCAAAATTCCTTTTCGAACAGTTCGGTGTTGATATCAATAATATCGGACTTCCGTTCCTTGTAATCTTCCTTATGGCTGATGCAGGGAGCCTCCTTGGAGGCCTTGCTTCCGGTGCCCTTATAAAAAAAGGATGGTCGATCAATAAAGCCAGAAAAATAACCCTGCTGGTTAATGCTATAATCATTCTTCCTGTTGCACTGGTATCAATTGTTGAAAGCAAATGGCTGGCTGTATTCCTTATCGGTATCGGCGCTTTCGGTCATCAGTCATGGTCGATCAACAGTTATACACTTGTCCCCGATGTGTTCCCAAAAAAAGCAGTTGCATCTGTGATCGGGATCGGCAAGATGGTCGGCGTTGTTGTAGCAATTTTCGCAGATCTTATCCTGGGCTCGGTGCTCGACAAAGCCGGTAATACAGGTTATTTCTGGGCATTTATTATTGCAGGATTCTCCTATATTGCCATATTGGGATTTGTACATATGCTGATGCCTAAGATGACACCTCTTGATGATAATCTTGAATATATTAAAAAGTAATTCTGAGTATTTAATTACTTCCTTTGTGCTCTTTGTGTGACCTTAGTGTCCTTTGTGGTTAAGTGATCTTTTGTTTAATTACATTTCCGGAAATTTAAATTCAAAATGAAAAAGAATCTGTTTGTTTTCGTACTGGCTACGTATTGTATTCTTCTTAACGGTCAGAATGCCGACAGCATCTGGATTGTGAACAATTATACAAAATCGGAACGGCAGATACCCATGAGGGATGGAGTTAAATTATTTACTTCCATTTATATCCCGAAGGATAATACAGAACAGCATCCTATCCTGTTAACAAGGACCCCTTATTCATGTGCACCTTATGGTAAAGCCATGAGAGCCTACTGGAACAGCTATTTAAAATACTACCTGCGTGAAGGTTATATAATGGTAATCCAGGATGTGAGGGGCAGGTGGATGAGTGAGGGTGACTTTGTCGATATCAGGCCTTTTAATCCTGACAAAAAATCAAATAGCGATATTGATGAATCCAGTGACACATATGACACTATTGACTGGCTGCTGAAGAATATCCCGGGGAACAATGGTAAAGCGGGGGTATTCGGGATTTCTTATCCGGGCTTTTACTCCACAATGGCCGCTGCCAGCAATCATCCGGCTCTGGTTGCAGTAAGTCCCCAGGCGCCTGTCACAAACTGGTTCATCGGAGATGATTTCCATCACAACGGGGCTTTTTTCCTGATGGATGCTTTCAGCTTTTATTCAGCCCTGGGATCCGGATTTGGAGTGCCTCGTCCTGGTACCACCACTCTTGGTCCGGTAAGTGCAGGATTTCCGGTTCATGACAATTATAAATTTTACCTGGAAACTGGTCCTTTACCCGCTTTTTTGAAACTGACAGGTGATTCAGTCAGATTCTGGAAAGATCTTTTTGCACATCCGGATTATGATTCCTTCTGGAAGGCACGTGATACAAGGACTGCAACAAAAGGTCTTAAACCAGCAATGCTATGGGTTGGAGGGCATTTTGATGCTGAAGACAACTGGGGTGCATGGAATGCATATAAGGCAGCTGAGCTGAATAATCCCGGAAAGGAATTTAACAAACTTATAATGGGGCCGTGGTATCATACTCAATGGGCCTCCAATGATGGTACTCACCTCGGTAATATTAAGTTTGGAAGTAATACATCTCTCTGGTACCAGCAGAATTTTGAAATACCATTCTTCAATTATTTCCTTAAGGGGAAGGGAGATATTTCACATCTGGCGGAGGCAAATATATTTATTACAGGATCAAATGAATGGAAAGCATTTGACAAGTGGCCGCCGGCGGGCAAAGAAGACAGGAGCCTTTTTCTTCATGAAGGAGGGAAGCTCGATTGGAATGGTCCTTTAGTTAAAACGGGTTACAGTGAATACATAAGTGATCCGGCAAAACCGGTTCCATATACGGAGGATGTCCATTTTAACAGGTCAGTTGAATATATGATTGACGACCAGCGTTTTGCCGGCAGACGACCGGATGTGCTTACATTCAAAACAGCTGTTCTTGATGATGATATTACCGTAACGGGTGTTATTACCGCCGATCTGGCTGCTTCAATTTCAACAACGGATGCCGATTTTATTGTTAAGCTGATTGATGTATTTCCCGACAATCTCGGATATAATGATGTTGACATTTATTCCGGGAAAGACCCTTCTCTGGTTTATCCTATGGGTGGCTATGAGATGCTGGTCCATGCAGAGGTATTGAGAGGCCGTTACAGGAATAGTTTTGAAAAGCCTCAGCCGTTTGTTCCCGGAAGGGTTGAACAGGTAAAATATGATATAGGTGATGTGGCTCATACTTTCAGGAAAGGCCACAAGATAATGATACAGATCCAGAGCAGTTGGTTCCCTCTGGTTGACAGAAATCCTCAGAAATTTGTAAATATTTACGAAGCCACTTTAAGCGATTTTCAGAAATCAACCATCCGGATCTGGCACGATAGCAAAAACAGAAGCAGGATAATCATACCTGTTTTAAACAAGCAGAATTGATCTTGTTCAAATATCTGCAGCTCAGTGCTGTTAATCAGGCAGAATTGATCTGTTGTAAATTTCTGCAGTTCAGTACTTTTACATATTCAACTGATGGCGGCTAATACCTGGGAAGGGTATAACCATTATTATATGTTGGTGTAATGAGGCTGTTTGCGGTTTTTGTTGTAAAGATCTGTTTATCATTATTCCAGAAGACCTTCTCTCCGGTACGGAAAGCGATATTACCCATTTGTGCAACCAATGCCACATTACGGCCGATATTTATGTCGGCGTTTAGCTTCTGTGGAGTATTGTTCTTAATGCAGTCGAGGTGGTTTCTGACATGCAGGTCAAGGCCTACACCAACATTTGCCTGCAGTGGGACGGCTTCTGTTCTTTCCTTTTCGGGAAATACTTCCCAGCCTTTACGGTCAAGTACAAGAGTGCCATTCTCTCCCGTATATGCCATTCCGTGAGGTCTTTTCCAGTTCCCGAGACCAATGCCTATAGTATGTTCCCAGGTCATTATGAAATCATTAAAATCATAAGCGGCAGTCATTGTGTCGGGAGTTACCATATCATCATCCGGGAAAGCATATTTGCCTCCTATTGCCATTACCGAAGTGGGAACTGCCTTGTTCATCCCATATAATATGTAGTCGATAAGGTGCACTCCCCAATCTGTCATAAGGCCGCCGGCATATTCCCAGTACCATCGCCAGGTAAAGTGGAAACGGTTTTTATTGAACGGGCGTTTGGGAGCAGGTCCAAGCCACATATCATAATCGACACCCGCGGGAACCGGTGAATCGGGAATTTTGGGCACCGGACCTTTCCAGTCAACAAACGACCATGATTTGCAAGCCCTTATGCGCCCCAGTTTCCCTGTTTTAAGATAGTTTACGGCATCAACAAAATGGGGCTGACTTCTCTGCCATTGACCAACCTGTACTATTTTGCCATGTTTCTTTACGGCTTTCTGCATAATGTTGATCTCAGTTATCGAATTACCGACAGGTTTCTCAACATATACATGTTTCCCTGATTCAAGTGCATCACAGAACATAAGACAATGCCAGTGGTCGGGTGTCCCAATAATAACAATATCAATGTCCTTATTTTCAAGCATATTACGGTAATCAACATACAGCTTTGGCTTGGGACGCCCCATTTTTATTATTTCATCAGTACGTTTGTTAAGCACATTACGGTCAACATCACACATGGCAACACACTCAACTTCGGGATTTTTCAGGAAGGAAACCAGATCGTTCCATCCCATGCTGTTAGCCCCAATGAGAGCCACTCTTATCTTGTCGGAGGGAGCTACTCTTACTCCCGGTCGGGAATTGAGTGCTTCGAGAGGAATAACCGACCCTGCTGCCAGTACGGATGCTGTTTTAATAAAATTTCTGCGTGTTGAGGTCATAATTATGTCGATTTTCTAAAGAACCGGAAAGTTAATAGATAAATTGTTCAATTATCATACCATTTTGTTAAAAATGATAAAATCAATTGGAAGATCATATAACAGTGCAGCTTGCAATAATTGCCATTTATACTTACTTTCTGACTTTCTCAGACTATAATAAATTATTTTACCTGAATTGAATAAAATCCATTAATCAATCTGAACAATTAGTCTAGAATCTGTAAATATTTAAATATCAGACAATGAAAAGTATAAAACTTATTTTGACAATTGTATGGTGGGTATTGTTTCATCTGATGGTACATCGCACAGATCGAGGATCCTAGACAGTCCTATTCCTCCTGATCCGCAATTAAAATTGGCAAGCTTGATAACGGGATAACATATTATATAAAATACAATAAGAAGCCCGAGAAAAGGGTGGAACTGAGGCTTGCAGTCAATGCCGGATCTATCTGTGAAACTGACGGTCAGCAGGGCCTGGCTCATTTTGTAGAGCATATGTGTTTTAACGGCACAAAGAATTTCCCGAGCAACCAGATAGTCGACATGCTTGAGGAGATGGGGATGAAATTCGGAGCTGAGATAAATGCCGGAACAAGTTTTGACGAGACCATATATATGCTGAAAGTACCGACTGATAAGGCTGAATCGATAAACTGCCGGTTTCCAGGTTCTCGAAGACTGGGCACATCAGGTAAGTCTGGATGATGCGGAAATTGACAAGGAGAGGGGAGTCATAGTTGAGGAATGGAGATTAGGACTTGGAGCTGATGATCGCATGATGCAGAAATATATACCTGTACTGTTAAAAGGATCACGATATGCAGAAAGACTTCCTATCGGTAAGGTTGATGTTATTAAGATCATTTCCGTACGATACTCTTCGCAGTTTTTATAATACCTGGTACAGGCCTGACCTGATGGCAGTTGTTGTAGTTGGCGACATTGATCCAAAGCTGGCGGAAGAGAAGATAAGGGAATATTTCGGAAGGATACCGAAAAGGGAGAATCCAAAACCACGGATTGAATTCCCTGTACCTGAAATATGACCTGATAAGTGTTGTCACCGATAAGGAAGCATCGGGTTTTGATGCTCAGATAATGTTCAAGCAGCCAAAGGCTCATTCAATTACATATAGTGATTACCGCAACAGTCAGATGAGGTCATTATATACCAAGTATGTTCAATAACCGGCTTCAGGAAATCGCTCAGAAGCCTGATGCTCCCTTCATGTATGCCGGGGCAGGATACGGATCTTTTATCGGCACGGTCAGTGGATGTTTATTCCTTGTCTGTTGCTGCAAAAGAAAACCAGATTGATAAAAGCATTGAAGCTGATCCTTTCTGAAAATGAAAAAGTTCGTCAGTTTGGCTTCACTGCCTCTGAGCTTGAAAGGGAAAAGAAGAATATCCTTTCATTATATGAAAAGGGTGCAAAAGAAGCTGATAAGACTTTATCATCGGCTTTATGCCGATGAGTTTATAAGAAATTATCTGACCCGGAATGTATTCCGGGTTACCAGAAGGAATATGAGATGGTAAAAGAATTCCTGCCCGGTATTACCCTTGAGGAGATCAATAAAATGGGCAGACCTGGATCACAGATAAGAATATTCTGGCACTCATTACTGCGCAGGAAAAAGAGGGAGTAATAGTCCCAACTGAACAGGAGGTTGCAGAAATAATTAAATCAGCAGGATCAAAGAAAGTTGAAGCTTATGTTGACAAGGTATCTGATGCTCCGCTTCTTGCTGAACAGCCTGTACCTTCTTCGGTTATAAAGAAAACAGACAAACAGTGATTTCGGATTTACCGAATTGCAGTTTGGCAACGGAGTCAGGATGATACTGAAACCAACTGATTTTAAGAATGATGAGATTCTTGTTTCATCTTTCAGCCCGGGTGGCTTTTCGCTCTATCCCGACCAGGATGTTCTGTCAGCAACCCTGGCCCCGACAATTATTGTCCAAAGCGGACTTGGGGATTATGATATACCGATCTGCAAAAGAAGCTTTCGGGCAATACTGCAAAACTTTCGCCATATATTGATGAGCTTCGGGAAGGGGTAAGAGGCAGCTGTTCTCCGAAAGACCTTGAAACAATGCTTCAGCTGAATTATCTCTATTTTACAAAGATCCGCGAGATGAAGATGCTTTTAATTCATATATTTCACGGATGAAAAACATGATCAAACCGATGAGGTCAATTCCGCTGATGATATTTTCCAGATACCTTTCAAAAATAGTCTCAATGAATAATCCCAAGAGTAATTGCCATTCCCACCGAAGCCCAGTTTGACCAGATAAATCTTGACAGGGCTGATTGAAATATTCAAAGACCGATTTGCCGATGCCAGCGATTTTACATATGTTATGGTTGGTAATTTTAAGGTGGATGAAGTTATTCCTCTGCTTGAAAAATATATCGGAGGACTTCCTTCAATAAAACGAAAAGAGACCTGGAAAGATGTATCACCTGGATTCCCGGAAGGTAAAGTTATTGTTGATGTTCCAAAAAACTCCGAACCTCAGAGCCGTGTTGCTATGGTGTGGAAAGACGATTTCAAATGGAAACCGAAAGACAGGCAGGGATTCTCTATGTTAATGAGTATACTTACTATCAAATTACAGGGAATCAATGCGGGAAGATCAGGGAGGCGTTTATGGTGTAAGTATTAGCGGCAGTCCGCAAAAGCTTCCGGAACCAAAATACTCCATCACTGTCACAATGGGGTTGCAGTCCTGATAATATTGAAAAACTTTCTCAGACAGTTCTGGATGAAATGGATAAAATCAAAAAGGAAGGACCAGCAGAAACTGATCTGAATAAAGTAAAAGAGACAATGATACGTGAACGGGAAACACAGATCAAGGAAAATAGTTTCTGGATATCATTCCTTCAGAATCATTTCCTGTATGGCAACAAGGATGCTTTCCCTTGAAGAATATAAAGATCTTGTTAATTCGATCACAGTCGAAAAAAATACAGGCGTTGCAAAAAAATATCTCAATACCGAAAATTATGTACAGAGTGGCTTTAACACCCAAAGCCAGATTTGCAGCCAAAATAGAATCAGAATAGTCCGTGAAGTTCAGCGTTGATCTTATCGATCACTTCGCTGAGATGGTCTTTGTTATTGGGGAAGTTATAATGGTCGGCTTCAATTATAAGAACCTTTCCCAGGTTATAGGTTTCCATCCATGCTTCATATCTCTCATTCAGTCTTTTAAGGTAATCGATACGTATTGAGCTTTCATATTCCCGTCCCCTTTTCTGGATCTGGTTTACCAGAGTAGGAACAGAAGCCCTGAGGTAAAGCAGCAGATCGGGAGGTTTGTACAAGCGAGCTCATCATTTTGAAAAGAGTAGAATAGTTGTCAAAGTCGCGGGTCGACATCAGTCCCATCGAATGAAGGTTGGGAGCAAATATATATGCATCCTCGTAAATTGTCCTGTCCTGGACTATTGTTTTTTCCGATTTTCTTATTTCCAGTATCTGGCTGAAACGGGAATTTAGAAAATAGATCTGCAGGTTGAATGACCAGCGCTGCATATCCTCATAAAAATCATTCAGGTAAGGATTGTCATCAACATCTTCATAATGAGGAGTCCATCCGTATTGTTTTGCAAGCAGTCCTGCCAGAGTTGTCTTTCCCGATCCGATATTTCCTGCTATAGCTATATGCATGGTTAGATGTTTTAATTTAAGGCATGTAAAAATTATCTAAAAAATTTAGAATACTATTTGAATTCAAAGATTAAATTTATAAATCAGCTCTGTCTATGATACTCCCTTGTATCCTTGATGAAAGCCGGGGAACCTTATTCTGTCCTCCAAGTTTATTTTTAGCCTTCAGCCAGTTATTAAAAGTCCCATTTGGAGCAGATCCTTACTACCGGCATCACAAGATTTAGATCCTTATATCGTTTGCTTCATAATCAGAGTTAACCGATTTAAGTGTTTCATCAAGAATTTCGGTAAACTGATCGATATCCGAAGGTTCTTTTTCAAATTCAATTATCCATTCATGTGAACCTTTTGATGATGTTCCCATATATACGGGCCCGGCAGTATATTCCGAAATCATTGCTCCTGTTTCCTTGCATGCTGCTTCAAGTGCCTTTTCAGCATTATCAATTATTACCTCTTCGCCAAAAACATTTATAAAATTTTTGTTCTGTCCGTGATACCTTAACCTGTGTGGATCAAGTGCTGGTAAAAATCAACCGTATCGCCCATCATATATCTCCAAAGTCCTCCATTTGTTGAAATTACTATTGCATAGTTTACACCCTCTTCAACTTCACCGATAGTATAAGCAGGAGGAGAATCGGATGTTGATCTTATCGGCAGGGATAAATTCATAAAAGATTCCATAATCGAGCATAAGGAGCATATCGAATTGACGGGTCATCCTGGATTCCGAAAAATCCTTCTGATGCATTATAGGTCTCCATATAATGCATCTGGTCGCCGAGAATCAGTTTTTTATAACTGTTCACGGTAGGGTGTGAAACTTATTCCTCCATGGAAAAATACTTCCAGGTTTGGCCAGACATCAAGCAGGTTTGATTTTCCGGTATATGCAAGAATATATTTTATTAGTACAAGATACCAGGAAGGAACACCTGAAATACTTGTTACATTTTGTTTTACTGTAGCTTTTGTGATCAGTTCAAGCTTTTCTTCGAAATCTCAATAAGAGCAATCTCTTTTTAGGAGTTCTGATCATTCAACCCAGAAAGGAGTATTTTCAATCAGTAATTGCCGAAAGATCGCCGCATAATGCATCGTTACTGAACTGATTAATTTTGACTTCCGCCCAGAGTAAGGCCTTTCCCGGAGAAAATTCGGGTTTTGGGTTATTATTAGTGTAGATGGTAAGAATATCTTTTGCTGCCCGGTATGACAATCTTCCAGAGCTTCTCTGCTCATCGGGATAAATTTGCTTTTTGTCGAGTGGTTCCGGAAGATTTTGCAAACCATTTTATTTCTCCCGGCCATAATAGATTTGTTTCTCCTTTTCCCAGTCCTTTCAACATAAGGGATAATATCTTCATATGTCTGTACCGGAACTCTTGACTGATAATCCTTTACTGATTTAATGGAAGCATAATCATATTTTTTTCCCCATTCTGTTGTGGAGGCTTTTGCAAGCAGACGGGAAAATGTCTTCTGTTGGTTTCAGCAGGATATTTTTTGAAAAGCTCTATCTGGTTTAAACGCTTGGTATTAAGCATAATTAAATATTGAAGATAATAATTGGCATCGAGAAGATCAGTTCAGGCATTAAAGATAATTAAAATCATCATCACAGTATTTACTCAGCTGAAAACCTCTTTAAGCACTTCCAGGGATTGATCCTTTTTAATCCCGGAAGATGAATTGAATAATATTTCACCAGAGTCTCAAGGACCTCATTTCGTACAGCTCCCGTAAGCAGGATTTATTCATATTTTCATAGGATGAAGAAAAGAGTCCGGCAAGGATGTCAGATATTTCCGGACCTGCATAATTTCCATGAGCCGGGGGATACTGAACAAAATTACCGTTCAGCATGTCAAAAAATATATTGTCCTGTGTGCCTGCTTTCCCTGGTTCAAATCCGAGATAACTGCTTAGGCCTGCCAGAAATGCGAGATGGAAATTTGCATAATCTTCTCTGCAATTATCAAAATATATAACCGATTTCAGAAAATCAAAAGAGCATTGTTAGGACTCTCTTCTCTCAGGACCGAAGTCAGCACTTCACCAAGAAAAATGGCGACAGAGCTCTTCCTTATATTTGAATAAATATCAGCCGGAGAATATGAAGCTGAGAAATTCCTTCATTATCTGCATTTCCCTCGATTCTTTATAATAAATTGCAATTTCGAGGATTGAACATTGGCTGAAAAAGTACATTGTGTTTCCCTGAATTTTTTTTCTCATTCCTTTTATCAGAAATGATATGCCTGTCCGAACTTCCGTGTAAAAGAGCTGAACGACGATCCCTGAGTCGGAATATTTTATCTGATGAAGTACTATTGCCTTTGAGGAATCGATCATCAGGAAGGGATTTTGTTCAAAAGTAATATAATTTGGTAATTATGGTTCTTGAAAGGTGAGACTGGAATTGTTATATTTGTCAATCAACCTGCTGTCTGATGATCGCAACAAATAATGAGGAGCTAGTAAAGAGGATTGCGAAGCTTGCCCGTCAGAATAAGGAACTGGAAGAAAAGGCAAAAGCTTTGCACAAACAGAATGAGAAGCTTCAGAAGGATTATGAAAAGATGAAAACCCTCTGTGAAAAGTTATCTCCTGAAGGGAAAAAGGAGGGTACTGAAACAGAGAGAGAAGGAAAAGTCGCTTAAATTCAATATGGCGACGGTTCTGTTCTCCGAAATTCATACAAGTTCAATAATGTCGGAAGGGACTGATTCAGCTTTGCTTATGGATGAGCTTGATGAGATACTTTTCGAATTTGATCAGATTGCATCAAGGTATAAGATTGAAAAGATAAAGACAATCGGAGATACCTTCATGTGTGCCGGCGGGATACCAGTGAAAAACATTACAAACCCCGTTGATGTTGTAATGGCTGCTATTGAAATGAGAAATTTTCTGTCCGATTTCGAGCAGAAGAAAAGAACCGGAGGGGAAAGATTATGGGAATTTAAAATTGGTATTCATACCGGGCCGGTCACCGCAGCAATAACAGGAAGGAAGAAGATCAATTATGATATCAAGGGCGATACTGTTAACACTGCCAGCCGTCTTGAAACGATATCAGAAAACTGGATGATACTGATATCTGTGATGACCTATGAACTTGTCAAGGAATTTTTCGATTGTGAATATTTCGGTAAGTTACCGGTAAAGTACAAGGGTGATCTGCAGCTGTACAGGGTAAAGGGACTTAAGCATGAATTTTCGGTTGACGGGAAAAGGATTTTACCAAATGACGCTTTCAGGATTAAATTCGGGCTTATACAGTTCACTGATATCCAGGAAATAATTCTCGACAAGCTTGAGAAGGAGCTTCCCGGGTTTCTCTATTATCATAATGTTAAGCACACCGTAGATGTTGTTACCGAGGTTGAGCTTATAGGCTGGGCAGAAGGATGTACAGATGAAGAAATACTAATCCTGAAAACAGCCGCCCTGTTCCATGATGTGGGGCATACAGTTGCTTATGACAATCATGAATACCATGGAACCATTATTGCCGGAGAGATGCTGCCTCATTATAATTATACCCCTGATCAGATTGAGACGGATCTGTTCGATCATAATGTCAACCAAACTTCCTCCAAAACCTTCAGACCTCCTCGAAGAGATCATCTGTGATTCTGATCTTGATTATCTCGGAAGAAGCGATTTCATCCCTGTTTCAAATTCGCTTTTTGAGGAGCTGAAGTCCCAGAATAAAATGGGATCTCTGAATGAATGGAATAAACTGCAGGTTAAATTCATTTCCGGCCATCAGTATTTCACCAGGACAGCCAGAAGACTGAGAGAAGTGAATAAGCAGCTTCAGATCAAGAGAATACAGAGCCTGATTTCCTGAGGTGTATTTATCTTATTACAAGCACTTTAATAACGCACGATTGTGACCCGTCGGTTGCGGCACAGAATATAAGGTAAACGCCAGTGGCAACCCTTTGTCCGTTATAGGTCCTGAGATCCCACGAAGCCTGACCTCCGTCGGAGACAGTCTTATAAACGAGATTCCCACTTATATCAGTTATGCTTACCCTGGTTTCCCTTAATAGTCCTGTAACAGTAAGGTTTCCTTCAAAATCTTCCCTTACAGGATTAGGGAAAGCATATACCCCGGTAAAGTCATCAGCGCCTTCAGTTGCATCGCCACGGAGTGACTGAACACCTTTTGATGTGGCAAACCAGACGTTTCCTGATTTGTTATCCACGCTTATGCTCATTATGGAGTTTGAAAACAGAGGACTGTTGGATTCATTATAATTTGCTATCTGAGTAATACCGTCAGGAGACAGAAGATACGCACCTGAGTTGGATGTTCCGATCCATTTCCTGTTCGCGCCGTCAACTGCTATCGCGGTTATGGTTTCAGTACCGAGCATATAATCCGCAAGGCCCGAACCGTCGTCCCGCGGAATTTTTATACGATATGCTTTCAGGTCGGTACTGAAAATTCTTTCAGGGCTGTAATAGACTAAAGGACCCTGGTCCGTACCTATCCAGATATTCCCGTCCAGGTCCTCAGCAATTGAAAAATAAGATGAGAAAACCTTATTTTCGGAATCTGTTACAAGTATCTTTTTAGAAACATCATCACCGAAAGATTCTGGTGTATCATTATCATCAAGTAAAAAAAGTCCGTAGCCGCGCGGAAGGATTACCCATTTATGTCCGGCTTTAGTAATTATTATATCCCCGACAGTGGGAACTGTTATTGTAACCGGATTAATAATCCAGGTCCCGTCAGGCTTCAGCGCTTTAATGGTTCCTGCAACTTCAGGCTGGGTAACCCAGAGATAACCTTTATTATCCATTGCCATGCCACTGGTACGGACATAAGGTTTACCGGGTATTATATTTTCCAATTCTGAATTGGCATCAGTATAATTCTTTACAAGCTTATTATTTTCATACTCCAGCAATCCTGTTCCCCAGGTAGAAACAAAAAAATGGTTACTGTTCGAGGGATCTATTACAGCCCTCATCGCATCGTTATTTGGCAATGAGGTTATCTGGTCCCAGGTATTATTTTCATAAACCGATACATTAAACGGCTTCCAGAGATTGTTCCATGAAGCATCGATACCACCTCCGCAGATTATAGTCTTACCGTTCAATGAGGTAATACTGATAGCATCATTTGAAACAGGACCGGGCAGAGTCAGGAAATTGAGTTCGCTCATATTCTTCAACCTTAACAGGCCTGAACTCCTGTCTGCTATCCATATATTATTGTTATTATCCGGGACTGCCATCGCAATGTCCGGATTCCCACGGGAATAACTATTTATGGTTTTTAACAGGATGCCTGCGGGTGAGTAGTATCTTGCCGAACTGCCCGAAGAAACTATAAATCCACCCGGACCAGGATCAATTGATTCGTTAAACAGGCCGGATTCATAGTAAAACAGGGAACCTGTTGTTTCAATGACATATAATGAATCTCCGTCAAAATTCTCTCCCGATCTGTTCGCATATAGGCGGTTGCCCGTAAAAAGCAGGGCATTATAATTACCCGCAGGATTTGGTAACCTGTTTTCGAGTGACCAGTTGCCTGAATATGACAGGCCCTCATCGGAGGCACCCGCGTAAAACAAACCCATGTCAGTTGCGGCATAAATTCTCCCATTACCGAATGTCAGATCCCATACTTCGGCAGTACGAATATTGTCTCCGGGCTTCCATGTATCATATATTTCTTTCCTGGCAAGATCGATTACAACTATGCCGAAGCTGCAGGAAAGGTATGCATACCTGCCGTCAGTTCTTATCCTGTTTATTTCTTTTTTGCCGGGAATATATTTCCTGCTAATATCAGGGATATTATAGATCGTATTATCTGTTATAAGATCAAGGTTGGTGCTTGAATAAGCGATGATGAGTGTATTATTCTCCTCCGACCAGCCTAATGTACTGATACCGGTCTCAGTCAGCCCGTTAATTCTTGAGAGTTTTCTTAGTTCGTCGAATTCCCTGTTATAGACGATTACCGAGGAGCCGGTTGATGCGTAAACTTCTTTTGATCCGAAAGCCAGATCCTCAGCCTTGTTGTAAATGAGATGATCACTCCATGTTCCTACCGGTGTCTGTGCAGACAGATCATCAAAGAGTGCTGTCAGGAGGATAAGGAGAAGTATTATTCTCATCAGGCAGATATTCGGTTAAATTGTATCTTTAGTCTGAGGGTCATCAAACCGGTCGAGGAATAATTTCAATTTTTCAATTGCCCTGGCCCTGTGGGAAATTTTGTTTTTCTCACCAAGCGGCATTTCTGCAAACGTCCTGGTTTCACCATCCGGGACGAATACAGGATCATAACCGAACCCGTCTTTTCCTCTCCTCTCTGATATGATCCTGCCATCAACAATTCCCTCGAAAACATATTCCTTCCCCTCCATTATCAGGGCAATGACTGTTCTGAACCTTGCTTTCCTGTTTTTTGATTTTCCCATCATAGCAAGGAGCTTATCAATATTTGCATCAGAATTTTTATCTTCTCCTGCAAAACGTGCCGATTTTACTCCCGGAAGGCCTTTTAGTAAATAAGTCTCAAGCCCTGTATCGTCGGCAAATACATTCATATTTAAAATATTATGAACAAATCTTGCTTTATGAAGAGCATTCCCTTCAAGTGTCGGTTCATTTTCGGGGATATCCTCAGTAATATTTAAATCAATCAGGCTCAGCAGGTTGAAAGAGTCACCCAGAATATTTCTAATCTCTCTGGTTTTATTCTCATTATTGGTTGCAAACACGATATCCATATCAGGGACTTTCAATCACAGGGTCAAAAATACTGAAAATTGGGCATTCCTTTTGACTGAACTTGATTAAGTATTACATTTGGAATAGTTTATTTCAACATTTTGTATGGGTTTCTGCAGAAGTCTGAAAATAACTCTTATTACAGCATTGATCTTTCCTGCCTGTTTTTTAGCCGGAAATGCAATGACCGTTGAGGAGATCCCGATCCTTCAGCGGATAATTCTTAACGGAGATTCAGTAATGAATATTTCGTCAGGGAATAATCAGCCAACAGAGATAGTTATAAATAGGAAGAATAATAATGTTGCATTTGAGCTGACTGAATCGGATTCACTTGTTTATATGTATTTTCTGGAGGGATTTGACAGACAGTGGAGTCAATGGTTCAGAACAGGGTTTAAAGAATATACCAACCTGCCGGCAGGCAGGTACAATTTCAGGGTAAGGTACACCGATCTTAAAAGTAGTGCAGGAGAAGAGCATCTTGCAGATCTGAGGGTACTGCCTCTCTGGTATTATTCTCCTGCAGCTTTATTTATTTACTTTTGCCTTGCAGCGCTTACAATCTGGACCATTTATTCAGTTTTAAACCTGAGATTTGCCCGCACGCAGTATATGCTTGAGCAGATAATAAACAACAGGACAGAGGATCTGATAATTGAGAAGGAAAAAACAGAGAATCTGCTGGCAAATGTGTTGCCTAAAAACACTGCAAGCGAGATCATGGAGACCGGCAGGGCAACCAAGATGAAATACAATTTTGTTACTGTATTATTCTCAGATATTCAAGGATTTACAAAGCTGGCCGAAGAAATGAATCCGGAAATGCTGATTGATGAACTGGATAAGTTCTTCTTTTATTTCGACTCGGTTGTTGAAAAACTCGGGATTGAGAAGATAAAAACTATAGGTGATGCTTACATGTGTGCAGGAGGGATACCTGAAAAGAACAGGACTAATCCTGTGGAGGTTATCCTTGCCGCCATGGAGATGCAGACATATATGACAAGGCTTAAAGAGGCATCAAGGATTAACGGAATGCTGTTGTGGGATATAAGAATTGGAATACATACAGGAACAGTGGTGGCGGGTGTTGTCGGGCATAAAAAACTTTCATATGACATATGGGGAGACACGGTAAATACTGCCAGCAGGATGGAATCCTCGGGAGAGGCAGGCAGGATTAATATTTCGGGAACGACATATGAATTCGTAAAAGATTTTTTTGTCTGCGAACACCGTGGTAAGATGCCGGTAAAATACAAGGGTGAGATTGATATGTATTTTGTTAACGGTATCATTCCCGGTTTAAGGGATGATAACGGAAAACCCAACGGTAAATTCATCCTTAAAATGAAGATGATCAAGCTTCAGGATATTGAAGAAACAATTGTTAAATTGTTTGATGATGAAGCTCCCCCGAATATGTATTTTCATAATTCAGCTAATGTGAAAAATATCTGTACCCAGGCAGAAATCCTGGCTACAGCCGAAAAAGTTACAGATGAAGAGTTTATAAGCCTGAAACTTGCGGCATTATTCCTTTTTACGGGATTTATTTCTGATTATGATTATGAAAAATATGCTGAATCATCACTTCTTACTGTGGAAGAGATACTGCCCCGGTATGGCTTTGACCGGCAGGAGATTGATGAAGTGAAAAGGCTTATCAGAAATTCATACAATAATATACAGGAATCATTAACAGATAATATTTTGCATGATGCCAGGTTTGATTATCTCGGCAGGATCGATTTTATAAAACTAACTGATAAGCTGCTGAAGGAAGAAACTGAGTACGGTAAAACCCACAACAGGAAGGAATGGCTGGAGACTCAGATAAAACTGATTGCCGGTCATGATTTTAAAACATTCAAGGCAGGAATCCTGAGGGGAGTATCTCCGGAAGAACAGATAGCCGCACTGAGGAGTTATTATGCTCCGGATGGAATATCAGGGTAAACTGAAAATATTAGATTTTAAAAATGTAATTTTGCGCCATTAATAATTGAGACTGTAATGGAAAAACTTGACTGGAAGAATCTTCATTTCGGTTATTTGAAAACCGATCATAATATCAGGTGCTATTATAAAAACGGTAAATGGAGCAAGCCTGAAGTGTCGGATTCAGAATTTATTGATATACATATTGCAGCTACAGGTCTGCATTACGGGCAGGAAGCTTTTGAAGGACTGAAAGCCTATATGGGCAAAGACGGAAAAATAAGACTCTTCCGGTGGCAGGAAAATGCAAAAAGATTTATGTTATCAGCCGATGGCATTAAAATGGCTGTTGTACCTGAAGATTTATTTAAAGAAGCAATTTTCCAGGCAGTTAAGCTGAACAGGCATTTTGTTCCACCGTACGGAACGGGGGCAACATTATATATCAGGCCATTATTATATGGAAGCGGTGCAGAAGTCGGGGTAAAGCCGTCCGCTGAGTATACATTCATCGTATTTGTTACTCCTGTCGGCCCTTATTTCAGGGAAGGGATCAAGCCTGTCAATATGATGATCTGCAGGGATGTTGACAGGGCAGCTCCGATGGGAACAGGTACTTTTAAGGTCGGTGGAAATTATGCAGCCAGTCTTCGTGCCCTGATAGCTGCCAAAGAAGGAGGATATTCAAGCGCTCTGTTCCTTGATGCAAAGGAGAAAAAATATATTGATGAATGCGGTCCGGCTAATTTCTACGGGATCAAAGGGGATAAATATATCACTCCAAAATCAAATTCAATTCTGAACTCTATAACAAATATGAGCCTCATCGATATTGCAGCTTCGATGGGAATGAAAACTGAAAGAAGGCGTATTCCTGTTGGAGAACTTTCAACATTTTCTGAAACAGGAGCCTGCGGAACCGCTGCAGTAATAACTCCTATTGCCAAAATTGTGGATCCCGATAAAAATATGACTTATGAATATTGTTCCGACGGGAAACCCGGTCCTGTAACAATGAAGCTCTACAATAAGCTTGTTGCGATACAGAATGGAGATGAACCTGACGAATTCGGGTGGATGACGGTGGTGGAGTAACGTTGTGCTTCGTCGCTTCGCTCCTCGCAATGACGGTAATGAATTAGTTTAGTAGTATTAGAGAATGAAAAAGAACGAAACAGGATTTTCGAAAACCAGACTCAGAAGTTCATATCTGACGCTTGTTGTCAGCGTGTCCCTCGTTCTTTTTCTTCTGGGGATACTGGGCCTGGTTCTTATAAATGCAAAAGGGTTATCTGATTATTTCAGGGAGAGCCTTTCTTTCTGGGTGATGCTTGACGATGATGCCAGGGAGGCAGATATAAGGCTTCTTCAGAAAGATCTTGATGCAAAAACTTATGTCAAATCTACTGAGTATGTTTCGAAGGATGAAGCTGCAGCAAAAATGAAGGAGGAGCTGGGTGAGGATTTTATCAGTTTCCTCGGGGATAATCCTCTTCCCCCGTCTATTGATGTTTACCTGGTATCGGATTATACAAGTCCTGACAGCGTGGCTAAAATTGAAAAATATATCCTCGAATATCCCTTTGTAAAAGAGGTTTATTACCAGGAATCCCTTCTTTATCTTATTAATGAGAATGTAAATAAGATAAGTGTGTTCCTGCTTGTAATAAGCTTATTTCTGTTCCTTATTGCCCTGACAATCATAAATAATACAATAAGGCTTTCTATCTATTCAAAGAGGTTTATTATACGTACTATGCAACTTGTAGGAGCGACCCGTTCTTTCATCAGGAGGCCTTTTCTGGTTCAGAGCACCTTTCATGGCTTCCTGGCTGCACTGATTTCAATGATCCTGCTTATGGGACTTCTTTATATGATAGAAAAGGAATTTTTCATGATGTTCACCTTCGAAAGTACCAATCTCCTTATATTACTTGGACTGGCAATAATAATTACAGGTATTCTGATCAACATAGTGTCAACCTGGTTTTCGGTTAACCGTTACCTGAGCATTTCTGAAGACAAACTATATTTTTAGCATTATATGGCTGCAAAAAAGGATGAAAAGGAAAAAATTAATTTTGCCCTGGGAAGGGAAAATTATAAATTACTGGCTATAGGTTTTGTGATAATTGTTATCGGATTCCTTCTCATGCTGGGAGGGAAATCGGATAATCCTGCTGAATTCAGCGATGAGATATTCAGTTTCAGAAGGATAACCCTTGCTCCTATAGTAGTGCTGGCCGGATTTGTCTTCGAGATCTGGGCTATCATGAAAAAGCCAAAAGAATGAGTTGGATTGAAGCCTTAATTTTAGGACTTATCCAGGGGCTGACGGAATTCCTTCCTGTCAGCAGCTCCGGTCATCTGGAAATAGCCAAATCCATTTTCGGAGTAAACCCTGAATCAAGCTTTTATTTTACTGTCGCTGTTCACGGAGCAACGGTACTGAGCACAATCGTCGTATTCCGGAAAGAAATATTATCCCTTTTCGGGGGCTTTTTCAGGTTCAGAATGAACGACGAAACTTCCTATATACTTAAAATACTCATATCAATGGTCCCTGTAGGCTTTGTCGGCCTTTTTTTCAAAGACGAGGTTGAAGCATTGTTCAATGGGAACCTGGTATTTGTGGGCTTGATGCTTCTGGTCACATCTGCTTTGCTAACAACAGCTCATTTCATTAAAAAAAGAGACAGGAGCATTGGTTATCTTGATGCACTCATTATTGGCCTTGCTCAGGCAGTTGCCGTAATTCCCGGGATTTCACGATCGGGGGCTACAATAGCCACCGGTCTTATTATAGGGAACAGGAAAGATGAAATAGCACGATTTTCCTT